>CAVSVA010000017.1:0-343044 GCA_963731245.1 uncultured Bacteroidota bacterium
GCGCATCGCTAGCTTCGGTAAAATGGACAGTTTAAAATTGTTTGGTAAAAGTGGCATCTGTAATTCTGTTCAACAATTATTTGCAAAGTTGTTTTAATTCAAGGCAGACAAAAAGTATTTGCTTTAAAGTGGTTTATTTTCTTCAAACATTTTTTGTTGTTGTTAATGCAGTCAGCGTTTACAAAAATAAAGTATGCATATAACAAGAGTATTTGTGTCAGCGGGGCTGACATAAATGTTCTCAACAATTGTTTTTCAATTAAGCGTTCCGTCTCTGCGCGACGGAACGCAGATCGGCAATTGAAATGCAACTTCAGCAATTGTTTATTAATTTAGCTGTGGTTATCGGCGTGACGAATTTCAAATATCCCGCCGAACACAAATACGCGAAACGTTATATGCAACTTGCTCAAAACTTCGGCATCAACAATTCTAATCAGCTTCGGTAAAAGAGACAGTTTAAAATTGTTTGGTAAAAGCGGCATCTGTAATTCTGTTCAACAATTATTTGCAAAGTTGTTTTAATTCAAAGCAGACAAAAAATATGTTGCTTTAAAGTGGTTTATTTTCTTCAAACATTTTTTGTTGCTGTTAATGCAGTCAGCGTTTGCGTAAAAATAAAGTATGCATATAACAAGAGTATTTGTGTCAGCGGGGCTGACACAAAATGTTCTCAACAATTGTTTTTCAATTAAGCGTTCCGTCTCTGCGCGACGGAACGCATATCGGCAATTGAAATGTAACTTCAGCAATTGTTTATTAATTTAGCTTGGTTACCGGCGTGACGAATTTCAAATATCCCGCCGAACAACAAATACGCGAAACGTTATATGCAACTTGCTCAAAACTTCGGCATCAACAATTCTAATCAGCTTTTGGTAAAAGAGACAGTTTAAAATTGTTTGGTAAAAGCGGCATCTGTAATTCTGTTCAACAATTATTTGCAAAGTTGTTTTATTTCAAAGCAGACAAAAAGTATGTTGTTTAAAAGTTGTTTATAATCTTCAAACATTTTTGTTGCTGTTAATGCAATCAGCGTTTACAAAAATAAAGTATGCATATAACAAGAGTATTTGTGTCAGCGGGGCTGACAGTAAATGTTCTCAACAATTGTTTTTCAATTAAGCGTTCCGTCTCTGCGCGACGGAATGCAGGTCGGCAATTGAAATGCAACTTCAGCAATTGTTTATTAATTTAGCTTTAGTTCGGCGTGACGAATTTCAAATATCCCGCCGACAGCAAATACTTCGAACGTTATATGCAACTTGCTCAAAACTTCGGCATCAACAATTCTAATCAGCTTTGGTAAAAGAGACAGTTTAAAATTGTTTGGTAAAAGCGGCATCTGTAATTCTGTTCAACAATTATTTGCAAAGTTGTTTTACTTCAAAGCAGACAAAAAACATGTTGTTTAAAAGTGGTTTATAATCTTCAAACATTTTTTGTTGTTGTTAATGCAGTCAGCGTTTACAAAAATAAAGTATGCATATAACAAGAGTATTTGTGTCAGCGGGGCTGACACAAAATGTTCTCAACAATTGTTTTTCAATTAAGCGTTCCGTCTCTGCGCGACGGAACGCAGGTCGGCAATTGAAATGTAATTTCAGCAATTGTTTATTAATTTAGCTTTTAGTTCCGGCGTGACGAATTTCAAATATCCCGCCGAACACAAATACGCGAAACGTTAGCAGCAAGCTAAAATTGACACTTAATTTCATAAATTTATAATCGCATATCTTTTTTAAAGTACACATTTTTGTTTGCGCAAACTTACAAAAGAAATTCAGTTTAAACAGACAGTTGAAGATGTAGTTCAGAAACATTATCGTCATGAAAATGATAGAATGTTCGTATTACATTGACAAAAAAATGGTTATATATTCTATACAGAAATGGACAAAAGATAATTATAAATTTATGCGGATAATTGGCTTTAGTGATACAACGTTTCAATTATCCGTTTTATACAAAGCAAATATTTACAACTTTATAAAGTATGCTTCACTTCCAAGTTTGACTGTGATAAAGAACAATGGACAATAAACTGGAACGTTATGTTGACACAACAAAGACAGACCATCTTTTTTTAAAACCTAAATGGTTAAACAAAGACTATGAAGAAAACAATAAATCACGCACAATTTTATATTGAAATTTTAGAAAATATCGGCAGACGAGTTTTTTTGCAGACAATATCGGAAATGAACTTATTTTTTATATTAAGCTACGTTGATAACAATGGCGTTTGAAATAATTGACAAAGGAATTTATAATTCGAGTGCTTAAAAGAAGACAAAAAATAACTGCTGCCAACAAAAGTATTTGCAATAGCAGGGGGCGACGAAACGCAACTTCAACAGCAGTAATTCTATTCAGCTTTAGTTCTCATCGTGACGTAACGCTATTGAGCATTTGTAGTTAACTTCGGCAACAAAAAATAAATCAGCTTCGGTACCAGCGTGACGAGCATCGAATGCCCTGCCATCGCAAATACCTGAACGTTAGGCGCAATGCTAAATGACATCTCGCTATGCAAAAAGTAATTTACAGTTTGACATTTTTCTTTTTCACACTCATCGGACAATCCCAAGATTTGAGCGGCAATTATTTTGCTTTAGAACTCAACGGACTTTCAATAGACACAACTGGAGACGTTTATTTTTATATGCAAGATGTTTTTCCAAAAGAAAGGTGGTTTTATGAAGTAAACATTGTAATCAAAGACACAACAATTACTATTGATAAATATCCAGTATACTTTGACACTCTAAATAAAAAATGGTATTCTGCGTCTGACGGCGGATTTCTAACTTATAAAGGTGTATTAACTAAGTTTAATGATTTATATATTGCAAAAACAAAACTCATTGACTGTGACTATATTGGGTTCTCAATATATGAGCCTCCAAAAAATGACACAGCTAATTTTATAGACACAACAAAATCGGAGCAAATTGATTTGGCAAAATTTGAAATATACATTGACAGACAGGGACACAAGCTTTATTTACCAAAAGGAACAATAACACAAGATTTTATTTTGCGACCTGACAACGAAGGGTTGTGGATAAACAATAAGTTTTATTATCGAAGGAAGAAGCAAAGCGCCTAACAAGTGCATTTGTAAAAGCATGGCTTGACCAGCCGCACTTGTGCAGCAGTAATTCTTATCATCTTTTGTTCAAGCCGACATTTCGCTATTGAACATTTGTAATTATCTTCAACTTCAGTTTTTCAATTAAGCATTTGTACCAGGCTGACCAATCGCTATTGCCATGCCTTCACAAATGCTTCAACGTTGGCGGTCAGGGTACGGTGACACTTCAAAATAAAATGGAAAGAATTTACTTTGACAAACAAATTTTCAGTAATCTTTTTAGAGGCGATAAGCCACTATATAAAAAATTTCTTAAAGACATTTTAGATAATAAAAGCAAATTCTTGTTTTGTTATTCACATGGGCACATGCTTGATTTAAAAAATGACAAAACAGAAATCAAATATGAAGAACTTGCTTTTATGGAACGCATTGTCAACGACAACTATCTTTCTTATCACGCCATTGAGAAAAGAACATCTTGCTATTTAGCTAAACCTTCAGAGGTATTTAAGGATATACAAGTTGAGGATGAACCATTTTCATTTTCAAACTTCCTTAATGATATTGACTTAACATATGCAACACCTGAGCAAGCGAACCAAATTCAATTAGCAACGGATATACTTAAAAACCAAAAATTAGATTTCGGATTGTCAAAGATTAAAAACTTTCCATCTGAATATACTGAACCTTTAAAAAAGTTTTTGCCAATTGGTGTTGGAACCAATGTCATTCATGGAATGGTCGGAACATTTTATGGGATTTTTAAAGACAATGGAGGATGATAAAACTGCTTATAAAGGTCTAAGAAATATTGTTGATAAAAACATAAATAATGGAAAATTTACAGTTGATTATGATGGTATAGACTTTAATGATGAATTGAAAAATTCCATGCTTCAAAAAACTTTCATAGAATATGTAAACAATAATCTTAATCCTAACGGGAATAAAAAAATTACAGACTACGATTTTTATATAAATGCATATTTCACTCTTGATTTGCTTGGAATAAGTAAAGAACCTTCAAAAAAAGTTAAGTTTAAAAATGTTATGAATGATGGTTATCATAGTTATTATGGCGCTTTTTGTGATTATGTAGTGTCTGAAGACGAAGGGTTTCAAAAAAAAACTAAAGCTCTTTACCGCTTGTTAGGTATCGAAAGTAAAGTGTATCACATTGATGAATTTATAAATTACTTCTCACTACTTAAAAACACATTAGAGAAAGACAGCAGTTCCCTTTTTAAACTCTTAATTAATGACCTTAAAAACAGTCTTGTTTTAGAAAATAAAAATTCAATAAAATACAATAGACAAACTACTGTAATAAAGCCGTTCCAAACTTATTTAGGTTATTTTAACAGAATTGAAAATATTAATGAGGATAATGAGAGTTTCATTTTATTACGACGAAAGACTAAGAACTACTCGTATTTTAGTTTTTACAGAGAATATGAAGGAGTTGTAAATAATGCCGTAAAAGTTTTTGGTTATGATAGCGAAATGAAAGGAGAATTTTTATGGGATAAAGAAATTATGGAAATAAATAATGGAAATTGGGTAGGACGGTTTTGGGATTTAGGTAACCTTACTATTCTACTGGAAATTAATAAAGGAATTAATGAACTATGTTTACTCATAACTCCCAAATCTTAATAATGCAAAAGCCCGAACCGCCAACAAATGTATTGCCAAAAGGTGGGCTGACGGAAGCCGTGTTTCAGCTTTTTGTTTTTCAATTTAGCTGCATTTCGGGCTCGACGTTATAAATTTGACTTATGAATAAATCATCAACAACAAATCATTAATCCAGCTTCGGTTGCCGGGCTTGACGGAATTCTATTTCCCACCCTTCGGCAATACCGAGCCGTTGGCGGTCATTCTAAAAAAGTTGCAAATTGAAATCGAAACGATATAAATATGAAAACTGCAAGTCATTCAATAAACGATGTTCTAACAAGAAATGTGACTTCGTTTTTTATTCCGCCATTTCAAAGAGCGTATGCTTGGGGTAAAACTGAAATAGACCGCTATTTTAGCGACGTTATCCGTATTTTAAAATCAGAATTAAATCCAAAGGAACACGATAAATTAGAACATTTTTTTGGTACTGTTGTGCTTAAAGAAGAACCACAGGGATTTGCTCATATGTCTGTTGTTGTTGATGGACAGCAACGGTTAACAACTACTTTATTATTTTTAATTGCATTGCGTGATATTGAAATTGATGAAAATTTTAAAAACAAAATAAAAAGCCGTTACTTAACAAATGATGATTCGGATTTTGAAAATAAAATAAAGCTCAAACAGGTTACAAAGGATTGGGATGCTTACAAAGCATTGGTAAATGGAAAAGAACCTAATGCTGGTATAATTAAAACGGCATATCAGATTTTCACAAAATTGATTAATGACACAAAAAAGACAAATCCCGATATTACTTCCAGTCATTACATTTTGGCAATACAAAGAATGAATGTTGCCGTAATATTTTTAGATGAAAGACCGCACAAAGGAGAAGACCCACAAATTATTTTTGAAACGCTTAACTCACTTGGAAAGGCATTAACATTGGCGGATTTAGTTAGAAACTTTATTCTATTATCGCTTGACAGTAAAAAGCAAACCAATTTATACGAAAATAAATGGCAACCAAAAATTGAAGTACAACTTGAAGATAATACATCAAAATTTTATCGTGATTATTTGCAGTATAAAACGGTAAGTTCAATCAAAGTAGTTAGTGATGAAAAGGTTGATAGTAACACCAAAGAAGTTTATCAACTGTTTAAAGATTATGTAAATAATAATTTCACAAATCCAGAAGATTTTATAGATGATATCATTCGTTTCGTCCCTTGGTATAAGTGGATTATTTCTGAAGAAGTGACGAATAAAATATCATCTGATGTAATAAAAGACAAAGAAATAAAAGAGTTGTTACGGAATATCTTTCACGATATTAAAACAGAAGCCTTTAAACCTTTCGTGCTTGGATTACTTGAATATAATCAGCAAGAAGTTAATAGAGATAAATTAAGCGATGTCAAACTAATAGAGATATTGAAAATTATACGCACATATCTAATTCGCAGACGTATTCTTGGATTAACGCAAGGTGAAAATAAAAATATTGTTTTATTAAGTGATAAGATAAGAGAATTGTCTAATTCAGAAGTTTCGATGCTTAAGCTGCTATCCAATCTGTTTTACAGCTTACGATTGCCGAATGATTTTGAGGTATCTGAACGGTTAAAGTCTATGGACTTTTACAATGACCTTAAAAAATATTCAAAATTTATTTTAGGTAAAATTGAAGAGAATAATACGAAAGTTGCTGTTAATTTTAGAGATTCAAAAATAAGCATCGAACATATTATGCCGCAAACACTTTCTGATTCTTGGAAACATGAATTAGGGCAAGGTTGCGAAAATATTTATAAACAATATCTTGATAATATTGGAAATTTAATCCTCACTGAATTTAATGGTGAGATTGGCAATAAAGCATTTGCTGACAAAAAAGAAAAACTAAAAACATCTTCTTTAAATTTCAGGTTAGATGTTATTAATAGAAATACTTGGAATGAAACAGATATTAAAGAACATCGCGATAACATGATTTCTTGGTTTTTAAATACATTTCCATTACCTGACAATTTTAAAAGTGCTAATAATTGGAATATAACAACCACAGATAAAAATAGTTTTTCGCCTCTTGATGATGAAGCTGCCGAAATATCAGAAGGAAATAAACCCTCAAATCTTTTAATTCATCAGGATAAACTTGCAGTAAAATCTTGGCAAGATGTTTTTATCGAATTTCTTAAATGGATAAAAAATAGTAATGACTACGATTTTGAATTTATACTCACAAATCAAGAAAAACTTTTTAGTAAGGAAGACACGATTGTCAAGTGGAAACATCTCAAATTAATAATGGAGGCAGATAGTGATTTAAAACGACGTTATAAAACTTTTGAAGGAAATTTCTGGGATAGCAAGAGTACTGTTTTAGAAGATGATTTGGAATTTATTCATATTAACGCCTCTGCTAAAAGATTTATGAGTAGGATTGCAAATATTATGGAACAGTTTGGAATGCCTGGAAATTTTGTAGAAATAATATTGAAATAGATTAAATTAAAAAGAACGAACCGCCAACAAATGTATTGCTCAAGCGGGGCTGACATTACGCAGCATCAGCAGTAGTTTCGCTAATCATCTTCAGTTATCAGGGTGACGGAATTCTAATCGGCAACAAATGTTATCTTCGGCAAAAGAAAATAAATCAGCTTCGGTATCGGCTGACGGAACACGGAATATCCCCCCTTCGGCAATACCGAGCCGTTGTGCGTCATGCGATCGAACACTCGAATAACTTGACCAAAAACTAAATGGCAGACAATACAGACGAAGAACATTTAGACAATCCGATCAAAACTCAATCGGAAAATCCTTCTGACGAAATTACTCCTATTAATGACACAGAGAATATTAACCAAAATCAAGAAACTGAAAATATGGAAGTACATCATCATCCCAAAGTTGAAAAGAAAAATTTTAAGGAATATTTTTTAGAGTTTATTATGATATTTCTTGCAGTGACTATGGGCTTTATTGCAGAAAATATAAGGGAGCATTTTACTGAAACAAAAATTGCCCATCAAAACCTTGAAGCTTATCGAAATGACCTTTTGCAACATCAAGAATATTATAAAGAAACCATTGCTGATTTTAATAAAGTGCTGCCGATATATGACAGCTTAGTATCAATTTTTTATGAAAAAAAAGAAAATGCAGAGCTGCCTGTTGTAAGCAGGTTAATGCTCAAGGGACACTAAACTATGTAATCACTATCAACACACCAACCTATGCACAATTTATCAGTTCAGGTAGCCTGCGTTTTCTTGAGAATAAAGAGTTAAAAGCAAGTATGGCAAATTATCAGGGTCAAATAAACTCCTACATCAATTACAATGACAGGATTATTAACTTAATAAATGAACAAGTTAGTGAAATGGGAAAATAGTAGATTATCATGATTTTTGGAACAGAGGAAAAAATGGGCAATTTTCAAATTTACTCTCCAGAAATTGAACCCTTCTCATTATCAAAAGAACAGCGAAATTCTATTATAATGTACAATAAAATATATTCAGTACAATTTCAGGCAGGGTATAGGTCAAATAACATGCTTTATTAAAAAGTAACGAAGCATTAGTTAAATTACTTGATAAAGAATTGGAGAAATAAAAATTATGATCAGCCTTTATTGACATGCACGAACGCACAACAAGCGGTTTGGCAAAATGGCGGGCTTGACAATGTAACATCAACTTTTGTTTTGCTATTGCACTGCAGTTGTCGGGGCGACGAAACTTTACTCAACAAAAAATTTTATCTTCAACTTTAAATAAAAAATCAACAACAGTTTAGGCAGACGGAATGCTATTATCCGCACTTCGCCAAGCCCTGAACGTTGGCTGTCATGCAATTTGACACTCTAAATTTCAAGAGTTAAATGGACATATTTTATTTTCTTGCTGTACTATTAGTTACATTAATTTTCATAATAATTCCAATATCAATTATCATAATAGTTTATTTTTTACTTAACAAAAGAGTAAACAAAAAACTTGCACAAATTGTTGGTTTAATTTTAATAGTTGCATTTTCTTATTTTACAATTACACAGTTTTATCCGAGAGATTCATTTTACACTGATAACTTAAAAGAAAATACTCAATTGACATTACCAAAGTCAGCAAAATTGATTGCTAATTCGGGAAATACTTCAATCTATAATTTTGGAGATTATAACATATCATACATGTATCAACTTAAAGAAGAAGATTATAATAAACTACATTCGCAATTACTTGGTAAAGGATTTAAAAATAGCGATGTGTATTTAGAGACAAGCCAAAATGAAAAGATGCTTTCATTGACAGAACATTTAAAAAACAAAATGATATTAGCTAAAGATTATGGTTTTAAAAATTTTGAGATTCTTTTTTTAAGTGATAATAAAACAATTGTATTCAATTCAAATAAGTGGTGACAATGCACGAACAGCCAACAAAAGGTTTGGCAAAAGGCGGGCTGGACGGAACGCAATCTCAACTTTTTTTTCGCTGTTGAGCTTTTAGTTCGAGCTTGACGTTATAAATTTAGCAACAGAATAAAACATGAACTTTTTTATCTTTACTCATCAACAGTTCCCAGCTGACGGAACGTGAAATATCCGCCCTTCGCCAAGCCCGAACCGTTAGCGATAACCTGATCTTACTTCATTAAACTATAAAGTATGTATGCAATAAATCATGCTGCGACAGCACTAATTTTAAAAAAGAAACAACCTGTTTCTTCGATGTTTCTTTTATTAATTTCTGTTCAATTAGTAGAAATATTATGGGTTTTATTTTCTTACATGGGAATAGAATATATTTCTGTAGTAAACGGCAAGCTACATCTTAATTATCTCCCTTATTCACATTCAATATTTACTGGTGTAATTCTTTCCCTGATAGCTTTTTCAATTATTAATTGGGGTTACAAGAATCGGGCATTAGCAATCGCTTTTTCAATCGGAATAATGTCTCATATAATACTTGATATAATTTTTCATGAAGCAGACATTGCCTTATCTCCTTTTTCTAATACTCCAAGATTTGGCTTGGGCATTTCTAATTACCCATTTGTTGATTTTGCTTTAGAAACAATTTATGGCATCTTTTGCTGGTGGTATTTCAAAGGAAACAAATCTTTATTAATCACAATTATTCTCTTCAATATTTTAGACCTTCCAATGATGTTGGGGAAAGGTGATTCTGTTAAACCTTTTTCCGAAAATCATTTTATTCTGCCTACTGTTATTCTTATACAAATAGTGATTACTTGGTATTTCGTATGGCGATATAGCAGACAAAAAAGTAAAAAAGAGAATTAATTTCTTAAGGCTACCGCTAACAAAAGTATTGCTACAAGTAAGGCTCGACGTTGAAACATCAGCTATGTGCTACTATCGGGCAGCAGTTCGGGCATGAGTTATTAATTTGGCTTTAGTTCATATCTTCAACATTTAAACAATATTGAGAAACAGTTCCGAGTGGGACGTTAAAAAATTCCCCACCTGCAGCAATACTCAACCGTTACATGCCATTTTATGGAAACACTCGACGACTGCATCTTATAGCAAAAACATGACTAAAATTTTAATTGCTTTTTACTTGACTATATTTTTTTGTAGTTGTAATAATCAAACTTCAGTTATTAAACCTAATAACAAAAATGTTTCGCAAACAAAGGACATTACAAGCCATGCAGGTTTGCATGGCACTTGGGTTCGCCATAATCAAAAAGGGTTTACTTTAATAGAAATTAAAGACACTTCAAACATTTTGTATTACGAGTTTTTTGACAGAGAAGCTGACTTACATAAGCCAACTAACGACAGATTTTGGTATTATAAATCAAAAGCAAAAATGGGTTATTGGGACAGCAACAATGCCGCAATCTGGATTTCTACAGACAAATTTCGTTTTGACTACAAAGTAAAAGGTGACACTTTGATTGAGTTTGACAAAATGGGTGACCAAGGAACTTTTATGAAAGTATATACTGACGAAGAAAAGGCATTTAGAGAATTTAATAAAACAAACCTCAAAGGTATAATTACAGATTTAACCAAGGTAGAACCATCTGAGTTTTTTGTTTTAAACAATTTAAACAGGCAGCTTTCATTTTCATCTCTACCTAATATTGACAAAAAACTATTTAGTGATTTAGCCAAAGTTGGCGACTCAATTATTAAACTTGCATATGAAGACACTTTAATATTGTATAAAAAAAGACACTAAACATTATTTCAAATTTGCTTTTGTGCACAGATAAAAACGGCATGCAACAAAAGGTTTGGCAAAAAACTGGCTGACATAACGCAACATCAACTTTTGTTTCGCTATTCAGCTTCAGTAATCAGCACGACATTATAAATTTGGCAATAGAAATAACAATGAACTTTTAATTATAAATTTAGCTTCGGTTCGGGCTGACGAATTTCAAATACCAGTTCTTCGCCAAGCCTTAAACGTTAGCTGCGATTTTGTTTGTTTACAAACCTTAAACTTCAAAAATTATTGTTTCACTTTAAGACAACTTTTGTAATTTCGTTTTGTGAACAAAAAGCAGAAGAAACGCACTATAATTTTTTACAAAAATTACTTTGACGAGTTCTTTGTAAAGCAACGTGACAAAGTAAAAGCTAAAATTGTATGGACGTTTGATTTGGTAGAAGACCTTGAAAAAGTTCCTGAAATTATTTAAAACATATTGAGAATACAGAAGGGCTTTTTGAAATTAGAGTGCAGCAAGGAAGTGACATTTTTCGCATATTCTGCTTCTTTGACAAAGGACAATTAGTAGTGTTAGCAAACGGGTTTCAAAAGAAAACTCAAAAGACACCAAAAAAGGAAATTGACAAAGCATTAAAAATCAAGAAAGAGTATGAAAACGAAAAAGAATAACACAATGACACTTGATGAATTCAAGGACAAACATTATGGAAAACGAGGAACCGAAAAAAGAGAAGAACTTGAAGCAGGATATGAGAATTTTAAGATTGGAGCCTTGCTACAAGAAGCACGACTCGAAAAAGGATTAACTCAAGAGGAACTTGCAGAAAAGTCTGGAACAACGAAGTCGTATATTTCAAAAATAGAAAACGATGTAAAAGAAGTGCGTATTTCAACGCTGCAAAAGATTGTTGAAGTTGGTTTAGGTGGAAAAGTTCAACTATCAATTAAGCTGTAATTGTGCGAGAAGAAAAACCGCAGCTAACAGGTAGTATTGCCAATAGTGGGGCAGGACGTTGTACCATCGGCAGCAAATGTCTCGTCCTGAAATAGGTTGACTAAAAATCACCTATTTTATGGATATAAAAACACAGATCATTCAGGAGTATTTAACGCAAGGCGGAGGTTTTAGAAAGCTTGCCGAAAAGTATGGCATCAGCCGTACTACCATTTGTAAATGGGTAATGATTCACCAGGGTATTCATAACTTGCCGCTCACAGAAAAACAACAGAAACATTCTGTTTACAGCATGAGCAATAAACGCAATAAATTAAATACTGAACAGCAGCAATCAGCCCAGAGTATTGCAGCAAAAAATAGCTGCACTGGAAAAGCAACTTGAGTGGGAAAAACTTCGCACAGAAGCACTCAATACCATGATTGATATTGCTGAAAAAGATTTAAACATCTCCATCAGAAAAAAGCCTGGTGCCCAACAGTAAAAAAGGTAAAAGAACAACATGGTTCTATCAGCTTTCAGAAGCTGTGTAAACTGTTGGGCTATTCGCCGCAGGCATATCATAAACACAACAAAAAAACTTTTCAGCAGCAGTTGAATGAAGGTTTAATATTAAATAAAATTGATACCATAAGAAAGCATCAGCCACGATGTGGAGGAAGGAAATTATTCATCAACTGCAACCATTTTTTAAGCAATACAACATCAGCATGGGCAGAGATAAATTCTTTGAATTATTAAAAAGAAATAAGCTGTTGGTGCGCAAAACAAAACGCAATGTTTATACCACAATGAGCAAACATCATTATCACCGCTATCCCAACCTGGCAAAGGGTTTTAGCCCCATGAAGGCACATGAGCTTTGGGTGAGTGATATTACTTACATACCATTAAAAGAACGGTTTGCTTACCTGTTTTTGATCACCGATGCTTACTCAAGAAAGATAGTAGGTTATCATGTAAGTGATGATATGAAAGTAAGCAGTGCAACAGTTGCTTTAAAGCAGGCATTGGCACAAAAGCCAACAGAAACAATTGTTATTCACCACAGTGACCGTGGCATACAATATTGCAGTAATGAGTATGTAAGTTTATTGAAGGAGCACAATGCTATGATCAGCATGACTGAAAGCGGAGACCCGTTAGAAAATGCGATTGCAGAAAGAGTAAACGGCATACTGAAAACGGAACTCATCAGCAGCAGTTATATTGATATACATGCAGCATCCATACACATTTCCAGATGCATTACAATTTACAATCACAGACGCAGGCACAGCAGTTTAAACTGGCAATGCCGGCTAATTGTGCATGAACAAAAAGGACCGCAAATAAGAAGATGGAAAAATTATTATTACACACATAAACTAAAGGAGGTAAACTATGCAACAAACTTAAACAGCCAGCGCACAAAAATATTTTCTTTAGCTGTTGATGGCTACGAAAATATTTTTGCCCACGCACGGGTAAACAACAAAAAACTCAACCTTATTCAGGATGTATTATCTTCATCAACCAATAACAGGATTATTATTAAAATCACTCAACTTTTTTCAGGACGGGTCATTTCTTTATTTAGCTTCAGTTCCAGCGTGATTTCTATAACATCACCAAATAGTTTTTAATAATTTTTTCAGGCTGCTTTTGTATAGTTATCAACGTAAGGTGTTTCATTCTTCACAACGGCAAAAGCTCTTAATACAAGTTTGTTTTTGATAGCATTGAGTATACTCAAAGCATGTTTGCCTTCCTGTTTTTTACGTTCATAATAATCTTTAAATTCAGGATAGTTTTTAATGGATGTAAGTGCACACATGTGCAGCAATCTCTTTAATTCTTTGTTTGCCATTTTATGGATATGATGTCTGCCTTTTATACTTATACCGCTTTGATGATCGAATGGTACTACGCCACAGTAACATGCCAGTTGCTTACCGCTGTTGCACATGGTGAACATGTTGGAACAACAGATAAGATAGATGGCCGTTATATGGCCAATGCCTGGTACAGTGATAAGCAGTTTATAAATGTTGTAGAGTGACTTGTCTTGTTTGAGTACCGTTTTTATTTCCTGTTCTGTTTTCTTTAATGATTGTTTCAATCCATTTACAGCAGCCTTTACAAGTTTCTTTGAAGAATTAACAAAAGAAGAAGATACGCCTGTATGTTTAAGTTCATTAATAACTGTTGTTATACTGTTAACCTGCATCAGTAATTTGTTTCTTAACATAAGTAAATCTTTCAATGGTAATACGTGCTGATGCAAGGCAGGTGTGGGTTTGAGGCTATCCATATGACGCATTGCATACAGGGCAAGCCTTCTGCTGTCTACTTTATCATTCTTGCCTCTTGCTATACCCATACTCCATTTTACCTGTGCTGCATTTTCAATACAAATATCTACCTGTATAGAAGAAAAGAACTGCCACAACAAACGATGATAAATACCTGTGTTCTCAATAACAATAACAGTCTCCTTCGATAAAGGAACATGCATGTCTGCTAACCATTGCTGCATTTGTTTAAGACCTGCAGGTGTATTAGCAAACTGTTTCCATACAGGTTGTGATAAAGCTGTTGGGTTGTAAATGATGAAAGCAACATCAAGGGTATGTTTTGAAACATCAATACCGATAAAATACTTTTTTTTCATAGCTTAGCTTTAACATGTTAATAATACTAACCAGTGTTGCCTTTAAATACTTAGTCCTTAATAATGGGTATTGCAGCCCTAATTTCTATATAGATATACAAAGGCAATAAAAGTGGCGGTAGATTGTATCACGCTATGGATCATCAGTCCTACGGAACGCCTAATGCGCTGCCGCCACCGGTTAGTTGTTACGCACAATTTAATGTGGATAGTTAAAGAAAAAAGTAACAAAAAAGAAAAGGTAATAATAGTAGTCTCAATTAAAGATAAATTCATAATGCAAGTCTAAAGGACGGAATTCTATTACCTGCCATCGCAAAATGCGGAACGTTGTACGTCATTGTAGAAAAACAAAAACAACTGATGCAAAAAGTTAGATAATGGAAATATTAAATTTAATCACACCTCGACTTAATATCCGGAATCTGAAAATGACAGACTTATCAGACTTTCATGCTTATCGTTCCAACTCAGAAATAACAAAATACCAGGGTTTTGATGTTATGAGTATTGAACAAGCAGCAAATTTTATTAAAGGAAACCTGACGAAATATTATGGTAAAGCCGGAGAATGGGTTCAATATGGAATTGAAAATAGAAAAACAGGAAAACTTATTGGAGACTGTGCTATTAAACTTGACCAACATGAGATAAAAATTGCAGAAATCGGAATAACAATTTCTCACCTTGAACAGAACAAAGGGTATGCAAAAGAAGTTGTGTTAGAGATTTTGACGTTTTTATTTGAAATAAAAAAAATACATCGGGTCGTAGAAATAGTGGATACAGAAAACATTGCTTCAATTAACTTGCTAAAAAGTATAGGATTTAGACAAGAAGGACATTTTATTGAAAATATATTCTTCAAAGGAAAATGGGGAAGCGAGTTTCAATATGCGATGTTGAAACGAGAGTGGGACACAAATACCAAATATGACCGTTAAGACCAAACAATGACCGCTAACAATTTAAAAATAATAGACAAAACAAACATAAAATGGAGTTCTCACCTTTCAACAATGTTGTTAAACTGTGTCTTCAAGGGATCAGCATGGAAGAAACCGGCAAACCTGAAGAAGCCAGCAAACTATTTCTGCAAGGTTGGAACGAAGCAACAAACGACTTTGAAAAATTTCTTGCAGCTCATTATGTAGCCCGACATCAAAAAACCGTTTCCGACAAATTAAATTGGCTTGAAACTACTTTACAGTTTGCATTAAACGTGAATGATAGCGCTGTTAAAAGTGCTTTTCCTTCTCTGTATTTAAACATTGCCAAATGTTACCAAGACTTGAATAACCATATTAAAGCAAAAGAATATTCTGACTTAGCAATTTCTTTTAAGTACAATCCTTCTGACAAAGGACCATTTTATCATGGGTCGAAAGCAGATTTGCAGGTTGGTGATTTACTGTCAGGAGGCTGCAATTCTAATTACAAATCTAAACTTAAAATGAACCACGTTTATTTCACAGCATTAATTAACGCTGCAGGACTTGCGGCTGAATTAGCAAAGGGAAACGGGGAACCAAGAGTTTATGTAGTTGAACCGACAGGTAGCTTTGAAAACGACCCAAATGTTACGGACAAAAAATTTCCCGGAAATCTGACACGTTCATATCGCAGTAAAGACGCATTGAAAATTATTGGTGAAATAACAGATTGGGTAAGATTAGCACCCCAGGAGCTTCAAAACTGGCAAGAAAGATTGGCGAATGGTAAAGGAGAAATTATCAACTAACTTATTCAACGCAAGACTGAAAATAAAGAACCGCTGACATCTGTTTGGCGTTATGGCGGCTGGCCCAACGCAATATAAGCAGCAGGTTCCCTTATCATCATTAGTTCCAGCGTGACCGAACGCAGATAAACAGTAAAATTAAATCTGTACGTTAGTTTTTCAATCTGCTTTCATTGTTATACTTTGACTTATAATCTAAAGGTGACAAGCCAGTTACACGACCAAAAACATCCCGAAAGGCTTTTGCATCGTTGTAACCCACTTCATACATTATTTCATTCACCGTTTTTCGAGTGGTCTCACACATCTTTTTTGCAGCTTCAATTTTTACTCTCTGCAAATAATCAAGGGGAGTAAGACCTGTGGCCTTAATAAATCGTCCGGTCAAAATTTCTTCTGCCAATGTTTAACTTTGATGATAATTTTTCAATTGAAATTTTGTCCTGATAGTTTTCTTCGATAAACTTTTGCGCCGCCAAAATCGCATCGTCATTGTGTTTTTTATGTCCATTAAAAATGGAAAATTCAGCTTGAACATTTCTGTCTAAATCGATCTGAAAATATTTTGCACAATGAATAACCGTTTGTCTTCCATAAAATTTTTCAACCAAATACATTAGCAAATGTAAAAATGAATAAGCACCGCCATTGGTGTAAATTCCGTTTTCATCAGTAATTAGTTTATCAGTTTGCAGGTTTACATCAGGAAACAATTCTCTAAAATTTTCAGACAAAGCCCAATGAGTAGAACAAGTTTTGCCTGCAAGCAGTCCTGTAGAAGCGAGCATAAAACTTCCTGCACACATACTTGCTATTTCTGCGCCTTGCCTGTATTGCTTTGTTAGCCAATCGATCAATCGTTTATTATTTTTGGAAGCCGTTTCATAACTACGAATGGACGATGCAGGAATGATAATAAGATCGGTCTTCTGTATTTCATTGATGGCGAATTGGTGTTTTATGGAAAGTAAATTGTTGTTTAAAAATTCATTCTTTGTAGCCCCGATCAACTCGATTTTAAAAACTGCCGTTTCACCTTTTCTGGCTAAATAATTATTCGCTTCGCCAAAAACTTGAAAGCCTCCAATAATACAAGCAATTGTGCTCATAGTTGTTTGCTCGTCAGGAACCAAAATAGACAAATGTTTCATTTCCTTTTGCAACGAAGGTAGACAACTTGATTGTCCAAATCAACCCTTTATAATGTCTATATCACACTCCAATGATCATTATTCTGGACATTACATTTGTAAAAGAAATAAAATATAACAACTGATTATTTGTTTATCATACAGGACAAATGGTTTTACTTAACTAAAATTAAGCAGAAATGACAAATCAAAATTTTCAGTACAGTTTTACTACTTCAAAAAAAATAAATGAAGTATTTACACATTTAATGGATCCCAAAAATTGGTGGGTAGGTTTATTTGGAGAAACAATAGAAGGGAAAAGCAATCATATTAATGATGAATTTTCTTTCACAGCAGGCGATGGTGTACACTATTCCAATCAAAAATTAATAGAACTTATTCCTAACAAAAAAATTGTTTGGCTTGTTACCGAAAGCAATTTATCGTTTTTAAAAAACACAAATGAATGGGCCGGGACAAAAATTTGTTTTGACGTTGAAGAAGAAAGCGATAAAACAAAAATAACATTTACACATGACGGTTTAATTCCAAAAATTGAATGCTATGGTGGTTGTTCAGGTGCATGGACACAATATCTACAAAATCTTAAAGAACATCTTAAATGAGAATTTTATTAAAAATTTACTTTAATAATTGTATTGCTTTCCTGCAATGAAACAAAAACATCTTTAAATCAAAACTTTAAAATGAGCAATATGGCAGACAAAAGTTTCACAACCTCTATCACTGTTGATAAAGACATCTCCAGTACATTCAATTCCATTAAAAACTTCAGAGCCTGGTGGTCAGAGGAAATTGAAGGCAACACTGACAGGCTAAACGATACATTTTTTTATCACTATAAAGATGTGCATTTATGCAAAATCAAGCTTATAGAAATGCTAACAGATAAAAAATTGGTTTATCAGGTTATAGCCAATCAATTCAATTTTACAAAAGACAAAACAGAATGGGTGAATACCAAACTGGTTTTCGATTTAACAACAGAAGGGCACAAAATCAAAGTTGTTTTTACACACGAAGGTTTGGTGCCTGAATATGAGTGCTACAACGTTTGCAACGATGCCTGGACAAGCTATATACAAGGCAGTTTGAAAAATTTAATTGAAACAGGCAAAGGAAAACCAAATGGCAAAGAAGGTGGTCTTAATGCTGAATTAGTTGAAAAATGGGGCTTGCCAAATAAATAACTAAACGAACCGCTAACATGAACTGTGTAAGTAAAGCCAATTTTTATTCTTTCCTTTTGCAACTAATCGTTCTGTAATTGCTTGCAGCATAATTTGCTATAATAGCACAAAGTGAACACATGTATAAATGTTTCGCAATAGAAATAACAATGAACTTTAATATAAATTTAGCAGCAGTTTGACTGACAAGTTTCAAATACCAGTTCTTTAATCCGTAATTCTGTTCAACAATTATTTACAAAATTGTTTTACTTCAAAGCAAACAAAAAGCATGTTGTTTAAAAGTGGTTTACAATCATCAAACTTTTTTTGTTGCTGTTAATGCAACAGCGTTTTGCGTAAAATAAAGCATGCGCATATAACAAGAACAATTTGTGTCAGCGGGGCTGACACAAATTGTTCTCAGCAATTGTTTATTAATTTAGCTTCGGTTAGTGCTAAATAATTTGCAAATGCTCATCAGACAATCAATATCAAACTACAAACATTTTGACCTGGGTAGCATCAAGCTGGCATTTACGCAGGTTTGTGAGGAAGATATTTTCAGGAAAGTTTACTTTGCTTCAAATGCTTTGTATTATGTGGAAGCAGGCAGGGCAGTGTTATATTCTAACGAGGAAGAAGTACGCATTCAAAAAGGTGAAATCGCCATTATCAAACAACACAGCAGACTCGACATTAAAAAGATTAAGGACAAAAACGGAAGCGATTTAAGTCCATCATTTTTTATTTGTTTCCTGACTTTGTTACCGATTTTTCAAAACAAACAAAGCAGGGAAAAGAAACAACTTCCATAACAGCTAATATTATTCATCTTGGGAAACAGCAATCACTAAAAGTTTTTTCAGAATCTTGCTACCACTTTTTGAAAACAAGCAACTCAAACATTCGGAAATAAAAGAAAAAACATTTGCTGCACTTCAATACCTGTCACAACACAATAAACAACTTTTGCATTTCCTTACTGCCAACAGTAAGCCGATAAAGATTGACCTCTACGAGTTTATGATTCATATTGAAGTGAACAACTATTCTGTACAGGAACTTGCGAAACTGACAGGAAGAAGTTTATCGGCTTTTAAAAGAGATTTTTATGAAGTTTTTGAAACAACTCCGCACCAATGGCTTCTAAGCAAAAAAATTGATTATGCTGAACATTTATTGAAAGAAAAAAAGATGAAAGTGACGAAAATTATTCCGTTAAGCTGGCGTTTTGCATTGAATAAAAGTGTGTACAAACTGAATATGAAGAATCCTGCAAAGGCTTTATCTCAAAAGACATTCATTGAAGTAGAAGACAAAAATTCTTTTGCTGTATTATAAAGCTTAACATAAATAAATATGTCGCGGTTGGGTATTCAGCAATTGGCTATTGTAGTGATCTCAGCTAATATCAGGCTTGACGTAATTCTATTTGGCTTTTAGTTGCTAACTTCAACTTCAGTTTTTCAATCGGCTCAGTTGCCGCGCTGACTGTTATAAAATATCAGCCCAGCGGCAAGCCTCAAACGGTTGGCTGTAATTTAAAAACGATATGAGTTACAAAAAGTGTTTTTATTGGATTTTGTTATTAGAGTTAGTCTCATTTTCTACTATTAATGTTGTATACGGGCAGTATCAGGATAGTTTGCTTCAAAATAAAAAGGCAATTGATTCAATTTTGCTAACTGAACATCTCAGCAAGCTTCCCGGCAATCCTCAATCATTTTACAGTGATGGTTATAGCATACGTGCTAAAGCTTTACAGCAGCTTGTATTTAATTGCAGTAAATTTTATGAAGATCAATTTCCCGGCAAAACATTTAATGTAAGTATTTATGTTTTAAATAAAAGCGATTGGGAAAGGCCGCCTTTTGGTGTTCCTTACGGCTTGCCCGATTATTTACCTGAAAATAAACTTGAAATTATCGGCGCTGATAAAAACGCATTGGCACATATTTCAGGCAAGCCGGATGACCCGGTAAAATCAGACAGTGCAGTTTCAGGATATGATTATGTAGCGCTTCATGAATTGGGACATTATTTTTTTATCACTTTAAACAACCTTCGAACAGAAAAATGGTTTGATGAATTTTTAGCAAATTATTTTTTAATCTGTTATGTTTATGAAAATAATATCGGCTTTGATATAAAGAATTTTTTTATGCCTGAAGGAAATCCACCACACAAAACGCTGAAGGATTTTAATAAGTTATATGACACTGTGGGCCCTGTAAATTATGACTGGTATCAAAAAGAATTTATCCAGTTAGGCATACAATTATATCCAGAGCTGAAATTAAAATTCATAAAGAAAGTTATTGAAAACTACTCTGCTAATGGCAAGCATTTAAATCCTTTAAATTTATTAAAAAGTTAAACCCAAAAATCACAAACAATTGGCTGAGAGAAATGCAATAAACTACAGCCAACAAAAGGTTTGGCAAAATGCGGGCTTTACAACGCAACTTCAACATTTGTTTCGCCATTCAGCTTCAGTAATCAGCAGAACATTATAATTTTGGCGATAGAATACCAATAAACTTTAATTATAAATTTAGCAGCAATTCAGGCTGGATGAATTTCAAATACCAGTTTTTTGCCAAGCCTTGAACGTTGGCAGGCAATTTTAAAAACCGTATCATGAAAAAACTTAAATATCTTTTTTGCTTGTTGTTGATAATTAATCACATCAATTGCGGACAAACATCCAAATCATCCAAACCATTAAAAGAATTAGTAAATAAAAACAGTAACACAACAAACGTCTCTAAATATCTTAATGAAGAAAAATGGAATGATTTGTTTCCTAACAGGTACGGAATCGGTCTCAAGGATTCAATAAATAACAACCCGGATTTTTATTCATTTAATACGTTTGTTTTGGTTGCTAAAATATTCCCTTCATTTCTTTCTGAGGGCGATGAAAATTCCCAAAAAAGAGAACTTGCCGCTTTTCTCGCTAACATAGCTCAGGAAACAAGCGGAGGATGGCAAAATGCTCCTGGAGGTTACTTTAAATGGGGATTATATTTTTTGGAAGAAGGTAATCCGGGACGTACAAATATTTACAACGATACATCAAAAAAAAATTATCCGGGAGTAGAGGGCAAATATTATTATGGCAGAGGACCTAAACAATTAAGCTGGAATTATAACTACGGTCAGTTTAGCGAAGCCTGGTATGGTAGCAAGGACAGTTTGCTTCAACATCCAGACTTATTATCAAAGGATCCGATAGTATCTTTTGGTTCAGCTTTATGGTTCTGGATGACACCCCAATTTCCAAAGCCTTCCTGCCATGATATTATGATTGGAAAATGGATTCCAACATCAAATGATATTGAAAACGGAAGGCGCCCAGGCTTTGGTGCAACTGTAAATGTTATTAATGGAGGCGTAGAATGCGGCAGCGGGAAAGACCTTCCAAAAACCCAGTACCGTTATCAATATTACCAATACTTTTGTAAATACTTTCAGGTATCGCCGGGCGACAATATTACTTGCACAACTCAAAAGCCATTTGGTCAATAAAATCAGATTAAGATTAATATAACTGCCTACAACATGATATGCTGCAAGCGGGGCAGACAACAGCAGTAGTAACCATGTTCAGCTTTTGTTATCACCAGACATTACACTATTGAACATTTGTACCAGGCTGACCAATCGCTATTGCATGCCTTCACAAATGCTTCAACGTTGGCAGACATTATCTCCTTATAACTTAATACTTTCCTACCTGCCCTTTAAGTTGTTTTAGAATTTTTTGTGAGTTAAACCCAATACCATGGCGAAATACCCATTGTACTTTTTCAATATTATTAATATCATCATCAACATTTCCATCTACTACAATTAAGTCAGCAGTTTTTCCCACTTCAATGGAACCGATATTTTTTTGAGCGCTTAATGCTACAGCACCATTGTAGGTAGAAATTCTTATTGCTTCAATCGGAGTAAAACCTTCCTTCGTTAATAATTCTATCGCACGCAAGCTGCCGTATCCTGCCAATACACTTCCATTGCCGGTAGGGTCTGTACCTGCAGTTAATAAACCACCTGCATCGGCAAATTCTTTTTCCATTATAAAATCCTTCGCAACAGCGTCATTCATGCCTGCACTTTTTTCGTGACTGTAATATTTTACATACATGTCGCGGGTATCGGGAGACATAGCATCAAGCACTTCTTGCTTTGGTATTGTATCCTGCGTACATAATCCTTCAAATACTGCCAAAGTGGAAGTAATTATTACTTTATGCTGAACAAGAAAATTAATTAAATCTTTCGCCTGTTTACCTGATGGATCAATACTTGCAAGTGGATTTACAGACAAAGCACATGCATCATCCTTCTTACCAGGTATAAAATCAGTTGCTGCTAAAAAGCCATGTTCTAATTGATCAATGCCCATTTCTGCAGCTTCATGATAAGTAACGGCACATAGGTGTGCTGTAATTTTTAATCCTCTTGCATGTGCAGCTTCAATAGCAGCTTTAAGAGAAGCACGGTCGAGATTCATGTAAGCTTTAAAAGAAGTAAAGCCTTCATCTGCCCAAAAATTTACAAACCTTTTTGCTTCAGCCGCGTTTGTAATTTCATGCATCTGCGGAAAAAAACCACTGGCGCCTTCCAAATATGGCGCGGTAACATACATGGTAGGACCAATTAATTTATTTGAATCAATATCTTTTTTTAATGAAAGATCAGAGTAGGGTTCAACACTGCCTGCCGTGCGTATAGTAGTTACACCACAAGCAAGATACAGCCGCGGAAAAGTAACAGGCAATTGTTTAAGATGCATATAAGAAGGCGAAACACTAACATCAGGATAAAACATGTGTTCATGCAATAAAACAAAGCCGGGTAATACCGATTTTCCTGTACAATCGACAATTGTTGCGCCAGCAGGAATATTTGTATTGGCATTGCCCGTTGCAGTTATAATTCCGTGAGAAATAATAATGGTTTGATCTGAAAGTATTTTTTTATGAATTACATCTGCAAGAAAGCAGTGTATTAATGCTATTGTATCTTGTTTATAATCTATGTATTGCTGAATAGATGGTGGGTAAGGATGTTGCCCAAAGCTCTGAAAAGTAAAAGCACATAAAATAAAAAAGCTCATTAACCGCTTAATGAAAAATAATAAATTACATTTAAAAGTATATATCTTCATAAAAAATAACTTATGCTAAAGATAATATTCTTTCTATGTGTTAGTATGATTGCTTTACAAAACACTTCAAACGCACAAACTATTCAAAACACTGTTTGGAAATCTTATTTTGCTGATCCTATTAATGACACAGCAACTTTAACCATTGGAAAAGATTCAATAACTATTTCCAACAGCAAAGGTATGACCGTAGTAAAGTCAGTGGCTCATTTCAGTAATGACACTGTAACTATTAATGATGTTGAAGGCGTAATAAAATGTTCGCCTGATGACAATGGCGTTTATAGTTATAAAGTATCTGCGGACAAATTAACCTTACACGTTATCACTGATGCCTGCGATGGCAGAGCTAATTCAATAAGTGACAGAGAATGGATGAAAGCAAACAGGCAATGATGCGATAGCCATGTCATTAAAAATAACTTCTGCCAACAAATGTATTTGCAATAGCAGAGGACGAAGTAAGCATCTTCAACAGCAAAATTCTAATCGTCTTCAGTTCTAAATCGTGAAGTAAGCTGTTGAGTATTTGTACTTAATTTCGGGCAACAAAAAATAAATCAGCTTCGATTATTAGCGTAACGGAATTTTAAACGCTGCTATCGCAAATACCGAGCCGTTGGCTGTAATTTTCAGTTGAAACTCAGCATAAAAATGAGCTTTCATAAAATCATACCAATAAACGAATTAAAACCTTACATAAAGCACTTTGCAATCTCTGAAAGCTCTCAGCAACGTATATACAAAGTTCTTCCTTCAACAAAACTTGTTATCGGTTTTCAATACAAAGGATTTTTAAGTTCTCTTGAAAATGACGTACAAAATACTTTGGCAACAGCAGGCATTACCGGAATACAAAACAGTTTCAAAACTTTTGAAAACTCCGTTGTTACAGGAACTGTTCTTGTTTATTTTACAGAAACCGGGTTCGCTTATTTTTCCAATTTACCGGCGCATGAACTATTTAATCAGAGTGTTTCGCTTGATAACATCTTTGATAAAAATATAATTTTAGAAACAGAAGAAAATTTATCGGTTGTCGCATCACATAAACAGAAAATAAAAATAATTGAACAGTTTTTATTATCGCAAATAAAAGAGAGAAAAGAAGACAAACTAATTGTTGAAGCTGTTAAACTTATTTATCAATCAAATGGCTTAATTAAAATAAAAGAGCTAATACAAAAGCTGTTTATTAGTCAAAGCCCTTTCGAAAAAAGATTTCGAAGCCTGGTTGGCACAACGCCTAAAAAGTTTGCTTCCATCATTCGTTTCAATGCTGTTTTGAATGATTTAGAAAAAGCAAAATCGCTAACCGGCTTATGTTATGAGCATCATTTCTTTGACCAGGCACATTTTATAAAAGATTTTAAACAATACACTGGCGACACACCAGAAAATTTTAAACGGCTTTTGTAATAAACGATTTTTTACAATTTCAGGCTTTAGCATTGTTTGAATTTTGTATCCATTAATCACAAGTAAAAATTAAACAATGTTTACAATTGAACAAATCAAAGCAGCTCACTCCAAAGTTAAAAGCGGTGCTGATTTTCCAAATTATGTTCAGGAAATGAAATCTTTAGGTGTTTTATTTTACGAACATTTTGTATCAGACGGACATATCCAATATCACGGTTCTAATAACTTTATAATTTCGGCTGATGCAAAGTGGATGCCGGTTGAAGTTGCAAAAACAAGTTATAAAGAAACTCTTAAACATAGTCTTTTAATTCACCAGCAAGGACAGACTGACTATCTTACCTTTTGCAAACAAGCTGCAGAAGCTGGTGTTGAAAAATGGATAGTTAATATGCAGAATATGACTTGCAATTATTATGATAATCTCGGCAATAAAATGTTAGCAGAAGAAATTGCAACAACGTAAAACTACCGCTGCAAAAGTTTGCGGCAAGCGGGCAGATATCATATCACATAGCGATTGGAATAACATAAATTCATTAAAACATTCTATAATGTTGGCAAAAGAACTTAAAAAGAAAAATTAATGCTAACATTTGAAAAAAAACCGAGTGATAATAGATATTATTTCTACACAAATAACACTTTAACATCTCAAGGAACGTTTGCAATTAAAACTGAAAACAGTATTGTTTACCATAAAGAAAAAGCAGTAATTGATTTTTCTTCAGCCCTAGATATGATGATTGAAAATATTGACAACAAAAATTTAAGTGTTACAGATAATGCTTATGATGGTGCAGGAAGTTTATACACTCGAAAATAAAACAGTAACTAAAAAAAGTGTTGCGGAAGAAGTGGCCAGGCACGGCGCAGCATCAGCACAGTAACTAACTTCGGGTTCAAACCATTTTCAAAATATGAAACGCTCAATGTTTTTACTAATTACTGCCATCGCATCTTTTGCATTTGGCGCAATGATGTTTTTTGTTCCAAACTTTGCCGCAGGTTTTTTGAACATTGCAACAACTCTGCAAACAATTTCCGTTTTAAGAGGAATGGGCGGACTAATAATTGGCAGCGGTGCTATAAATTATTTTTTGCGTAACCAAAACAATGCAGGCATTATCACAAGTCTTTTATTCACAAATATCATAACACATTTATTGGGTCTTTCCGCAGATATTTGGGGCATTGTTGACGGTGCTTTAACCATTAAAAAAATGGCACCAGTTGAAATAACACATCTTTTTGTTGGCATTGGTTCCTTAATTTATCTGTTGCGAATTAACGACACTTAAATATTTTTTTTTCAAAAAATTATTGCGTGAATTAAAAATTGCCTTCTTGATAATGTTTCCGTTTTTTATACGGTAATAAAAAACGATTTATAAAAAGTATTTGCAATAGGGGAGATGGAAAACATCAACAGCAGTAATTCTGTTTGCAACAAATCTTATCTTCAGCAAAAGAATAAAATCAACTTTGGTTATCAGCGGAATTTTAAAAATGTGCCATCGCAAATACGCCGAACGTTGAACAATAATTTATGAAGACACGAATTCCACAAGTACTTATTTATTCAAGACTTATTATTGGGTTTATAATAATTATTTTTAGCGTAATTAAAATTGATAATTATAAGTTGATAGCAATTTTGCTTTTAACGATTAGTTTACTCACAGATTTTTTTGATGGAATTATAGCAAGGCAATTAAAAATTTCAACACCAAAACTTAGGCGCTTAGATTCAGCAGTTGACGAAGTGTTCTATATTTCTTTTGCAGTTGCAACTTATGTTGAATGTCCAGGCTTTTTTAAAACTAATGCTTTAAAGCTTACAATACTTTTAGGATTTGAATGTTTGACTTATGTTCTAAGTTTCATGAAATTTAAAAAAGAAATTGCCACACATTCTATCGGAGCAAAAATTTGGTGTTTATTGGTTTTTGCAACATTTATTCAAATCATTTTACAATGTCAATCAAATATTCTTTTCAATATTTGTTTTTGGGTTGGGCTTGTAACAAGGCTTGAAATTATAGCAATCATTTTAACTTTAAAAACGTGGATGAACGATGTGCCAACATTTTATCATTCATTAAAGCTTAGACAGGGCAAAAAAATTAAAAGACACAAAATGTTTAATGGATAACATTTTGCCAATAAAGTTTTCCGCATAGTGCATAAGCCTGTCACTTTTCGTATTCAGCCATTAAGATTGTCGCATTTACACTGCAACAGCATAAGCATAGTTTGTGACATTTGTATCGTAACAAAATCAATCTTCAAGAAACATTAAAAAAAGTAGATGGTATGAGAAAAATAATTGTGTTATCAATGATTACATTAGATGGAGTAATGCAGGCACCTGGCGGCCCTGAAGAAGATACAGAAAATGGTTTTAAATATGGTGGTTGGATTAAACCGTATGGCGACGAAGCTTATGATAAAGCGGTGCAGGAAGAGCTGAAACCTGCAGATTATCTTTTGGGCAGAAAAACATTTGAGATTTGGGAGAACTACTGGCCTCAACATGCAGACTTTTGGCCAGGTATTAATGATGGTACAAAATACATCTTGTCAAAGACCAGGGAAAAGTCAGATTGGAAAAATTCTGTATTCATCAAAAGCGTGGCAGATATCAAAAAGCTCAAACATTCAAGTGGTTCTGATATTCATGTTTGGGGCAGCAGTGAATTGGTTCATTTGCTATTGCAGAATGATTTAACAGATGAACTCCGCCTCAAAATTCACCCGTTAATGCTTGGTAAAGGCAAAAGGTTATTTGACGATAGTTCGTACCCCGCAGCATTTACATTAACGGAAAGTATTATTACAACAACCGGGGTTATTATTGCGTATTACAAGCGCGCCGGAGAAGTGAAAACTGGCATCATTTAAGGGAAATAAAATGAGAAAACTAATTGCAGCAATCAACATGACGCTCGACGGTTTTTGCGACCACACCGCTATGATTGCTGATGACGAAATACATCAACATTACAATGAGTTGTTATGCAGCGCTGGCACCGTTTTATACGGAAGAATAACCTTCCAACTTATGAAATACTGGCAAACTGTAGTAAAAAATCCAACCGGCAACAAATCAATGGATGAATTTGCACAAACAATAAACAATATTCCTAAAGTGGTTTTTTCCAGCACGCTGGAAAGCGTTGAATGGAAAACTGAAAGGTTAGCAAAAAGAGATATTAAAGACGAAATTTCAGAACTCAGGCAATCCAGCAATGGCGAGAGTAAAAACATTTTAGTGGGCAGCCGGAGTTTAATTGTAAGCTTAATGAATCTTAATTTAATTGATGAATTCCAAATTTGTGTTCAGCCAATCATAGCAGGAAAGGGTTTATCATTATTCGAAAACATAAACAACAGAATAAATTTTAAACTCCTAAAAACAAAGGCTTTTGGCTGTGGCGCAATACTTCTTTATTACGAGCCGATTAAAAATTGAATATAAAACAAACATTCAGCTTTGCTTTCATATTGGCTGACAGAGATATTTATTATCGGTTTAAAATCGATAATTTAATTTTATCTAATTTGTTTTAACAATTGATAACCTAATAGATAGCATTTATTAACTACGGATATTTTAATTAAAAAAATAAATAATGAAACTTCTTCTTACTTCCTCCGGCATTAGTAACTCAAGCATTTATAATGCGCTGGTTGGCCTGCTGGGCAAACCGATCGCAGAATCCAACGCCCTTTTCATTCCCACTGCAATATATCCTTTCCGCCAGGGTGCGGGTATGGCATGGCAGGCGATCTGCGGAAAATACCAAACTCAGTTGTGCCAATTAGGTTGGAAGTCGTTAGGAGTGTTGGAACTTACGGCGTTGCCAAGTATTAAACAAGAGATTTGGTTGCCAATGGTTGAGGAGACTGACGCATTGCTGGTTTGGGGAGGCGATGTGCTGTATTTATCCTACTGGATGCAGCAGTCAGGATTGACAAACCTGTTACCTTCGCTGCTGCGCAAAACAGTTTATGTAGGTGTGAGCGCCGGAAGTATGGCGATGGCCTCAACCTTTGGAGAAACCTACACAAACCCGCCCGGTGGTAATGGTAATGCACTTACATCAGAAACCATGACGTTTTCTACACCGCAGGGAGAAATAATCAGAACTTTTGTTACGGCACAAGGAGCAGGGTTGGTTGAGTTTGCGTTGATCCCGCATTTGAACCACAAGAATCATCCGGATGCTTCAGAAGTTAACGCAGAAAAATGGGCTTCTAAGCTAACAGTTCCGGTGTATGCTATTGACGATCAGACTGCAATTAAAGTAACTGATGATACTGTGGAAGTGGTTTCAGAGGGAGTGTGGAAACTTTATAACTGATATAATTTATATAAACTTTAAAGAGTTATTTTTATAATCAACTTTATAAAAAATTGAGCACTTCCACTTATCAACCAATCAACTTTTCCATTACATAATCATTCATAAAATATCCTTCACCAATATCTATATCTTCTTCGCCAATAATTTTAAACCCAAGATGTTCATAAAACTGTTTTGCTTTATTATGCCGGTTTACATTCAGCAATAAAACTGTTGCACCATTTTGCTTTGCTCTTTTTATCACCTCATTAATAAGCAATGTGCCAATAGATTTTCCCTGCTGGTTTGGCAACACATAAATTTTTTGCAACTTGTACACATCATTTTTTAAATGATTATAATCGGCAAAAGCAACGGGTTCTTTACCTTCTTCAACAATTAAAAAATGATGACCCTGTTCAAATTGTTTTTGCAAAGATGTTTCGCTGTAAATCAGCTGCAGCATATATTTCAGTTGAATTGCAGAAAGAATTTTTCCATAAGCTGAAGGCCATATTTTATGTGCTAATTCATGAATGATAACAACATCTTTTTTTGTTGCTTCGCGAATTATTATGTTTGAAGGCTGATGCATTACTTAAAAACTTTTTTACTTATCCAATGCGAAACAATTGCACTTCCGGCACCGGTTACTGCAGCACCAATAACATCTGTTGGATAATGTTCGCCCAAATATAATCTTGAATAACCAACGCCAAATGCCCATGCATAAGCCGGCACAATAACGTACCATTTTTTATATTCTAATGATAAACTGGTTGCTGTTGCAAATGCAAGCGATGCATGGCCCGAGGGAAATGAATGACCATCTTCATATTTATACGGGTAAACACCTGCATATTTTTGATAAGGCCGCTGCCGATTAAAAATTAATTTAAAAGCTTCGGTTGCGCCGGCTGCAATTATTACGCTGCCTGCAATTTCATACGCTTTGTATTCATTTTTTTTATTGTGTTCAATCTTTGCATCAACCCAAAGCCCAACAGGCACCGCAATACTTACAGGATATGCAGAACTTGTAAAACCTTTCCATACAAACGAATTGGGTTGCTGCGGATTAATGTTTCGTAAAAGATCAATGTCCCAATTTTGAGCATTGCCTTTAAAAGCAATAAAAAAGCATCCGGTTAATAAGATGCTTTGGAAAAAGTTTTTAATGTTTAAAAGTTTCAATGTTTAAAGTTTATGATGCTGCTTAATTTTTTTTTGGCTAAAGCCATCTTCTTAGTTCTTATATATAATCGAGACTTAAGTCTTGGGTTAAAAAAATATTAGTTGGCCTTCGCCAAAATTTTACTAATCCTGTTAATCCATCAATCTACCCAAATGCAGGTTCAACATTCCCGGTTTAAACAAGATTTGCAAGACTTTCTTCAATGGTTTTTATTCTTGCTGCTGCATCTGCCAGTTTCTTTTTTTCCAGCTCTACGATTTCAGGTTTTGCATTTTGAATAAATCGTTCGTTGCTTAATTTTTTTTGTACAGATTGAAGGAAATTTTTTTGATACGAAAGATCTTTTTCAAGGTCAGATTTTATTACCGCAGCATCAGATTGCTGTTGGCTTTTAATATAAAATTTATCTTCTTCATTTGTAACAACAATACTTCCAAAAATATTTTCTTTGGTGAATAAGATATCTGTTGCGTTAACCTGTTTTTTTAAAATTTCAGTGAATAATTTATATGAAGTATTGTTGGCGGCATCAATAAATAATTCTATGGTTTCTTTTGGTTTGATATTATTTTTATTTCGTGCATCCCGAATAGCAGAAATAATATTCTTCAGTAGATCGCCCTGAGCAAGTATATTATTTTGAATTTTTACGTTTGAATTTTTAGCTTGACTAACACACAAATCATCTTCATGTTCTCTCAGCAAATGATAAATTTCTTCTGTAATAAACGGCATAAACGGATGCAATAATTGCATCAGCTCTTCAAAAAAATCAATTGTTTTATTATAAATGGCTGCATCAATTGGTTGTTCGAAACCTGGTTTTATCCATTCAAGATACCAACTGCAGAAATCATCCCATATCAAAGAATAAATTGTTTTTAAAGCTTCGCTTAATTTAAATTGATGATATAATTTTTCTATTTCAATTTTTGCTTCGTTCAACCTGTTTTCAAACCAGGAAGTTGGGAAGTCTTCCGTTGACTGTTGACCGTTGACTGTTGACTTTCTTTCTTCCCACATCTTCACCAGCTTCATCGCATTCCAAATTTTATTGATGAAAAAACTGCCTTGTTTTAAAGTGCTTTCTTCTTTCACATCAAACAATAAATCATTGCCGGCGGGAGAGGAGATGAGTATTCCAAAACGAACAGCATCGGCGCCGTATTTATCAATCAGGCCAAGCAAATCAGGCGAGTTGCCTAAACTCTTACTCATCTTTCTGCCCAATTCATCACGCACAATTCCGGTAAAATAAACATTGCTGAAAGGCTTTTGATTTTTGTATTCAAAGCCGCTCATGATCATTCGCGCCACCCAAAAGAAAATTATTTCAGGCGCAGTTACCAACGTTTGTGTTGGATAATAATAATCGATGTCAGTATTGTTGGGTTGTGATATTCCTTTAAAAACTTCCATTGGCCAAAGCCATGAAGAAAACCATGTATCAAGCACATCTTCATCCTGCTTCAGTTGACCGTTGACCGTTGACCGTTGACTGTTTGCAGCTTCTTCTGTTTCCGCTACATAAACATTTCCATCTGCATCATACCATGCAGGAATTCTTTCTCCCCACCAAAGCTGGCGGCTAATGCACCAGTCTTTAATATTTTCCATCCAATATTTATATGTGTTTACATATTTTGGCGGAAAAAATTTTATTGCATTTTCAAGCACAGATTTTAATGCAGGCTCACTTAATTTTTTCATGTTCACCCACCATTGCAGGCTTAATCTTGGCTCAACAACTGCATCACTTCGTTCGCTAAAACCAATTTGATTTTTATACGCTTCAATGCGCACAATATGATGCGCTTCTTCTAAAGCTTCAACCATTTTTTTGCGTGCTTCAAACCTGTCTTCACCAACAAATAATTGTGCAGCTTCACTCATTGTGCCATCATCATTCAAAATATTTATAACATCAAGATTATATTTTTTGCCGATGGCATAATCGTTCATATCATGCGCAGGAGTAATTTTTAATGCGCCTGTTCCAAACGCTATATCAACATACTCATCTGCAATTATCGGTATGCGGCGATTGATCAACGGCACCAATGCAGCTTTACCAATAAGATGTTTGTACCGCTCATCTTTGGGGTTTACTGCAATTGCACTATCGCCTAAAATTGTTTCAGGCCTAACGGTTGCAATTGTTATGCTTTCAACACCTGCAGCAATGCTTCCAAGACCATGCAACCCAACATTATTTTCTTCCAGCACCGTATATTTTATAAAATACAATTTGCTGTTTACTTCTTTATAAATTACTTCCTCATCACTCAATGCTGTTTGTGCTTTTACATCCCAATGTATCATGCGTTCGCCGCGATAAATCCATCCTTTGTTATATAAATCAACAAACACTTTAATCACACTTTTAGAATAGTGATCATCCATTGTAAATGTTGTGCGATCCCAATCTGCACTGCAGCCTATTTTCTTTAACTGTTCTAAAATTATTCCGCCATATTTATTCTTCCATTCCCATGCATAGTTCAAAAATTCTTCACGGTTAAGCGATGATTTTGTAATACCTTTTTCACGCAGCATCTGCACCACTTTTGTTTCGGTTGCAATAGATGCATGATCTGTTCCCGGAACCCAGCACGCATTTCTTCCATGCATACGCGCATGGCGAATTAATACATCCTGAATGGTATTATTTAAGCAATGGCCCATGTGCAGCACGCCCGTAACATTTGGCGGCGGCATAACAATGGTATAAGGTTCACGTTCATCAGGCACGCTGCTGAAATAATTTTTTTTAAGCCAGTGCGCATACCATTTTTCTTCAGCTTCCCTATGATTAAAATTTTTTGATACCTGCATGTTTCTGTGTTAATCGCTTCGCTCTTAATATTTTTTTTTATGTTACAAGCTGCAGTAATGCTATTGAGCACGGTTGCGTCGCAACACTTGTACTGCATATTATTTTTCAGCAATAAGGCGCAAAAATACTTTATCTGCTTTTATTAAATTAGGCAAAGCTTTTAAAAAACATTACAGTTTACAACAGGTTTTACTTTTTAATTTTTTACTTTGTAACGTGTATGCAATTGTTGATATAGAAACCACCGGCAGCCATCCGGATAAAAATGGCATTACCGAAATTGCAATTGTGTTGCACAATGGAACAGAAGTAGAAGGCCGTTATGAAACACTTATTAATCCGGGTTATAAAATTCCATCATTTATTTCTTATCTCACCGGCATAACCAACGAAGCTGTTGCCGTTGCTCCCAATTTTTCAGAGGTAGCATTAAACATTTATAATTTATTAAGCAACAGAATTTTTATTGCACACAACGTAAACTTCGATTATACTTTTATCCGCTATCATTTAATGCAGCATGGCTATCATTGGCTGCCAAAAAAATTATGCACGCTTAAACTTAGCCGCAAAGCTTTTCCTGGTTTGCAGAAATATGGTTTAGGACATCTTTGCAAAACCTTCGAAATTCCTGTTGTAAATCGTCATCGTGCAGGTGGCGATGCAGATGCCACAGCAATTTTATTTCAGAAAATTTTAAATGAAGGCGGCGAAAAACTGATAAAAGATTTTCTGAAAAAAGATAATCATGAACAAATACTGCCGCCAAATCTTTCAAAAGAAAGTATAAATAAACTGCCTTATGTGCCCGGCGTTTATTATTTCCATAATTCAAAAGGAAAAATTATTTATGTGGGCAAAGCAAAATGTATAAAGAAAAGAGTGCTTGGTCATTTCACCGGTTTAAACACCGGTAAAAAACGGCAGGAATTTTTGCGCAATATTTATGAAGTTACCTGCACAGAATGCCCAACAGAATTTACTGCGTTTATTTTAGAAAGCATTGAAATAAAAAAGTACTGGCCGGAGTATAATTTCAGTCAAAAAAAAGCAGAACAATTTTATGGCATTTATATGTTTGAAGATTCTGCAGGCTTTATGCGTTTGGCAATTGATAAAAAAAGAAAACATACAGAACCCGTTGCCAGCTTTGCTTTGCTAAATGATGCACACCGAACTTTATGGAAGCTTGTGAAGGAATTTGAATTGCATCCTGCATTATGTTTTTTGCAAAAGCAATCGTTTACGCCAGCAGAAATTGAATGTTCGGTTTATAACGAAAAGGTAAAAGTTGCGGTAAACTATTTGCAGCAAAATTCAGGCACTTTTGCAATTGTTGAATCGCCGGTTACGGGTAACAGGCAAAGTTGCGTGCTGGTTGAAAACGGCAAGTTCTATGGCATGGGTTTATTGCCGCATAATTATACTTCTTATAATGCTGCGCAATTAAAAAATTATCTTACTGTTTATCCTGAAAATGAAATGATACGTACGCTTGTAAAAAGCTATGCACAAAAAAATGCAGTAAGCATTGTAAAGATCAATTAATTAGTTTGATGAAATTATTAAAGCGAAACAGAAAAAGTTACCGATGTTCCCTGTTCGGAATATGATGTTATATCAAAAGCTTCCCCTAATTTATTAATCATTTCTTTGCTGAAAAGCAAACCCAAACCTGTTCCTTTTTCATTGGCTGTTCCGCGGGTAGAAATGTGCTCTTTGTTATTTATTTTTTGAATTGTTTCTGCAGCCATGCCCTTGCCTTCATCTTTTACAGAAATATATGCTTTGCCGTTTAAAAAAATCTGGCTTATATAAATGTTTTTATTTTCTGCAGTAAACTTAACGGCATTGGAAAAAAGATTTCTGAACACAGCCGCAATAATTTCTTTATCTGTTGTAACTTCTAAATGCGATGGCATGTAATTGTGCAGCGTAATATTTTTTGTAACCAGGTTATTGCGATACATTAAAATAACATCGCGAACAGTTTCGCACAAATCAAATTTTATTTTGTTCACCTTAATTTCAAACATCTGTTCTCTTGCCCACAATAACATGTTATCCAGCATTCCTCTCAGGTTAAATAAATCTGCTTCAAGTGCAAAACTTAGCTTTTGAAATTCTTCAGGATTAATAATATTATCCCGTGTTAAACTGAGTGTGTTTTGCAAAGCAGCAAGCGGAGAGCGGATATCATGCGCAATCATTGGTATCAGCTTGTCTTTTATATCATTTGCTTTTTGCAGGTTATTGTAATTTGATTGAAAATCTTTTTGCGTTTGTTTCAGGTCAAGAAATTTTCGCTGCGCATCGTGCAAATCATGCTCAAGTTCTTTAATTTTTGATTCATATTCTTCATTGTCTGCTTCAGCCGCTTTTAAGTTTTTATCTTTTCTTATATAAACAATTAAAAAACTTATTCCAATCAATAATAAAATAATTAAAGCTATTGTAAGAACATTGATTGTTTGCTGCTGCTGTAATGATTTGTTTGATGCGATAACCTGTTCTGACTGATGTGCCTGCGTTAATAAATTTTCTGCCTGTTGAAGCACCTGCACACCATTTTGAAGATAATTTTTATTGTTTTTAAGTAATGAAAATGCTATTGCTTTTTCAGCCCAGTAAACAGAAGAATCCGGATCAACCTGCAAATAGTATCGTGATAAATAAATATAACGGGTAACAAGCTGCGAATCGGCTGCATTAATTTTAGCTGATGTTAAGGAAATAGAATCACCGGGCGCAGTTTCTTGCGCGGATACGGAGTAAAAAAATAATACTGTTGCAATAACAGTTAAAAGGGATACGTATTTCAAAAACAATGAAACTTTTTAGAAATTATATCTTCAGCTTCATACCGAGCCAGGCCATAATGCCGGCACCGGATTCTAACGCACTTTCGTCTATATTAAATTTTGCAGTATGAACATTATGCACAATGCCTTTTTCTTCATTTCTTACGCCAAGCCTGAAAAAACATGCAGGTAATTGCTGTGCATAAAATCCAAAATCTTCTGCGCCCATTCTTAATTCTGTTTCTTCTATGTTATTATTTCCAAAATATTCTTTTGCTATTAAAACCGCATTTTCCGTTACCTGCTCATCGTTATATACAGCAGGGTAACCAACATCAATATTAACTTCAGTTTCTGCACCCATTGCTTGCGCAATATGTTGTACCTGGTTTTTAATAAGATCATGCGCTTTATAACGCCAGCTTTCATCCATGGTGCGAAAAGTGCCCATAAGCTTAACCTCTGCAGGAATTACATTGGTTGTATTGCCGCCGCGAATGCTGCAAATTGAAAGCACCGAAGGCGTAAACGGATTATTATTGCGACTGATAATTTGCTGCAGGCTTACAATAATTTGCGATGCAATTAATATGGTATCTGCAGTTAAATGCGGCGCTGCTGCATGGCCGCCCTTGCCTTTAACCGTTATATAAATTTCATCGGCACTTGCCATAATTAATCCCTTTCTGAAACTTAATTTTCCGGCCTGCAAACCAGGATGCACGTGCATGGCAACAATTGCCTGAGGCTTTGGATTTTGAAGCACGCCATCTTTTATCATTATGCTTGCACCGCCGGGATTTTTTTCTTCACCCGGCTGAAAAATAAGTTTAACGGTGCCCTGCCATTCGTGCTGCAAATCTTTTAAAATTTTTGCAGCGCCAAGCAAACAGGTTGTATGCACATCATGCCCGCAGGCATGCATTACGCCCTCATTTTTCGATTTATATTCAACATTATTTTCTTCTGTAATAGGCAATGCATCCATATCAGCACGCAAAGCAATTGTTTTGTATGATGGATCTTTGCCTTCTATAATTGCTTCAATGCCGGTGCCGGCAATATTTTTATGTGCAATATTCCATTCATTTAAGTGCTTGCCTATAAAAGCACTTGTTTCAAATTCTTTAAAACTTAATTCAGGATGTGCATGCAGATGATGCCGGATGGAAGCAAGCAACGGAATATATTGTTTTGTAATTTCTTTTATTTTTTCTGGAACAATCATATCATCTTTTATTGAAACTCATCTGCCTTTGGAATATATTCAATCAAATCTGCTACAATATAAGCGGGCTGTGTTATAAATGAACTTAATTCTTTTTTAAAAGCCTCAGCATCATCTCTCGTAACAAAATTTCCTATACGCACTTTAAAATACGGCGACTGGTATAAAACGTACACTTTTTCATCAGGAAAATTTTCAAGTAAGGATGCTTTTGTTTTAAAAGCATCATCCCGGCTGCGTGTGTTTAATACCTGCAACCTGTAACCTCTGAATAAACCATTTGAAGCCATTCTTGATGTTACTTTATTTATGGCAGCCTGCTTTTCTGTTAAAACATCAACCCTTGCATCTTTATGAACGATAATTGTATCTGCCGCATGTGAAGAAAATGCTGCTGCACAAATAATATATATTAAAAAAAAGAAGCGCTTCATTTATGTATTGCAGAGTACTTGCAAATTTTTGGCCGGAAACCAGCGCAAAATATTAAATAAATAGCATACATGCCAAAATTATACGTTTTGAACTATTTGAATACTGTTGCTGCAACCCAGCCTTGTTGCGCCCGCATCAATCAGTTCTTTTGCAAAAGAATAATTTCTTATACTACCCGATGCTTTTATCTGTACATGAGCAGGCAAATTTTCTCGCATTAACTGAACGGCATGAACGCTGGCACCTTTTTCTGCATAGCCAGTAGAAGTTTTCAAAAAATCAACACTCGCTGCGCCATACAATTTGCAGCAACGAATAATTTCTTCATCCGTTAAAATGCCGCTTTCGATGATGATCTTTATTAATTTGCTTTTTTGTTTTATTACAGGAAGTAAATGATTTAATTCATCAGCAAGATATTGCCAATCATTATTTTTCAGTGCAATTAAATTTATAACAACATCCAGTTCATCGCAGCCATCAATAATGGCCAAAATGCTTTCAGCAATTTTTGCTTCAATGGCTGAATACCCAAACGGAAATCCAATAACGGTTGCAAGTTTTACCGCTGTATTTTTTAATTGTTCTTTGGCTATTTTAACCATTGGCGGCGGCACGCAAACGGCTGCAAAATTATATTGCAAAGCCTCATTGCAAATGCGTATAACATCTTGTATTAAAGCAGTTGGTTTTAATAAAGTATGATCGATGTATTGATTAATCTGCATAAAAATTATGGCGCAAATAAACGTACAATCAAAAAAAATGTTCCTTTAAAAGGAACATTTTCTGTTGTTGTATAAATCTTATTGTTTAATAAGCTTTAATGATGCATTCGAGGTTATGTTTCGAATTATATAGTTGCCAGCAGGCAGGTTTGAAACATCAACATCTTCTTCGGTATTATTTATGCGCATTGTTTTAACGGCTTTACCCATTTCATTAAAAATAACAAGCGTTGCTGGTGTTTGAGATACTGTTACATGCAAACGATCGTGTGCCAAAGTTGGATAAACTTTAAAATTATTGTTGCCTGTTATATTTATATACACCACTGATGAATACTTAAATGATCCGTTATTATCAACCTGCTTTAAACGGTAATAATTACTTCCTGTATTTGGAGAAACATCGGTGTATGCATATTTATTAATGCCGTTTTTATTTGTTGCAGCTACTTTGGCAGCAGCAGAAAAATTAACTCCGTTTATGCTTTTTTCAACTTCAAAATAATTGTTGTTTATTTCTGATGTTGTTTGCCAGTTTAACTGCACTTTTCCTGATACGTTTGTTGCAGTAAAGTTTAACAATGATGTAGCCAAAACACCTGCACACGAAATTCTTGAAGGATCATTTACATCAACATCGGCTGTTGAACCAAGAATTGCGGTGTAATTATTACCCGATGCATCAATCAGGTTTTGTCCGCTACCTTCATCAAAATGATATAAAGCCACTGTATAACCATCCGGTGAAAATGGAATGGCTGGAGTAAAATTATCTGTGTAACGAACCGTATCTGAAATTCTGAATTCATCAATATTTCCATCAAACTGCGGATCTCCAGAAAATGAAGAAAGGCCAATATAATTTACTGATGAATCGTGCATATCCGTTCCGTGATATACTGAATCTGCATCAATATTTACAGTGCCGGAACCAACATTTGCTCCATCAATAAAAATAGTAACCATACTGCTTGCCTTACTGTATGTAACGGCTATGTGATGATAAATTCCTGGCAGAAGCGGCACGGTGGCATCAACAACCTGTGGTGCCGTAAGCCCGGTGGTTGATATAGCAAAACGGGGCACGCCGCCAATGGCATTTTGCGATGGAGTAAGAAACATAAAAAATGTATTTCCAAAACTAAAATCGAAAATGCGCTGAAAAGGTGCGCCGCCATTCCATTTCAACAAACACTCAATGGTATAATCTCCTGAAAGATTTGCCAGAAAATTCGTATCACTTACTGTATTTGGCGCAAGTGTTATGTATTGATTGTTGCCATTTAAATAAACAGCACTGTCAATACAATTTAACTGGCTAAAAGCAGATTGTGATGCGGTTAAAACACAGCAGAAAACTAAAAATTTGGGGATTTGCAATTTTTTCATAAGTATTTAGTTATTATTTTTTAAATTATCATACCAACATTATGCCTTTTTTGCAGCGCATTTGTTATAAATTGATTGTTTGGGTTTCATGAAAAGGTTTTCGCGGATTTTGTTTCATTCGTTCATCTATTCGTTCGGCAAGCCATTGAAAATATTCCCCAAGAAAAGGATCGGGTGTTTTTTCCCTGATATCCGTAAACACGGGTTTATATTTTTCCCACGATGTTGTTACAAACGAACCAAGCGTTTTATCTACAAGATCAATATCAATTAAACGTTCAGCCACCAAAATGCCAAGCGATTCCATTTCCTGTGCAAACTGAATAAAATTTATTTGCTCTTTATCAGGCAGCAATTTCATTTCTTTTTGAGTTGCAGGCATTGTTTGCGTATTTATAAAATACAGCAGTTGTGCAAATTCATTAGTTTGAAAATTGCGAAGCGTATCAAGTGTAAGGCGCTGTTTGCGATCAAGCGATGCGGTTTTAACCTGGGCAATTCCAAAAATAACGGCAACAATAAAAGATAACGTTAAAGCAAGATTTGCAATCAGCGTAATAATATCATTCATCGTTCAGGCAAAAAAAAGAAATAATGTTTAATTTTTTCGCATTGAAAAAAAAATTTATTAATACATGCTTTAAAGTTTCAAACTGCAGTTACATAAGTTGGTATCGATAACTTATTCAACCTTTTGTTTGCTTAACCTGGAGGAAGTTATTAAAATTGCTCCTGTAAAAAGGCAAATGGCGGCGATCCATAATAACCACGGATAAACATGGCTGGTTGTTTCAAACAATATGCCCACGCCCTGAAAAAGAAGCGTGGCTTCATTTAAAATAATTGCCGAAGCAAAAAAGATAAGCGCAAATTTTGTAAAGAAAGTTTTTGTGTTGAATACTTTAATGGAACAATAAATTGATAAAATAAAAAACGTTACAAAACCTAAAAATACAAGATGCAGAAAACCGATAATAGCAGGCCTGTCGCCAAAAACAATTTTTGCTAATTGAGGAATAATTGTGCCTGCCTGCAGCATCATTTTTATAACAAATGCAATCATTGATAAATTCCATAACTTTTTTGCAAACGATGATGGCGGATGAATAAAAATCTTTTCTTCTGCAAACAACATTCTGAAAAACCATATCAAAGAAAATATAATCAGCACGCACCCAATAAGAGAAATGTACCAATATAAATTTTGATAGGCTCTTGTAAATAAAGACATGAATACTGAAGGCACAACAGAACAACAAAGCAAAACCGAAAATTGATGAACAATTTTTTTTGCTTTTTCAGTTGCATAAGGAATTAAGCGATTAAAAAATAAAGCAAAAACACTCAGCGTAAAAAAACCATTGTATTGAAAATGCAAATAGATGTACAACGCATTTTTATACAAAAGGCTGTTATAAAAATTAGTAACGAGGATATAGGAAATTAAAGCGGGACCAACAGTTGAAATAACAAAATAAATAAGCGCAAAACATGCAAGCAGGCGAACAGTTTTATGCACGTTTGCTTTAAAAATATCTTTTATAAAAACCCAGCAAAAAACATACGCCACAAATAAAAACAACGTTGAAAAAATTATGGAAAGCACAGCATAACCTTCAAAAGGAAATGTAGCTGCCATGCCTAATGAAGTAATTTCAATACCGGCTAAAAGCCACTGATAAATTATTTTATTGCGAAAAGGTGCTGGCAATACTTCATAGATCAGCAACATAAAAAGTGCAAGCGTAACCCAGCCGCCAAATGCAAAATGCGAATGTGCACTTAAAAAACTTCTGTAATCAATCCATGAAACAGAAAAAAGAAATGCTGTACGCAACATGGTTCCAAAAAAAGCAACAAGGCAAAGATTTGCAAGCGTAAGTGTTATCCATAAATTTTTTCGCTTTTCCATTGTTAAACTATTTTTTACCACATAGAACATAGGCACATAGATATCTATATTTCTATGTGCCTGTTGTGGTTTAAAATTTTACTCAAAAGAAATTTAATCAGCCACAAACACACCGGCTGCACCCATTTCTGCATCTGCAAAAGAATGATCAACAAACGTATATCTTCCTTTTTCAGGAACAATAAATTCAACTATTGCACTCATCGCCGGCGCCAAATCAATTACATCCATTCCTTCTAATTCATTCTTCGGGTTTCCTTCAATCCAAACTTTATCGAAAATAGTTCCTATAACATGAAAGCTGCTTGCATTGTTAGGGCCCGCATTTAAAAGATACAAACGAACTCTTTCGCCTGCTTTTACATGAATGGGATGCACTACATATTGACCGGGCTTGCCATTAAAGGCAACAAATGTTGGCGTTTTTTTCATAGCCAATGTTGTATCGGGCGAATAAATATTTCCATTTGGTTTGAGGTAATATTCGTTTTGCACAAATGCAAATTCACGATCAACTTTTCCGGGAAAACCATCCGCCGGATCAACGATAACCATTCCAATCATGCCGCTTATCATGTGCAGCAAAACCATCGGTGTGCCGCAGTGATACATAAATACGCCGGGATAATTGGCCGTCCACGTAAAGCTGATGGTTTCACCCGGGTTAATGCTGCGCCATTTATCTGCAGGGTTAACCATCGCTGCATGAAAATCTATTGAGTGGGGCATAGGCTGCATTATCATTCCGGCAGGCATCGCTTCATTCGATCTGTCAGTCATTGAAAATTTTACGGTTTGGCCAACACGAATATGCAACACGGGGCCAGGCAATGAATCGCCAAAAAGCCATCCTGTAAAAACAACGTCATTCTTTACATGAAATAATTTATGTCTTACATCAAACTTTACTATAACCGTATCGCCATCCTGCACCGGCGCAACGTTAGGCGCATAAGACAACGGGCCTCTTACGGCACTGTCAGTATTTGGCGTTGTGCTTACAACTGATTCGGGTGCACCCATTACAGGTTTAGAATTGTCTGCATCTGTTTGTGAAGAATTGTTTTTGCAGGATGTAAAAAATAATCCGGCCAGTAATATTATCGTTAATTGTTTCATACTTATAAATTATTAATGATGTGATGAAGCATTATGCGGCTTCTATTTCGTTGTACATTTTTATTGCCTTTGAAAAAAGAATATTATTTTCTAAATGCACATGCTGATGCAGGTTTTCTTCAAAAGCTTTAAGCTCAGCAAGCGTTATGCGGTGTGTGGTGCAGGCTGTTTCTGCGGGCGTAAAATTATTGGTGATAATTCTTAATTTTTCCATTAAAGCGCCTGCTTCAGCATGTTCTTCTTCCATTACCGTAATGGGTGCAAGAATATTTTTTATGGCATCTTTATTTTCATTTCCGTTATAGCATGCTTCAACTTTTTTTATGCGCGGAAACAAAATTGTTTCTTCTTTTTGCATGTGCTGCAACAATTCTTCCTGTAATAAATCAAATGTTTGTACACCACCTTCAATCCACTCAAATTTATCAGCGTGTTTTTGCTGAAGCTTAAATAAATGCGCTTGTATTTGCGGAACAATTTGTTTTATGTAATAATGATGATGAATAAGAATATGGCTGATTAATTGCTCTGCGGTCATTTCATTAAAAGGCATTTGCATGGCTTGTTCTGCAGGAATGTTTTCCAATTCATCCGAAACCAGTGCAACATCAATATTATTTTCTTCGCAGGCTTTTTGCAAGGTGCGTTTGCCTTTGCAACAATAATCAAGATTATACTTTTCCAAAACAGGCACTGCCTTGTTTTGGTTGGTAACTATTTCGCCTAAAGTTTTATTTATGAAGTTATTCATACTGCTTAAAATTTTTGCAAAGGTGCATTGCGGTTATTTTAGCATATATGAGCGAAATCATAAAGCAGCATGATAAGAAACAGGAAATTTTGCGGATATTTTTTGCTATGTGAAAATGAACCGAAGTAATTTATATTCTTAAGCTAAAGCGTGAATACGCTCTTAAACCAAAAATGTTTCATCGGCCTGGCAAGCATATTAAACAGGCCTTAAGAAACTTTTTTTACTACTTTATTAAGCGTAAGACCTTGTATGATGATAGAAAATATTACAATAAAATAGCAGCTTGCAATAATTATTTCCCGGTAAGGTGAATTAAAAATTGATAAAGCCATTGCAATTGAAATACCGCCGCGTAAACCTGCCCATGTAAGTATAAAAAGGTTGCTGAAATTTATTTTGCGCAATTGAAAAATTACAGGTAATGTAACGCTTACAAGCCTTGCAATTAAAATTATTATGATTGAAAGAAAACCGGCGAGCCAGTAATTATTCAGAAAAGGCATGGTTATTAATTGCAGCCCGATCATTACAAAAAGAATGGTGTTCAGCACTTCATCAAGCAATTGCCATATTCTGCTGAGGAAACGGTCTGAAACCTGCTTTTTATCAAGGCTTTTATTTCCTATAATTAAACCGGCACTTACCGCAGCTAAAGGTATTGATGCATGAAGATCATGTGCAACAACAGAAATGCCTAACACAAGCGCAACGGATATAAGAAATATGGTTTGAAAATTTTTGATGGAGCGCATTAACCTGTAACCAATATAACCGGCAACTAATCCTATCGCAATACCGCCGGCAACTTCTTGCGCAAACAATTTTACTATTTCTGAGAAAGATAAATTTTTTGTTGATGGATTTGCAATATCTGAAAGAACGATAAAAAGAACAAGCCCGATGCCATCATTAAAAAGTGATTCTCCTGAAATAATGGTAAGCAACCGCGGCGGAACGTTTGACTTTTTTAAAATTGCTGCAACAGCAATTGGATCAGTTGGAGAAATAAGTGCACCAAATAAAAAGCAATACAACAACGGAATATTTATGCCGATAAAATGCATTACAAAATGCAGCAGCACGCCAAATACGCCTGCAGAAAGTAACACACCAATGGTACTTAAAATAAAAACCGGCAACCGCTGCTCTTTAAGCTTTTGATAGTTAAAATGAATGGCACTTGCAAAAAGTAATAAGCCAAGCATTACATCAAGCAGCACTTTTGAAAAATCGATGCTGTGTGCAAACGTTAATAACGGTTTGGTTAAGCCGCTATTTGTTTTTCCTGCTATTAATATTAAAACAGATACCACTACTGAAACAGCAACCACGCCAATTGTGTTTGGCAGTTTAATAAAGCGTTCATTAAAATAAGAAAATGCTGCGCTTACAATAATGAGTATGGTAATAATAGTTAGTAAATCCATATCTGCTTTTGCAAAAAATGCTTATTCTTTTTCCGCAAAAAACAAATATCTTAAAATGAATTTTATTTCAGGCTTATTTTGCTTTTAACCAAAAAGCGTCTTGCCAGTAATCTGCATGTTCAGCAGTAAAATGTGCGGCTGCAAGTTCCAGTTTATTGTAAGGAACAATTTTTTCAATATGCGTAAACAATGTTCTTTCTTCAAACCTTATATGGCTTTCAAGCAGGTTTACAAATTCTGTTATTTTATTTTCAGAGATGTTACCTGTTGAAATTTCTGTTATAATTTTTTTTATGGTTGAATGTTCCTGCGCTGCACGCAAACACAGCATATCATCTTGCGGTAATAAACAAAACAAATAATTTTCTTCTGTTGAAAAATGATGCATTATCTCTTCATTAAAAAAATGAGTAATAAAATTTTTTATGCGCATCAAGTCAACATTTAATTTTAAACCCTGCCTTATTTTCCAGATAAATAATAAATTAAAATGATGGTCTTGCGAAAGCTTTTTTAAAGCTTCACTTCTTTTAATAGGTTTGTTTTCGTTCATGCCTTAAAGATGTTTAATAATTAAAAACCTTTACATGATTTGCATCATATTTATCATTCAACATATCATAACAAGAACAAGAAAAACCGGTTGCTTTAACTTGAAGTTTTTAATAAAAGCAAAACAACCGGTTTAATAAATTTCAAAAAAAATATTTCTTTTATGCGCTTTTTTGTTCAGGCGCCGGCAGCATTTTTGAAAGCATTCCTTCCCATCGCTTTATTTTATTTTCAACTTCGGCCATTCCATAAAAATTATGCACAGCATCTTTATAAAGCTTTAAAACAAAAGGTGTGTTTCCGTTTTTAAAATCAAATTCAAGTGCTATGGCATCCAAATATTTTTCAAGTTTGTTTTTTGTAAAATCTTGTGCATTTATAGCGCTATACACTTTTTTTATCCTGCAGGTTTTTACTTCGCATAAATTAATGAATCTTGAATCGTACCTGTGGTTGTTATCTTCTACAATTAAAATCTTTTTTCGAAATTCATCTAACCCAATTATTTTATTGTGTAAAATTTCATGGTTTGTAAAAGACAAGTAATATAAAGAACCGAGCCTTCTGAAAAAAACAAGCAATTGTTCTTTTTTCTTTTTTATTTGTTTATATGGCATAAGAATGAAATTAAAGAGTGATTAAAAGACGATTTATAAAAAGAGATAATATTAATGACGCGGGTGGATGAACAGATATTTTTAATTATCCGTAAACACAATTAGCTAAAACTTAAAATTAGTTTAAGCTGAAAATGCTTTAAAAGCAAAATAAATCCCAGGCGTTGTATTAAGCCTGGGCACAAGTATTAAAGTCTTTGAAGTTGGAGAAGTAATATAAGTTTTCACAGAATGGATAAAATTCAGTGAATGAACAGGTATAGCAATCACGCATATCAATAACAACAAGGTGTTTTGGCAGCAATATTTTTTTTATGCAATGGTGATTGGCAAGCATAAAGCAAACCTATTTAAATAAACTGCACAAAAGCAGCTTCAGTGTATTATTTATTGTTAAAAAAACCATCATTTAAAATGCATCAATCTATATAAATTTTTCTTTTTAAAATCCTCACTTTTCCATCTGTTTCTAATTTTTTTACTGTTCTTATAACGGTTTCAACTCTTAAGCCGGTAAGGTTTGCAAGCTCTTGCCTTGTTAGATTTATTGGAAATTGTTCGTTTGCTTTTTTTCTTTCTTTTTTTAGATGATTAAATAAAGTAAGTAACCGATGTTGCGGATTGTGCCCGGAAATTTCTTTATTAATAAGTATTTTAAACCGAAGGCTTTCTGCGAGTGTTTGTGTAATTTCAAAATGCAGTTTAAAATTAGTTTTAAGTAGTTCTAAAAAGCAAACTTTTTCAAGCCGAACAACTGTTGCTTCCGTTTCTGCAATTGCTGTTGCAGCATACGTGTCGTCATCAGTAAAAAGCGGCGGTTCACCAAAGCTCTGACCATCATAAAAAATGCCTTGTATAAATTCTTTACCGTCTTCATTTGTGTTTACCATTTTTACTTTGCCCTTCACCACTAAAAAAAAATAGGTTGCTTTATCACCTTCAAAAAAAATAATTTTTCCTTTTAAATATTGTCGTTGCGTAGCGCCATGTTTAATTAAAAAGTTCAAATTAATCATGCAGGAAAAGTATAATGCCGCTATAAAGCCAAATGTGATTACAATCATTTTTTAATATGATCTTAATCACATTATTAGCCTTTTAATTACAATGTCTTTTATCTTGAAAAAATCATTATAAAAAAGTATTTAATGTTTTAAAAAAACCTAATTTTCCTTGCATAATAGTTTTAATTTGGGCATGTAATGGCGGTGCAGGCGCACCTTCAGATAATGATACAGCAGCAACTTCAAACACTTCAAACAGCGCAGCATCTTCTTCTTCAACCGCATCAGGCACCGCAGCAGAAGATGCAAAAGGAATTGGCAAATTCACGCATGTTGATCTGTCTGCAACAATAGATAAATCAATGGTTGATGCGGGTCAGAAAATATATGATTTGAAATGTTCTTCCTGCCATCACTTAGACAATACCAAATTGGTTGGCCCCGGATGGAAAGGCGTTACTCAAAGAAGAAAGCCGGAATGGATCATGAATTTTGTTACTAATACCGATGAAAATCTTGATAAAAACGCAACTGCGCAAACCTTGCTTGAGGAATGTATGGTGCGTATGCCCAATCAAAATCTTTCTGATGATGATGCACGCCACATACTTGAATTTATGCGTAACAACGACGCTAAATAAACTCTTCCAATGCAAGTATAACTTGCATCTCACTTTTCTTTTTAACTCATTAAAGAAATTGCCACACAATACATAACAATTAACAATTGTGCAAATAATGAAAAAAAGAAAACCGGTAGTGTAATTTTTGTTTTTGCGGCAGCTAAACCTAAAATAAGTGATGGCACGTTTACACTCAGCGCTGCTATCCATAAAAAAACACTGTTGTTGCCAAGATATAAAATTGTAAGAATGGTTATTGGCAATATTGAACCTATTTGTGCAAATATTGTAATACCTAACCAGAAAAAGCGATTGCTTTCCTGTTGTTCGCACCAGGCAAAAAACTTTGTAAATAAACCTGGGCTTGTTTTTTCGCTGTAATTATATAAGTCTTCTGCGTGTATGCCGCCAATGTTGCTGTTTGTTAATGTGTATTCCATTTTAATTTTTTTTGATGATGCAAAGCTGCTGTTTGTATGGCTGCAAAAACATGATGTAGAAGCGGTGAAAATATGATTGTGCTCATGCTGCTGTAATTATATTTTTTTATTTTAGAAGTTTTATTGAAAGTATATTAGTAAAAAATTAATTACGATGGCTTTAATAATGGGTCTTCATTTAGAATACCGGCTATGGATTGCAGAACTGAATGCAGATGTAAGCGTGTTAAGAATTTTTGACGATTATATTGCCGATGTATCAACAAAAAATACCAGTAAAGATGTGCTTAAAAGCATCTCTGATTTTAAAGATCAGTTTATTAATTTAAGAACGGAAATGGATGAATTAAGGCACGAAATGCATTTGAACAAAATGAAGCTGGCGGCTGTGGCAAAAACCGGCGAAACTTCTGCAGATATTGAAGGAGATATACATCATAAAACGCTTGAAAAACGCTATACATCTTTCAAAAAAAATTTTCAAATCGTACAAAATAAATTTCAGCAATGTATCAACGAAATTAACAATTGAGCTGATTGATTTAAATGAAACTGAAATTTGCATACTGTTTTAAATATGAAAATTATATTTGACAGTATGCACGAATCACAAAACAATAAAACAGTTAGTTCATATTCTTTTGAAGCGTTGTTTAATTATGCAACTATCGGAATAATTGTAACTGATGAAAACGGAATTATCAGCAATTTTAATAAGCAGGCAGAAATTGATTTTGGGTATTCTAAAGAAGAAGCGAATGGCAAGCCTATAGAGATATTAATACCTCCTTCATTAAAAACAAAACACGAAGAATACCGGCAGGGTTATTATAAAAATCCTTCTCCCAGAGCAATGGGCCATGGAAGAGATTTGTTTGCGAAAAAAAAAGATGGCAGCGTATTTCCGGTTGAAGTAAGCCTGAGCAATTACACCATAAACGATAGACTTTTTGTAATTGCTTTTGTGATTGATATTACGGTACGAAAACAACATGAATCAGTTGTTGTAAAGCAAAAAGAAGAACTGGAGCGTGTTACTGCGCAGATAAAACAACTCAACACCAATCTTGAAAAAAAAGTAGAAGACCGTACTAAAATGTTACGCGAAACACTTACAGCACTCGAAAAATCAAAACTCGAATTAAGTGATGCACTTAAAACTGAAAAAGATTTGGGTGAACTAAAATCAAGATTTGTTTCGATGGCTTCACATGAATTTAAAACGCCGCTAAGCACCATTCTTTCTTCTGCCTATTTGCTTGAAAAATATAATGAATTAAACGAACCCGTAAAACGCGCCAAACATATTGCACGCATAAAAAATGCGGTGAATGATATGAAACTTATTCTTGATGATTTTTTATCTCTTGATAAGCTGGATGAAGGTTTAATAAAAGCTAACATTGAAACATTAAGTGCAGCAGATTGCTTTTCTGAAATTAAAATTGTTATAAATGAAATGCAGGTAAATTTAAAGCCTGGCCAGCAAATTATTTTTGAACAAAGCGGCGATAAAAATGTTGTGCTTGATAAACATCTTTTAAAAAATATTTGCATCAACCTGCTTTCAAACGCTATTAAATTTTCGCCGGAAAATGCTGTTATTAATGTTGAATGTTTAATAACCGAAAGCAATTTCAGCTTATCAATAAAAGATAAAGGCATTGGTATTTCAGAAGAAGATAAGCAGCATTTATTTGAAAGATTTTTCAGGGCAAAAAATGCTTTCAACATACAGGGCACAGGTTTGGGTTTGCATATTGTGGCAAAATATCTTGAGCTGATGAATGGCAATATAAAAATTGAAAGCCACCTGAACGAAGGTTCTGTTTTTACAATTCACATTCCGCAACAAGCATAGAATATCATGAAAAAAATTTTGGTTATAGAAGATAATGATGAAGTGAGAGAAAACATTGCTGAAATACTGGAGCTTTCTAATTACACCGTTGTCTACCGCGGCAAATGGAAAAGCTGGTGCCGAAACTGCATTAAAAGAAATTCCTGATTTAATAATCTGCGATATTATGATGCCGGTTTTAGATGGTTATGGTGTATTGCATTTGCTGAACCAACATGCAGAAACTTTTGGTATTCCTTTTATTTTTCTTACCGCAAAGTCAGAAAAATCTGATTTACGAAAAGGCATGGAATTAGGTGCCGATGATTACATTACCAAGCCTTTTGATGGCATTGAATTATTGAAAGCAATTGAAATAAGACTGAATAAATCTGACGCTATAAAAAAGCAATTTTTAAAAGATAAAAATAACGCGGGTGATGTAAACGCATTTATAGATAACGCAAAAAATTCTGGCATTGTTTCACTTACTTCTAATGAGCGGGAGCTGTATGATTATGCAAAAAAACAAATGATTTATGCAGAAGGCCAGCGACCAAAAGCGGTGTATTATATTAAAAGTGGTAAGGTTAAAATTTATAAAACAAATGAAGACGGAAAAGAATTAATTACAGATATAACTGGCAGCGGCGATTTTATTGGTTACACATATATACTTGAAAACATTGTTTACAAAGAAAGCGCCGAAGTGCTGGAAGATGCAGAAATAATGACCATTCCAAAAGATGATTTTTTATCACTTATTTCTGCAGATGCGCAGATTGCAAAACAGTTTATAAAATTAATTACACATAATGTTTTAGAAAAAGAAGAAAGCCTGTTGAACCTTGCCTACAATTCACTCAGAAAAAAAGTTGCTTACCAAATAACCGCACTGTTAGATAAATTTAAAGATGAACCGGCAACAAAAAAGCAAATCAGGTTGTCAAGAGAAAATCTTGCACAAGCTTCGGGCATCGCTACGGAATCATTAATAAGAACTTTATCTGACTTTAAAACCGAAAGATTAATAGATATTCAAGGCAGTACCATCATTGTTTTAAATGAAGAAAAATTGCGGAATTTGCCTTATTAAAAGCCTTTCAAGAAAATTTCAAACCTAAAATTGAATCTTTTCTAATACTTTGATCGTTATTCTTGCCATGCTTCATAAATCGCAAACTATATTTGCAGGCCTTAAAAATTTTTATGAAGGTTTTTAAATTTGGTGGTGCAAGTGTAAACAGTATTGAACGCATTCAACAGGTAAAAAATATTCTTTCTTTATATGCAAATGAAAAACTTGTTGTAATAATTTCTGCAATGGGTAAAACAACCAATGCATTAGAAAAAGTTGCAGAAGCTTTTTTTAAAGGAAATAAAGAAGAAGCATTGCAATTGTTTGGTGTAATAAAAAACAATCATCTTACTACTGCAAAATATTTATTGGTTACGCAATACAATGCCTGCTATGATAAACTGAATAATTTTTTTACTGAAGTTGAATGGCTGCTGCACGATAATCCGGTTCGTGAATATGATTATTATTATGATCAGATTGTTTGCGTTGGAGAATTGTTAAGTACAACCATTGTTAGCCATTATTTAAATGAAGAAAAGATCGCGAATAAATGGATAGATGTAAGAGATATTATTCATACAGATGATAATTTTCGCGATGCAAATATTGATTGGAATTTTACCGCTAAAAAGTTGTTGTCCATGGTCAATGGACAATGGACTATGGACAATATTTTACTTACCCAGGGATTTATTGGCAGCACAGATGAAAATGAAAGCACAACGCTTGGCCGCGAAGGAAGTGATTATACTGCTGCCGTGTTTGCTAATTTATTAAACGCAGAAAGCCAAACAATATGGAAAGATGTTGAAGGAGTGATGAATGCTGATCCCAAACAATTTCCTGATGCGCAGTTAATGCCACAATTAAGTTTTGATGAAGTGATTGAAATGGCATATTATGGCGCACAGGTTATTCATCCAAAAACCATAAAACCTTTGCAGAATAAAGGTATTCCATTGCATGTAAAATGTTTTTTTGATGCATCGCTGCCGGGAACGATCATTTCAAAAAAACAAATAAAAAATCTGCCGCCAATTATCATCATAAAACAAAAACAGGCGCTGATGCATTTGCACAGCCAGGATTTTTCTTTTGTAGGAGAGAAGCCGATGAGTGAATTATATAAAATGCTGGGCGAGCTGAACATTAAACCCAATCTTATACAAACCGGCGCTGTAAGCTTACAATTATGTTTGGATGATCGTTCTGAAAAAATTGAACAGCTTGCTGCCGCTGCCAGCGAAATTTTTGATGTGCAGGTTGAAAAAGATTTATCGTTATTAACCATTCGTCATTTTAATAAAGAAGTTTTATTAAAGATGACGAACGATAAAGAAATTATATTAAAACAGCAAACGCCCGAAACAGTGCAGGTACTGCATAAATAATTTTCATAGCTGATTTCGGAAAATATATAAGTGCTTATATAATTAAAGAATGTTGTTTTGAAAATCGCTGTTAAGCTGAATGATATCCGGCCTTGTTACATAGTTGCTGTTATACCGAAATTGAATATTTACATTTATCTGCCCCTGAAACTGCTGCATTCCATAAGCTGTGTGCGGAAAATAAACAAACCGAAGTTCAATTGTTCTGAACACCAAATTTTCATTTCTTGTTCTTAAGCCGGCACCTAAACCGTAATACCAGCTTTGTTGGTTGGGAAGATATAGTTCGGGCGTTATAGCGGCTACATCACCAAAAAGAAACGGAGAAAATTTAAAACCAAATGCTTTATAATTTATAAAACTTATCGTTTCTGTATGCAGGCTTATGCGTTCATCTCCGCGCACAGAATCTGCAGAAAAATATCTTATTCCAAAAATATTATTTATGCCCAACGGATCAAGACCTGTGCGGTTAAAAAGCCTTGCATAAGAAAGCTGAACGTATTGCCGGATCTTTAAATTTTTAAATAACAACAGCCTGCTAAAACCAGCTACGCCCGCAAGTATTGCAGCATCCTGCAAAGAACCATGATTTGAAAAGGTGCCTGCACGCACAAAATATTGCAGAATATCTCCTTTATTGTAAACAACATATTTATTTGCATCAACACCAATATAAGGCCTTGAAAGATAAGATTGTTTATACCAGCCGCCGGTTACCGCAACGTTATAACCGTAAGGCACATCTTCCGTAGTTCCAAAACCATACAAATAATTTGTTTTATAAAACTCCTGCCTAAAAAAAGTTACCTGGCCAAGCACAGCCTGCCTGCTGTTAAACCTGAAAATAAGTTTATCAGTTGCCTGTTGCGGCGTTTGAATAAAATCTGCATTTAAATAACGCAGGCTCACAAACTTTCTGTCAAGATGCTTTTGATTAACTAAATATTTTCTTACGCCAAGATTATAACCAACCCAGGCATCCAGCAAATGATAATGATAATCATAAAAACTCATTCCTGGCTGGCCATAACTGTTGAAAGTTTCAAAATTTCCTGCAGTTAAACCACCGGCAACATGCGTGTATTGCGAAACAAGATTTCGTTGTAAAGAAATAGCAAGTACGTGCTCATCGTTAGTGCCATTATACAAATCGGGATTGATATTAGAATAACCAAGCGATGCATTTATAAAAGAATGAAACGCATTAAACTTTGTGTACATGAGTGCAACACCGGTTGCAGGAGTTCTATCTTTTTGTATTAAAACAGTAGTTTGTAAGCTTTGCGCAGCGCCAAACAAATTTGCATCCTGAAGCCTTGCTTTAAATTTTCCGGTGCTGGCATCGTTTATTTCAGCGTTAATGCTAAACAGGTCTTTTGTAATTACATACACGTCAACAGAATCCGGCGATCCTGTTTTTGGCTGAATAATTATGCGTGCATCTTGAATGTAATCAAGCGATCGCAAATACCGTTCATTATCTGCAAGTAAAATTGCAGATACCGGCATATTTTCTTTTATAAAAAGATTATCGCGTATTGCCCATTCTTTTGTTGTATTGTGCAGGCTGTTTAAAAGCCTTGTTCCAAAATAATTAACGGTTTTTGAAGTATCTGTAAACGATCTTTCAAACTTATATTGGTTGATGATGATATGCCGTATTATTTTTCCTTCGTAAGGCTTAAAAACGGTTTCGCTTTTTGTGGTTAGTAAACCTTCCTGGTTAATGGTATCTGCACTGTTTCTTTTAAGAAAATGCATTGCATAATGAAAAATATTTGTTTTAGGCGTTGTATGAATAGTATCTTTTTGCCGCTGGCAATCAGCACGTAAAAAAAACAGCAACAGCAAAATTGTTGTAAAAAATTTCTGAAAATATTTCACACTATATCAGCGGTTAAAAACGTAAACTTATTGCATAAACTTCTTTAAATTAAGAAATATAAATTTTTAATAATTCTAAAAAATATTTTCTGCTTATCATACGTGCACCTAAACTTTCTAAATGATTTGTATGAAGCTGGCAATCTATCAGCTTAACATCTTTTTTTATTAATTCATGAACATACTGTATAAAAGCAAATTTGCTTGCATTAGAAACAAGACTAAACATGCTTTCACCAAAAAAAACTTTGCCGAGTTGTATGCCATATAAACCGCCAACAAGTAAATTATTTTGCCAGGCTTCTGCGCAAAAAGCATAACCTTTTTTATGCAGATTAATGTATGCCTGTTCCACTTCATTTGTAATCCAGGTGCCTTCCTGGTTGCGCTTGGCGGTTTTGCAATAATGAATTACATTTTCAAAAGAAGTATTTGTTTTAAATTCAAAGCTGTTGCTGCGCAAAACCTGCTGCATGCTTTTGCTTATTTTTAATTGATGCGGAAATAAAACAAATCGCGGATCGGGGCACCACCAAAGCGGAAGGTTGCCTTCAAACCATGGAAAAATGCCTTTACTGTAAGCGAGCAGCAAGCGTTCTTCGCTTAAATCTCCGCCAATGGCAAGAAGGCCATCATTTAAAGCGTGCGTTGCTGGCGGAAACCATAATTTATCATCAAGAATTGAAAGTGCCATGGCAAGGAGAGAAGTGAGCGTTAATGTTCAACCATTTCTTCTATGGTTGCATTAATGCCGCGATTTGTGATGGCTTCACGCATGGGCTTAAGCTCATTATAATCACCATTTTTAACCGCATATTTTCCATTAAAATGTATAATATAAGCGCATTGTTCAGCCTGTTCTGCGGTGTGCTGACAAACCTCTATTAAAGTTTCAATAACCCATTCAAAAGTGTTTACATCATCATTCCAAACAATTAAATTAAATGAAGGCACAATAGTATCAAGCAAATCTGTTTCAATATCTTCGGCCGTTTGTGCGCCATTATTTAAAACAACTTTCATGTTGCAAATTTAATGCACTGAAAAACTATTTCATCTATATCTCATCTTAAAACTGCGGAAATAATACGGTCTTTATGCTGCAGATCTTTTTTAATAATTATATCTGAAAATTTTTTTTGATGTAATAAAGCTTCAACGGGCTTAGCCATCGTTTCATTAATTTCAAAAAATAATTTTCCTTTTTTAGAAAGATGTTGCTGCGCAAAATCTGCAATTGCATTGTAAAAAATCAACGGATCGTTGTCCGGAACAAATAAAGCTTCATGCGGCTCGAACAATACAACATTTGAAGCCATTTCTGAAGATTGATATTTTGGTATGTATGGCGGGTTGCTTACAATAATATCAAACACCGGCAGGTTTATTTCAGCGTTTAAATGAAGAATATTTGCTTGAATAAAATTGATTTTTACGTTATTTTCGCTGGCATTTTTTGAAGCAATATCAATTGCTTGTTCGCTGATATCCAATGCATAAATAGTTGACAGTGATAATTTTTTTTTAAGCGCAATAGCAATGCATCCGCTGCCTGTTCCAACGTCTAAAATGGTGAGCGGTGAAGCCGGGTTTCTGTTATAAAAATTGCGTTCAGCATCCTGAATAATATAGTCAACCAATTCTTCAGTTTCAGGCCGTGGAATTAAAACATGCTCATCAACATACAACTTCAATCCGGCAAACCATGCTTCATTTAATACATATTGAACAGGTTTAAATTGCAGTAACTGCTCTGTAAAAAAATTTAATTGCTGCTGCTGATTTTCTGTTAATAAAAGTTGCTTATTAATTAATCTTTGCGTTTTAGACAAGCCTGAAATTTTTTCAATAACCAAATCGGCGATGGTTGCCGCTTCGCGATCATTATATATTTTACTCAGTTCAATCAACAAATTTTTACCGGCTTGTAAAACGGTCATGCCGCAATGTAGCTATTAATTATTTTTGAAGAATGTTACCGCACAATGAAAAATATATGCAACGCTGTTTGCAACTGGCAAAATTGGGGGCCGGAAATGTGGCGCCAAACCCAATGGTTGGTGCAGTACTGGTGTATGAAAATAAGATTATTGGTGAAGGATATCACAAACAATTCGGGCAGGCGCATGCCGAAGTAAATTGCATTAATTCGGTTAAAAATGAAGATAGAAACTTAATAGAAAAGTCTGTTTTATATGTTTCGCTGGAGCCTTGTGCGCATTATGGAAAAACGCCGCCGTGCAGTGATCTTATCATTCAAAATAAAATTAAAAAGGTTGTAATTGGATGCAGCGATCCGTTTAAAGAAGTGAATGGAAAAGGAATTGAAAAACTAAAAGCTGCGGGCGTTGAAGTTATAACAGGAATATTAGAAAAAGATTGTGTTGAATTGAATAAACGGTTCTTTACTTTTTATACAAAACAGCGGCCATATATTATTTTAAAATGGGCACAAACTGCTGATAATAAAATTGCTTTAAACAATGGTAAACAATTAAAAATCAGCAATGAACTCACAAATAAAATGGTGCATAAATGGCGTTTTGAAGAAGCTGGAATTTTGGTTGGAACGAATACAATTGTTGCCGATGATCCGCTATTAACAAACCGTTTGTGGACCGGAAAAAATCCGGTTAGATTGATTATTGATAAAAATTTAAAACTTCCTGAAACTTCAAAAATTTTTAATGATGAAGCGCCGACAATTGTTTTTAATTTTTTAAACCATACAATTAAGGCAAATGCGCATTTAAATAACGAAGTTTATTATTACCAGCTTAAAAACGAACAAAATTTAATTAAACAAATAATCAATGCTTGTTATACATTGAATATTCAAAGCATTTTGGTTGAAGGCGGCGCAAAATTGTTGCAATCTTTTATTGAAGAAGATTTGTTTGATGAAATTAGAATTATTACAAATACTGCAATGAGAATTGGAAAAGGTTTAGAGCCGCCTAATTTTTCAAATATGAGATTGGATTCTGAGTTTTCAATTGAGAATGATTTAATTCAGTTTTATCGTAGATAGTATTTGCCTATAATGGATTTGCGTTATGTTAAGTCGGTCATTTGGCTATAAAATAAAAAAGGAATATCAACGTCCTGTGTTAACATTCCTTAAGTAGAAGACTCTGGAGTTTACTTTTTGGAAGAGAGTTATCCAGACCTTTTCGTTTCAGGTTTCTCTGAGAAATTTCATTGCCATTTTTATTTTTTGCCCTTATGGCCTTCTACTCGGTAAAATTTAGAAATAAAACTTCCGCTTAATCCGACCAATAATAATTTTATGTCCTTGCAATATTAAAATGCTTATAAATTAGTATTTAGCTAATAAATTTTTTTCCTATAATTAATATTATGTTAAGTAGCTCGCACGAGGGCTGATACAAAGAAAAAATAAAGGCACTCACATTTAGAGCGTGAGAACATAACCCTGTTGAGTATATATTAGCAGCGGGTTTGAGTTAAAAGAATACGTTCCAATTTTCCACAACATGTGCATATTCATAGTTTAAATTTTCAATGTAAGAATATACATTCGTCGTTTGTATGGGTTAAATGAAAACTGTCTTTAGACTGAATTCAAGACAGTTTAAAGAAAAAGATTTTAAGCGATTCAGTTATTAACGAGTGCAATTTCACTTCTGAATTAACTACAACAAAATCCCTTTTCCACCATTTTTACCTTACAATGTTAATAATCTGATTAATCAGTTTTATAGATTATGCTCAAAGTTTATGCAGATATTTTGCCAGTATAAATAAATTTTTGCAATTGTTTAGTTATAACTAAACTTATTATGCTTAGATTTGCAACGAAAAATATTTCTGCAATTAATGGGAAGCAGCAATTTCACCAATTGATAATTCTTCCTGTTGATGTGGATGTTAAGCCAAGTGAATTAGAAAATTTACCAGGCGTTTTAGACAATTACGAAATTTCATTAGAAGAAAAATATAAAAGCTCTTTCAAAAGAATTTTGGCAATCATGGATTTAATTGCCAATTCTAAAACCGTACCTAAAGAAAAATTTAAAGATATAACACCTAAAAACGAATTAGTAAAAGAGTATGAATTTAAATGTGGTGATTTACGAGTTTATGCCATAAAGAAAGTAAACGGGCAAATAGTAATGTTTGGTGGATATAAAAACAAACAACAGCAAGAAATCAAACGATTTCGTTCTTTAAAAAAGCAATATTTAGATACCATTCAAAACAGACAAAAATGACACGCGAAGATTTTTTGAAGAGTAAGGAATATTGGCTTGTCAATATTCAAAATGACTTATTTAACTTAATTGAAGGCTACCTCGAAAAAAACAAATTAAGCAAGACAGCTTTAGCTAAACAATTAAATGTAACCAAAGGTTATATTACACAAGTTTTAAATGGTGATTTTGATCATAAATTAAGCAAGTTTGTTGAATTAACTCTTGCTTGCGATAAAGTGCCGATTGTTCACTTTGTGAATACTGAACAATATATAAAAGATGATGCTCAAAACAAGCAGCATATTTATCAACAAGGATTTAAGCCTGTTGAATATAGACTTATTGTTCAACAACAATCAACCCAGAGCATTAGTACTTATAAAGCAATAATGAACGTAAAAGGCACGCATTAATGGAAGAATCAAAGACACCTGATTTTTTACTAAGAATTAGCAAAGTAAGAACTGCAAACCTATCGATAAATGAGTTATTGGTAAATCCAGAAATAAAGGAAATTAAAATAGATTTTCAATTTAGACTTAATGTAAATGTTGAAAATAATATAATAGATTTCTCTTTAAGAACATTATATCATTATGAAAACTCAAATGATGTAATAGTTGATTTCGGAATACAAAATTTATTCGAAAGCCCAAATCTGAAAGACTTTATAAGGGAAACAACTGCAACACAGTATAAAGTTTTTTTGCCTCGCCAAGTTTTAGTTACTATAGTAAGCTTATCTATTAGTCATTCGAGAGCACTATTATGTCAATATCTTGCAGGAACAATGCTGAATGATAGTATTATTCCAATCATTATTGGAGAAGATATTACAAATGCTTTTTTCCCGAACACTTTAGAAGGTGGAATTGTAGACGCTAATATTATAGCATTTCCTAAAACACCAAACATTGAAGTAAGTAAAAAAGAAAAAAAGCTTAAAAAAGATAAATAACAGCAGTAATTTCAGCAGAGCTAAAATATTATGTTACTAACTTTATTTAAAATAAAGCCACGCGTTAACCATAACAAAAGAGGCACATAATTTCTATGTGCCTTTTTTAAAATTCAGTATTCAATAACTACTTAAAATCTTCGTCTTTTAAGCCACTGTTTATTTTAGCATCGGTTACATTTAAAGTAAATTCAACCTGCTGAGAAACTGCTTGCGTATATGGTATCATAATTCCGCCAACCTCTTTATAATTTGAATATGTAAAAGTTGAATTACCCTGGTCGCTGATAATCTCATCTTTTAATTTTAAACCGGTGGCTGCATCATAATACTTTTTACTTACAGTACCGGATGGAGATGTTACGGTTACTACGTACGCATCTTTTCCATCAACATTATCCAGCATTGGCGCTAACTGCAAAGTGTAGCCGGGTTTGCTATAGTTTGCTTCCATAAACGGATATGCCATTTCCTGGTAACGTTTTATATCGTTTGCCTGTAAAGGAACGGTTTGCCCCTGCGCAGTCATAGAAACACTGTCGCCATTTACCACCAATTTTTGTATGGTCATATTCATAGCAGGCAATGTTATAAGCAACAGCATTTTGCCTGGCACTTTATATTTTCTTGTAAAACTTATGTTCTGCCCCTGCACTGATCCGGTAGCTGTGTAATAATAATCCTGAACATTATTTATTTTAGTAAGACCGCCAATAGCTGTTATATATTTATTGATAACATCGTTTGCTGTTGTGCCTTGCGGAACCGGTTTTGCGGGCTTATCTTCATAAACATTGTTTGACGGATTGATATCAGGATAATCATGATGAGGATCAATAGTAATTTTAGAAATTCTTGATGTTGAAGGATAATGAAACGTCCATGATCCGCCACGCTGCCATATTTCAACCGGCAATGTGAGTGAATCTTTTGTACCGTTTTCCAGTTCAATTAACATGGGAACCGGCAATACCATTTGTTCATTATTAACAACGGTAATATTTGCACCTTTTGATGGATCATTATCAACATATTTTATATCGGTTACACCCTGGTCAAGTTTCCAATTTGTAAAAAACCAACCTCGCCAGAAATAAGAAAGGTCTTCCCCGCTAACATTTTCCATCGTTCTAAAAAAATCAAATGGCGTAGGATGTTTAAACGCCCATCTTGATATATATGTTCTGAAAGCAGAATCAAAGCGTTCAACACCTAAAATATGATAGCGCAAAATATCCAACCCGGCGCCTGGTTTAACGTAAGCAGCTATGCCTAAATAGTTTTGCTGTGTTACATCAGGAACAGTCATTATTGCATCGGCATCTTTTTTAAACATATAATTTGCCATGCGCTGTATGTCGGTCTTATTATCAAATTCACCGTTATTAAAAACCTTGCTGTCAACGCCGTTTATAAATGTGTTGAAGCCTTCATCCATCCATGGATATTTTCTTTCGTTTGATCCAACGATCATCGGAAACCAGTTATGGCCAAACTCATGATTTGTAACTCCCCAAAGGCCACCGCCTTTTGATTTCCATGAACAAAAAACAATGCCCGGATATTCCATACCATTTACATTACAGGCAACATTTGTTGCTGAAGGATAAGTAAACTCGTACCATTCTTTTGAATATAATTCTATGCAACCTTTTGTAAATTCTGTTGAGCGGCCCCATGCACTATCGCCCGCACTTTCTTCGGGATAAACGGATTGTGCCAATGCCTTTCTGCCGCTGGGTAAATTAATACGGGCCGCATCCCAAATAAATGCTTTCGAAGCTGCCCAGGAAACATCTCTTGTTTGCTTGCACAAAAAATGCCATGTAAGTGATGGTTTGTTTGGATGATAAGAATTTCCGGCCAGATCATTCAAACCAATAATCGTTACTGTTTTATCGCTGTTCTTTGCTTTATTAATTAAACTGATGGTGGAAGATGTATAAACTTCTGATGGGTTTTGCACTTCGCCCGAACCAACAATAATTAAGTTTGATGGCGCAGTGATGGTATAATCAATATCACCATATTCCAAATAAAATTCACCGGCACCTAAATATGGCAACGTGTTCCAGCCCATCACATCATCATACACACACATACGGGGATACCATTGCGCAATTTCATAAATCCATCCATTTTTTGTAAGCACCCTGCCCATACGGTCGGTGCCATGTTCAGGCACTGTAAATGAATAATCAATTTTTATCTGAACACTTCCTGTTTTTGCGGCAAGCGGTTTGGGTAACCAAAGCTGCATACGCGTATCACTTACTTTATATTTTGCATTTGCAGTAACGCCATTAGAAACAACAGATACAGATTTTAATTCATCGCCTTGCGTAAATTCACGATTAGCCCAACGGCCGCCGGTTAACAGCGTTGTAGATTGCCCGCGGGAATCTTCACGATAAATATTCTGATCTAACTGCAGCCATAAAAAACTTAATTCGTCGGGACTGTTATTTTTATACGTAATGGTAACAGAACCCGTAACCCTGTGTTGCGCTGTATCAAGCGTTGCCGTTATTTTATAATCTGCACGGTTTTGCCAGTAAGCAGGGCCTGGTTGGCCGCTTGCGCTGCGGTATTCGTTGCCGTTTGAAGTGTAAAATAAAGGATCGAATGCAAGATGCTGATTGTAATTTGAAGTTTGCTCTGTTTGCGTTTGCGCAAAAACAGAACCGGTGCAAATTGCAATCATTAAAATTAAACCGGTAACTGAACGTTTCATATTTTATTTATTGATTGATGGTGGCGAAGTTAAAAACTAATGTATGTTTTTAAAAGTAAAATTTAAAAGCGCTTTCAAATTCTTTTTATAAGAAGATTATTTTATGATTTTAAAACAAGATCTTTTCAACCTGCCTTCAAAATCGAATGGCGTGGTTGCTTTTGTTATATTTTTTATGGATGAAGCTTGAATGCTTTTTTCATCTAAAATAAATTTTGAATAATTGGTGCTGAAATAAATTGTTCCGTTTGCTGATAAAGCTGTCAACGCATTATTTATCAGTTCAGCATGATCTTTCTGCACTTCAAAAAAATCTTTCATGCGCTTGCTGTTGCTGAATGTTGGCGGATCAATTATCATCAAATCAAAACTTTGCGGTTTAAGTGTTTTTAAATATTGCATTACATCAGCATGAATAAAAAAATATTTCTGTTCATCTTTAAAACCATTAATTATAAAATTATCTTTTGCCCATTCAAGATAAGTTTTTGAAAGATCAACAGACGTTACGCTTGCTGCATTACCGCTTGCCGCATACACAGAAAATGAACCGGTGTAACAAAATAAATTCAGCACATTTTTATTCAGCGCTTCATCACGCACCATTGTTCTTGTAATGCGATGATCGAGAAATAAGCCTGTATCTAAATAATCAGTAAGATTTATTAAAAACTGCAACCCGTTCTCCCCTATCTTAAAAAATTGTTGTGTATTATTTTGTTTTTGGTATTGTTCGCTTTCGCGATGATTTAATTTTTTTCTTTCGCGGCTGTAAATATTTTCAGGCGGCAAATTCAAAACATTACTTATTATATTGAATGATTGTTGCAGCCAATCTTCGTGCTCTTCATCATTCATATTATGCCTGCGGTTATATTCAGCAACATAAATTTTATCGTTGTATAATTCAATGGCAAATGGAAATTCAGGAAGATCATGATCATACATTCTGTAACAGGAAATGTTTAAGCGCTTTGCCTGTTTGCTTTTGTGTTTATACACTTTAAGCAAACGATTTTCAAACATTATAAATTTATCAGCGGATGCCATGGGTGTATTGCCACATAAACAGTACAATAAATAATGCAACGCCAATTGTTGTTACCAGCCACGAAAAAAAATACCGGGTTAAGTATGCAGAAGGAACATTATTTTCTGCCATTCTTTTTCTCGCTAAAAAAAATACGGCTAATTCTTTGCAAAACAAGTACAATAAAAAAAGATGATGCGATGGAAGTGTACCTGCCCGGATATTTAATTATCAAAAAATAAAATGCTGCAATAAGAATAATGGTGAAGATGAGGCTTGCCTGTGATAATTGCATAATACCTCTCGACATTACTTTGCCTTTATCTTCATCAGCCAAATTTTTAAAAGCACTTATTTGTATAAAACGTGCAATAAAAACCGAAACAAGTAAAACAATAAATGCATAATCCATTAACCGGAAAATTTAATTGCTTAACAAAATACTGTAAGAGATAAATTTAAACAATCACAAATTAATTTAGTAAACCGCAATAAGTGCGCAAGATACAACATAACAAATGCCTGCGAATGATGATATGTTTTTCAAAAAACAATTATAAAGTAATTATAAATTATAAAAATACCGCTGGCAATTTCGTTAATTTGAAAATGGAATTTTTTACAGATAAAAATTCTGTTGTGCGCAAAATATGGGGCAATGGAGATACCATTCTTTTTATTTTTGCAGGTGCCTCTGCTGAGTTTGCTTTAAACAAAGCTGTTGACTGGTTATACTTTACAGGGCGCTTACCTGCCGATCCGTTGGGAAGATTATTTTCAACTGTTGCTTACGCAAAGCTGATAGTTTTTTCCGAATTAAATAAAGCACACCAGGTAATAGATAAAATGCATTACATACATGCAGCAGTGGAAGAAAAACGAAAAGCCAAAATACCAGACTGGGCGTATCGTGATGTATTGTTTATGCTTATTGATTACTCAATACAATCTTATGAAGTGCTTGAAAAAAAATTAACGACTGCAGAAAAAGAAGAAGTGTTTAACACCTTTAAACGCGTTGGCGAACGCATGCAATTAAAAGATTTGCCGACAACTTATACGCAATGGTTGCAGGCACGTAAACAGCATTTAAATAATGATTTATTATACAGCAAATACACAAAAGATTTATATAAGCAATATAAAAAACATTTAGGTTGGTTTAGATATTTTTTATTGAAACAGGCGCAAATTTTAGTAGCGCCAAAACAGGTAATTGCATTATTAAAGTTTAATAAAACATCGCTTTTAAAACCTGTTATTTTTCTGTATAAAATTTTTCGTGCACTAAAACTTGACTGGTTGTTGAAAGATTTAATATTACCATCTAAATATAAAGCACAAATAAAAAATCTTGATAATCCAACTGCATAAAAAAAATTCCCGCATGGTGCGGGAACAGCAATTGTTCTCATAACTAATAACAATCAAAACAAATTATCTTTTAATGCGACAGCGCATTTGTAATGCTTTCTTGCGTAACGCTGTTATCGTTAGGATCATTTGCTTTTTGTGCAAACTTTTGAAGTATGCCCGGCAATATGGCTGCAATTGCACCGGTAGCCATTGGAGGCAAACCAAACTTACTCGTTAAACTTCCTGCAAGGCCGCCTTCAATTGCTTTTGTTAAGGTACTCCCCGATCCTACCGCTTCTTCCAGTTTCGATAACAAACCGCCGGCACCTCCTTGTGCTGTTGCCTGGTTTTTTAAATTATTGGTTATATGTCCTGCAATTTCGTTGCTTACATCATCTTGTTTTTCCGGCGGAACAGAAGATGCAATCTGCGGATTATTATTCATGTGTTCTTTTACAAGTGCTAAAATTTGATCAAACATAAAATTTATTTTATTTAAAGATAATACATGAAGATAGCAAATAGTAAACCACAGTTTTATGTATATAAAAGCAATAATAAAATGCGTATTTTTAGCTAAACAACGCGTACTTTGTGTAAATGAGAACAGATAAGATTATACATTTTGTTTACTTTGAAACACTTTTGAAAGGTGAAGAGTTTATTACAAAATGGGAAAGTTATTTAAGATCTGCAAACAGCGATATTGATGTTACACTGCAAGAATCTAAAAAAAATAACCAGTTTATGTATATAGCCCAGCATCGTTGCGATGCAGATGAATTTCAATTTACATTTACCAAAGCAGCAAAAACCAATCGCTCAAAACAAGTAGAAATAAAAACAACGCAGTTAGGCGGCTATTCAATTATACAGGAAGAACAAACAGGTGATGCAAAAAAAAATGAAAGCAAGGTTTTTGTATTTCTTAATTATTCTAATAACGATTTTGAAATTTATAAACAAGCAAAATTATACAACAAGCTAAACATTTATAAAGCTTATTACGAAAACTGCACATACGCTTACATTCTTGAATATTTTGTAAAGAATAATTTGTTAGAGCAGTTGCAGCAGCAATTACAGCAATACAATGCAACAGGAATTAGTGTTTATAAAGAATGTTATTTAAAAACGGTTTAATCATAAATATACTTCCTGAAATAATTTTTGCATGAAGTGTTTTGCAATTGAGATTTTTTTCAATCTATGATAAAATAAAAATTAAAAAGATAACACCACAACATTTCATGCATAATTTTGTAATAAGGATGTTTAATCTTAAAAAAATAAACTGAACTATTATGGCAGAAGAAAAAAAAGAACCTGTAAAACCAGATCCGTCAAATAAAGACGCTGCATCTAAACCAGATCCTGAAACTTTAAACACCACTGATCCGCAGGAACACATGAAAGGGCCTTTATCTTCTTTAATGCATATAATTGAAGATAAAGCTGAAGAAAACAATGAGAAGGATGCTGAAGATGAACGGGAAGGAAAATAAACCTTTACTTTAAAGCTTATAAATCTGCATACCTGTTTTCAGACGGCATGTAGCCTTTATCTTTTAATATATTTCCAAGACGGTTATAAAAAGCAGGATCGGTTGGTGTAACGCTTGCAAGCCCATCAACATAGCGATTGTATAAACTAAACAATGCAGCAATTAAAACCGTATCGTGCAGCTCAATATCTGTTGCACCTTGCGCCCTGGCTTCATCAACCATATCTTGCGTTACAAGCTTTCCATTTTTTTGAACTGCCTTTGCAATAGTAAGCAAGGCTTTCATTTTGTTACTTACAGGCGCTTTATCGGGTTCAAATTTTACTTTTTCTGCAATTGCATCATCATTAAGTAAAATGTCTGCTGCCGCTGTATGTGCAGCGGTACAAAAAGCACATTCATTGCCATGAGAAACTACCGTTGCAATTAATTCCCGCTCGCCTTCTGTTAAGGTTGAATTTCCGCGAAGTAATATTTGAGTAAGTTGCCGTATGGGCAACGCTGTATCTTTTCTATAATCCAATAAACCGGTTATGCCGGGTAAATTTTCTTTTAATGGAATGTAAGGCATTTTATTAAGATTGTTTATTAACAATAAATGGCTTTGTAAAATATCCTTCTGATGCACGTTGTTTGCCAATTGCGTCATACACAGAAGCATCGTCGGGTGCCCATGTTGCAAGACCATCAACATAGCGGTTAAACATGCAAAAAGCAGCAGCTATCAGTACAGTATCATGAATTTCTTTGTCAGCAGCGCCCTGTTCCTTTGCAAAAGCAATATCATCAGCCGTAACACTTTTGCCGCCTTCCTGCACTTTAGCTGCTATTTTTAAAAGCGCTTTTAATTTATTACTTATTTCAGCGGCTTGTATATTTTGATGCAATACATTTTTAACAACATCTTCATTTCCGCCCAACTGGTATTTAGCAATGGCGCCATGCGTGTTTGCGCAATATTTACATTGATTAAGGCTTGAAGTATATGTTGCAATTAATTCTCTTTCGCCGGGTGTAAGTGTTGAAGTGTTTGGATCGTATAATAATGTTTGAACCAAAGCATTTAAAGGTTGCGCGGTTACAGGATTATACATAAACAAACTGCGAATTCCCGGATAACCTTCTGGCAAAGCAATATGCGGCATAAATAAATTATTTTATTAAGAAATAATAATTCTGTTTGAGTATTTAATGGCAAAGTGAAAGTAAAAATTCTAAATGTTGAAAGATAGCATTAAGCATAAACTAAATAAAAACGTTGTTAATGCTGATAATATAAAACTTATTGCACCAAAAATTGAGAATGAATAAAATCCACTACATCCTCATAACTCTTTCTTTGATTATATACAGCAATCTGCCTGTCTGCACCAGTGCCCTGTGCAAGCATTTTATGAACATAATTAATTGCATCGCGGCTGCCTAAATCATCCACCACATCATTTACAAAATCTAATAATTCATAAATTAAAACACGTGTATTTACTTCAGCTTCTTTTCCAAAATCAATTAAATTGCCCTCAATGCCATAGCGGCCTGCACGCCATTTATTTTCATTAACCAATGCACGGGGATAGATCATAAAATTTAAATTTTGTGAGCGCAGCTTATACAACTTTGCACATATCGCCTGAAATAAAGCAGCAATGGCAATGGTTTCATTTATCGTCATCGGCACATCGCAAATTCTAAATTCAACTGTATTAAAAAAAGGATGCACGCGCAAATCCCACCAAATTTTTTTTGCATTGTCGATGCAATTTGTTTTGATGAGAAGATTTACATAATTATCGTAAGCTTCAATGCTTTCAAAATAATCGGGAATGCCTGTGCGTGGAAATTTATCAAACACTTTTGTGCGGAAAGATTTATAACCGGTTTCCCGGCCTTCCCAAAAAGGAGAATTGGTGCTTAATGCATACACATGCGGTAAAAAATATCTTGCGGTGTTTGCAATGTGAATGGCCATTTTACGGTCTTCCATGCCTACATGCACATGCAAACCAAAGATGAGATTGCTGCGTGCTGCTTCCTGCAGTTCATCAACAATTTGGTTATAACGAACATGATCTGTAATTAACTGGCTTTCCCAATCGCTGAAAGGATGTGTGCCGGAAGCGCCCATCCAAAAACCCAGACTATCTGCAATTTGCGATATAACGGTGCGTAGAATGTTGTAATATCACGATGCGCCTCATCAATATCATAACAAATATCAGTGCCTACTTCCACCACAGCCTGGTGCATTTCTGCTTTTACTTTATCTTTTAAAATTTTTTGCCCTTCATTTACAATTTTTTGTTCATGGCTTTTTAGTTCGCGTGTTTGCGGATCGAGCACCATGTATTCTTCTTCAATGCCAATTGTAAAATGCTTATAATAATTATGCATAATTTAGCTTTTAAAAATCTCATCAACATTAACTTTTAATCCGGGTATTGCATAAGACGAAATTGCTTTAGCGGCATACATTTTTGCGCCGCCAAATTTTCCATCATCACCTAAAATAAAAACAACAATATTTTCTTCAACAGGATTAATAATCCAATATTCTTTTACGCCGGCTTCTTCATACAATTCAAATTTCAACTGAACTTCTTTTACCGAATTACCCGGCGACAGAATTTCTATAACAAGATCCGGAGCACCGCAGCAACCGCGTTCATCAATTTTTGAGCGATCGCAAACAACGCCCAAGTCAGGCTGCACAACGGTGGTTATTTCATTATCTTTTTTGCGATTTTTTACAGGAAGGCGAACATCAAATGGAGCAATAAACGCAAAGCACGAATGGTTTTGCAGATAATTACCGATTTTTAAAAATAAATTTTTGCCAACCACCATGTGTTTGGTATTGGGTGCTGCAAGTTTAAAAATCTTGCCTTTAAACAATTCAAGTCTTTCTTCAAATTTCCATTGCAGATAATCTGCATAGGTATAAGTATATTGGGCTGATGGTTCTTCAACCATAGTTATATCGCCTTCATTATCCATTACAGTAAACATTGTCATTTGTTAAATTAAGCTTTGTTTATTTGCGCTGGTTCTAACATATTCACCCCAGGTTAAATTGTCTTTTCCTTCTTCATACGATTGTGCTTTTTCAATAGCATAATCAGCAGCCGTTTCAACTACCCATGCAAAATTTTCTTCACCCACACTGTTACGGTCAGCGTCGGGTGCCGGATTACAGAAATCAATGGCATAAGGCACGCCATCACGAAGGCTAATTCAACGGTATTAAAATCATAACCCAAATATTTGTTGATGCGCAGCACAATTTCTTCCATTTCTTTTAATTTTTCAGCGGAAGGTTTAAAGCCTGCAACATAACGCAGGTGATGCGGGTTGCGTGGCTCGTATGGCATAATGCGAACATATTTTCCGCCAATGCAATAACAGCGGTAATATTCTTCAAACACAATTTCTTCCTGCAACAACATTACAAGTTGTCCTGTTTCTGCATGTTTATCAAAAAATTCGTTCAGATCTTTTATTTTATATACATTTTTCCATCCGCCGCCGGCAAATGGTTTCATGTAAGCAGGAAATCCAACATAATTAAAAATGCCTTCCCAGTCTAACGGATATTCAAGGTTTGAAAAAGATTCGTTTGAAGTATCGGCAGGCAATTCTCTCGAAGGCACAATTACCGTTTTTGGAACAGGCACATCAATTTTTGTGGCAAGGCAATTATTAAAAAATTTTTCATCTGCACTCCACCAAAAAGGGTTATTAATAACGGCAGTTCCGGTTAATGCAGCATTTTTTAAATACGCCCGGTAAAACGGAACGTCCTGGCTTATACGGTCAATAATAACCGAATAATCAGTTGGTTCGCCCTGCATCACCTTATTAATCTGAACGGGTTCGGCCTTTATTCCATCAACGTTTTTATCATTCACTCTTTCAATAAATGCTTCTGGAAATGTTCTTTCCTTGCCAAATAAAATTCCGATCTTTTTCATAATTAATTTTTTTGCGTAATCGTTAGTTATTTATATAAATATCTGAATTAAAATAAAGATAACCGCATCAAATTAAAGAAATTAATTACACTTTATATTTTATGAAAGAAAAAAATTAATACAGGTTTTTTGCATATTATATTTGAACTTTTATGGAGAGCAGCAAAACTGTTTTAACCAATATTCTTGTTGAACGCAGCACAATTATTTCGCAGTTTTTAGAACGCGAAGTTGTGCTGGATGCCTATCTGCCAACAAATGTTGAACATCCTGAAGAAATGAGTTTGCTGCTTATTAACGATGGCCAGGATTTGCCTCAAATGCCTTTTGACGAAATTTTGAATGATCTTTTGCAAAGCCAAAAAATTCAACCTGTTTTATGTATCGGCATTCATTGCGGCCCGGATAGAAGAATGGAATATGGCGTGGCCAATAAACCAGATTATAAAGGCCGCGGCGCAAAAGCGGCTAACTATACAAATTTTATTTTTAAAGAATTGCTGCCTCAAATTCATACAGCGTACAACGTGCCTTCTTTTAAAGAAAAATCTTTTGCAGGTTTTTCATTGGGCGGGTTGAGCGCATTGGATATTGTTTGGAACAACGCAAAAGAATTTGCCAATGTTGGTGTTTTCAGCGGTTCTTTATGGTGGCGCAGTAAAGGTTACCGCGAAGGTTATGACGATAATAAGCATCGCATTATGCATCAGGAAATAAAAAAGGGAAAATTTTATCCGTGGCTGAAATTTTTTTTTGAATGCGGCGCTTTAGATGAAAAAGCTGATCGCAATGAAAATGGTGTGATTGATGCAATTGATGATACCTTAGACCTGATAAAATTATTGAAGAAAAAAGGTTATGACGATAACAGTATAAAATATCTTGAGTTAGAAGATGGAACGCATGATGTGCCTACCTGGGCAAGAGCTTTTCCTGAATTTTTATTGTGGGGCTGGGGGAAAATTTAAAACCTTCCAGCCGCCGAAATAACGGCTTAAGATTTAAATGGAAATCTGACAATACAGTATGTTATTCATAGCTACTTTGCATTTAAGTTTGAGCAAGCTATGAGAACTAAATCAATCATCCCCTTATTAATATCAGAATTTATCGGTACTGCGTTATTATTAAGCATAGGATTAAGCCTGGTAATTTTTGATTGGGGACAAGGTTCTGTTGTTGCAATTTATCTCCCTTCAATTGCTTTGCGTAGATTAATAACAGGTTTTTTATTTGGCTGCACCGGTTGTTTTATAACGTTATCACCTGTTGGTAAAATTAGTGGAGCACATATTAATCCTGCATTGTCATTTGCTTTTTGGCTGCGTGGCAAAATGAAAACACCTGCTTTAATTGGATATGTTATTGCGCAAATGTGTGGCGCAGTTGTTGGCTGTGTTCCGTTGTTGTTGTGGCATCAACAAGGCAGCAGCATACGGTATGGCATTACAATGCCGGGTGCAGATTTAATAGCTGCTTTTGTTGGAGAATTTATAACTACATCATGCTTAGTAATTATAGTATTTGTTTTTGTTGGCAGTAAACGGCTGCGCAACTACACTCCGTTTGTAATGCCGCCATTATATTGTTGTATGGTGTGGGCTGAAGCAAATTATTCTGGTTGCAGCACTAACCCGGCACGCAGTTTCGGTCCTGCGCTGATAAGCGGTTATTTTAAAGATTACTGGATATATGTTGTTGCGCCATTATCTGCAAGTGTTGTTGTAACATTATTGTTTAAGTTATTAAGGCTGGAAAAATTATTACATATAAAAGCAGCAAGAATAAGCTATCATAATGCGCAAACACATGAGAGTATAAAGTCGGGTGATATTATGGTTGATAAAAATTAATTAGCAAGAAAACATTTGGTCGCAGCCTAATCTTCATAACAATGCTCATGTGTTGCAGCATTTGACTTTGTCATCAACAAAGGGTTTGAGACAGAGCAGCCTAAAAGTGATTATTTTATTGAAACAGGTACTCTAAGATTTTCCCATTCAAGCGCAAAACCTTTTCCGCCTATTACAAATTTCATCCGTTCATTAAAGGCCGTTGATTTTTCGGGTTTTACAGTTACCCTTAATACATCATTGGCAGGTTCTTCAGTAGTGCTTTCATCATCCTTTACACCCCATTGACCGGTTTTTGAATTAAAGATAATTATCCAATCTTTTTCACCAGGAATAGCGTATAAACTATATTTTCCGGCAGGTAGCTTTTTACCTTCCACCAGTATGTCTTTACTGGTTGTAAATAAAGTGGCTTCGTTGGCACCTGCCCGCCAAACCTTATCGTAAGGCACCAGGCCTCCCCATATCTTTCTTCCTTTTACACCAGGGCTGCTGTAATCAATAGTAATGGTGGCGCCATTAACAGTGCCGGTGGCAGTTGCAGGCGGGCTTGGTCTTTTTGATTTATCTTCCTGTGACCAAATAAGTGTTGTAAGAAACAATGCGAACAACGTTAAAAGTAGCTTTGCGTTAATCATTTTTTTCATATCAGTGATTTTTTTATTAGAATATAAAAGTAGTGATTTATTACCGGCAATTCTTAAGGCCTTTGTTGGTGTGCTGTCGCAGCAGCGTTTTTATAGCAGTGGTTATATGTGCAGCATGAAATCCTGAATTTATTTAAAGTAAGTAATGAAGGCGAGGTAGCAAGCTAATTTTCCCTTTACGATTGATGTTCTTCACTGCTTCATTTCACCTTTCCGTAAATCGGCAGTTAGATCATATCCCTGCGCAGAAAAACTTAAGGTTATAATGCCATCATGCAGCTTGCCGGTAACATGTGTAAGTGTGCCCTGTATCGGCACATCAAATGAAAGTGTATCTGCATTAATTTTTCCATTACTGATGTCAGAAACGGAACCATCCGGATGCGTGTCTTTACCGGTTAATGTATCGCCATGCACCTGAAAGTCGTAAGCAATATTATATTGGTCTAAAATTTTTCCCGTCCAATGCCCGGTAATATCCTGTGCGGAAACGTAGGATACAGATATAATAGCGCATACCGCAAGAATTATAATTTTTCTTTTCATGGTAATTATTTAATTATAATTCAAATGTAATCAACTGTTGTGGAAATTATAAATGCCGGCATAAAGTGCAAAATTTAATGTTGCAAGATTATCTGTTGATTCGTTTCCCGCGAAACTTAGTAGTTTTTTATTGAATTTAATAAGTTTTATACAATTTTTTTATGGAAATTGCATTACCTTTGCCGACTTATGTTTTTTGGAGCATTGAACCGCCTTTCACTTTTCACTTTTACATCATCACAAAACATTCATTGTAATTCACTTATTGCTGAATAATGTTTATGCAGTTGCAGTGTTGCGACGCAACCGTGATGCCATGAAATACTGAAGCCGGTAACCCAAAAAATTAATTTTAAAAATTGAAATTTCAATATGGCTATTAAAAAAGAAAATCGTCCCAAAGCCAACTTTTCAAAAATTACTATTGGTCTTGCCTCGCCCGATAGTATTTTTGAGCGCAGCTTTGGTGAAGTTTTAAAACCTGAAACAATTAATTACCGCACTTACAAACCAGAACGCGATGGTTTGTTTTGCGAACGCATTTTTGGTCCGGTTAAAGATTACGAATGTGCCTGCGGTAAATATAAACGAATTCGTTATAAAGGCATTGTTTGCGACCGTTGCGGTGTTGAAGTTACTGAAAAAAAAGTGCGCCGCGAAAGAATGGGGCATATTAAACTGGTGGTTCCGGTAGTGCATATCTGGTACTTTAAAAGCCTTCCAAATAAAATTGGTTATTTGCTTGGCATAAGCTCTAAAAAGCTTGAAAGTATTGTGTATTATGAAAGATACGCGGTAATTCAGTCCGGTATGCGTGAAGATAAAGGCTTGCAAACCGGCGATCTTTTAACCGAAGAAGAATATTTGGATATAATTGATAATCTTCCAAAAGACAATCAATACCTGCCGGACGAAGATCCGCAGAAATTTATTGCAAAAATGGGTGCAGAAGCAGTGCATGATTTGCTTGCACGCATTCAGATTGGATGAATTAAGCTTTACTTTAGAATTCTGCCGCTAACGAAACTTCGCAGCAGCGTAAAGCAGATGCTTTAAAGCGTTTAAGTGTTGTGGAAGCTTTCCGCGATGCCAGCACACGAATCAGCAACCGTCCGGAATGGATGGTGATGCAATATATTCCGGTTATTCCGCCTGAACTTCGTCCGTTAGTTCCTTTGGATGGCGGCCGTTTTGCATCTTCTGATTTGAACGATTTATATCGCCGTGTTATCATCCGAAACAATCGTTTAAAACGATTGTTGGAAATTAAAGCGCCGGAAGTAATTCTTCGTAATGAAAAACGTATGCTGCAGGAAGCGGTTGACAGCTTGTTTGATAACTCACGTAAAATCAAATGCTGTTAAAGCAGAAGGCGGACGTGCATTGAAATCTTTCATGATGTGTTTAAAAGGTAAACAAGGCCGTTTCCGTCAAAACCTGTTAGGTAAGCGTGTTGATTATTCTGGCCGTTCTGTTATTGTGGTAGGCCCGGAATTAAAAATGCACGAATGCGGTTTGCCAAAAGATATGGCTGCTGAATTATTCAAGCCATTTATCATCCGAAAATTAATTGAAAGAGGTATTGTAAAAACAGTAAAATCTGCCAAGAAATTAGTTGACAAAAAAGATGCTATCGTTTGGGATATTCTTGAAAATATATTGAATGGCCACCCGGTAATGTTAAACCGTGCGCCAACGTTGCACCGTTTATCAATCCAGGCATTTCAGCCGAAATTGGTTGAAGGCAAAGCCATACAGTTGCATCCATTGGTAACAACGGCTTTCAACGCGGATTTTGATGGTGACCAGATGGCCGTTCACGTTCCGTTAAGCAACGCTGCTATTCTAGAAGCGCAGTTATTAATGCTTTCTTCTCACAACATTCTTAACCCGCAAAATGGTACGCCAATCACGCTTCCTTCACAGGACATGGTGCTTGGGTCTTTACTACATCACCAAGGGTAAAAAAGGCACGCCTGAAGGAATGGTAAAAGGTGAAGGCAAAGCTGTTTTATAATCTGGAAGAAGTAATGATTGCCTACAATGAAGGAACAAGTTGATCTTCATGCACACGTAAAAGTGCGTACGAAATTCGTGAGAAGAATGGCGAATTGGTTAAGAAATTAATTGAAACAACTGTTGGCCGTGTAATGTTTAACCAGCATGTTCCAAAAGAAGTTGGATATATAAATGCATTGCTTAACCAAGAAAAATCTTCGCGAAATTATTGGTGATATTATTAAAATTACAGACGTTCCAAAGACTGCTAAATTTCTTGATGATATTAAAACCCTTGGTTTTCGAATGGCTTTCCGCGGTGGATTAGTTTCAGCGTTAATGATCTAATTATTCCTGATGTAAGAAATGAAATGATTGAAAACGCTAAGGTTGAAGTTGAAGAAGTTTGGGAAAGCTACAACATGGGTTTTATTACCAACAACGAAAGATACAACCAGGTTATTGATATCTGGAGCCGTGTGGATATGCGCATTACAGAAACACTCATTCATGAAATGGCAACTGATAAACAAGGATTTAATTCTGTTTATATGATGCTTGATTCTGGTGCCCGTGGTTGCTAAAGCAGCAGGTAAAACAGTTGGCGGGTATCAGAGGATTGATGGCAAAACCGCGAAAGAGTGGTTCAACTGGTTCTGAAGTAATTGAAAATCCAATTCTTTCAAACTTTAAAGGCGGATTAAATGTGTTGGATTATTTCATTTCAACACACGGTGCACGTAAAGGTTTGGCCGATACGGCTTTGAAAACAGCTGATGCCGGTTATTTAACCCGCCGTTTGGTTGACGTTGCGCAGGATGTGGTTATTACTGAAGAAGACTGCGGCACGTTGCGTGGCATTGCAACATCTGCATTAAAAGATAATGAAGATATTATTGAACCATTCGCTGATCGCATCATGGGCCGTACTTCTTTACATGATGTATATGATCCGCATAACAGATGAATTAATTATAAAAGCAGGTGAAGAAATATCTTCTGATATTGCCAAGCAAATTGAAGAATTCAGGAATTGAAACTGTTGAAATCCGTTCTGTGCTTACCTGCGAAAGCAAACGTGGCGTTTGTGTAAAATGTTATGGTAAAAATCTTGCAACAGGTTACCTCGCTCAAAAAGGCGATGCGGTAGGAATTATCGCTGCGCAATCTATTGGTGAGCCAGGTACACAGTTAACCTTGCGTACCTTCCACGTGGGTGGTGTTGCAGGTGCTGCTTCAATTGAATCTGCATTGACTGCCAAATTTGATGGCACCGTTCAGTTTGATGGTTTGCGTTCTGTTGCAGCACTCAAACAACGAAGGCAATAAAATACAGGTGGTTATTGGCCGTACAGGTGAAGTAAGAATTATGGATGTGAAGAATGATCGCTTGCTCATCACCAACAACATTCCTTACGGTGCAATACTTGAATGTAAAAGATGGACAGAAGGTGAAGAAAGGTGATACTGATTTGTACGTGGGATCCGTTCAATAATGTGGTTGTTGCAGAAATTGCAGGTGCTATAAAATTTGAAAGTGTTATTGAAGGTTTTACATTCCGCGAAGAAGCAGATGAACAAACCGGCCATCGTGATAAAGTGGTTATTGAATCAAAAGATAAAACAAAAATTCCTTCCATTATTGTAGAAGGCAAAGAAACAAAATCTTACAACTTCCCGTTGGCAGCCGTTTAATTCTTGAAGAAGGCGATGATGTAAATGCGGGCGAGGTAATTGTAAAAATTCCAAGAACCTTGCGTAAATCAGGCGATATTACCGGTGGTCTTCCACGCGTAACAGAATTATTTGAAGCACGAAACCCAAGCAATCCTGCAATTGTTTCTGAAATTGATGGCGTGGTTGCTTTTGGAAATGTAAAGCGTGGTAACAGGGAGATAATTGTTGAAGCAAGAGATGGCATCATTAAAAAATATCTTGTTCCGCTTACAAGGCAAATTCTTGTTCAGGATGGCGATTTTGTAAAAGCAGGAACGCCTTTAAGTGATGGCCAGACTGCACCTGCAGATATTCTTTCAATAAAAGGGCCTTTTGCAGTGCAGGAATATGTGGTGAATGAAATTCAGGAAGTTTACCGTTTACAAGGTGTGCGCATTAACGATAAGCACATTGAAGTTATCGTTCGCCAGATGATGAAAAAAGTAGAAATTGTTGATGCCGGCGATAGTAAATTTTTGGAAGAAGATTTGGAAGACAGGTTTGATTTTAATGAAGAAAATGACCGCATGTTTGATAAGAAAGTGGTAACAGATTCAGGTGAAAGCACTAAACTTCGTTCAGGACAAATAATTTCACTGCGCGAATTAAGAGAAGAAAATTCTGCTTTGCGCCGTTCAGATAAAAAGCTGGTTGAAGTAAGAGATGCAGAACCGGCCACAGCAAAACCTGTTTTGCTTGGTATTACAAAAGCGTCTCTTGGCGTGCAAAGCTGGATATCAGCCGCATCATTCCAGGAAACAACTAAAGTATTAAGTTCTGCAGCCATACAGGGCAAGAGCGATGATATGCTTGGCTTGAAAGAAAATGTAATTACAGGCCATTTAATTCCTGCAGGCAGCGGATTGCGTGAATTTGAAAATATGATTGTAGGAAATAAAGAAGAATATGAATTGCTGGCAACAACACGTGAAGCGATGAACTTTGATGAAGAAGAATAGTTGTTTTAAAGCAAAGAATAAAAAAAGCAGGGAGTGAAAACTTCCTGCTTTTTTTATAAGTAAATTATATAAGTACTTATACAATTTTTTATCTTGATTCAGCCATAGCTACAATATCTTCTACTTTATAAGCACCGGCATCTAACTTTTCTTTTGTTTCACTGAAAGCATTTAAGGTTGCTTCAATATCTTTATCTGTGTGTGCGGCTGTTGGTATTAAACGATAAATTATATGGCCTTTCGGAATTACCGGGTACACAACAATCGAACAGAATATTCCATAATTTTCACGAAGGTCAGTAACAATTGCTGTTGCCTCAGGTATGCCGCCTTTCATATAAACCGGTGTAACAACAGAATCTGTTTTTCCAATATCAAAACCTCTTTCTTTTAAACCGTTTTGTAACTGCAGCGCATTCTTCCAAAGTTTTTCTTTAAGCTGCGGCATAGAACGAAGCATTTCTAATCTTTTCAAATTACCAACTACATACGGCATGGGCAAACTTTTGGCAAATATTTGCGAGCGGATGTTGTAGCGAATAAAATCAATTATCATCTTTTGGCCTGCTATAAATGCACCAATTGAAGCCATCGATTTTGCAAACGTTGAAAAATATAAATCAATTTCATCCTGGCAACCTTGCTCCTCTCCTGCTCCGGAACCTGTTTGTCCCAGCGTTCCAAAACCATGTGCATCATCTACCAATAATCTAAACTCATATTTGTTTTTTAAAGCGCAAATTTCTTTTAGCTTGCCCTGGTCACCGGCCATACCAAACACGCCTTCGGTAATAACCAAAATACCACCCTGTTTCTGCTTTTCAATTAATGCAGTTGCACGTTGCAATTGTTTTTCGCAATCTTCCACATCATTATGGCGATAAACATACCTGTGGCCGGTGTGTAAACGCAAACCATCAATAATGCAGGCATGAGATTCTGCATCATACACTATTACATCATGCCTGCCGCATAATGTATCAATCGCACTCATTATTCCCTGGTAACCATAGTTTAAAAGAATGGCATCTTCCTTCTTTTCAAATTCAGCCAATTCTTTTTCAAGCTGTTCATGATAATTGCTGTTGCCGCTCATCATGCGGGCACCCATAGGATATGCTAAACCATACTTTGCACTTGCTTCTGCATCTGTTTTGCGCACTTCAGGATGGTTTGCCAAACCAAGATAATTATTCAAACTCCATACAATTACTTCTTTTCCGCGAAATTGCATGCGGTTACTGATTTCGCCTTCTAATTTTGGAAAAGCATAATATCCATGTGCCCGGGTGCGATGCTCACCAAGAGGGCCATAATACTTAATAAGTCTTTCAAAAATATCTGCCATTGTAATTAGTTTTCAAATATTAGGTTGGTTAAAAGCAAGCGTTTAAAACCATGCAAAAGTAATTGATTAGGATCTATATGCAAATTTAGTGAAAGAGAAAGCGTTAATTTGAGCCTTAATTTATAAGTATTATGCCCGTGCATTCTGAAAATTACGATCACAAATTTGTTATACAAAAAGTGCAGCCTGCGTTGCTTGGTTTGATGGATGGTTCAGTATCAACACTGGCGCCCATTTTTGCGGCAGCAGGATTAACGGATGTTTCGTTGAAAGCATTTTATGTTGGATTGGCCGCATCGTTAGGTGCAGGCATAAGCATGGGTTTGGCGGAAGCTTTATCTGATGACGGAAAAGTAACAGGCCGCGGAAATCCAATAACCCGCGGTTCCATCACAGCGTTAGGAACTTGCATTGGTGGAATGCTGCATACGTTTCCATTTTTAATCTCGAACATTAATATTGCCTTACATACAGCTTATATAGTAGTAATTTTTGAGTTAATAAGCATCGCATTTATTCGATATAAATACATGAGAACTCCGCTGGTTAAAACTTTATTGCAGGTAATTGTTGGCGGTGCAATTGTGTTTGGTATCGGAATTTTTTTAGGAAGATTGCATATTAATTCATAACAAATCACTCGTACCGCAATGCAATAATCGGGTTTAATTTTGATGCTTTTACTGCAGGCCAGATACCGGCAAGCAAACCAACACCTGAACAAATTAATATACCTGCAATTACCCATGCCCATGGTATTGTAAAACCTGCGTGCAGCAACAACGCAAATATATTACCGATTATTACGCCGAGTATAATGCCAAATAATGCACCAAGTAAACTAATAATTAATGATTCAAATAAAAACTGCTGGCGAATATTTTTTCGTTTGCCACCCAATGCCTTTATCAATCCAACTTCTCTTGTGCGTTCGTTTACAGCAACCAGCATAATATTCATTAAACCAATGGCGGCGCCTATTAATGTAATTAAACCAATTGCGCCGGCAGCACCCTGAATGCTGCTTAATAAACCAATAAAGGTAGTTGCCAGCTTATCACTTTTTTCAATAACAAAGTTATCATCATCGGTAGGTGTTAATTTGCGTACATTTCTAAAAACAGCGGTGGCTTCATTTACAGCACCATCAATTTGCGATATATCTTTTGCAAGCACACCAATTACAAACGAGTTGCTTCCAAAACCTGTTCTTCTCACATTATTGTATGATGTAATTATCACGTTATCTGCACGCAGCATGGCACTTGATCCCTTCGATTTTAATACAGCAATTACAAGGTAAGGCGTGCCGCCAACATCAATCATTTTATCAACCGCATTATCTTTAAACTGGCCAAATAATTTAGTGGCAACATCGCTGCCGATCATACAAACATTGCGGCCCGATTGCACATCAAGCGGCGTAAGATTTCTTCCGGCTTCAATAGTAAAACCATTAACGGCAAGATAATTTTCATCACCACCATTCATGCGCACATTAGGATTGGTTTTTTTATCTTTATAATGAACTTCATAATTACCAAAACCGCCTAAAGAAATACTTACAATTGCAGGGTAATGATATTTTTGCTTAAATGCTTCGGCCTCGTATAACTGGATATATTTATTAAGATTTGATTTTTTTGCTTTTTTGGTTTTATCAACTTTTTGATTATCGTTATCATCATTAAAACGAAAACGTTCTTTATAAGAAATGGTAAAACCGTTAGCGCCCATGGTAGAAAAGCTGTCGCGCAAACCTTCATTCATCGATTGTATGGCAGTAATAATTCCTATCAATGCCATAATACCAAAAGCAATAATGGCCACAGTAATTCCGGTGCGTAATTTATTGCTGCGCACGGTGCGGTAAGCAAGGTTAAACGAGTCGGTAAGCGTCATTCAATTTAAATATTCAAAGTAAAAATTAAAGGTTGAAGGTAAGTTTCTCCTGTTATTTTTTAAACAGATTTATGTGAAAGGTATTTATGATGTTGATTATTGATCAAACATTATTCAGTTACTTTTCATTCAAAACTTTATTCGCTGCCAGTACCAAAAACAAATAATCTGTTGTGCCGCCGCCTAAAACATATTCACCTTGCTGCCATAAAAATGGAAAGGCTAACAATTCAGGGAAATCGGGACGAATTAATGCCGTGCCCGATGAAACGCCGCCCGGAATATAAGACCAGTCTGCACGATTAAAACCATATCCCGGAATCATCGAATGCGCACCAACACCGGATGCAAATGATGCTGTGTTATCTCCCGGATGACAACCTAAAATAAAATTCAAGGCTGCGAGCATATAATCATCCGTAACAATTTTTGGAAATGCTGCATGCAAAAAATATTGTTTATAACCAAAGTGCTGAATATCCCAACCTGCGCCCCAAATATTTGGTTTGTATGGAACTTCATAAGGCGTTTCTTTTGCTTGCGCTTTAATGGTATCAAACAAAATTTTTACTGCACTTAGTAATAGTCATTGGTAAACGATGCATCATTAATCATCGGCAACACGCGTCCAACAACCCAACCATAATTATTAATTTGTTTCGCAATCACATCTTTATTTGCAACTAAAAAATCAGCATACTTTTTATCTTTTGTTGTGATGTATAATTCAGTTGCCAATTCAATTTTCTGACCAGCATATTTTTCTTTTGTATTATTCCAAACCTGTTGTGCAATGTTTAAACAATCATCAGCCAAAGAATCATTATAACCTTTCATCACTCGATTTGCAGCAGCCAATGCAGCAGCTACTTCCAAACTTCTGCCGGGATTATCTTCTGTAAAAACCCAACGGTCATCAGGCGAGTTTGGCAAGCCAACAGCAGTTGTTCTATCACTTGATTTTACATCATTATAAAATTTATTATCGGTGATATTTGCCGGATCGCCCAGCGTTGTGTATTGCCGCATTGTTGGTTCAATAATGCCGCGATAAAATCTGCCCATACTTTTATAACCGCCAACAATAGATAACAAGCCATGTTCAATTTGCTGCAATACATCTGGCTTGCCATCAGGCTGCTGAATTTCTACAACATGCGTTTGCTGATTGATGCTTGTGTTATCATACTTCACATCAAATGTTTCATACGCCAGCGTTAATCCATAAACTGTTTCCGACTGCGATTCAACACGCAAATCAAAATCACCGGCATCATGCCATCCGCCACCATTTAAACCGGGCACTGTTTCGCCGCTTTTATATTTTGTAAGTGTTGATGCGCCTTGAATATATCCATCAAAATGATCTGAATCTGTTGGCGCCATGCGTGCATCATCCATGTGACAGAAGCCATGCCATACACGATATTTATCATTCACACGCATGTGGCACATTTGTACCGGCAAAAAATATTCAAGCGTTGGCTGCCACACATTTTCTGCAAAAACACTATCGCTGATTTGAAAAACATTTGTTGTATCGTTTCCATACTTCACCACATACATTCCCGGCTTTTTTATTTGCGTAAAATCAAATTGTAAATAATGATAACGCAAAAAATTTCCCCAATCTTTTGGTTGATGATTGTAAAGCTTTTCAAAGCCACCATTTTCATTCACACGCAACAGCGATGCAGTTGAATTTTCTTTTATCATTTGCATCCAATTCAATCACCGCAATTTTTTGTTGTGATGGATGATAGCCAACCTGCGAAACCTGCACAACCGGCGATGACATCCAGCCTTCAATTGCATGTGGCGTAACCAGCCATTCAATTGCGTTTTTTGTTTTTCCTTTTTGAATAAGCGAACGAACAACAAACCAGCCATTGTTATATTTGCCTCTTCCATCTAATAATTGCAAGTCATTTCCATTCAGATTTTCAATAGTCATTCTTTGTTGAGCGCTTTCCGGCGCAATGGTTAATTTGTTGCCTGTTGCCATTGGTGTTACCTGCGTTTCACCTTCTTCATCTATATAATTTTGGTCATTTGCCTGTCGCGGAAAAATACCAAACTGATGAATCCATATAATAAGATTTTCCAAACAAAATTGAAGGCAACAACTCAAAATTGAAACCCACTTTGCCAATCCAGTCATCAGGCAACGTGCTATCCAGATCAACAATAATTTTAAATGCTTTTCCTGCAGGCACAACATGAATGGTATAACTGAATTTCAGATCAGGATAAATAATAGGATTAAAACCTTTGCGGTCAATTTCTTCATTCGGATATTCCATGTGCACACTAATGGTTCCTGTTTTTTTATCAACCATGCGTTTGCCAACTTTTGGTATCGGTTGCCACTGGCCGGGTGTTGGATTCAATCGGATATCGCCATTGGTTGCAACACGCTCTCCGTTTTGAATTACACCAACGCCGCCCTGGTGGCCTTCAGGATAAAAATCCCATGCAAGCATTACATTTACACCCTGGTATTGCAGATAATCTTTATCATTCAAATGCATTTGTTTTTGTTGCGCATGCAATTGAAAAGATGAAAAGAGAATGATGATAATTATAGTTTTTTCATTGTATTATTTTTTTTCCACAAAGACGCAATGCACTAAGATTTTATTGACAAATTTGATGTCTCGGGACTTTGATGGCTACAATTTTTTTTTAACTGCGATAACAAATAGCTCTAAGGTCAATACTTTACTTCATCATGCGTTAATACTTGCGGCAAACTATAAATTTCATTTACTTTTTCTTTGCTGTTTGAAGGCTCGTTTATAAAATTATTCCATACTAAAAACCAACTCCATTTTGGTTGTGCCTGTAAAATGGTAACACTTGGCAATTCACCGCATTCAGTTAATGCAATTAATTTTCCTTTGGCAACATCAAGCAATTCATTGTAATCTTTTTGTTCATAATCCATGTGATAAACATCAGCGCCCAACACATCAACATAATCATTGCCCGGATAAAAATCTTTGTATGCATACGCTTCATCACCTGGAATATCTCTCGGCCCGTTTGCGCCCCAAACCCACAATAAATTATTTAAATGAAAATGATTTGTATAACGATCATACATCATCTTCCATAATTTTTGAATTCCATCTTTACCTTTCTTATCTCCCCACCAAAACCAAACGCCATTCATTTCATGATACGGCCGCCAAAGAATTGGAATATGTGCGCTATCTAATTGTTTTAAATAACCGGCAACAACATCAATTTGCGCAAGCCATCTTTTATTCAAATCCGTTCCTTCGGTTGTAAGTTCTTTCCATTGATCATCTGTTAATTTTGCCTGTACACTTTCTTTCCATCCGTAAGGCGGGTTATCGATTGGCCTGCCCTGGTGCCACATTAAAGTAATAATAAAACCTTCTTTATATTTTTTAATGGCATCATCAACCACTTCCTGGCCGCGGTCTTTTGTTCCAGACCAAATAAAATCGTTACCCCAAACTGCGGGATATTTTCCGGTAATATTTTTTACGGTATCAAGCCAGCGTTCATCGCCATGCTCGCCGCTTAAAATGTATTTGCCATTAATGCTGTATAAATAACTCAATAATTTTTTTGCTTCGGGCGAAGCATTTTTATTTACCGGTTGAAATGGCTGAGTGAATGAAGAAGTAAAAACAATGAATGAAATTAAAAGTGCTGAATAATGTTTCATGATGCTTGTATTGTGTATGATGTTTGGTTTTATTGTTGCTCACGGCGTTGCAGCACAAGTGTTGCGACGCAACGAAGTTCAATTGCAACACTGAAGCTGGTTACCAAAATATTCTTCTTTAAACTTTATATTTTAACCGTTTTCATTTTTGGAACAAGCAAATGCATAATTAACCACGCAATTATATAAGCTGTTCCGCAAATAATGAACATAATAAAATAACCTGTTTCTATATTGTTTTGTTGTTTATAATGCTGAAACAATTCGCCTGCAACACCAGCAATCAACATTCCGCCAAGTGCGCCGGCCATGCCTCCTATTCCTGTAACACTTGCCACCATTTTCTTAGGAAATATATCGCTTACTGTTGTAAAAATATTTGCGCTCCATGCCTGGTGTGCCGCACAAGCCAGGCCGATAATTATTATAGCAAACCATAAATTTTTGCTGCCAAGGTATTGTGCAAATATTACCGGTAATGCAAGCAATGCATACACGAACATGGATGTTTTGCGTGCACGAAAAACAGGCCACGATTGTTTGATGAGTTTGAATGGAAGCCAGCCGCCGGCTATGCTTCCAACGGCTGCCATTGTATAAACAAGTGCAACAGGAAATGAAATGGCGGTGCCTTGCATATTGTATTGTGCTTTTAAAAAAGCCGGCAGCCAAAAAAGATAAAACCACCAAATTGGATCTGTAAGAAATTTGCCGATAATAAAAGCCCATGTTTGCCTGAAACGTAAAAACCGAAATGCTTTGGAAGGCGTTGTTTCAACAGCATTATTTTCATCTTCATCTGCATGAATGTATTCAAATTCTGCGCTGCTTAAATTTTTATGTTTATGCGGTAATTTATAAATCAGCAGCCATAAAATTAACCAAACAAAACCTATGGAGCCCGTAACAATAAATGCATATTGCCAGCCAAATTTTGCTGCTATAAAAGGCACAATTAAAGGTGCAGCAATTGCGCCCATATTTGCGCCTGAGTTAAAAATTCCTGTTGCCAATGCTCTTTCTTTTTTAGGAAACCATTCGGCTACGCTTTTAATGGCTGAAGGAAAATTGCCCGCTTCTGTTATGCCTAAAAAAGAGCGTGCAGCTATAAAACCAAAAGTGCTTTTTACAAATGCATGTGCAATGGATGCTATGCTCCACAAAGCGGTGGATAAAGCGTAGCCTATGCGTGTTCCAAGCTTATCAATAAGTTTTCCTGCGCCGGCCAAACCAATTGCATACGATAGCTGAAAAGCAATTACAATGTTTGAATAATCAATTTCTGACCAGTTGAAACTTTTTTCAAGATCAGGCTTTAATAAACTTATTACTGCCCTGTCTAAATAATTTATGGTTGTTGCAAAAAATATTAATGCGCAAACCGTCCAGCGGTAATTGCCTGTTTTTTGTTTATTTAAAAGGATGTTATGTTGTTTCGCTTTAATCATTGCTTATAAACATGCAGCTTTTAATTCGTTTAAAAATTAAAATAATTTTCTGCGTTGTAATAACATATATCCCGAATAATTTTTCCAGTCCATTTAATATCGTTTGGCAATTCACCTTTTTCAATTTCTTCTCCAAAAAGATTACAAAGAATGCGTCTGAAATATTCATGACGCGGAAAAGAAAGAAAACTTCTTGAGTCAGTTATCATTCCAATAAAACGGCTGATTAAACTCATGTTAGAAAGTGCATTCAATTGTTTTGTGATGCCATCTTTCTGATCTAAAAACCACCATGCAGCGCCCCATTGAATTTTGCCTGCAACAGAACCATCATTAAAATTTCCAATCATCGAAGCCATTACTTCATTATCTGCAGGATTAAGATTATAAATGATTGTTTTGGCAAGTTTATTTTTTTTATCAAGTTTATTTAAAAACATTGCGAGTGATTTTGCCTGCGAAAAATCGCCGATAGAATCCCAGCCGGTATCAGCGCCAAGCATGTGCATCATTCGCGTATTGTTGTTGCGCATAGCACCTAAATGAAATTGCTGCACCCAGGCTTTTTCAAAATCCCATTCAGCAAAATGCAACAACATTGCGCTTTTAAATTTGTGTACCTGTAATTCGCTTATATTTTCTTTCAGCAATAGATGGCTGAAAATAGATTCAATTTCTTTTTGTGTAAAATCTGTAATAAATATTTTTTCGAGGCCATGATCGCTTAACCTGCAACCGCAGTTGTGAAAAAAATCATGACGATTTTTTAAGGCTGCGAGATAATCATCAAAATTTTTTATGGATGTATCAGCAGCCTGCTCAAGCTTTTTAATATAAGTGCAAAATAATTTTGCATCTGAAACATCCATTGCATTATCCGGACGAAATGCAGGCAACACTTTTATTTCAAAATCATCTTGTTTTATTTTTTTATGGTGTTGAAGTGAATCAACCGGATCATCTGTTGTGCATACAAGTTGTACATGCATTTTGCGCAAAAGATTTCTGGTTGAATATTCTTTTGTGCTGAGTAATTGATTTGATGTTTCAAAAATTTCTGCTGCTGTTTTTTCGTTCAAAATTTCATTGATATTAAAATAGCGCTGCAGCTCAAGATGCGTCCAATGATACAATGGATTTCGCAATGTGTATGGCACGGTTGAAGCCCATTTTTCAAATTTTTCGTAATCATTTTTTTTGCCTGTGCAATAATCTTCTGCAACACCGTTTGTGCGCATGGCACGCCATTTATAATGATCGCCATAAAGCCATGCCTGCGTTATATTTTCAAACTGAATGTCATCAGCAATTTGCTGAGGAGAAAGATGCGAATGATAATCTATCAACGGCATTTGCGATGCATATTGATGATACAATTCTATTGCTGTATCTGAATACAATAAAAAATTTTCATCTAAAAATTGTTTCATCAATTGCCTATTCGTTGATTAATTCTGAAAGAGAAATCCCTTGTTCGATTTTTTTTATGTAAGATATTACGGCAGTATTAAAACCAGGTAAATTATTTAAATCGTGTAACCATAATTCTTTATCTGAAAGCGCTGCTTTTACAACTTCATCAACATCTTTCAATTGCCATGAAGCATACAATTTTTGCGCTTTAACATCCTGAAGCAAATAATTGTTTTCATTTATTTTCCTGTAATATTTTTCATCTTCAAATTCTGTTTTCATAAACAATAAATAAGCTGCGAAACCTAAAGCCATTTTTTGCGGCGGATGATTTGAAATTTGGTAATGCCTGCATACTAATGGCACGCAACGCTCTTTTATTTTACCGGTGAATTGCGTTGTTATAGAATACCATTGATGATGAATATACGGATTTAAAAAACGGTTCAAAACAGTTTCCGCAAAAGCTTCTGCTTCTTTTGTTGAAATATCTTCATCAATAATGCAGGGTATAATTTCATTGTACATTAACTGCTTTAAAAAGCTTTTAAACACAACATTTTGCATGGTTGCATTTACAAATTTAAAACCATACAATAAAGCCAATGCGCAGGAAAAACTGTGTGGCGCATTCAGCAATCTTAATTTAAGCTCTCTGAATTTTTTAATATTTCCGGTTATAACAATGCCATCATTAGCCAGTGAAAATGAAAGCTTATTTTTTGTTTTTGCTGATGCTGTTTCAATTGCCCACAAACCATACAACTCGCTTTCAATTGCCAATTCATCATCATAAAAAAAATCTTCTGTTTTATTATTTGCAGCAGAAACAATCCTGTCAACAAGTGAATTACAAAAATCGTTTGCTGTTATTAACCACTCAATAAAATTATTTTCAAGTTGGTTAATTTTTGCGAGTTCAATCAAAATATTTTTAAGCTTGATGGCATTATCAATAATTAATTCTGTTGCGATAATTATGAAACCGTTTTCAGTATTTCCTTCAAAAATTTTATATCGTTCATATAAAAATGAAAGCAGTTTTCCAGGAAAACTTTTTGGCGGATTTAGATGAATATTATCTGTTTCATCTAAAACAATTCCAACCTCTGTTGTGTTTGAAATGATGATTTCAATTTCAGGTTGCGCAGCACATTGCAAAATTTTCTGCCATTCGTTTTTTGCAACAAGCACTTTACTGATTGCCGCATTTATAAAAAAAAATTGCTGTGCTTTATTTTGATGAATGCCTTTCAGCGATTGCGTAAATAAATAATCCTGTTTAATAAAATTGCTTACATCTCCGCCTTCAGTTGATTTAATAACAACAATTCTTGCCATTGAAAATTTTTTTGCGGTTAGCATTGCTTATAAAATAATCCGGCAGCCCACGCAATAAAACACCGGTGCCAAACTGCAAAACTTTTTCAGGAAGTGAAAATTCATATTCCTGCGGCATGCTTACAAAGGCATTTTTTATTGCAGAAAGATTGTTTTTATTTAATTGCAAAGCAAAATCTATTTACATTCAAACATAATAGCAAGCCAGCGTTAAGCAAGTGTAACATTATATTTAATTAAGCCTGATGATAGTTTAATGTTTATTTACGCAAACGTTGCCATCGCATAAATAATTCTAATCAATTTATAACAATAACGAATACTCTTTTTACATAAACCTGTTTTTTTAAGTTAGAAGAGAATATATTACAACTTATTAACGACGCCCCCAAAATTAAGCTATATGAGATTTGAAGCTGCCACCATAAAAGACATTGCAAAAGCCCTTGGAATTTCTACTTCTACCGTTAGCAGAGCTTTAAGAGACAGTTATGAAATAAGCGAATCAACCAAACAACTGGTTGTTGATTATGCAAAAAATATTAACTACAGGCCTAACCCGATTGCATTAAGTTTAAAGGCAAAAAAAAGTAAATCAATTGGCATTATTGTGCCTGCAATTTCAAACAATTTTTTTTCTCAGGTGATTGACGGCATTGAATGTGTTGCAAGCAACTTTGGATATAACGTAATAATTACGCAGAGCTTTGAAAGTTATAACAACGAAATAAATAACACCGGTTTTTTAGCATCAAGATCAATTGATGGTTGTCTTGTTTCTGTGTCTGCTGAAACAGCCGATTATTCTCACTTTACCAATTTGCAGGAAAGAGGTTTTCCGATTGTTTTTTTTGACAGGATTATTGACAATCATCCGGAAGGCCACAAGGTAACAATTGATAATGAAGAAGGCGCTTATGAGCTAACAATGCACTTGCTTAAAAATAATTATCGTAAAATAGCTTTCATTTCAAGCCCGCCTAATTTATATATAACCGCAAAAAGATTTGATGGCTACAAAAAAGCACTTTCAAAATATGGAATTGCCGTTGATGAATCGTTGATAAAATATTGTCCGCATGATGGCATGTACAACAATGAAGCAGAATATGTTTTGCATGAATTATTTAGTAAGGATAATAAGCCGGATGCAATTTTTGCATCTACTGATCCGCTTACAATTGCCTGCCTGAGTTATTGTAAAAAATATAAGATTAAAATACCTGATGAAATTGCTTTAACAGGCTTTAGCAATCTTGACATAACAGATTTATTATGCCCTTCTTTAACTGTAGTAAAACAACCTGCACAACGCATGGGAAAATTAGCTGCGCAACTTTTAATAAAAACTATAGAATCTAAACGGCCTGTTACAGATTATGAAGATTTAGTGCTGCCGGTTGAATTAAAAATCGGTGAATCAAGCCGTGCAAAATTGTTGTAAAAATTTTTTTATTTAGTTAAATCAATGGAGCGCGTTTGATTTTTATTGTTGGTGATAGAAACGCTCACAACATTTTTACTTACCGTTAAAAATCTTGAAGATTGAGATAAGAATGAACTTCCGTAATAAAATTCCTGTTTTTGAATGCTTCCGTTTTTATAATGAATGATGGCATAAACATCATCCGGATTTGCTTTAATAATTTTTGTATTTTTTCTTAGCGCAAATAGTTTGAGCGCATCTTTATTCTGGCTTGCAGCAACAAGATATTTATTTTCTGAACCTGTAAGTTTCACCAATGCTTTACCATCTCCCGGAATATAAATGCCACTTTGCAAAATAGATAAAGGCTGAAAATTTCCTTTACCATCTCCTTTTAATAACAAGCCATCAAATGCATCATAACGGCCAACAGAAACTTCGGTTCCATAATCGTTGCCACTCATCAACACATCCATATTTCCATCACCATCAAAATCATCTGCAATCATTCCATTTAAAACAGAAACCTGCGCCAGCAAGGGCAAAGCAATCATGGTAAATTTTCCGTTGCCATCATTGCGCAAATAACAACTTTGCAGAGTGTTTGCTTTTAAGCGCAAAGCATTTTTACGCATTGCCGGTGTTATTATACTATCCATAGTTGCCAAACCAAAAGATCTGTAGGTTGGAAATCTTCTTTTGGTGCTGATCATTTCTTTAATCATATCATCTCTTCCAAACGCAGGAAATTCTTTTTTCTCGCCGTTACTATCCGGAAGAAAAAGCGAAGGAACCGCATCATAATTTCCATTAGCATCAAAATCTTTTGCAGTTACATAAACAGGATATTTATCGCTTGCCTGGTACAAAGTATTTGAACCAACATTGCCAATAATATAATCTGTTCGGCCGGTGTGGCGAAAATCTCCTGCAACAATCGAGTTCCACCAACCTGTTTTATTTGCAATACCTGTTGATGCTGTTACGTTTTTAAATTTGCCGTTTATATTTTTTAAAAAAGTTACCGGCATCCATTCGCCGGCAAGTATTAAATCGGTTTTGCCATCGCCATCAAAATCTGTAAATAATGCATCGCACACCAAACCAATATTTTTTAATTCAGGCGCCACTTCATCTGTAACATCAGTAAATTTTGCTTTGCCATTTTTTGAATCGTTTCTTAAAATAAAACTGCTTACAGGTTTTGGATAATGCCATGGATCTACGCGGCCTGATATAAATAAATCAAGCTTGCCATCATTATTATAATCAAAAGCACGCACGCAAAGTTTGCTGGTATAATTTAACGGCAAGGCAGTTGAATCTTCTTTAAAATTTCCTTTACCATCATTAATGTATAAACGATCCTGGTAAGATGCGCTGCCTGTTTGATACTGGTATCCGCCGCTGGTTATATATATATCGGGCTTGCCATCTCCATTTGCATCAAACAATAAAATACCTTCATCTTTATACAAACGATTGCTTGTGTTTGTACCAGGCAACAAATCTTTCTGAACAAATTTTCCATTGGCTTGCTGTAAAAAAATTTGTGCATGTTTAAAAGAATTTCCGCCAATAATTATATCATCTAAACCATTGCCGTCAATATCTGCAGTTGCCAAAGCCGGAGAATATTCTGAGAGTTTATGAGGCAATAATTTTTGAATATTAAAATCTATAAAATCTATGTCGTTATTTTTAAAATTGATGTTATCGGTTTTTGTTACTTCTTTAAATAAAGATGTTGTGTCGATTAATTGTGGCTGATAAAAAACCTTTTTTGCATCTTTAATATTTGCGGTAATAATTTGATTGCATTTTACATGCGTGATGGTTTGCTTTGTGTTGATGTTCCATTGTATTACAACAGAATCAACCATTGTTGTTTTGCCCAAACCAAAATGAGCTATGTTTTGCATGGTTGATAAATATCCGCGGTAAGGATTATTATCATACATCTGTTTTTTACTATGATCGTAATAAATAGTTGCAACCGCACCAAAACCATTTATATTTTGCGGGCCGCCTTTAAATTTTATCTGCAAAAAATGTGTTTGTGCCGTATCTTTATCGCCGGTTGTATTGCGGTATAATAAAGCTTTATCGTTAATGTTATTGATAACAACATCCATGTATCCGTCGTTATCAAAATCTGCATACGCTGCGCCGTTTGAAAAAGTTGGCGTTGGCAAGCCCCAGCTATTGGTAACATCAGTAAACGTTAAATTGCCGTTGTTATGAAAAGCATAGTTATGTAATTTTGATCTGCGGTATCTGCGCTATAATATCTTTTTTTGGAGCAAGAAAAGTGGCGTCTCTGCGGTAATTTGCAAAGTCATGATCGCTTACATCTTTCGGAAAACCATTGGTAATAATAATATCGCGATAACTATCATTATCAAAATCTGTTACCAGCGGCGTCCAGCTCCAATCGGTTTGTGCAATGCCGCTTAAAAAACCAATATCACTAAAAACCGGAGCAGCGATGCTATCACCTTCTGTAAGTGCAGGGCCGCGGTTAAGTTGTAAAGTATTGCGTACGTATTGATATTGGTAGCCATAAGTATCAAAATTTTGATAAGTAATATAACTGTTTGCGCCCGATATCATTTTCTTGCGAAGATTATCCTGCGGACTCATATCCAATTCAATTACATCAGGCAGCCCGTCATTATTAATATCAGTAACATCCTGGCCCATAGAATTTAAAGAAGTATGCTTAAAATATTCTTTTGCCCTGTTTGTAAAAGTGCCATCATGATTATTTATATAAAGGATATTGTTTGATATAAAATCATCTGAAACATAAATGTCTTTCCATCCATCATTATTAATATCGCAGATGGTGGCAGAATGGCCAAAGCCTTCATACTTCATTCCGGCTTGTGCAGAAACATCATGAAACACCGGATGTTTTAAAACAGGATCCCAATCATTACGGTATAATCTTCCAATGCTTGGTTTTTGATTGGAAGCAGTGCGCTGGTGAAAAACAGATTGATCATAACCATTAGATGCTTCGTTAACGGTAAGATACATGTCAAGATCTCCATCATTATCATAATCAAAAAAACTTGCCATGGTTGATTGAACATTGATATCTAAACCATATTCGGCAGCTTCATCTTTAAAATGCGGAATTCCGTTATCATCAACACCCTGGTTTATGTATAAAATATTACGCCTTCTAAGCGAATCTTTGTAAATGGTATTGCAGATATAAATATCAGGCAGCCCATCATTATTTATATCAACAACCGATACGCCCCTTGCCCACCGGCCCATGCCGCCAACGCCTGCCTTTTCTGTAACATCTTCAAACTCAAAATTGCCTTTATTCAAGATATAACTTGCAGGGTACCATATTGCCTGTGAAGAAAATATCTTGCTTCCCATCGTTATTAAAATCACCAATGCCAACGCCGCCGCCGTTATAAATATTTACAACATCTAAAGGATTAATGCTGTCGTTCTCAGTTATTTTATTATTGAAATCAATGCCTGAATGCGCAACAGAAATTTGCTGAAAAAGAGTGTTTTTATTTGTGCAGGAAAACAACACGCAGCAAATACAGCAGGCAAATAATAATTTATACAACTTCATATTCTGCATTCATAAATAACCGTAAAGATGCGAACAACTATCTAAAAATAAAAAGGGCTTCTTGCGGAAACCCTTTTTATAAAATTTTAATATTCTTAATAACCCGGGTTTTGTGTTAAGTTTGGATTAAGCCCCCTCGCACTTTGTGGTATTGGCATTATACAATGATTTGGTGAAAGTGCTGTATTATACAAGCCATGTTGTTTACCGTCATGCGTTGGGCCGGGTGCCGGATTTGGTACAGGATTGTAACTGCCCGCAACTGCACCATTAACTTTATTTACAAAATCAACTGCTGTTTGAGTGCCTGCCCTGCAAAGATCATAGAAAACAGAATATTCACCCGAAAGCTCATGCCGGTATTCGCTTAAAACCATTTGCAAAGGATCAGTTATAGGCTGGCCGGGAGTGCCATCAAAATTAGCACTATCGGCCATTACAGCAGGCGCAGCAGTACCGCTGTTATTTAAACCCCATGCCCTGTCTCTTACCATTTTTAAATCAGCCATAGCACCGGAAACATCACCAGTACGTACCTTACATTCAGCCCTGTCTAATAAAACTTCTGCATAACGTAAAAGAATCTGGTTTTGATCACCGAAAATCTTTTGAGGGCCATAATTTCCGGTAAGATTATAATCTCTCCATTTTTTTGTGCAAAAATATCCTGTACGATCACTTGAAGATGAATACCATGGTCTTGTTTTAGTTCCGGTTGTATTTATAATTTTACCATCATCACCTGTATATTCAGGATCGCCGTTCGCAAATCCCTGAACAACCGGAATATAGCCTTTTATACCTCCAACGTGTGCAACAATTCCAGGGCTTTGAAGGCTATCGCCTGGACCTACTATTGTTAAATATTTGCGCCTGTCACCAACCTGGTAAGAGTTCCACAATGCTGGATTTCCATAAGTATAGCCTTGTTGAGTAATTTCTACCGGCCAATCAAAACTGTCTATCCATGCTACTTCTCCGCCTGGCGGATTCCAGCTTCCTCCCCAATCCTGTGTGGTACCTGTGGCTGAAAACTGAATTTCAAAAAGTGATTCATCGTTGTTTTGATGATCATATTCATTTACATCTGCAAAGCTGTTTAATAAATGATAGTTATTAGTTAGTTCAGGATTATTAAAAGCATCTAATGCCCCTTTATAATTTCCTAACCACATTTGTGCAGCACCTTCATAACCGTAAGCTGCCCCTTTTGTAGCCCGGCCCAAATCGCCTGCATCTAACTGTGTTTTAGATAATAATAATTTTTCAGCATTCTGCATATCTGAAACCACCTGCATAAAAACCGAATCTCTTGTAGATCTTGGTGTTAAGCCGGTGGTGATAGGTTTTAATTCCAGCGGAACTCCTCCGAAAGATGCTGCCAGGTAATAGTAAAATGTACCTCTTAAAAAGTAAGCTTCGCCCGTTAAACGGTTTGCTAAAGCCTGGTCAAGGATACCTCTGTTCACAGCATCCGGAATTACCTGAAAAGCAGCATTCGCTCTTGCTATACCAAGATAAGATTGGTTCCAAAGTGTTAGAATAGCTCCAAAATTTGCAGGGATTTGGTAGTTATTCCATACAACATCGCCACCCCAGTTAAAAAAGTCATGCGATTCAAAATTTGCCCAGTACCAAATAGATTTTTTTAGCAAATCGCTATTTTGATAAGTATCATAAATAGAATTAATCAATTCAACAACATCTGATGATTTTTGAAATGCAGAAGTTGCAGGCGTTTGAAATGTGTTGGTTTGATTTAAAAAACTTTTGCTGCATGAAAAAAAGGCTATCGGAACCAATGCAAGGCAAACAGCTATAATGATAATTGCTTTCTTATTCAGTTTCATATCTTAATAATTATTTATTTAAAAGGTTACATTTACACCCACTGTATAAAATCTTGATGAAGGATAGGTACCATTATCAACACCATTTTGCGTTGCATTTCCATTCTGCACGCCAATTTCCGGATCGAGCCCGCTGTATTTGGTTATGGTAAATAAGTTTTGAGTGGAAACATATATTCTTAACCGTGTAATTGAAGCCCGGGCTAAAAAATTTGGAGATATAGTATATCCAATAGTAAGGTTTTTTAATTTAAGAAAACTGCCATCTTCCACCCAAATGCTGGATGGAATACTATTGCCTATCGCATCGTCGTTAGCGGTTGCCTTCGCATACCTGTTAGAAGGATTGGTTGGCGTCCAACGGTTTTCATAATAATTTTCACTAACATTTTCAACACCTTCTGAACCTCGTTTTTGAAAACTTTCCAGATCACTTTCTATATAATTTAATATTTTATTTCCATACACGCCATAGAAATAAAGATTAAAATCCCAGGCTTTATATGAAAAATCTAAATTTAAACCGCCATAAAATTTCGGCTGAGGATTGCCAATAGCTACCCTGTCTGAATCTGCATTTACAGTACCATCGCCATTAATATCGGCATAAATACGGTCGCCGGGTGTATTGGTTGCCTTCCAATAAACACCACCTGGAGCCTTTGCATTTAAAGCATCAATCTGTGCCTGCGATTGAAAGATGCCGATCGATTTATATCCATAAAATTCACCTACAGGGCCGCCTATGTAAGAACGTGAAAACTCATCCCAGCTATTTCCGGTTAAAGCAAGGCCGCCAAAATTTTCTACGTAGTTTGTGCCAGAAGTAATACCGGTAAGCGTGTTTTTATTTGTTGCTAAAGTTAACCCTATATTGTACTGAAAATCTCTCCCTTTATTGCCGTTATAATTTACAGCAAACTCAAGCCCCTTATTTTGCATGCTTCCTATATTGCGCGTTAAATATAAATAGCCCGTTTGTGCTGGTGCAGCAAGCGTTAAAAGAAAATCTTTTGATTTTCTTTTATACCAGTCAACTGTAAACGTAAGGGCATTATTTAAAAATGCAGCATCAAGACCAATATCTGTTTCATAATCTGTTTCCCATTTTAAAGATGGATTTTCTGGTTGAACTGGCGCAATGCCGTTCTGGTATATTTTATTAAAAGGATAACCAAAATTATCTTTAGCTGGAGTTCCTCCATTATAACTTTGCGGAAAATTTCCTGCATATAATGCCTGGTATTGAAATAACCCGATTGCGCTTTGGTTACCAATTTCTCCATAACTGCCCCTGATTTTAAGGTCTGACAACCAGTTTACACCTTGTAAAAACGATTCTTGTTTAACCCGCCATGCAATCGCGCCGGAAGGAAATACGCCATATTTATGACCGGTATCAAACTTAGAGGAACCATCTCTTCTTATTGTACCTGTAATAAGGTATTTGTCATCGAAATTATAAGTTAACCTTGCAAACTGCGATTCCAATGTATAAATATTTGTGCCATTGCCATATTGGTCAAACTACAAGGTTACTTACCTGCCCTAAATCCCGTACTGTAGCATTGGGTGGAATGCCGCCTGCGCCCATTAAGGTATTAGTATTCTTTTGAGCGGAAATGCCGCCAACAAAATTAATAGTATGCTTACCAAAAGTTTTATCGTAAGCAATTGTGTTTTCCCACAACCATTCAAAAGTTTGATTTAAGTTTTGATGATATGAGGCTTTTGTTATAATCGCTGCCGGGTATTGCTGATTTTCCCTGTCGTCTTCAGGCTGAAAATAAGCACCTGAAAAATCATTAAAATTAATGCCTGCATTTGTTTTAATTCTAAGCCCTTTAAATATGGTTGCTTCTAAAGAAGAACTTGCCAAAACATAATTTGTAATATTTGTATATTGATTTGTTTCTACGCTGTAAACAGGGTTGTTGAATTTATATACGTTAGGATCAATCGGGTTATAAAAACCATAATTACCATTAGCATCTTTTATTTGATAAGTAAGCCTGTTGCCGCTATCAAGCGTTGGCGGATTTACATAGGTTTGAAAGAGTGATCCTGTTCCAAGCGGGTTATTCTGATCCTGGTAAGCATATTTAACACTGGTTGAAGATTTAAGCCATTTTACAGGCTGATAATCTACGTTAAGGTTAACACTAAATCTTTTATAATAAGAACCGATAACAATACCTTTTTGATCATAAAATCCAAACGACATGGCAGATTGCATTTTATCGCCGCCACCTCTAATACCAATATTATAGCTCTGCGTTAAACCTGGTTTATATATTGCATTTTGCCAATCAACAGTGTGCAATGCATCTGGCGTATGCCAAATACCTAATCCATGATAAGAATGTGTTGAATCAGACGCCTCAACATCATTAGATAAAGTAGCAAACTGCTGTGCATTTAAAAGTTTATATTCTTTAGGTTTGCTTTGAAAAGCATCATAGGCATCTAAAGAAACCTGCAATTTTCCCTTTATACCTTTTTTTGTAGTTATTATTACCACGCCATTGGCTGCACGAATACCATAAATAGCAGTGGCAGAAGCATCTTTCAACACATCAATTGTAGCAATATCATTCGGATTAATATAGTTAATACCTGTGCTTACCGGGTAACCATCAACCACATACAAAGGTTCATTTCCATAACTGGCAAGGCTGCCCGTGCCTCTTATTAATACAGAAATATTACCGCCAGGCGCTCCATCATTATTTGTAACCTGTACGCCGGCTGCACGGCCCTGCAATGCCTGCGATGCAGATATAACTGGAACCTTCTCAATAGTAGCAGCGGTAACACTGCTTACAGAACCGGTTAAATCGCGGCGCTTTTGTGTGCCATAACCAATAACTACAATTTGCTGCAGAGATTCAACATTGGTTACGAGTTGCACATTAATATTGGTTTGACTATTTACAGCAATTTCTTTACTGCTGTAGCCAAGTGCGCTTACAACAAGCGTTGCATTGGGTGCAACCGTTATATTAAAATTACCGTTTTCAGAGGCAATCACACCTTTATTTTTGCCTTTTACAACAACACTTGCACCAGATACGGCACTATCGCTTTGGTTAGAAGTAACTCTTCCTGTTACCTGTATATTTTGGGCTTCTGCACAAAAGCTTACTGTAAAAATTAATAGCGTTAATTGAAAAATTTTTTTAAACAAATAAGCGTAGATAGTGCGGTTATATTTCATATAGTTTCCTTTTGCAAAGTTGGTGATGTAATATTAATCTGGCCTTAAGCAGTTTAATTCGGTGATTGTATCTTATAATTCCTCAATTAAAACAAACATTAATTGTAAGTTATGAATGCAATCTAAAAAACAATTACCGAAAGAATTATACTAAGAGGGATAAATGTACGCAATCGATACCGGCAACGTTTGCGCAACCTTTCATTATAAGCAAAAACAAAGAAAGAAGCAGCAAAATCATCTTCAAAATTTTTATTTCAGTGAAAGATGTATTAAAGTATCATTCCGCAAAATTGTTATTGATATATATTGGAGAAACAATTGAATGAATTTCCATCCATATAAAAACCTGGTTTCTTATGCTGCAGCAGCTTTTGCTATTTTATATTGCAGTTGTTTTTGTAACTTCATTTTAATCTTGGCTTATGAAAAAAGTTGCTACCATAAAAGAAATTGCAAAGCAGCTTAATATTTCACCTTCCAGCGTTTCAAGAGCTTTACACAATCATCCAAGCATAGGTTTGCGCACAAAAATGCAGGTGCAGAAATTAGCTGCAGAATTAAATTACGAACCCAATCAAATAGCTATTTTTTTCAAACAAAGAAGAACTTATACCATCGGTGTTATTTTACCCAATTTAAAAGAAGAATTTTTTTCGAATGCCATCAGCGGCATTGAAGATGTAGCCGTAAAAAATAAATACCATGTTTTTATAGGCCAATCGCATGATGATGTGGAAAAAGAAAAACAAATTGTTACGGCAATGAAAGATCAGCATGTTGATGGATTGATTGTATCGCTTGCCAAGTATACAAAAAATTATGATCACTTCATGGCCTTACAAAAATATAATATACCGCTTGTTTTTTTTGATCGCGTTCCTGCATCAACACAAGTAAATAAAGTGTATTATAATATGATGGAAGGAACAAAAGAAGCGCTTGAGTTTTTAATTGCAAAAGGCCACCGCCGGATTGGTGTTATAAACGGGCCGGATGAAATGAAATCGTCAAAAGAAAGAACCGAAGCGTATAAACAAGTGATGATAAAAAAAAGATTAAAAATAGATATGTCGCTTGTTGTTTCAACAGACCTTACAACGGCGAGCACAAAATCTGCGCTTGAAAAATTGCTTTCTTTAAAACCCAGGCCTACAGCCATTCTTGCCATAAACGATTATGTTGCTTTAGATGCCATGCAACATGCAAAAAAATTAAAGCTGAAAATAAATAAAGATGTTTCTTTTGTAAGTTATGCCAACTTGCCCATCACGTCATTTTTATTAAATCCTCCGATGGCTTCTGTTGAACAACATCCTTACATGCAAGGTTCAAAAGCTGCGGAAATATTAATGGAAATTTTAAACAGCGATAAAAACGAAAACGATACTTATAAAGATGTTGTAATAAACGGTGAACTGATTATTCATGGCAAATAAGCCTCACCCCAACTCGTCTCCTTTTGCGAAAGCGGCTTTGAAACTATTATAGTTATTTTTCTTTTATAATTAACAACCAGCCTTTATTTTTTGCAACCGGAATTTTATCGTTGATCGAAAATATTTTTGAAGGCTGAAAATTTTTTACTTCAGGCGCTGTAATAATTGCTTTGTTTTTATCAATGCCTAATTTTTTCCAGTCAATTTTTAATTGCACATCAACATCATCATCAGCCCAGCTTGCAATAGAAATTAATGCAGCGTCTTTCTTTTTATATACTGTTGCAAGCACTTTTTCATTTGTTGTTTTTACCGGATTATCGTTAACCCAATAACCAATCATTTTTGTGCCCTGCATTCCAAAATCATCCCACACTTTCCAAATGGGTCGCGGGTCTGCATTATCGCTCCACGGCATGCGGTTCGTCATTCCGTAAATCATTCCGCGCCATGGGTTGCCGCCGCCCTGCAACATCTCTCCCATTAAACCAAAAGGAATTCCGCTTACTTCGGTTAAGAAAAAATCAGAGCTATTATTTTCATAATCAAAATATTCACCAAACCATAAACGGTTGAGATATGGAAAATGCTCCATATACAAATTTGCGCTGTTATTAAAACCGTCTGCTTTATCATATTGATTGGCTGAATGCAAATCAATAATACCGGGATGACCATCTTTTGTAAGCACACGTTTTATGCGCTTCATGGTTATGCGGTCGAACGCAACATCATCCAAATAAATTCCATCAATGCCTACATTTTGTGTAAGCCAGTTCATGCCTTCAACATAATAATTATGCCAGCGGTTCATGCCGCTGTTTATAATGGCCGCATCTTTTAATTCAGGCACAAACCACGCAGCAATATAATCGCTGTCGAGATGTTCCTGCAACCATGCAAAACCGCCGCCTTTTCCAGGCGAAAAAATTTCATGATTCAAACTTCTTAACGGAAATAATTCATACGCATGATTTGATAACTCACGAATGGTATTATAAATCTTTACTTTTAAACCAAGCGCATGCGCACTATCAATATATGCCTTCATTTGCCGCCATGCAATAAACGGATAATTAATATATGGATTGATGGGCGTTGCATGATGAATGTTGATGATGGTTGCACCCGTTGCTTTAATGCTGTCAACATTATTATAGTGATGATAAAAACGTGTTGCCCATTGAAAATCTGTGTTGATGGTATGAAACGGCGTGATAAGCAAATTAAAATTATAATACAAAGTATCACCCTGTTTCATTTCTCGTTCGCCGCTGAAATTGTTTACCAACACTTCATTTTTATTTTTATTTATGTTGATGCCGCCCTTGTTTTCGTTGCCCCACGATGTTGGCAGCACCAAAGGTTTTAATGTATAAAAGTTTGTGTTTAAAGGACGCATATATTTTTCATCGCGCAGCGAAAATTGCATGCCTGCATTTACATCACCAATCCATGCGCCATCCTGGTTTTTATTGGCAACATCCCATTTCCAATCATAATTTTCAGGCAAGGCCTCACCTTTCAAATTCAAGCCCATTATGTATTTTGCAGCATTAATATTATATGGAATAAAAAGATTTGTGTTTGAAAGCGACACATCTTTCAACGCAATTAACTGAATGCTGTATGTAATAAAGCCGTCAAATTCTGCAGAAGCTGTTACATTCATTTTTAATGATGGTGATGTAGAAGTGCTTTGCCATTTTACTGTTCCTTCTTCTTTTGAAGTGAATGTTACACCGCTGTTTTTCCAGGCTATTTTTTTATTGTTTATGGAAGCATCGAATTGAAAAGGTTGTTGCAAAATATTTTTTGGATGTGTTGCATAATCCGTCATTTCCTCAGTAAAAAAAGTTTCAATTTGTTTTGGCAAACCATCATTGTTCAGCAAAATTTTTCTGCCCAATAAACTAATTGTATTGCCTGAAACTTTTAAAGGCGTGTAAGGTTTTATCACGTTGTTTTGCTGCGCCATATCAGAGTTCAGCCATTTTAACCGCGTCATTTTCCAGGGCTCATCAACGCCATTATTTTTTGCTGTTTCATTGTGTACAAAAATGTTTAGCGCAATTTCTGTTGAAGGATTGTTGTTTGAAACAATTGTTGCTGTTCCATTATATAAACCTTCAGCAACATCTTGCGGCACATCAACCAAACACCACATTGACTGCACTGTTTTTGCGGCAACATTTACTGTAAAATGCAAAGGCTTGTCATCATAACTTAATCCGTCTGTATTTAAACAAGAAATATTTTGCGCTGAAATTTTGTTTCCGTTTGATGCAGTTAGATCTGAAAACTTTATCTGAACATTTTGCAAATCTTTCAATGCATACACACCTAATTGAAAAGAAAAATTTTCTCCTTTTAATGTTGTATCAGCAAAATTATTTTGAACACCTTTTACAATCCAGCGCTGCGGTAAATCTTTCGTCATTTTAATCGGGTGCATTCTGTCTTCAGGAAAAACAATAAAACTTTTATCAGTATAATTATTTAATAAACTATCTGTTTTGCTTTTAGCTGCAATTATTTCCATTGGAAACATGGAATTAAACGCATTAACAGACTGTATTTCATAACAAAAAGTGAGCGGAATTGTATTGCTTAATTTATCTAACCATTGTTGTGAAGCTGTTTGTTCAGGCTTTAAATAAACGCCTTTCGGATAATTGCTGCGGCCTTCATTTTTGTAAGGCATATAATAAACATAGTAAGTGCCTGTGCCGGATGTTGGCTCAAAATAAACTTCGCCTGATTGGCGAAAAATGCTATCAGCTTTTACATTTAAAACTTTTTGACTGGTAGCTGAATCAACAACAATGATGCGCTTAAACTCGGGATGTTCATCTCTGCGCCTCCATTCAATATAAGCTCTGATAACATCAACGCTATCTTTTACACGTACAATTGCACGAAAGTCTCCAAGACTGTCAGCATCCCAATTATTGTTGGCTGATGAAAATCTTAATTGCTGTGCAAAACATGCATTGCACAGCAGCAATAAAAAAATGAATAATAATTGCCTCTTCATTAAAATTAATTTAAACCTAAAATGAATCTTGTTTGGCAATAAAATTAATGGATAATTGATGAGTTGCTACAAACAAACGGTTGCATATTGTTTAACATTCAAAATATTTTTATCGCATAACATGCTTTAAACTTATAAAAAGCAGATGCGATAAGTTAGGTGTAACATAAAGCAGTTATGTTTTGTTCTTGTTTTATTTGAATGCAGAATCTTTAACCGGCAGATTTTTATTACGGTTTTAAATCTTTCAATTCAAATTTTTCAGGCGCGGATGATTGATTAAAAATATCTTTTAGCGTGAGCAAAATATAATATGTTTTTGCGGTTGTATCTAATTTATCAGTTTTCAAAATTGCTGTGCGCACATCAGGGTCAATGCCGTTTGCAATAGCAAGCGCATCACCGCTGCAGGAGGCATTATCATACAAACCAATTGTATAAGATAATTGCGGCGCAGCACTGTTTTTTATTGACCAGTCAACATAAATTTTTTTATCCTGTTTATCGTAGTAAGCGCCTAACTCATAAATTGCTGCAGGCTTGCAAATGGCAGGTTTATCTTCTTTGTTGGTTACTCCAAAAAAAACTTTATCTCTTTTAATAAATGTTGGCCCGCACGATGTAAGCTTTACACCATCGCTGCCATACGCTTCTACATTCCAAAAACCTTCGCCTGCATCTGCCACCAGCGTATCTGCCGTCATCCATTTATTATCGGTTGTAAGTAACCAGTAAGATTTATAGCAAGACATTCTGCTGCGCTTTTTTTCATCACCAAAATTTTCTAAAAAACTTGAAATGCTGCTTTTAAGTTTCGCATCTGCTTCGGGCACTTCAAACGTTACATAATGCCGCCATTGTTGCAGTGTATGATCATAAATAAAATAACCAACCAACGTTTTGTCGCCGCCAGTGTACCACCTCCGCACAACATTTGTGTACCACTGATTTGGCACCCAACCAAAATTGCAATGCGAATGCAGCCCGGTGCCTTCGCCGCCAAAACCGCCAACAAAAGTGAGCGGGTCTTTATACACTGCACGAATTTGAATTTTGTTTGGAAAATCCCAGATAGAAAAAATATTATTTAAAGGATGCTGCTCGCCTTCATCGCCATTTGTGTTTTGCAAGCCGCAATAGCCGCCGCTTTTTCCAATATTAAACTGAACGGCGCAGGTGTACGTGTAAGAAATATTGCCTTCGTTTCGGAATCATTACATCAGCCATTAAAACATCTGCATCTGTATGCGTTGAAAATTTTGCGCCGATGTAAGGCCCCCATTTTGAACATGATTGTGCAAATGCAACATTAAAACAGTACAATAAAACAAGTGCGATAAAAAACTTTTTTTTCATTACAATTTAATTTGAATATGCTTTTTAAATGCGCAGGTTGCTAAATTTTTAAACCTGAAAGTTTTTAAAAAATTATGTTCGCTGAGCATCATTTCTTACAAAAGATAATGTAAGAAATGAGTAATAAAACTAACTGATTGCTGAGGTTCTGCTGAAAGCAAACGGTTGCGTAAATTAAATAGCTGTAACTAAAACTCACGCAAACGGTTGCTTAATCAATTAAAAAAAATTGTTTTGAAATTGCAGTTGTTTTTAAAGAGAAATTAAAATTTGTCTCATAATAAAGTGGTGATTTAACAAGCAGCCTGTTTAATTCTTTAAACAGGCTTTTTATTTTAATGATGCATATTAATTTGTAAACTTGTTCAAATTTTTTCAATCAATTTTAAAATGAAAATTTTCATCATAAAAGTTCTGTTTTTAATTTTTATTCCATTTGCAGTTACATGTCAGCCAAAGCCTGAAAACAATTTGCAGTTTAATCATCTTGCAAAAAAATGGGATGAAGCCATGCCGATGGGAAACGGAATGCTGGGCGTATTGATCTGGCAAAAAAATAATATGCTGCGTCTTTCGCTTGATCGTGCAGATTTGTGGGATGAACGCAAAGCCCTGGATTTATCAAAGTTTAATTTTAAATGGGTTCAGCAACATGTGCTGAAAAATAATTATGATACCGTGCATAAACTTGGCGATGAGCCTTATGATAACATTGTTTATCCAACCAAATTGCCTGCGGCTGCAATTGAATTTGATATCACTTCTTTTGGCAAAGTAATTTCTAATGTGCTTGATATTTCAACCGCTTTAAACACTGTAAAATTTAAAAACGGTGTTGTGTTTAATTGTTATATCCACGCAACAAAACAGCAAGGTTATTTTGATTTTGAAAATTTATCATCAATACAAACAAAAAATATTTTTTCAATTCTTACACCAAATCTTATTGCACCAAATTATACCGGTGATGATAGTTTAAATATAAGTGATAACAGCCATGCCGGCGAAGGTTTGCAGCAACTTGGTTATAAAAAAGGAACAATTACAAAAACTGAAAATTCCATACGATATCATCAGCCAACATATAACAATCATTATTATGAAGTGCTGATTGAATGGAAAAAATTTTCAAACAATCATATCATCGGAACATGGACGATTTCAAATGATAAGCCTGCTGTTTTATCTTCATTAAATATAAATGCAAAAGAACCAACCGGCTGGAACACACATGTAAACTGGTGGAAAAATTTCTGGTCAAGATCATCTGTAAATATTCCAGATACATTGCTTGAAAAGCAATACCAGCTTGAATTGTATAAGTTAGGCTGTGTTGCAAGAGCCGGTGCGCCGGCAATAACATTGCAAGCAATCTGGACTGCAGATAACGGCAAGCCTGCCGCCATGGAAAGGAGATTTTCATAACGATTTAAATACGCAATTAAGTTACTGGCCGGCTTATACAAGCAATCATTTAACTGAAGCTGAAACTTATACTGATTGGTTATGGAAAACAAAACCCAACAATCAAAAATTTACCAGGCAATATTTTGGTGTTGATGGATTAAATGTGCCGGGCGTTGAAACCATTGAGTGGAGATGCGATGGGCGGATGGATTCAATATTCTTTATCGCCAACAACGGCCGCATGGTGTGCGCAACATTTTTACTGGCAATGGAAATATTCAATGGATGAAAAGTTTTTAAAAAAAAAAGCGTATCCATACTTACATGAAGTTGCAACGTATCTTGAAAACATTACTACACTAAAAAATGGAATGCGGCAATTGCCGTTAAGTTCAAGTCCTGAATACAACGACAATAACATTAATGCATGGTTTTTAAACTGGACGAATTATGATCTATCACTTGCAAAATTTTTATTTACTGCAGCAAGCGAAGCAAGTGATTCAAGCTGCAGGTAAACAAGCAAGAAGCAAAACACTGGTTGCAAATTTTAAATCAATTGCCGTATTTTAATGTAAATGAAACAGGGCTTACCGTTGCGCCTGGGCAAAATTTAGATGAATCGCATCGCCACATGTCGCCATACATGAGCATTTATCCTTTGGCTTTGCTTGATATAAATAAACCGGATGATAAAATCGATCATTGAAAATTCTTTAAAACATATTCAAGAAAAAGGCACAAGAAACTGGTGCGGTTATTCTTTTGCATGGATGGCGTGTTTATATGCACGAGCTTATGAAGCAGACAGCGCAGTAAAACAATTGCAAATTTTCGCATCCAATTTTTGTTCGCCGAATAGTTTTCATTTGAACGGCGATCAAAAAGGCGGCGAGTATTCAAATTTTACTTATCGCCCATTTACATTAGAAGGAAATTTTGCTTTTGCAGAAGGTGTTCAGGAATTATTGTTGCAAAGCAGGAATGGTTACATACAAGTATTTCCTGCAGTGCCATCAAACTGGCAAAATGTTTCGTTTAATAATTTAAGAACAGAAGGCGCATTTATTATTTCAGCAAAAAAACAAAATCGTTCAATTAACATTATTAGTTAAAAGCGAAGCAGGTGGTGTTTGCAAAATAAAATTACCGTTTACAAATTTTCATTTTTCAAACAATAAAAAATATGCAATGAAAGATGGCACAGTAATTTTTTCGATGCAGAAAAATGAAACAGTTGAAATATCCAACCTTAAAAGCAATTAATTTTTTGTTTAGATTATTGCTGATGTGATTTAAAAATTACACAAACGTTTGCTTATTCTTTCAATGAATACTGAAATTATCTTTCAGAAAATTTTGCATGAAAATAGTTGCAAACATTGCATTTGTTGTATGTGCTATCTTTTTCAGCACAACTGTAAAATCACAAAAAAATTATACGGATACAATTCCTCTTGGCGGAAATGCTTGGGTAAATAAGCCGGCCGAAATTACAAGATAGCGGTTTAACAAACTGGAACGATACATCTTCTATTGCAAGCATTTATTTCAGAGCTGATGTTGCCCAAACATTCAATGTTTTTTTACGATTAAAAGTGCCCGCAGGTAAAAGTGAAATAAGTGTTTCGTATGAAAATAATACTTTCAACAAACAACTTTTTAATTCAGATTTTGATGTAATTAATATTGGAAAAATTGCGGTTGATAAACCAGGTTACATAAAAATAAATTTAAAAGGCATCAGCAAAACAGCAAATTTTTTTGCTGATGTTTCAGACCTTATTATACAACATTCAAAACCCGATAGCAATTTGGTGTATGTAAAAAAAGGAAGCTCATTTCATTTTGGAAGAAGAGGGCCGTCGGTGCATTTAAATTTTGTTGTGCCTGAAAATTTTAAGAAAGATGTGCATTGGTTTTATAATGAAATTACAGTTGCTGAAGGGATGGATAAATTGGGTTCTTATTTTGAAGCTGATGGTTTTGCACAAGGTTATTTTGGTATGCAGGTAAACAGCGAAACAGAACGCCATATTTTATTTTCTGTTTGGAGCCCTTATGAAACCGATGATCCGAAAAATATTCCGGATAGCTTAAAAATTATATTGCTGAAAAAAGGTGCAACGGTGCAAACGCATGAATTTGGTAATGAAGGCAGCGGTGGACAAAGCTTTATGCCCTTTTTGTGGAAAGCCGGAAATACGTATGGTTTTTTGTTACGTGCAGAACCAGACAGCATTCATCATACAACAACATTTACTGCTTACTTTAAAGATGTAAGTGCAAACAAATGGTATTTAATTGCATCATTCAAACGCCCGCAAACGGTAAACTATCTGGAACATTTATATTCTTTTTTGGAAAATTTTATTCCCGAAACTGGCGATGAAACGCGAATGGGTTTTTATAAAAATCAATGGATAATTGATGGCAAAGGTGAATGGCATGAATTGACTGACGCAATATTTACTGTTGATGCAACCGCAAAAGGTGGTTACAGAAAAGATTATGCAGGTGGTGCAAATGGCAACGCTTTCTTTTTAAAAAATGATGGTTTTTTTAATGACTTTACAAAACCTAATCAAAAGTTTTCAAGGCAATCGTTAAACAAAAAACCTGATATTGATCTTGCAAATTTGCCGGCGCAATAATTTTTTTTTGATTGAAAATAATGCGTGTGTAATTGCGGCTTTTATCCTTCCCAAATTTCATCTTTGCCTTCTAACCAAAGCTTAACCGATTCTGTTGTAACTGATTTTGGCCGTTCAAGCGGAAAGCTTAAAACCCTGTCCCAGCAAAGACTTGCCAGCACGCCTAATGCACGGCTTACTGCAAATAAAACGGTATAAAATTCATATTCTACCAAACCATAATGCACCAATAAAGCGCCACTGTGTGCATCAACATTTGGCCATGGATTTTTTATTTTTCCGAGGCTTTGTAAAATTGGCGGAACAGCTTCATAAATATTCCAAACCGTTTTCACCAGCGGGTCATCTGGCATATGTTTTTTTCCAAATTCCATTTGCGCCGTAAAACGCGGATCTGTTTTGCGCAGCACTGCATGGCCGTAACCAGGCACCACTTTCCCTTCCTTCAATGTTTTTCTAACATAAGCAATAATTTGTTCTTTAGAAGGCGTTTTTGTATTCAGATCTTCCTGCATTTCAAATATCCATTTTATAACTTCCTGGTTAGCTAAACCATGTAAAGGGCCGGCCAAACCATTCATGCCTGCAGCATAAGATAAATACGGATCACTTAAAGCAGAGCCAACAAGATGCGTTGTATGTGCAGATACATTACCACCTTCATGATCTGAATGAATGGTCATGTATAAACGCATCAGTTCTTTAAAACTATCATCTTCAAAACCCATCATGTGCGCCAAATTTCCTGCCCAATCAAGCAAACCATTTGGATTGATGTGCTGATTGTTTTTATATTTTCTGCGATATACGTATGCAGCAATACGCGGCAAACGTGCAATCAGATCCATTGAATCATCAAACACAGCTTCCCAATAATCTTTTTTGCTGAGGCCTTCTGCATATTTTTTTGCGAAGTTGCTTTCTGTTTGCAAAGCCATTACGCCGGTTACAAACATCGTCATCGGGTGTGCGGTTAATGGCAAAGCATCTATGGTGGCAAACACATGATTGGGCACATGGCTTCTGCGCTGCCAAACAGAAGTTATATGATTTACGTCTTCATTATTGGGCAATTCGCCAATTAATAAAAGATGAAAAAGACCTTCAGGCAAAGGTTCAGTGCCGCCATTTGCCTTGGGCAACTTTTCCCTGAGTTCCGGAATGGAATATCCCCGAAAACGAATGCCTTCCTGCGGATCTAATAAGCTTGTTTCTGTAACAAGACCAGTAATGCCACGCATGCCCTGGTAAATTTGTGCAAGCTTTACTTCACCAATTTTTTTATTACCATTTTTGGTGAGAATATCTTTTATTTCTGAGGCAGCAACATCGCCTTTTTCTTTAAACCTGTCTTTTAAAACTCCCATGAATTAAAAAATTTTTATAGCTGAAAAATTATTGTCAATGCTTTATCACTATCCGCATTACGCACTGCATTTATTTACTGTTAACACACACAAATGCCGGCGGTTAAAGATACCATAAGTTGATGCTTTAAAAAAGTATAATTTGAAATTATAACTGCTGTTATACCAGTTAGTTTTGGGTTTTCAGGTATTCGCTGAAACAATTTATTTCAGTCTTAAATATTATGCTTCCACACTTATTGTATTATTTGAAGCATAAGTAAAATCGTCATCAAAAAAATTATAAATAAGCCTGAAAGAAAAGAATACTCAGCAAGCGTTTCATAAAATTCGCTGCGTTTTGTTGTACTGCGGATTGAAAGAAATGCACACAAACAACTAAACATAAAAATTACAAAACAAACCGAAGTTATTTCATCAACAAAAGTTTTATTGGCAAGCTTTAAAATTTTTAAAGAAGTTATTACAAGAAAACAAAAACCAAGAAAGTTAGATGATGCGCTTAATATATGCGGCGATTTGTTTTTATCATTATCCATTATTGCACAAGCCTATTTTATGCTAAGCGTTTTAATTTCTTTTACGTTCATGAACTGCTTAAATTTTGGCTGATACACTTCGCTTTCAACATAGGTAAGCGAAATATTTTTGTTTTTAAGTTTAGCGGCTGCATCTTTAATCCAGTCATCAGAACCGGGCACATAATTATAATAAATAAATGTTTGTTCACGGCCGGTTGCGGTTTTAACGGTGATGTAGGTAAAATCTCTTTCTTCCACCTTTGTAACTATGCCGCTTGCATTTTGAACAGTTTCAGTTTGCACCTGTGCAGGCATAGCCATTTGCAAATCGCTGTCGCCGCCATTCATTGCCATGGCACCTGCAATTTTTACAAAAGCCGGGCAACCGTTTTTCAGCATTTCCATGGCCAGTTTTGTACCTATTTCCTGGCCTGCGGTTGCATAATCTTCGCCGCTGGAAGCAATTTTTGTAATAAGGTCTGGCGCTGATGTAAATATGCAGTTTAAAAAAGCCTGCTGCATTTGTTGCTGCGTGCTTTTATCAGTAATATTTGCTTTGTTTAAGCAATTGCATACGGCGGTGGCTGTTGTGTGTAACGATGTATCGGTGTTTGTTGTTTGCGCTGTTGCAGAAAATAATACTGCTAATGCAAAAAAAGAAAATAATAATTTTTTCATGATGTATAAATTAACGCTAAAATAAATGATTGTTTAAAACATGCATTGCCGTTAATGCAATTAAATCTGTGTCTTGCAATTTCATGCATTTAAAATGACCGCGGGGACATTTTTTTGTTCCATAATTTGAACAGGGCTGGCAAGGCAAACCAGGCACAATAAAATTTTTATGTAACGATGGATTTTTAGTTCCGTAAAAAGGTTCAACCTGCAATGCCGGCGATGTTCCTCCCCAGATAGCAAGTATCGGTTTTTGAAAAGCAGCAGCAATGTATTGCAAACCTGTATCGTGCGAAATTACCAAACGGGCTTTACGCACTAAATCTGCAGATTCATTTAAAGAAAATTTTCCGCAGGCATTAAAAATTTTTACATCATTAACTGAAGCAATTGCTGCGCCTTGTTCCGCATCTTCTTTACCGCCAATTAAAACAATTGGATAATTAATTTTTAAACAAATTTCCTGCAACTTATATACAGGTAATTTTTTTGTATTATGCGTTGCACCAATTACCAGCGCAACATAACCAAATAAATGGCCTGCAGGTAAATCAGCATCTTTTATGCAATCTGTTTGCGGAATAAAATGATCCAAACCTTGCCCGTCATCAACAACACCAAGCGGCGCCAATGCATCAATACAACGCAAAGAAATATGGCGTTTGGGCATAAGGTTAATCTTCAATCTTGTAAGAATAAATTTTTGCACACTTAATTTATGATAGCTGTACCATAATGCTTTTGATGTTATTAATTTCAATCGCAATAAATAGGTGCGGATATTTTTATGCAGATCAATAATGTAATCAAAATCTTCTTTGCGCAATGCTGCAGCAGTTTCGCTTAAACTGTTGGTATAGTAATGAAATTTATCAATGTAAGGGTTTGCAACCGTTACAGCCTTCATTTTTTCTTTGGTAAGAAAATGCACTTCAGCATTTGGCATTTGCTGTTTCAGGCAACGAATGGCTGCTGTTGTTAAAACAATATCACCAATTGAAGATAAACGGATGATGAGAAATTTCACACATAAAAAAACCAATGCGTTTGTGCATTGGTTATGTGCCCCAGGCGGGAATTGAACCCGCACTCGCGTTTACGGCGAACAGGATTTTAAGTCCTGCGTGTCTACCAGTTCCACCACCAGGGCAATAAAAAAAGTTATTGGTTAAAAGATATTAGTTATTAGTAAGCAATTCCAATAACTTAATAACCGGTAACAAATAACTTTTAAAAAAGAGCGGAAGACCAGGCTCGAACTGGCCACCCCGACCTTGGCAAGGTCGTGCTCTACCAAATGAGCTACTTCCGCTTATGTATAAGAACTTTTAAATTTTTTTAGGACGGCAAAAATAATAATCCGGCTTTAATGCAAAAAATTTTAAACCAATTATTTGTATTGCGGCGTATATAAAGTGTTTGTTGGCACTTCAACATCAGGCTTGCCTCTATACCTGTGCTTATATAAATTATAACACATGCCGGTTAAAAGCGCTACTAAACAAAGCACCTGCAGATAAAATAAAAACCGGGAAGAGTTAACCCAGTTGTATCCAAATTCTTTTTCTTTATATTCTGATTGATATGACATGATGATGTTTTGCGTTGCAAAAATAAGGTGTACGTTTAATATTATTTCTTTGGTTTAATAATTTCTGAAAAATGTTTTTTTTTCTGAACGAAATAAGCCCAAACAAGCGAGCCTTTATAAACACCCGCAATTTTTTTTATTTTTTTTGATGGAAGCCTGTGCCGCTTTTGCTGAACACCTATCCATTTTATAACGCTTCCATGTGCTTTAAAAACCGCGGTGAACGAACCAATATCTTTTTGAAAAAGACTTTTAAATGCAAACAGCCAGTCCAGCAAAATGCGCAGTGGAATTTTCCAGATAGCTTCAGCAAAAGAAAAATTCTTTAAAAGCATTATAAAATTGTTTCTGAAATTAAGATAAATTTTACGGCTGTTTGTTTTAGGCAGCGTGCCTCCGCCAACATGATACACCACCGAAGATGGGCAGCAATAAATTGCGTATCCTTTTCGCTGCAGGCGCCAGCAAAGATCAATCTCTTCCATGTGCGCAAAAAAGTGGGCATCAAAACCGTTCATTTCATTAAAGCAAGATGCCCGTATAAATAAAGCTGCACCCGTTGCCCAAAAAATTCTTTCTGTTGAATTGTACTGGCCTTTATCTTCTTCACAAATATCAAATATTCTTCCGCGTGCAAACACATAACCCAATTTATCTATCCATCCGCCGCAGGCGCCGGCATGTTCAAACAATTTCTTGTTGTAGTACGATAATATTTTTGGCTGGCAGGCAGCAATATTTTTATCTGCTTCCATTAATGCAATAATATCTTCAATCCAGTTTGCAGTTACTTCTACGTCTGAATTTAAAAGAATATAATAATCTGATGTAATGTGCAAAAGCGCTTTGTTATATCCGCCGGCAAAGCCGTGATTTTTATCAAGCAAAATAATTTCTGCTGATGAAAAATAAGTGTTTACATAAGCAACACTGTCATCTGTTGAAGCGTTATCTGCAACAAAAATTTTTTTGTTTGGATACGTTGATGCAAAAACCGATGGCAAAAATTTTTCAAGAAAATTTCGGCCGTTATAATTTAAAATCACTATTGCAACAGAGGGAAAATTCAATACAGTTTTATTCAAAAATAAATTGAAAACTTTCAAATTAAACAAGTAATTCGTTAATCCTTTTTGCTGTTTACATCATAAAAAATATATTATTCAAATCAAATCAATAACTGCTTTCAGATAATTACTTTTCTTTGCACACATAGGTAATTCTTAGTTTAAGGTTTAAAGTTTGCAATTGCAACAAGTTTCATAAACATTAAACACTAAACATTAAATATTAAAAAACTTAAACAGATTATGTTGTATTCAATGACAGGTTATGGCCGCGCCGAAAAAATGATTGCTGATAAATGTTTTTTGGTTGAACTGCGTTCACTCAACGGCAAGCAATACGATATTCGTCTTACCATGCCGGCGCTGCTTAAACCTTATGAATTTGAAATAAGAAATATTTTAAACGAAGGCTTAATGCGCGGAAGTATTGAATGCATGATCACCATTTCGCAAAACGGATCTGAAAAATCTGTGCGTGTAAATAAAGCTGTTGTAAAAGCATATTATGAACCCATTCTTGCGCTTTCAAATGAGTTGGGATTATCGCAGGAAAATATTTTAAGCACGCTGCTTAAACTGCCTGATGTTATAAGCACTTCAACAGAAATTATTGCCGAAGATGAGTGGAATTTATTTACAAATGTTTTAAACGACGCCATTAACGATTTAAATAAACACCGCAAAGAAGAAGGCAAAAGCATGGAAGATGATCTTACTGCAAGAATTACAAATATCGAATTGCAGCAAGCGGCTGTTGCAACGCTTGAACCGCAGCGCAGAATAAAAATTAAAGAAGGTTTGCAAAAAGTTTTGGATGAAAATGTTGGCAAAGAAAATTATGATCCCAACCGCCTTGAACAGGAAATAATTTATTACATAGAAAAGATTGATATAAGCGAAGAACAGGTTCGCTTAAAAAATCATTGTGAATATTTTAAAGATGTGCTTACTGATAAAGCTATTGTTAAAGGAAAAAAGCTTTCATTTATTCTGCAGGAAATTGGCAGAGAAATAAATACAACCGGCTCTAAAGCGTACGATTCTGACGTTCAAAAATGCGTGGTGCTTATGAAAGATGAACTGGAAAAAGCAAAAGAGCAAATTTTAAATGTGTTGTAAGCATGAAGTTTTTTAATTACAAAATATGTATTGGTTTAATGTTTTTGTTTGCAGCGTGCAACACCATTGATGTGTATGAAAAAACGGTTGCTATTCCGCATCATGAATGGAGCAGCAATAACCGTTTGTCTTTTACATTTACTGCAACAGATACTTCAGCGTATTATAATATTTTTTTAGTGTTGCGTCATACAGAATCTTATCATTTTAATAATATCTGGATTGATTTCACTTCAATTCTTCCAGCTAAAAAACCGCAAACGCAACGTTTAAATATAATGCTTGCCAATGCAAACGGATGGCTTGGTTCTGCCATGGATGATATAATTGAACAGCGTGTTTTATTGTTCAGCCAGCCAACACATCTTGCAAAAGGCAGTTATACTTTTATGTTGCAGCAGGTAATGCGGGAAGATCCGCTGCAAAATATTTTAAATGCCGGTGTGCGTGTTGAAAAAGTGGTTCAGTAACCGCAAAAAGTAATTAGTAATTGGAATTGGTTCAAAAAATATCTTAATTCTTAATTCCTAATTCCAAACTCCTAATTCCTCAATACTTCCTCATTGGTATAATACTTGTTTTTTTAGAAAATAAAATTCATGGCAATAGCTTTTCCAATCATTGACTGGGGAAACGGCACAAATATTTATGAGGTAAATGTTCGTCAATACACACACGAAGGCACTTTTAAAGCTTTTATAGAACATATTCCGCGGCTGCATAATATGGGTGTTGATATACTTTGGCTGATGCCGATTACACCTATCAGCGTTGAAAAAAGGCAAGGCACTTTTGGCAGTTATTATGCGGCAAGTTCTTACACTAATATCGATCCTGCTTATGGCACTGAAGATGATTTTAAAGAGCTGATAAAAACAGCTCATTTTTTTGGAATGAAGGTTATTATCGACTGGGTGGCAAATCATACAGGTTACGATCATCAATGGACAAAAGAACATGCTGATTGGTACAGAAAAGATGAGCTTGGAAATTTTACTGAATTATATGGATGGGTTGATGTAATTGACCTGAATTATGAAATTCCTGCTTTGCGTGAAGGCATGATAGATGCCATGAAACACTGGATAAAAAATTTTGATATTGATGGTTTTCGCTGCGATATGGCACGCACGGTGCCTGTTGATTTTTGGATTGAAGCACGCGGAGAATGCGATGCGGTGAAATGTTTATTCTGGCTGGCAGAATGTGAAATTTTAAATTATCACGAAGCATTTGATTTAACGTACGGCTGGGAAGTAATGCGTGCTTTTGATAAATATTTTAAAGATGAATTACAGTTTGACGAAATAAAACCGCTGCTTATAAATTATTCGCAATATCCAATTGGTTCAAGAAAATTATTGTTTACATCAAACCATGATGAAAATACATACTATGGAACTGAGTATGAAAAATATGGCGTTAGTGCAAAAGCCATGGCGGTTTTTTCATGCACATGGCCGGGCATTCCTTTAATTTATTCTGGCCAGGAAAAGCCAAACTATAAACGGCTTCAATTTTTTGAAAAAGATTTTATTGATTGGGAAGGCGAAGTTGAATTGCATGGATTTTATAAAACCTTATTAACTATCCGGAAAAAAAATAAAGCCTTGCAGGAAAGCGCATCTGTATTGTTGTTACAAACAAATGCGCCAAATACTTTGGCGTATTTATGCAGAAGACAGCATGATAAAGTTTTAGTGTTGATGAATGTTGGTAAAGAAGCCGCAGAATTACGCATCAATCATCCGGCATTGGCAGGAAAATATAATGATCTTTTTTCGGGCGAAGCCATCGAAATGAAACGATCTGCTTCGTTTAATTTTATGCCTGGAGAATATTTGGTTTATCATCATACAAACCTTTCCTAAATCCTTTTTAAAACAAGATCTTTTAGTATTTGAATTGAAAAAAATTTCAGAAGTTGCTTTGTACTTTGCCAGGCAAAAAGGGTTGGGATGAAGCAAAAAAACCGGTTAGCTTTCACTAACCGGAGCGGATAAACATAAATTGTTTACTCATTGCTGAGATGTTTATGTATAGTCCATAATCTTTAAGAATTATTATCTTCTTTATTTACATTCTTGTTTTTATTTTCTGTGCTTTTTGCTGCAAGCTGCGTTTGAATATCTTCATCGTATGGATGAGAAATACCATGCGCATCATTCGGAATTCCTAATGTGGTGCTTGGGCCGCCTTTAGCTCCCATATCTCTTTCTTCATCAGGATTTACAGTGGAATAAGACTGTTGATCTTTTGAGGTATCTGGCATAACAATAAATTTAAAAGTTATACAATAGTGTTTCTATTTAAATTATCATGCCAATTACAAAATCGCAGCTAATTTTTTTTATTAATTTATAATAATGCTTTTAAGAAAAATGTATGCTGATAGGTTTTTTGTAAGCCGTTAAAATCCATCGTTTCATTTCTTTTTTTGTGTACCAGTTTTTAAAAATTTTGCTTGAAAGAATTTTATCAACCCCTTTTATAAAAAGCCACGGCGGCGTTGCATTGGCAAAGCGATATAATTTTTCTTCCTGCAAAAAACGCTTATGAATTTCCTGGTTATAACCGCTGAACATTGAAGCCTTAAAATTATTTTTTCGCACAGCACGCTGAATATAATGCGCAGCAATATAACCAGATAACATTGCTGGCCCAATGCCTTCACCGCTTTTAGGGCAAACCAGCGAAGCGGCATCACCGGTTAACAACCATCCATCGCCATAAGCATTGCGGTTAAGCGTTGCCATGGGAATGCCCCAGCCTTTTGGTTGTTCTAAAGGCATCGCATTTTTAAAACGTTGTGAAATAAATCTATCCGTTTTTATGATCTCATTCAATGCATCACGAATATTGATATTTGTTTTTGATACGTGATGACTTGCCATACCAAAACCAATATTTGCTTCATTATTATTTAAAGGAAAAATCCAGAAGTATGCAAACGGATATTTTTCAGGAAAATAAATTTCAATGAGTTTATTTTCATCAATGCCTTCAACATTTTGCCAGTATTGCCGCAATGCTGCCGCATAATGTTTACGGTTTATTTTTCTTTCATCAACATGTTTTAAAACAATGGAATGATCTCCATCAGCACCAATTAATAACCTGCAGCGTATTTCTTTTTTTTTGTTTGATGAAGATGTTGCAACATGCCACCAATCGCCATGTTTTGAAATATTTGTAACCCGAAAACCAAGATGCAGATCAGCAAAATTTCTATCAATTTTTTTCAGCAAAAATTCATCAAAAGAAGTTCTGCGGGATGTATAAAATAAAGGTTGTTTAAAAAGATCATCACCGGTTGCATCATCACACATCAAATCAACGTGTTTGCCTTTTGGCAATATAAAACGCATGCCCATTGATGGTGTAAAAAGTTCAGGATTTGAAAGTTCATTTGTAACAATTAACGGATCAATATTATTTAAAACGCGAACCACTTTTAAATCCAATCCATCGCCGCAAATTTTATCTCTCGGAAAATCTGCCGCATCAACAATTACATGCGGAATATTCATTTTTCCCAGCATGATTGATGCAGTAGAACCTGCAGGCCCGGCGCCAACAATGCATATATCGGTTTGAATTGTTTCGCTCATTTTAATTTTGGTAAAAGCAACTTAAATGCTGAACCTTTCATTTCCCACTTTCTAAATTATTGCTCCACTTCTGCTTCCATCATCAGGTATGCCTTAATAAAGCCATCTAATTCCCCATCCATCACAGGATTTATGTTTCCAACTTCATAATCCGTTCTGTGATCTTTTATCATTTTATACGGATGAAAAACATAACTTCTTATCTGGCTTCCCCACTCTATTTTTTTCTTGCCTGCATTGCTTGCATTTAATTTTTCCTGCCGTTTTCGCATCTCTTCTTCATATAATCTGCTTTTCAGCATCGTCATTGCCTTTTCCCGGTTTTCGCCCTGCGTACGTGCCTGCTGGCATTCCACAATAATTCCTGAAGGCTTGTGCGTAAGGCGCACCGCTGTTTCTACTTTATTTACATTCTGTCCGCCGCTTCCGCCACTCCTGATAAAAAGCCCATTCCACATCAGCAGGATTTACTTTTATATCAATGGTATCATCAATTAACGGATATACATAAACGCTGGCAAAACTGGTATGCCGCCTTGCATTGCTATCAAAGGGAGAAATTCTCACCAACCGATGCACCCCGCTTTCTGCCTTTAAAAAACCATACGCAAAAGGCCCGTCAAATTGAAGTGTCGCGCTTTTGATTCCGGCGCCATCACCAGCCTGGTAATCCAGTTCCGTTACACTCCATCCCTGTTTTTCGCCATACATGCGGTACATGCGTAAAAGCATTTCCGCCCAGTCCTGGCTTTCGGTGCCGCCTGCGCCGCTATTGATTTGCAGAACAGCCACCATTTCATCTTCGGGTTTATTAAGTGTGCTTTTAAATTCAGCTTCCTCAACTGCTTTCAATGGCAGCTTCATAAGCTTCTTTAACTTCTTCTTCGGAGGCCTCACCTTCTTTCCAGAAGTCAAAGAGCACTGCAAAATCATCTACTTTTGATTGCACATCATTAAACAAGTTCATCCAAAACTCATTTAATTTAATATCTTTTAAAATGGAAGTTGCTCTGTTATTATCATTCCAAAAGCCCGGCGAAAGAGAAAGTTGTTTATCGTTATTTATTTTTTGCTGCGGTTATCAACGTCAAAGAAACCTCCTTATCCCGGCTAAGCGAGACCGCAATTCTGTAAGTTTTTCTATTGTCATATTGCGAAGATAAGAGTAGAATTTTAGTGATTGAAACATGTTGGTTTTGCCTTTGATAGTTTAATTAAGTATTTAGAATTTATATCCTTCAAAAGCATCTCAACCCATTTTCACACAACTCGCAATAATCAGTTTGAAATTTGTTTTCTGCTTCATTGGCATAACTTTTATACTATAATAAATATGTTTCGCGGATTTATGTTTGCCACCGGCATTGAGAACAGCAACCCAACCATACAAAATGGCAAGTTCAGAGTTGATGAATTAGAGAAATGCGGCCATTACACTTATTGGAAAAAAGATTTTGAATTGGTGCAGCAATTAGGCATAAAATTCCTCAGGTATGGTGCACCATTGCATAAAACTTTTTTAGGAAGCAATAAATATGACTGGAGTTTTGCTGATGAAGTTTTTGGCGAACTAAAACATAAAAAAATAATTCCCATTACAGACCTTTGCCATTTTGGTGTGCCCGACTGGATTGGCAATTTTCAAAATCCTGATTTTCCAAAATTGTTTGCTGAATATGCCGGCGCTTTTGCCCAGCGTTATCCCTGGATTCAATTATATACGCCGGTAAATGAAATGTACATCTGTGCATTATTTTCTGCTTTTTATGGCTGGTGGAATGAGCAGCTTACATCAGACCGCTCTTTTGTTACCGCATTAAAATATATTGTAAAAGCAAATGTGCTGGCCATGCGTGCCATATTAAAAGTTAGGCCTGATGCCATTTTTATTCAAAGCGAATCTTCAGAATATTATCATGCAGAAGATCCTAAAGCCATAAGACCCGCTGAATTAATGAATGCAAGACGATTTCTTTCACTTGATTTTAATTATGGCAAGCGAATAGAAAGCGAGATGTATGAATATTTGATGGATAATGGCATGACAAGAGATGAATATCATTTTTTTCTGCATAACAATTTAAAGCATCATTGCATTATGGGCAATGATTATTACATAACGAACGAACACAGGGTTTGTAAAGATGGAAGCACACGTTCTTCCGGTGAAATATTCGGTTACCATGTAATTACAACGCAGTATTATCACCGCTATCAATTGCCTGTAATGCATACCGAAACAAATTTGCAGCAAGGGCCAAACGGCGATGAAGCCGTTAACTGGTTATGGAAAGAATGGGCCAATGTGATTCGTGTAAGAAATGATGGAATTCCTATCGTTGGTTTTACGTGGTATTCTTTAACAGACCAGGTGGATTGGGATAGTGCTTTGCGTGAAAATAATGGCAATGTAAATCCGCTTGGATTATTTGATCTGAAAAGAAATATACGTCCGGTTGGTGAAGCATATAAACAAATAATTTCAGACTGGAAAGCAGTACTGCCAACGCAAAGTGTTTGTCTTAATGTGCCCATTGTTTTGCCCGAAGACAATGCAACTACTTCAAAACAAAATGAAAAAACAGATAAAAGTGAAAAGAACGAACAAAGCACATCTACATTATTAAACGCAGCAAAAACATAAACAATGAGTTTTAAAAATAAGGTTGTAATAATAACCGGTTCTGCAAGCGGTATTGGCCTTGCAACCGCAAAAAAGTTTGCTTCTGAAGGCGCTAAAATAGTTTTGGCTGATATTAATAATGATAAATTAAAGCAGGCCGAAACTGAAGTGCGAAATGCTGGCGCTGCAGATGTTTGGATAAGCGTTTGTGATGTAAGCAAACAGCAACAGGTAGAAGCAACCGTTGATGGCGCCATACAAAATTTAGGCGGTTTTGATGTGATGGTGAATAATGCCGGCATGATGATATTTAAAAAAATAGAAGATCAAACTGAAAGTGACTGGATAAAAATTTTAAGCGTTGATTTATTAGGAGCTTTCTTTTTTACAAAACAGGCTTTTTTAAAAATGAAAAATGGCGGCGCCATTGTAAATGTTTCAAGCATACATGCTGTTGAAACCACACCGAATGTTGCTACATATGCCGCAGCAAAATCTGCAGTGCTTTCGCTTACACGCTCTGCATCTGTTGAAGGGAAGCCAAAAAAAATAAGAGTGAATGCAGTATTGCCCGGCGCAATAGATACGCCGATGTTGTGGGATAATCCAAATGTAAAAGCAGGCCTTGAAAAAATTGAAATGACAGATGTTGGCAAGCCAGAAGATATTGCAGATGTTATTGCTTACCTCGCTTCTGATGAAGCTGCTTTTGTGCAGGGCGCAGCAATAAGAGTTGATGGCGGAAGGTTAGACAGGTTGTGATTTTATTCTTGCAAAACAAGATTATCAATTAACCGAATGCCTGAATAAAAGCAGCAACAAGGGCAATTATTTTTTTATTGCCTTCATTATTTTTTATGGGTAATAAAGTTTCCGCATCACAAATTTCAACATAATCAACTTTATCAAAACCATTTTGCAATAAGTTTTGCGCAGCATTTTGTTTAAGCTGCATTATATCTGCATTTAAAAAATTTTGTTTTATAAATTGTAACGATTGATGTATGCAAGCCGCTTTATTTTTTGCATCATCACTTAAACGCATGTTGCGGCTGCTCATGGCAAGCCCGTTTTCTTCTCTTGAAATATCAACCAAATTAATATTGATATTTGAAAAAAATTCCTGCATCATTTTTTTTATCACCATGCATTGTTGAAAATCTTTTTTTCCTAAAAAGATCATCCGGTTGAACGATTTCCAGCAAACGATCCATCACCTGGCATACGCCCTGAAAATGTCCGGGACGATAAAATCCTTCTAAAATATTTTCAATTCGCCTAAATGAAAATCTTCATTTGTTGTAGATCGATCGGATAAATTTCTTCAACAGAAGGAAAAACAGTGCATCGCGTTTTCTTCGATCAGTTGAAAAATATCGTTTTCAATCGTAACCGGATAATGCTCGAAAATCTTCGGGATTATTGAATTGCGTTGGGTTTACAAAAATGCTGCAAACCGTTATATCATTTGCATTTTTGCTGGTTTCAATCAATGACAAATGGCCTTTATGCAAAGCACCCATTGTTGGAACAAAGCCGACTCTGTCCTGCCGGTTCTTAATTTTGCAAGTGCTTTAATAAAGAGGCCCGATGGTTTTAAGAATGATCATTGCATGTAATTAACAGCGCCCAAACGCTGATGCTGTTTAATGTCAATAGAATTTCTTTACATTTGGCGATAATTAGTTAATTTTGCAAAGTTTTAAAACGGTTACAATGTCAGCAAAGAAAAGAATTTTATTTATTGCCACATGAAATGTCTCCTTACCTCGAACTGACTGAATTTGCTGAGATTGTAAATAGGCTGGCCATTAAAGCAAATGATAACAATTCGAAGTTCGCTGCATTATGCCGCGTTTCGGAGCCATTAACGAAAGCGGCACATCGCTTGCATGAAGTGGTGCGACTTTCTGGTATTAATGTTTCAGTAGATAACGAGGATTATCCTTTGCAAATTAAAGTAGCTTCTTTGCCCAATGCAAGACTTCAGGTTTATTTTTTAGAAAATGAAGATTTTTTAAACGCAAATATGATTTTCACTGATGAAAACGATAAATGGTATGATGATAACGGATTGCGAACGGTTTTCTTTTGCAAAGGCGCTTTGGAAACGGTTAAAAAATTTGGCTGGCCGCCGGACATTATTCATTGCAGCGGCTGGATGACGGGTTTAATTCCTATGTATTTAAAAACGGTTTATAAAAAAGAACCTGTTTTTGCGCACAGCAAAGTAGTGTTTACCATTGGTGCAAAATACGTTCAAAGAAAAGTTGGAAAAAGATTTTTCAGAAAGGGCAAATATCATGCAACATAAAAGATAAAGACCTTGAGCCTTTTAAAGAGGCCAACAACACTGCCATGTTTAAAGGCGGCGCAACTTATGCCGATGCCATAACTTTCGGCGCCGAAAAAGTTGATAAAAAATTAGTGGAAGAGTTCTCCAAAGTGCAAGAGGCAAGAAGACATTACTTCCTACAATGCAGAAACTGATTTAACAGACTATTTAGAATTGTATAACGAGCTTGCGAGCGAAGTAATAATTTCATGAATTTATCTTTCTTTCGCTTTAAATTTCTTGCTTTTTTTTTAGGGTTTATTGCATTGCTTTTTTCCTGTACAAAAATTATAACAGCAGATATTGGAGCTGGTTTAATACCACCGGTTGATGGCGTTGTTACAAAAGATACAGTGCTTGAAGTTGTTTCTAAAAATTCCGGTTACGATACTGTTGCTGTTGGCATATCAGACGATCATGTTTTAGGTTATGTGAACGATGCGGTTTTTGGCGTTACAAAAGCATCAGTAAATTTTCAAATTGCACCTACAGTTAGCCCGCTTAGTTTCGGCATTCCAAGAGATAGTGTTGTGCTCGATTCAACAGTGCTTTGTTTGAGTTATAAAAATGTTTGGGGCGATTCTACTCAAGATCTCAGGCTGCATGTTTATACCATTGATCCGGAAGAAATATTTAAAGGTGATTCTGCATATAAAAATACTATAAGCTTTGAAAAAGCACAGGAGATAACTGAATTTGGTGCGGCAAGCGTTATACTTCCATCAACGTTAAATGATGTAGATACAACGAAGAACTATGATGAACCCACAACAAATCAAATAAGAATAAGATTAAATAATTCTTTTGGCCAGCAGCTTATAAATTACGATTCAGCAACAGTATATCAAACCGATTCAACTTTTTATAATGTTTTAAGAGGCTTAATTGTTGAACCTGAACAAACAGGCCATTCATTGGTTATTGTAAATTTAATGGATACAACTACACATCTTTCGTTGTATTATCATTCAATAGACCGTAAAGACACTTTAACCAGAAGATTTTCTCCAAATCAATTAACCTCTGCAAGTTCAAACACTATTTCAAGAAATTACCAGGGCACTCAAATACCATCTTATATTGCCAGCGCCAATACAAATGATGATTTGATATTTATGCAAACAAGCCCCGGCACTTACGCCACTTTAAAAATTCCCGGCGTTTTAAAACTGCCCAATATTATTGTTCACCGTGCAGAAATTTTAATGTATGAGGTTCCGGATGGCGATAGTTATCTTACGCCTCCCAATTTATTTCTTGCAGCATACAGCCAGGATTCTATGCGCAGGTTTGCCGTTCCGTATGATATAACTTTTACAAGTAACGCTATTACCAATCTTACGCAGTTTGGGGTGTATCCAAAAACGCAGCCAGGCTCAACTGCACATTATTATAGCTTTGATGTTTCGCGTTATGTGCAAAGTATTGTAACAAAAGATAGCGCACTTAACGATTTGATTTTGTATGCGCCATACAACCAATATATTTATCCAATTCAAACAACTGTATACTCAGTGCCCATTGCATCACCATCGTTAAATACTGTTGGCATTGGCAGGATAAGATTGGGCGGCGGCAGTAATAACCAGTATAAAATGCGGTTGCACATTGTATATTCATTAATTCAATGATTTTTATTTCTGAACACTATATTTGCACCCTGTAAAAAAAAATTATGTCATATTTATTTACTTCTGAAAGTGTGTCTGAAGGACATCCTGATAAAGTTGCAGACCAGATTTCTGATGCACTTATTGATAATTTTTTAGCATTTGATCCTGATAGTAAAGTAGCCTGCGAAACGCTGGTAACCACAGGCCAGGTTGTATTGGCAGGTGAGGTAAAATCGAAAGCATATCTTGATGTGCAGGAAATTGCACGTGGTGTTATCCGCAAAATTGGCTACACAAAAAGTGAGTATATGTTTGAAGCACATTCATGCGGTGTGCTCTCTGCCATTCACGAACAATCTGCAGATATTAACCAGGGTGTTGACAGAGCAAGCAAAGAAGAACAAGGTGCCGGCGACCAGGGAATGATGTTTGGTTATGCCACTAATGAAACCGAAGAATTATATGCCTTTGGCCTTAAGCCTTGCACATAAGCTTTTAATTGAATTGGCTGCGCTTCGCCGTGAAAATAATGAGATTAAATATTTGAGTCCTGATGCAAAAAGCCAGGTTACATTAGAATATGATGACAACAACAAACCAACCCGCATAGATGCAATTGTTGTTTCAACACAGCATGATGATTTTGCACGATGAAGATGAAATGCAAAAGCAAAATAAAAAAAGATGTGATTGAAATATTAATTCCGCGTATAAAAAAAATTATCCGGATTATGCGCATTTTTTTAATGACGATATTAAATATCATATAAACCCAACAGGCAAGTTTGTAATCGGCGGTCCGCATGGCGATACTGGCCTTACGGGCAGAAAAATTATTGTTGATACTTATGGCGGAAAAGGCGCACATGGCGGCGGCGCTTTCAGCGGAAAAGATCCAAGTAAGGTAGATCGTTCTGCAGCGTATGCAACACGCCACATTGCAAAAAATTTAGTGGCTGCCGGTGTTTGCGATGAAGCACTTGTTCAGGTTTCTTATGCTATTGGCGTTGCCAAACCAACAAGTATAAATGTAAATACTTTCGGCACATCAAAAGTAAATATAACCGATGGCGAGATTGAGCAAAAAAGTAGAAGATATTTTTGACATGCGTCCCTACTTTATTGAACAACGTTTAAAATTGCGTAATCCTATTTACAGCGAAACTGCGGCGTATGGCCACATGGGCCGTAAAAATGAAGTAGTTGAAAAAACATTTTCATCTCCAGAAGGAAGAAAAATAACTAAAAAAGTTGAATTATTTACTTGGGAAAAACTGGATTACGTTGATAAAATAAAAGAAGCGTTCGGACTGAAATAGATTAAATTTTAGCTGTTTTTTTCTTTTAAAAATTCATAAATCTGCTGCCATTGTTTGGTTTCAAGCGCAAGCGCTGTTGCACGCAATTCTTCTTCTGTGTTGGTTATTTCTTTTAAACCCAAACCAGGATGCGTTAACAGCCATAATGCTTTGCAGCCAATATTTCTTGCAAACTGAACATCAGTAATTCTGTCACCAATAACAAAAGAATTTTCAAGATCATAATCAGGATTATTCATGTATTGCTTAACCATGCCAATACGTGGTTTGCGGTTAGGTGAATGATCTTCTTTAAATGAAGGATCAATATACACAGCATTAAAATTTATATCTTCATTTTTAAAAGTTTTAATAATAAAATCCTGTATAGGTTGAAAATCTGAATAAGGAAAATATTGTGATCCCAAACCATCCTGGTTACTTACCATTATCAGTTCATAATCAAATTCAGTTGCAATTAAATTCATGTATTTAAAAACATGCGGATAAAACTGCAGCTTATCCCAGCTATCGATATTACCGGAAGCGGGTTCTATTATAAGTGTGCCGTCACGATCGATAAATAAAACTTTTTTTGCCATAATTGCAATGTTAGGTATTTGTTTTTAGTTGAATTATTATACAGTTACAAATATTATTGCAGATAAAAACATTTAAGTATTTTTAAATTATTATTCACCTAACGAAGCTTTTTATGAACAATTCAAGAAGAAAATTTTTAGCACAAACCACAATGGCAATTGCAGGCGCTTCTTTATTAAAATCAAAAGCGTTTGCATCAAATTTTGCAAGCGATCACATTGTTGGCATTCAGTTATACTCTGTTCGTGATGATATGAGCAAAGATCCGGCAGGCGTATTAAAACAGCTTTCTGCAATGGGTTATCGTTATGTTGAACATGCAAATTATAAAGACAGAAAATTTTATGGTTACAGCGCAAAAGAGTTTAAAAAATTATTGGATGATCTTAATTTAAAAATGCGCAGCGGGCATACGGTTTTAAGTATGGAACATTGGGATGATGCGAAAAATGATTTTACGGATGTTTGGAAAAATACTGTTGAAGATGCAGCGGCTGTTGGTGAAAAATATGTGATAAGTCCGTGGCTGGATGAGCAATACAGAACCAATGTAGATTCATTAAAAAAATTCATGCACCTGTTTAATAAAAGCGGTGAACTATGCAAGAAGTATAACATGAAGTTTGGCTATCACAATCATAATTTTGAAGTGAGCACAAAAGTTGAAAACGGAACTTTATACGATTTCATTTTACAAAATACCGATCCTAATTTGGTAGCACAGCAAATAGATATTGGCAATATGTATGGTTCTGGCGGAAGAGCAATTGAAATCATAAAAAAATATCCGGGCAGGTTTGAATTAATGCATGTAAAAGATGAAATAAAAACCGATAAAGCCGGTGAAATGAATGACTATTATGAAAGCACTATTTTAGGAAAAGGCGTGATGAATGTAAAAGAAATTGTTGATTATGCAAAGAAGAATGGCGGTACAAAAGATTTTATAATAGAACAGGAATCTTACCAGGATAAAACACCTATTGAATGCGCAAAAGAAGATTTGGAAGTAATGAAAAAATGGGGTTATTAAAAACGAACAATATCAACTGCAAAAAAATTCCGCAATAATATTGCGGAATTTTTTTTGTTTAAACGGTTAATTAACCAATTATTTCTTCAACTAATTTTTTTTCTTCTTTAAAAGCAACTCGTGGCTGCAAGCCAAGCAATTTAAACATTGCGTCATCTTCTTCAAAGCTCGGGTTTGGCGTAGTTAATAATTTATCGCCCGCAAAAATTGAATTGGCGCCTGCCATAAAACATAATGCCTGTTCGCTCACGCTCATACTTGTTCTGCCAGCGCTTAAACGCACCATGCTTTTTGGCATAAGAATACGTGCAGTTGCAATCATGCGAATCATATCCCACACATCAACTTTATCATTACTTTCTAAAGGTGTGCCGGCAATGGCAACCAATGCATTTATAGGCACACTTTCCGGATGTTCGGGCATGGTAGATAATGTATGCAGCATTTTAATTCTGTCTTCATGCGTTTCGCCTAAACCAATGATGCCGCCGCAACAAACAGAAACACCAGCTTTGCGTACGTTATCTAAAGTTTGCAAGCGATCGTTATAAGTACGCGTTGTAATTATTTCAGTGTAATATTCAGATGAAGTATCAAGATTATGATTGTATGCATACAAACCTGCATCCGCTAATTTTTGCGCCTGGCTTTCGGTAAGCATTCCAAGTGTGCAACATACTTCCATGCCCATTTCATTCACACCTTTCACCATATCAATCACACGATCAAAATCTTTATTATCCCGCACTTCACGCCAGGCAGCGCCCATGCAAAAACGTGTGCTGCCTGCATCTTTAGCCTTTTGTGCATAAGCAATCACTTCATCTTTTTTCATCAATGCGTGCACATTAACACCGGTGTTATAGCGTGCAGCTTGCGGGCAATAAGCACAATCTTCTGTGCAACCACCTGTTTTAATACTTAATAAAGTGCAAACCTGAACTTCGGCAGTATCATTAAATTTTTTATGAATGGTTGCAGCCTTAAAAACAAGTTCAAGCAATGGCGTATTGTATATTTCATAAATTTCTTGCGGCGACCAATTATTGCGAATTGCAGTTTGCATAAGCATCGTTTAAAAACAAAAATAATAAAGTTGAATTTGAAAATCTACTTCAATTTAGCCAATGCATCTTTAATTCTTGCCCAACCTTTTTCAATGTTTTGCATGCTGTTGGCAAAAGAAAAACGAACGCAGTTCGGCTCGCCAAAAGCATCACCCATAACGCTTGAAACATTTGCAGTATTTAAAAGATACATGCACAGATCGTTTGCATTATTAATAGTTGTTTGACCATCGCTTTTACCAAAATAAAAAGTTACATCCGGAAAAATATAAAATGCACCCTGCGGCTCAAAACATTTTAAACCAGGAATTTCGTTTACAAGCTGCATAACTTTTTTGCGGCGTGCTGTAAATTCTTCAACCATTTTATGACTTTCGGCAAGATCAGATGTTAAGGCAACAATGGCCGAACGCTGCGCAATAGAATTGGTGCCGCTGGTAAATTGACCCTGAATTTTTTCTGTTGCTTTTGCAATATCGGCGTGGGCTGCAATGTAACCAAGTCGCCAGCCCGTCATAGCAAAACCTTTGCTTAAACCGTTTACAATTATTACCCGATCTTTTATATCATTAAACTGTGCAATGCTTTCATTTTTGCCAATAAAATTTATGTATTCATAAATTTCATCTGATATAATGGCGATGTTTGGATGTTTGCGAAATACATCTGCCAAAGCACTTAATTCTTCTTTTGAATAAACAGCGCCTGATGGATTACATGGTGATGAAAATAAAAATGCTTTTGTTTTATTTGTGATGGCTGCTTCTAATTGCTGCGGCGAAATTTTAAAATCATCTTCTGGCTTTGTACGAATTTCAACCACTTTTCCTTCAGCCAATTTTACCAACTCAGAATAAGTAACCCAATATGGTGTTGGAATAATTACTTCTTCACCTTTATCAACCAATGCTAAAATTGTATTGGCCAAACTTTGTTTTGCGCCGGTTGAAACAACAATATTTTCAGGTTTATAATCAAGATTATTATCACGTTTAAATTTTGTGCAAACAGCTTCACGCAAATCTAAATAACCGGCAACAGGTGTATAATGGCTCCAGTTTTCTTCAATCGCTTTTATAGCTGCCTGCTTTATATGTTCAGGTGTATCAAAATCTGGTTCGCCTAAACTTAAATCAATCACATCAATTCCTTTCGCTCTTAACTCGCGGCCAAGCTTGGCCATTTTTAAAGTTTCCGGTTCATTAAATCTTTGTAATAAAGAGGATAGTTGCATTGCTGTTTAAAATTTTTTCGGATGCAAATATAATTGAGTTTAAATGTTTCAAAGTTTCATTTGTTTCAATGGCTGTTAACAAGTATTGAAACTTTGAAACGCTGAAACTTCTGAAACATTTCAACTTATCAACTATTCAACTATTTTTCCATCTTTCATGTGCAAAATGCGATCGCTCATTTCAGCCATTTCTTCATTGTGCGTTACAATAAGAAATGTTTGTTTGAATTGATTGCGCAGATCAACAAACAACTGGTGCAATTCTCTTGCATGAACTGAATCGAGATTACCTGTTGGCTCATCAGCAAAAATAATATCGGGTTTGTTTATTAAAGCACGGGCAACAGCAACACGCTGCTGCTCACCACCGCTTAATTGGTTGGGTTTATTGTTAAGTCTTTGCTTTAAACCTAATGTTTCCAGCAATGTAAGCGCAGCTTGTTCTGCTTGCTTTTTACTGTTACCGGCAATCCATGAAGGAATACAAACATTTTCAAGCGCTGTAAATTCAGGCAGCAAATGATGAAACTGAAAAACAAAACCAATATGATGATTGCGAAAATCTGCAAGTTTTTTATTTTTTAATTTATGCATAGGAATGTTGTTCAAAAAAATTTCGCCGCTGTCGGGTGCATCAAGCGTTCCTAAAATATGCAGCAAAGTGCTTTTGCCTGCGCCGGAAGAACCAACAATACAAACAATTTCGCTGTTTTTAATTTCAAGTTCAACGCCTTTTAAAACTTCAACCTGTCCATATTTTTTTTTAATATTTTTTGCGATGAGCATAAAAAATGAGTGAGATGTTAGATGGCATCAAAGATGAGATAATTCATTTCATCAAAAACAAAATAATAGTGTTTTAAAAACTTAACATTTAAAAAAATATGCAATTTGGATATTTCACCACAAAACTTACTTTTGCGCAAAATTTGAAAGGCTATGTTTTGGACTTTAGAGTTAGCCAGTTATTTGGAAGATGCACCCTGGCCTGCAACAAAAGATGAATTGATTGACTATGCCATACGTTCCGGCGCACCAATAGAAGTGGTTGAAAACCTGCAGGAACTTGAAGATGAAGGCGAGGTTTATGAAAGCATTGAAGACATTTGGCCCGATTACCCAAGCCAGGAAGACTTTCTTTTTAATGAAGATGAATATTGATAGAATCATTCATCATTTCCATTTTTATTTAAGCGATAAAAGCTTTTAAAGAAGATAAATTAATTATTACGTTTTTATTTATTTCAATTCTTGAATAAAATAAAAAAGCCACCTTTCGGCGGCTTTTAAAGCTTCTTTTTTTAAAAGAAATTTCTTATCCTAAATAAGATTTAAGCGAACTGCTGTAACGTGCTTTTTGCAAGCGTTTAATGGCTCTTTCTTTAATCTGCCGGATGCGTTCTTTTGTAAGATCATACTTCATTCCGATTTGTTCAATGGTAACACCATTTTCGCCTTCCAGACCAAAATATGCATTTACAATTTCTGCTTCCCGCGGACTTAATGATTTCAATACACGCCTGATTTCTTCACGCAGTGAATCTTTCATTACATCTTCATCAGTGTCATCGCTGCCTTCCAATAAATCGCCCATGGCAACATCTTCAGCTTCATGCACAGGCGCATCTAAAGAAGTGTGGCGTGTATTGCTCTGAAAAATATTGTTGATCTCCGTTTCACTCATTTCAAGAATTTCAGTTAATTCTTCAGTTGAAGGTTCGCGTTCATGTTCCTGCTCAAAAGCCATGTAAGCTTTATTCGCTTTGTTATAAGTGCCAATTTTGTTTTGAGGCAGGCGGACTAATCTGCCCTGCTCTGCCAACGCCTGTAGGATGGACTGGCGAATCCACCATACGGCGTATGAAATAAATTTGAAACCCTTTGTTTCATCGAAACGCTGGGCCGCTTTAATCAATCCGAGGTTGCCCTCGTTGATCAGATCGCTAAGAGAAAGTCCCTGGTGCTGGTACTGCTTAGCAACAGATACTACGAAACGTAGATTGGCCTGCACCAGTTTATCCAGTGCTCTCTGGTCACCCATCTTAATGCGCTGTGCCAATGTAGTTTCCTCTTCAGGAGTGATCATCGGAATCTTGGAGATTTCCTGCAGATATTTTTCAACTGCCTGCGAATCACGATTGGTAATTTGCGTAGCAATTTTTAGTTGCCTCATAGTGTATTATCCTTTATTATTAATACTCTAATACGCACAAAGAATGCGCATAGAAAGTTAAAGTTCCTAAAATTAAGAAACGGGCGGCAAAGTTACAAATTTGTAAGGGCAATTTGTAATTTTTGTTGATATTTCATTAAATATGTTGGTAGAACCATGATTGATATAAGTGTTATTCTGTGATTTAATAAAAAAATTCCCGCTTTTTGCGGGAATTAATTAAAAAAGTTTAGGGTTGAAACTTTATTGCACTAATACTTTTGTGCTAAGTGTTGCTGCGCCTTTTACGATAACATAATACATTCCATGCGCATATTTTTCTGTTGAAAGTGTAAATACATTATTGCCTGAAACAAGATTAACAGCAGTGCTATGCACCACTTTTCCTTCGGCATTTAATACACTTATTACTGCATTGCCTGATGACGATGAAGAAATGTTTACATTTAAATTAGCACCGCGATTTACAGGATCGGGACTAACTTTTAATGCTGATGATAAGTTGCCATCTGCAATTAACATTACTACGTTTGAATAACTTATTGCTCCGCTGTTATCAACTGTTTGAAGCCGATAATAATTTTTACCCTGCAGTAAGTTTGCATCTTTATAACTATAATTTACAACTGCATTTGATTTTGATGCTAACACAGAATTAATGGTTGTAAATGCCGTTCCATCTAAACTTTTTTGCACATTATATTTACTGCCTTCATCGCCGGAAGCGCTCCACGCAAGCAGGTTATAGGTTCTGTTATAGCTGCCTGTAAATGAAAGTAATTTTACAGCTAATACACCGCTTACAGTAATATCTGCGCTGGCTGTATCTGTTAATGAACCATTGTATGCAACAAGCGTAACATGATAAACGCCAGGCATTGTATATAAATGTTTGGGATTTACATCTGTTGACGTTTGTCCATCACCAAAATTCCATAAATAACTTGTACTGTTAGTGCTTAAATTCTGGAAGGTTACTGTGTCTTTTACACTTGGTGCAGATGGCACGTAAGAAAATGCTGCAACAGGTTTGTATGCTTGCTTTTTATCAAGATATTGAACAAGTGTAGTAATATAAATACTGCCTAATTTTATTTGCTGAACATATAACACAGGATAACCAGATGAAGGATCAAGCCATTTAAATTCTACATAATTAACAGTGATTGAAGGAAGACCTGTGCCTTGTAATGAAAAACTGTCTTTTTCAGTTACATCAGAACGTATTCTAAGGCAGTTTGCATAACTGCCGTTTGGCGTTGTTAAACTGCCCCAACCATCAACTTTATTTGTTCGTTTAATTGATTGCATTATATAATACAAGCCGGGAAACTGCGTAACATACGCTGCATTGGAAGCATAATTATCACCATAATTCAGGGGAAATTTATATAAAGTATCTGCCGATGAATACATATTCTTTACATCAAAACTTATGTTGTTATAAGCAAGAGAATAAGAAGATGCTTTTTGAGATAAAGATGAATTGTTTTTAAAAAAATAATTATTACAATTTGTTTCTTTAAAACCCGCAATGCTTATTGATTGATTATTTGTTGAAGAAAGATTTACATTATTACCAATAAAAAGATATGGCCATGTAAAAATATTGTAACCCGTTTTTTTAGGATCTCTGAAAATAATTTGTTGTTGAGATGCACCTTTTAAATTACTGTAGTTCCAGTTATGATTTGCACCTGTTGAATTAAAATTATCTAATGATGGTGAGGCGATAGTTATATTAAATGTATCGCCTGTTGAAGCATAATCTGATGATGTATAAACCGATTGCGAAAAACAATTTACAAATACAAATGAAAGAAAGAGGGTAAAGATTTTTCTCATAAATTTAGTTTTGTTAAAATTAAAAATCTGCGGGGTTGAAAATTTAATATACTGGTGATGTGTAAAAAGTAAACAGGCAATGCATCATTATTAACAGGCATCGTAAATTAAAACGAATTGCATTGCCTCTTCTTTCAATAAAATTTAGAAGCAATTGCAATTGTTATAAAATGATTTAAAAGAAAACAGAAAATTTAAACTTTGCAAAAAAAGGAACGCCGGCCGTATAACTTACTTCATCAACAGGGGCAATTTCATAACGCAATCTTGAAACATATTCTACCTGCGATTCGTACCAAACTGAATTAAATAAGTTTTCAATCGATACACCGATCTCATATTTTTTCTTTGTATAGTTTGCCGTAAGATCGGTAAGAAAATAACCCTTTGCTATCAAACTATAATCTTCATTTGCAGGCCTGTTGTGCAAATACCTGTAACTGATTCCGCCATTAAACCCATCTTTAAATTTAAAATATAAACCAGCGGTGCTTGTTAGCGTTGGCGCAGTGGGTAAATAGTTCTCTCCCTTTGGTGCATTAAGTGCACGGGGTTTTGCCGGGTTGATATTAATATCGCCATAAAGCCATTTTGTTATTTGATATCGTGCTGAAAAATCGATTCCTGTTCTCAATGTTTTGCCTCCGGGCTGCACACTTTCATCACCGTAATCAGATCCGTAAGTAAACTCCTGTTCAAGAAAAATATACCACAAAGCAGCATTAATGTATAAATGCGGCAATGGCTTCCAGTTAATACCAAAGTCAGCACTATAAGCAGCCGGCAAAACCTGGAAACCTTCATTTCCAATTACAACACGTGCATCGTTTGAATGAAAGCCTTTTCCGGTTTTTAAATAGAGTTGCACTGCATTATTAAGTGTGTATTGTACACTTATTTTTGGACAGATGATTGCCTTATCCTGATTTGTTTTAACTCCATCATATATTTTTGCAGCACTATCAGAATTGGGCGCCATGTTCAAATAATTAAAATTGAAATAATCTGCTCTTACTCCTGCATTAAAAAGCCAGCGGCCGGTTTCAAGCGTTTCATCAATATATGCATTTGCATTTGTTTCTTTTATAATACCCAATTGCAGATAATTTAAAATTGAATCTCCATTAATTGAATGTGCAAGCCAGCTTGGATGTGTATGATCATACCGGATACCAACACCAGCAACAGAAGTAAGCACCGCATTCTTAAATATAGTTTGTTTGATAAGCTTGCTGTTATAGCCATACATGTCTCTTACTTCGTGCTGATTAAATTCATCTCCGTTAACCGGATCAGCATAAAAAAAAGTAAAGTTTGTAAAAAGCTGAAAGTATGTGTGAAGATAATATGCTTCGTTTTGCCAGGTAATATTTTTACCAATAGAAGTAGTAAGTTTTATATGAGCAATTGTTTTATTTGTTGCGCCTCGCTGACCGCTGTCGAGCACGCCGAAACGATCTGGAATATAACCTTCACTAACGGCGCGGTTTGGAATTTCGCCGGAAGCACGCCATGTTGAAGTAAATGCAGAAAACGAAGCCATTAATTTTGTATTGCTGCTTAATTGAGTATTAAACTTTGCAAATAAATTAAAGCGTTTAAAATGTTGCCTGTAATCAAAAGGGCCGTTTGTATATAGCGCTTCTCCGGCAACATAAGCACTTTGCCCTCTGTTTTTTGCTTTGTTGCTTAACAGGTTTATCATTGCAACTGCTCTTTCAGTATTAAATTGTCCTGCTTCAATTTTTATCATGTTGTTCTCAAGCACATTAATGGTATTATAATTCACATAACCTGCAGTGCAAAAATCACCTTTGCCTGCATAATAAGGGCCTTTACCAAAATCGTAGCTGCCAACAGTTTCAGGAATTAAATAATGCAAATCTGCCCAGCCCTGCCCATGCGCCTGCGACACTAAATTTACGGGCATTCCATCAACAGAAATATTTACATCCGTTCCATGGTCTGCATCAAAACCACGCAGAAAAATTTGTTCAGCCTTGCCGCCACCAACCTGTTGCGCAATAAATAAACCGGGCACAAGCCTTAATAAATCCTGCGCAGAGCGTGCAGGCTTCATGTTTAAATCTATACTGCTTAAAGCACGTGATGTTGAAATTGAATTTAGCCTGGCAGAAATTACAATATCTTTCAAATCAACTGATCCTCTTTCAAGTTTTACAGTGATGGCATTAGCGCTGTTATCAACAAATAAAACTTGTGAAGTATAACCTATAAAAGAAACAAGCAACGAATCGTTATTGCGTGCATTCTTCAAACTGAAATTTCCATCTTTATCTGAAAGTGTTTCGCTTTTGGTATTGTTATCAATAATAAGTGCTGCTTCAAGCGGTTCACGTGTTATTTTATCAACAACTTTACCTTTAATTGTTTGCTGCGCATAACAATGAAATGAGATGAATAAGAAATAATTGATGATTACATAAAAATATTTATGCATGGTATTTTATTCATAATGAATAATTACAAGAAACCTGAATAAACAGGATTGTTTATGTGGATTTACTGCAAATGTTTATCGCATTCACATCAAAAAAATTGATGTATTAATTAGAATATATCAAGAGGTTTTGGCGGAGGAAAAATTACATGAATAAAAATTTTGTTTAAAGCAGTTTGCGGTTGAATAAAAAATAATTTTTTGAGTTTATTGATAGGATAAGATTGAATTTGCTGAATTGATGCAATATGCAGTGTTACAGAATTATCTTCTTTTAAAGTATTCTTATTAGTGTTGTTTGTATTATCATCGTTTGTGTTTGCTATTTGTTTTTGAAGATGATTGCTTCCATATTTTGCATGAACAGTTGCAATATGATACGCTTCAGCAAAACAGTGAAAAACGCTGTCTTCTATAACAGGTATCACCGGTTTTGCAATAACCGTTGCATAAATTAATAAAAGATAATATGCTGCTGCAAACTTCATAAATGCTGCTTCTTTTTACACAAAAAAAACTCGTTGCATCGTCCAGTACAATGCAATGGCTGCGATGATTAACGACAGCGGATAAACAACTCTTTTTTTATAATTTTTTATTTTATGAAATGGAATAATTATTAATAGAAATGTTGAAAGAATAACTGTTATCTGCCCTAACTCAACACCTACATTAAAGCTGAATATGGATAAGAAAAATTTATTTGGCGGCAAGCCAATTTCATTCAGGGCGCTGGCGAAACCCATCCCATGAATTAATCCAAACATAAAAACAATTAAAATGCGCCATGGCACTGAGCTTTGTAATTAATAAATTTTCAACGGCAACAAATAAAATGGACAATGCAATGATCGGTTCTACCACTGCACTTGGTGCAACAATTATATTCTTCATTGATAAACGCAAGCGTAATTGAATGTGCCACTGTAAATGCAGTTGCCTGCCATAAAATAATACTTATTTTTGTGCTTAATAAACAAAGACCCGTTACAAATAAAATATGATCGAAACCGTGTGGCAAAATGTGCATGTAACCGAGCTTCAAATAATACAAAAACACATTGCCCGCCGGTGCTTTTTCCAAAGCTATAATTTATGGTATGCGCATACATGTTTTGCGCAAACAATAAACAACAAATACTAAAAAACATACTTTGCTTTAAATACCTGTTTTAATCTCACAAAATAATTAAATTCATTACAGGTTTGCCATTGTTTTCTGCGCATCTTCTTTTAATTCAGGATCTATATACGGGTTTTGCAATGATGTTTCTGCAATGGTATGTTTTTGCCAGTTGCTGTATTACCCGATTTATAATAAATTAATGCAGCCCTGCTTAATAAAATGGGATTTTTTGAGTGTGTTCGCAAGGCAACGTTAATATAGGGAACAGCTTTGGCATAATCGCCTTTGCAATAGTAAACCCATGCTACCGTTTCATTTACATCAATATTGTTTGGGCGCCTGTTATATTCCATCATTGCATGTTCAAGCGCTTTATCATTATCTTTTATTTTAAGATAAGCGTACGCAAGTTCTCTGTCTGCATAATGTCCTAAATTTTGATTGGTTACTGCTGCCTGCGAGTTTGCGTTCAGTTCATCAATAACTTCTTTTGAAAGTTCATTTGCTTTTGCCTGTTGGCCGGATTGCTGGTACGCATCAACCAATTCTTCTTTTACTGAATAATCATCTACAACAGAATCTGCTTTTTCATAAAACGCAATTGCTTTTGAATACTCTTTTGATGCCATTGCAATTTGTGCAAGACCAGCCAGTGCATAAGCATAATTTGGCCGCATTGATAATGAAGTTGCATACAAGGTATCTGCCTTTTTATAATTACCTGATTTCTGATATAAATTGGCAAGTTGGTATCTCGTCCATTCAGTATGTTCATCACCCGGGCCGCCTGCATCAACAGCCATTTGCATAGCTTTAATTGACCGTTATAATCTCCAAAAATTTCTCTTAAATAAGATACACGTGAGTAAGAAGTAAGATCTGGCCGTAATAGAAACCATTTTATCAGCATACGCAACAGCAGTATCATAATTGCCCATTTCCACATTACCATCAACCAATAAACCATACACATAAGCATTGTAGGGATTGACCTGTTGCGCCTTATGTGCAACAGCCAACCCATCAGCAAAATGGTGCTGCGACATATAAATAAGTGATTTAAAAACAAGTGCATGAAAATCTAATGAATCAAGATTTAACACATCATTTATATACTTCATGGCAGCAACATCGTAATACGCATAATTGCCTGTAACCCTTGCTTCCTGTATATATAATGCTGCCAGTCGCAACTGCGATTTTGAATCTGTAGGATTTTCTTTTATAAGCGCAAGCAAAGAGTCTGAAGTATGCTTTGCCTGTTTCCATTCAGCAGAATTTGCGAATGCGCCTTTTCTTCCAACAATACATAATCTTTTTTTGCGTCTGCTGTTTTTTTATAATTATATTTGATAATAATGCCTGCAACAGCAACGCAAAAAAGAACAATGCAAAGCAGGTATATGTTTTTCTTTTTCATTATAAAACATTGATAAGCAAAAAACATTACACGGCATGTTACCGTGTAATGTTTAATTAAGAAATTACTGTTTTATAACTTTTTTAGAATCTACTATAGAACCATTATTATCGGCTACAACAGTATAAACTCCTCTTGGCAAAGAAGCAATATTTATTTGTGATAATTGCTGGTTAAATTTTGAGAAATCAACTTTCTGCCTGTTACATCATAACATCGTTGATATGTAAATTAGCAATGTGTTGAATGTTACATTGATAGACGATCATGCCGCAGGATTTGGTGAGATAGTTAAAACAGTAGCATCAAACTTCACAAATCTTACAGGTGAATAAATTGAACTGCCATCTTTATCAACTTCTTTAATGCGATAATAATTGAGGCTTTGATAAAGAAGGATTAGCATCTGTAAACTGATAAGTTGGCAACATCTTTTGCAATAACCTGTACCCTCCATTGTTGAATAATTATTGCATCTAGTGCTTGCTTCAATTTCATAATGATCTGTATTGACTTGTTCAGCAACCTGCCATTGCAACAATGAAGTGTGATCAACACCCGTTGCAGTAAAACCTGTAAATGTTACAGGTAACACATGTGGCCCTGTGTATTGCTGCACCAGTATAATCCTCTCCATGGCGTTTGCACATAAGGAAAACATGTTTTAAAAGTAGTATCGTTATGCGTAACACCTGCATTAAATGTAAGCACGTTTAACAAATCTGGTGTAACAGGGCTTGAACCTGGCCAGGCGTATAATCATCATACCATAAACCAATTGCAGCAATGCAACGCCAGCCTACAGCCTGCAATTCAATAGTGGTTACATCATCTTCCAGTCTTCTTCCGTTTGGAAAGCCATCCATGTTAGGAATAAATTGAAGGCTTGTTGTAGTATTATACCTTGAATCTGTTAATCCCAATACCGCAGCATATACAAACCTAAACTGCTGAAATCAGGATTGGTTCTTGGTGTAACAGGCACAGCCATATTTAATCTCAGCCTGTCTTCAAGCGTTGGTAAAAAATTATTGATAAAAGGCTTGCCCTGTTGCTAATGGGTTGCCGCCTTTACCTGTTGCCAGTTGGTACGGCGCAAGGTTTGGAACACCTGTATAAAAAATAGGTAATAAATCAACTGCACGCGGGCTATGATTATCTGGTAATAAAATGTTGCCATAATTAGCATTATCCAAAGCAGTTCCGGCAACTGCAGCAGTACCTTTTAAGGAATATAAACCTGGCTTTCCGTTTCTGAAATCAAAGTGACCAAGAGATTTGGTTTGAATACGCAATTGAGAAAGGCCCGGAACAGCAGTTCCAAACTGGCTGTCATCCATATATAAAGCCAGTTCAGGATTTTCAAAATATTTTGCAAACAAAATATCGTCTGAAGGATATGTAGCATTCCATTTATCTTTTGTACCAATTGGTATAACTGCTTCATTGGTTAATGGCATTCCCAATCTTGAAACCTGCACCCAATTACCTGAATAAGAATATTTAGCAGTAGCAGAATCAAAGGTTGTAATTTGTTGCCTGCTGGCAGATGCATACACACCAATCACAAAATCAGGATCTAAAATACTTGTTGCGCTTTTTGTTGTTTTGCCATCTTTCTGCAAACTTGAAATAGGTATTTCAATAACAATAGAATGGCAATTAAATTTAGCCAGTCCATCTCTGCCGGTTCTTCTGAAATTTCCAACATCAAAAATTCCACCTAAGTCAACAAAGAACGGATCATCAATCGGGCCGCAAAAAATTTTTTCTCCTGTTGAAGCAGTAGCCACTGCAGACATCATTAAATCATCATAGCTTGCTGCACCAAGTCCAACAGTTGCATTTTCAATTGATCTTGGGCCAATATTATTTGGCGGCACAATTCCGCTGCTGATTATGGTTACGAATGTTTTACCGCCATCTGTACTTTTTTCACATTTATAAGTATCTTTTAAATTTTGCTTGCCCAACCTGATATTAAAAAATGTGGTTGGATCTTGGTTTGTTTGTGTAAAGGTGAAGCGATACACAATGTCATCGCCTTTGGTGTTGATATTATTATCAATGTGAATTTCATAACGAATGCCTTCACCAAAATTATAATAATTGGGGCCGCCGGCCGGATGTTCAAAAGGAATATAATTGGCGATCATAACAACCTTATTTGTATCGCAGGGGCTGCGAAAAACATACAGGTCTGTATTATCTGCAAGCGGATCATTTGAAATTAACGGCGCCTCACGGTGAGACGAAGCATACGTTGTATAATGACTTGCAATCATGCAAACTATTATACCTGTAAATAATTTTATAATTCTCTTCATAATAATATTTTTATATAGTTAAAACCTTGGTTGTAATAGTGTGATCAAAACCTCTCCATGGTGTTTGCACATAAGGAAAAGTTGTTTTAAAAGTGGTATCGTTATGTGTTGGGCCTGCTGTAAAAGAAAGCACATTTTTAAGATCTGTTGTAACAGGGCTTGAACCACCTGCAGTATAATCATCATACCACAATCCTATTGCAGCCAAAGCAACACCTGCATACAGCTTGTAATTCAATAGTAGTTACATCATCTTCAAGCCTTCTTCCGTTAGGAAATCCATCCATGTTTGGAATAAACTGCAGATTTGCATTTGCCATTAAAACGAGAATCTGTAAGGCCTAAAACTGCTGCCTGCACAATGCCTAAGCTGCTAAAATCAGCGCTGGTTCTTGGTGTTGCCGGCACTGCCATATTAAGGCGAAGCATATCACCTAATGTTGGTAAAAAATTATTGATGAAAGGTTTTCCGGCGGCAAGTGGATTTCCATTTTTGCCTGTAGCTAATTGATAAGGCGCCAGATTTGGAACTCCTGTATAAAAAATAGGCAATAAATCAACTGCTCTTGGGCTATGATTGTTTGGCAATAATATATTACCAAATTTAGCATCATCTAAAGCGGTGCCTGCAACGGCAGCGCTGCCTTTTAAAGAGTATAAACCCGGTTTTCCATTTCTGAAATCAAATTTGCCTAATGATTTTGTTTGAATGCGCAAACCAGATAAGGCAGGAACGGCTGCTCCAAACTGACTGTTGATCCATATACAAAGCCAGTTCAGGGTTTTCAAAATATGGTTCAAAAGCAGCTTCATCAGGGCTGTTGGAATATTTGGTATTCCACATATCTTTCATTCCAACCGGAATAATGGCTTCATTGGTGAGCGGCATTCCAAGACGGGAAACCTGAACCCAATTACCTGATGTATTTACAGCATCACCATTAAACGTATTTATTTGCTGGCGGCTTGCACTTGCCCATACTCCAATTACATAATCCGGGTCTAAAATATTTTTTGCCTGGCTTACATTTTTTCCATCTTTCTGCAAAAGATCTAATAGGAATTTGTAAAGCAATGGTGTGAACATTAAATCTTGCCAAACCATCTTTAGGTGCATTAACGGGATTACCCGCTGGCCTAACATCACCTAAATCAAAAATACCGGCAATATCAACAAAAAACGGATCATCGGCAGGGCCGCAAAAAACCTTTTCGCCTGTTGAAGCCGTAGCAATAGAGGAGCTATTAAATAATTGTAGCTTGGACGCTGTAAACCTACGGAGGAATCAATAGATCTTGGGCCAATGTTATTTGGAGGCACAACACCATTAGATACAATCATAACAAAAGTTTTACCACCATCTGTACTTTTTTCGCAGATATAAGTTGTTTTAAGATTTTGCTTACCTAATCTTATGTTGAAAAAAGTGGTGGTATCCTGATTTACGTGTGTAAACGTAAACCTGTACGTTATATCATCACCAGAAGTTGTTGCTTTGTTTTTGATATGAATTTCATAGCGGATGTTTTCTCCAAACGTGTAGTAATTAGGGCCGCCTTCAGGCAATTCAAAAGGAATATAGTCCGCTATAATAGTTACTGTATTTGCAACATTCGGACTTCGGAAAGCATACACATCTGTGTTGTCTGCCAAAGGATCATTGGAAATAAGCGGGGCTTCTCTGTGTGAAGATGCATTAGAGTTTTTGGCCAGTGCTGTTAAAAGCACACAAAGGATAATTAACCTTCGGCCATGAATGTGTAAAAATTTCATACGCATGTGCATGGATTTTTTAATTATGTAAGATTGTTTAGCGAGTAAGCTTTATCAGCTACGTTACTGATATGCAAATTGGATTTTTAGTTTAACATTTTTTTGCCAGCTTATTCCATCAAAGAATAAACATAATTGATTTAAGTTTCAATTGCACGAACAGGCAGTAAATGTTTAAGTATATCTTATGTTTAATGCATAAGATTAAACATTCAAAGCGTTAAACAGAATTTCAGCGGAGAAGAATGAAGGAAAGATAATAATTAAGAAATGATAACTTTAAAAGCAGCTATTTCATCAGCTTATCTTTTATTTCTTTCCAGGTTATAAGATGAATGTTATTTGCAGCTAAACTTTTTTTGCAGGCATCGCTTGAAAAAAAATCAAAATCAGCCTGGCGCCATGCAGCACCATAATCAGGATGATTCATAGTTATGGCTTTCATTTCATCATCATCATAAGCAGCATGTAATAAAAGGCAGTTAAGGCCCGGTTGTAATTCGTTAAACACTTTGGTGTAATATGCAGCCCTGCCTTCATCATCAGCTTGCGACATTGCCATGTACACATTATCTGTAAGCACATCTTTATCTGTTATTACATCACGTATATCAACCTGGTAAATTAATTTAAATGCAGCCACATTTAATAAGCAAGGCAGCTTGTATTCGTGCGCAAGTTTTAAATATATCTTCAAAAAATCTTTATTAAAAAAAGCACAGCCCATGTGTGCATCCAAATGTGTTGGATGTATGCCGCAGCGTATTGCTTTATCAATTTGAGCACGCAACTCTGTTTCAACTTCGGCAAGCTTTGCCGTTTTGCCAAGACTATCTAAATCATCATAAAAAAAACCTTTATTATTTATTAAGCTTGAAACTTTATTGTTGCCAGAAACAGCGCCCCATTTATAATATTTCCATTCGCTGGTTAATGTAAGATGAATGCCCAAATCTGCATCAGGATGGCTGCTTGCATACGCAGCCATTTCTGAAAACCACGGGCATGGAACCTGTATGCTGCCCGAACTAACTTCACCTTTTTCTAATAAACTGATGCTTGCTGAATCTTGTGCGTGAGATAAGCCCAAATCATCTGCATGAAGAATAAGTAGTTTTGCATTTTTTGCATAACCTAATTTTTCCTGGATGGTTTGCTGAGCATTGATGCGCAAACAAAATAACACTAAAACAAACAGCGAGGCGTATTTAAGTTTCATATAGCAACGTATAAAATTGAAAGATACATAGAAGAAAATAATTGCTTTAATGCCTGATAAATAATAATGAAGAAAACATGCTTTCAGCTAAATTTTCCTTACCAATAAATGATAAAGAGAAACACAAGCGTATTTTTACGTTAGTAATATGGCAGTTTTTAAACCTGAAATAAGAACAGTTGAAGTTACACGTTACATAACGCCTTTACGTGAAGGCGGATCGCTGCCTGCAGTTACAGAAGCAGATGATGGCTTTATGTATGTACTGAAATTTAAAGGCGCAGGCCAGGGCGTAAAAACTTTAATTGCTGAGTTAATCGGTGGCGAACTCGCAAAATTAATGGAACTGAAAGTACCTGAAATTGTTTTTGCTGCGCTGGATGAATCTTTTGGAAGAACAGAACCTGATGAAGAAATACAGGATCTTTTAAAAGCAAGCCGCGGGCTTAACCTGGCAATGCATTACCTGCAAGGTGCATTTATTTTTGATGCCGTTGTAAATAAAGTTGATGGCTTGCTTGCATCAAAAATTGTATGGCTTGATTGTTTAATAACCAATGTTGACCGCACTGCACGCAACACCAACATGCTGGTATGGAATAAAGAATTATGGCTGATTGATCATGGCGCTTGTTTATATTTTCAGTATGCTTTAACCAATGCGTTTGAACAGGCAAAGAAGCCATTTGCAGCTGTTAAAGATCATGTATTATTGCCCTTTGCAACACAACTGGATGAAGTAAATGAAATGTATTCAAAACTAATTACTGCAGAAAATATTCAGGCAATTGTTGAAACAATACCTGCTGAATGGCTTAGCGAAATATTTGAAGACGTAAAAAATAAGCGCAGCGTTTATACAGATTTTTTATTAACGCGGCTTGCCTTTTCCAATCAATTCACACAAGAAGCAAATGATGCCAGAAAAACACTTATTTGAATATGCCGTTATACGCATTGTGCCTTGTGTTGAAAAAGAAGAATTCATCAACGCCGGCATTATATTTTACTGTGCTGCAAAAAAATTTTTACAGGTTATTTATAAAGTAAATGAACAAAGGTTACATGCTTTATCCGCAGAAATAAATATGGATGAAATAAATAAAAGATTGAAAGCATTCGAACAAATTGCAAACGGCGAAAAAAGCGGCGGCACTATTGCAACCTTGCCGCTTGCATCAAGGTTCAGATGGTTATCTGCAACAAAAAGTACGGTTATACAAACGTCTGCGGTGCATCCTGGTTTGTGCGTTGATCCTTATGAAACAATGATGAAACTATTTCAGCAGATTGTTTTATAATTAACTGTACAACACCTGCACCGTTTGCTGTTTTGTAATTAGTCATTTTTAATAAAATCTTTATTTAAATAATATAGTTAGTATAGCAAGTGCAAACGAATAAATAAAAAACCCCGAATAAAAATCCGGGGTTTAAATTGATTTTAAAAGAATGAATTATTTTTCTTCTTCTTTCTTTAATTTTTCTTTTATTTCAGCCAAAGCACTTAAATCGCCAAGTGTTGCTTTTTCAACTTTATTCTGAATGCTCTTAACGTTTTTACGTGTTTTTTCAGATTCTGCTTTTGCTTCTTTTTTAGCTGATTCCTGTTCCTGCGCTTTTGCCTGTTCCCATATTTTTGTATGGCTAACAAGAATGCGTTTTTCATTACGATCAAATTCAATTACCATAAACTGTGCAGTTTCATCGGCAACCAAACTTTTTCCATCTTCTTTAATTAAGTGGCGGTTTGGTGCAAAACCTTCTAAACCATAAGGCAGTTGCACAATAGCACCGCGGTCATCTTTTCTTATAACCGTTCCTTCATGAATGCTGCCAACAGCAAATGTATCCTGCAAAGCCGTCCATGGATCTTCTTCTAATTGTTTATGGCCAAGCTGCAGCTTGCGGTTTTCTTTATCAATCGCCATAATAATCACATCAATTTCTTCACCCGTTTTTGTGTATTCGCCAGGATGATTAAAGCGTTTAAGCCAGCTTAAATCGCTGATGTGAATCATGCCGCCAATGCCCGGTTCAAGTTCAACAAAAACACCATAAGGCGTAATATTTTTTACAACACCTTTATGCCTGCTTCCTTCAGGATATTTTGCTTCAATATTATTCCACGGGTCTTCTGTAAGTTGTTTGATGGAAAGACTCATTTTGCGTGAAGCCTTATCAAGTGTAACCACTTTTGCTTCGTGCTCATCACCCAACTTAAAAAATTCTTTTGCATTGATAGGTGTGTTTGCCCATGTAATTTCACTTACATGCACCAAACCTTCAACGCCGGGTAATATTTCGAGGAAAGCGCCATAATCTTCTATATTAACCACTTTTCCTTTTACGGTTGCGCCTTCGTGTATAAACTCAGGCAATACATCCCACGGATGCGGAGTTAATTGTTTTAAGCCAAGACTGATGCGCTTTTTATCATCATCAAAATCTAACACAACAACCTGGAGTTTTTGATCAAGTTTCACCACTTCGCTTGGATGCGAAATACGGCCCCACGAAATATCTGTGATATATAATAAACCATCAAGACCGCCAAGATCCATAAATGCACCAAAGTCTGTAATGTTTTTTACAGTTCCTTCAAGCACCTGGCCTTTTTCAAGCTTGCTGATAATTTCTGCACGTTGTGCTTCAATATCGCTTTCAATTAAAGCTTTGTGCGAAACAACTGCGTTCTTAATGGCTTCATTAATTTTTACAACTTTAAATTCCATTGTTTTGCCAACAAACTGATCGTAATCAGTAACAGGCTTAACATCAATTTGAGAACCTGGTAAAAATGTTTCCAAACCAAATACATCTACAATTAAGCCGCCTTTGGTTTTGCTGGTAACATAGCCGGTAACAACTTCGCCGGTTTTATGCACTTCAACAATTCTTTGCCACGCACGAAATACACGGGCTTGTTTGCGGCTGAGATGAAGATTGCCATCGCGATCTTCTTTTTCAACAACCATCACTTCAACAATATCTCCTACTTTAAGGTTAGGGTTATCGCGAAATTCGTTTAGCGAAACAAGACCATCGCTTTTAAAACCAATATTTACTACAACATCAGTTTTGGTTAAAGCCACCACATTTCCGTTTACAATTTCTCCGTCTTCAATGGTTACAAAAGTGTTTTCATACACTTTATCATACTTCTGTTTTTCCTCGTTATTGTAATGCGTAACATTGCGTTTGTCAACACTCCAGTCAAAATCGTCGTGTGCCGCAAGTTTTTCTTCAACGGGTTGAGGAAGAGATTCTGTAACAGAATTTTCAATTACAGGTTGGGTTGGTTCAGAAGGTTTTTCAGTGTTATCTTCTGCTGCAGGTGCATTTGTTGTCGCTGTAGTTGCTTCTGCCTGTTGAGCATCAGCAGCCTCCTGTACATCAGCGTTTGTGCCTGCCTCTTCAGCCGGCAGATTAGTAATATTATTTTCACTCATGATAAAAAAATCCCGTTGTTTTATTTCGGGGCGGCAAAGTTAAGAAAAATATGAAGATGTTATTTGAAAAAATCAGGAATGAATGTAGTTCTGCAGATGTTCTATGGTTTCTTTTTGGGTGAGAATGGTTTCGGTAACAACATCGTTTATAGAAATAATGCCTTTAAGCTTTTCGTGTTCGATAACGGGTAAATAGCGAAGATTTTTTGCAGACATCAGTTCCATGCAATGTTCTACACTATCGTTTTGTGTAACAGAAGGGTAATCTGAAGTCATAATTTCGCCTACCGTTGTTTCGTTTGAAGCACGGCCTTTTAAAATTACTTTGCGGGAGTAATCACGTTCCGTCATCAAACCTAAAAATTTTTCATTGTGCGCAACCGCAACGGAGCCAATGCTTTTATCAGCCATTAGTTTTAATGCTTCTATAACCGTTAGTTCTGATGGAACGGTTTCAACATGGCTGCCTTTTCGTTTTAATATATCTGATACTTTTCGCACAGAATAAAAATACAGAAATAAATGAATTAAAAAATTAAATCAAATCATTAAAAAATTATTTTTTTATGATTAAGGTGCAAAGGCTAAATTTCATTAAGAACTATTCGTTCCGGATTATTCTTAAAGGTTGTTTGATCAAAGCATTACTGATTAAGATACATAATCAGGTTGATTGCGTATGCCTCATTAAATTTTCCCTGATGATTTTGCATATAAAGCTCTGCCTTAGATTCATCAGAGCCTAACGCTTTTGCAAAGCTTTTTTTCTTAAGTTGTATTTTTTTCAGCAACGTATCATTATAAATATAATATACCGGCTTATCAACGTATTTTCCTGTTGATTGCGTCATGGCCTGGGCTATTGGGTTTCCGGACATTTCCTCATAAACACTTGAAACAGACTTTAAAAATGAGAATTTTTTCTCATCTAAAATCAATACTTCAAAGATGTTGCCGCTAAGATTTTTACGTAATAAATCTCCTTTTATAAAAATGTGCTGCTTATCAGTTATTAAAGAAAATACAGAAACTTTACTCATGTCTGTCTGCATAATTATAGAAGAATCAACTTTTTTAAAGTATAATTGGTGGTGTACTTTATCCAACATAAAAACCAGCCCTTCACTGTAAGTTTTATTGTCGATTGTGCTAACAGAACCTTTAACCCAATCGTTACTAAAATAAACATTAGCAGCGTTTACACCATCTACACTGTATGTAGGCAGTGCATTATAATCGCTAATAACAAGATTTGTTTTTCCAAGATAATTGCTGCCAACTAATTGCATGCTTAAAAACGGTGACTGACCTGTAGGTAAAATATCTATGTTACCAGATGATGCTACTGTTTGCTGCGCGAACAAACAAGAATAGTTTGCCGCAAAAAAAAGTATTACAATAAAACATTTCATCGTAAAAAATTATTAGAAATAAAATAAGCTATTTTTTATTTTTTTGAGTTTGCTGTTTCAGTTGCTGCACCTTTTTTTGCGTTTCAACCATCTTCTCATATTGCTCCTGCCATTTACTTTTTGTTTTTACTTTAGGCGTTTTTCTGCGCTCATGCATTTGAGCAAGAATTTTTTCATGATCAAGAATATAATTTTGAATGGTGAACTGAATGCCAAGCGTAATAAGGTTTGATACAGTGTAATACCAGGTTAATGCCGCAGGAAGCGAATTAAAAAACAGCAGCATAAATATTGGATAAACGTATGGCATGTATTTAAGCGCCGGGTTGTTGGGATCGCTCGGCGTCATGTTCATATTATATATTGAAATAAGAAAACTCGTTGCAACAGCAAGCAAGGCAAACAAGCTTATATGATCTCCAATAAAAAATATTTTGCTGTGAAACTGAACCAGCACATCATAAGTTGAAAGATCTTTTGACCATAAAAACGGCTGGCCTCTTAAACTTATATTGGAATTAAAAAAACTATACAAGGCAAAAAATATTGGTATCTGCAACAACAAAGGCAAACAGCCGCCTAACGGATTTACGCCGGCTTCACGAAATAATTTCATTTGCTCCATGGCAAAACCCTGCTGGTCTGTTCCGTATTTTTTTCTTAAAGTATCTAATTCAGGTTTTAATAATTTCATTCTTGCACCGCTTTTATAACTGCGATATACCAGCGGAGAAGTTATTAGCCTGATGAAAATTGTAAGCAACGCAATAACCCATCCATAAACAGAAATAAAGCCTGCAAAAAAATTAAATACAGGCATTATTATAAATTTATTTATTGGCCGCACAAACGAATACATATCACGGCCGAGGTTAACTATCTTATCCATATCCGGCGCAGCCGTTTTTAAAATTTTGTAATCGTTCGGGCCATAATACAACTGCATTGGAATATTTACTGATGAAGCTGCAGGTACCTGCATTTGCAAACTTGCATCAACTAAACCCAGTGCTTTACTGCTATCAGTTTTTCTTGCCCAGTGAACAACGCCGCCATTAAAATTATTTTTTGCAATTAATGCAGTATTAAAAAATTGCTGCACAGAGCTTATCCATTGAACAGGTTTTTGAAAAGTATGTTCTGTGTGAGATGAGATATAATCAAAATCGTTGCCTTCAGAAAAACAAACATCGCTCATGCGGCGCTCATAATCAACAGATTTTTCAACCTGCATGGGTTCTGACAGAAAATGAAAATTAAGGGTATTGTTACTGAGCAAGGCAGCAGCGCCGTTTAATTGAATATTCCAGTCAATTAAATAACTGTTTGGTTTTATTATATATTGATGAATGATGCCGCCCTGCGTAGAATTTTGTAAGCTGAAATTTATAATTTGGGTGCCATCAGCATTTTTAATTGGTTGCGATGCAGAAAAATTTATATCTGAAACCGCCGAAGCATTGTTTTGACCGGTATTAATATTATAACTGATAACATCATTATTTCCTGATGCTAATACAACCTTGCCTCCTGTTTCGGAATTATAATTTTTTAGTTCAACTGCCTTAATTCTTCCGCCTTTATTAGTGAAAGTAACTTTAAACAGATTGTTTTCAACCACAACTAATTGTTCAGGAATATTAACGGTGCTTCCAAAATTGCCGGCTTTATTAAGTTTTGAAATTGAATCGTTGTATAAAGAATCTTGTTTGGCAGCCTGTTTTTGTTGAGGAGTTATTTTAGCCAGCGAATCAAGATGCAAAGAATCCTGTATATGCTTTTGATTAGCGATATAGGCGCTTTGCTCTTTATTGGTGTACCAGAAAAAAACAAAAAACAAAACTGCAAGCAAAGCAATACCTATAACTGTATTCTTATCCTTCATAAAAAAAAATGAGCGGCAAAGGTAACAGATTGAATAATTGTAAGCTTTTCAATTTTTTAAATGGCTGCTCTAACTAAAGCCATACTTCAATAATATATGATTTATAAAAATGTATTTTAAGGATAGTAAAAAATTACTTTTCCCAATCTTTGGCATAAAATTGGCTACTTCGGCGCCGTTATTTGTGAAAGTTTTAATCGGGTTGGCGGCCTGCCAACAACCGATTTTTTTTCAAAAGCCAAAAAATCTAAAAATGAAAAATTTACTACTTGCAGCAGCAGTGCTGTGTTTGTACCTTTCTGCATGTCAAAAAAATGTAGAACCTGTACAGCGTTTAAGCGATGGAAACGTATCATCATCAACAACAAAAGGGAAACGTATTTATTTCACTAACCCCAGCAATTGGGTAGATCAGAATTTTAGTTACTCACCCGGCGATACTTTTGTATTAAAAGCTGGAATAAGCTATACCTGGTTTAGTATGGGTAATGTGCATGATGTAACTATCATTAATGAAGGTGGTGTTGTTAAATTGCAGGATGGGTTTAATTTAAATAGTTGTTACAACATTAATATAAATGGAACGGGAACCGGTTCAAAAAATTTGTATGGTTTTGAAATCAGTGATCCAACAAGCAGTGGTGTAGGTATTGATATAAATGGAAAATCAAAGCACGTAACCTGTAATAATATATACATTCACAATAAAACTTACGGCTTTTTGGTAAAGCAGGAAGTTGCAAGCACATGCGATCAAAGTCTTTATTATCCAAATTGGTATATGGATAGTATAACAATTTGTAATTGCATGATTAAACGCACAAATCAGGAAGGTTTGTATCTCGGAAGCACCGGGCAAAATGCAGACAGACTAAATGGTTGCGGACAATATCCATACCCTATGCGTTTATCAAATATCAGTGTGCACAATAATATTATTGATTCTACTTTACGCGGTGGCATTATGCTTTCAGGAGCTGACAGAGGCGTTAATAAAATTTATTCCAATACAATTACAAGGTGTGGCTATGAAATGAATAGCTACCAGGGTAATGGAATAGTACTTGGTGGTAATGCATACGCCAACATTTATAACAATACCATAAAAAATACATTATGCGATGGAATCTTTGTATTAGGTACAGGCACCACTCAGGTATATAACAATAAAATTGACAGCAGCGGATGGCTGGCTGGGGTTTATGCTGGCAGCATGCATGGAATAGCTTTTGATTCACGCCCAACCTATCCATTCAGATTATCTACTTTCGTTATTGAAACGAACACTATTGGTAAGCATACAGATAAAGCTGATATTTATATTTACAATACTCCACAAACTAATAATGGTAAAAGCGTAAGCGGATTTAGTATTACCGGCAACGTTATTTATAACAATAATGGTGGTAATGCAATAATTGGAATTCAGGCTGGAATTTTATATTCAACAAATGCTGTAAATCTTATAAAAAAATATACAGAAAACACTTTAGGTGTAGTAAAACGATAATGCATTTATAATTTAATAAAACCTGTGCAATTAAGTTTTTGTACAGGTTTTATTTTTTTTATTAATACGCATCAGTTTAATTTTCATTGTTTGTAAAACTTTATTTATAAGCAATGAAAGTTTTATAGAAAACATTCAGCTTGCTGTTGTAATTATTACTTTTATTTGCAACGTTAAACAGTGTGTAACGCCTGTTTAATTATTCTGAATTAAAGTAAATTTTATAATGGTTTTATGTTTTGGCGAACTGTTGCTAAGATTTTCCCCCGATGCTGAAAGCAACTGGATAAAAAATAACGCACTCGATTTTTATTTAGGCGGCTCTGAAATGAACGTAGCATCTGCATTAGCAAATTGGCGGGTGCCCGTAAGTTATTGCACGGCCCTTCCAAAAAATTTTTTATCAACTCAACTCATAAAAAAAATTGAAGCACAAAATATTAATACATCAACCATAATATACAGTGGTAATAAAATTGGTTTATATTTTTTACCAGTCGGAGCAGAAATACAACACACAGAAATAATTTATGACAGATTGAATTCTTCTTTTTCTGAGTTAAAGCCGGGCACAATAAATTGGGATAATGTTTTAACAGGTATCAGGTGGTTTCATTTTAGTGCTATTGCTCCGGCTTTAAACGAAAATGTTGCCGCTGTTTGTAAAGAAGCTTTAATAGCCTGCGCTAAAAAAAACATTACCGTTTCGGTAGATTTAAATTACAGGCCAAAACTTTGGCAATACGGAAAAAATGCAAATGAAATAATGTTTGATCTTTTGCAGCATTGCGACGTAGTTATGGGCAATATTTGGTCTGCAGAAACTATGCTCAACATTCCCGTTTCAAAAAATATTCATGATATTAATACAAAAGAAAATTATGTGCAGCAGGCAAAAAAAACATCTGAAGAAATTATAAAACAACATCAAAAATGTAAAGTTGTTGCCAACACATTCAGGTTTCATAAAAATGATATTGAATATTTCGGAACAATTTTCAGCAATAATAATTTATACACTTCTGCAACATATAAAACAAGCCAGGTAATTGATAAGGTTGGAAGCGGCGATTGTTTTATGGCCGGTTTAATTTACGGTGTATATAATCATTTGCCTTTTCAGCAGATAATTAATTTTGCAACAGCAGCCGCATTTCAAAAATTATTTATTAAAGGTGATAGTACAGATAAAACTGCGGAAGAAATAAAATCTTTTATACAACATCATGCATAAAAAAGAATTTATACAACAGCTTCTATGCAAAGAAAAAATTTTGCCTTTGTATTATGATGATAGTATTGAAACCAGTATTACAGTTTTAAAAACGCTGTATAATGCAGGCATAAGAATTATTGAATACACAAACCGCGGCAGCAATGCACTGGATAATTTTTTAGAATTAAGAAAAATTGTACATAACGAAATGCCTGAGCTGCAACTGGGTGCAGGCACAATAAAAACTGCGGTTGATGCGCAACTTTTTATAGCTGCCGGTGCAGATTTTATTGTTTGCCCGGTTGTAAATATTGATGTGGCAAACATTGTTCATAAAGCAGAACTGCTTTGGATTCCAGGTTGTATGACGGCAACTGAAATTTTTACTGCAGCATCAAATGGCGCAACTGTTATAAAAATTTTTCCAGGAAATATTTTAGGCCCAAATTATATTACTGCCATCAGGGAACTATTTCCTGATCTTTTATTTATGCCAACAGGCGGTGTTGATGTAGATAAAGAAAATTTAAGTGCATGGTTTAATGCAGGTGTTTGTGCTGTTGGTATGGGCAGCAAACTGGTGAGTAAATCAATTTTAGAAAAAAAAGATTTTGCGCATTTAAGCAAGCTTGCAAAAGAAGCAATACAAATCATTCAATCCTTATAAATTAGTTTGTTTTTATTTCAAGTTCCACATCTCCGTTTACAGGATGACCAACGCAGGTAAGTATCAATCGCTGCTCTAATTCTTTTTGAGTTAGCACTTCATTATACGAATGCCAAACCTCACCTTTTAAACAAGTAGCAACGCAACTTGCACAACGCCCGGCTTCACAACTGTATGGTAATTGAATATTCGCTTTTTTAGCTGCCATTAAAATTGAATCAGGATAATGTACAAGAAACGTAACATCTGTTTTATTGATATAAATTTTCACCTGTCGTGTAGTTTTATCAGGTGGCAAAGCATCACGTTTGTGAATGGCATTAATAACAAAATCTTCCCGCTTTATATTATTTTTTGGAACGTCATTTTCCTGCAAAGTGTAAGTGCATAAACGCATATAATCTGCAGGCCCGCAGATGTAAAATAAAGATTCAGTATAACCGGTAATTGAAAGTTCATCCAAAAAATTTATTAATAAATTTCTATGCAATCGTGCTTTTGATAATTCAACAATATTGCTGAATAAAAATTTTATTTTAAACCTGCTGATAAAACTTTTCTCAAGCGTTTTTAATTCATTTAGAAAAACAGTTTTATCAGGCGATGCATTGCTGTAAATTAAAACAACATTTACATGATCGTGCGCAAACAATAGTGTTTTTATTAAAGAAAAAACAGGCGTAATGCCGCTGCCTGCTGCAAAAAAGAAAACCTGTTTAAATGCTGCAATATCATCAGGTAAAACAAAAAGACCGCCAGCGCCAATGGTTATTAATTCATCGCCGCTTTTTGCTGCATCAATTAATACTCTTGAAAAAAAACCGTTTTCAATGCGCTTCACTCCTATTGATAATGGTTCATTTAAAATTGGTGAAGATGTAATTGAATATGATCTTCTTATTTCTTCATTGTATGCATAACGAACAAGCGTGAGATATTGACCGGCTTTGTATGAAATATTATGATTTGCTTCAAATGAAAATATTTTAAAATCTTTTACATCTTGTTTAATATTTTTTATCCTGATGATCTTATACAAATTATTTTCTTCCATCAATTTCAAGATAATTATTTCTGCATAAAAATAAAGCCAGGCAAATTAAATTGCCCGGCTTTATAATTTTTCAATTCAACATTATTTATTCAACAACCAATTTTTGCGTATCAGTATTTTGTTCAGTTATTATTTTAATAACATAAATGCCTTTGCTTAATTGCTGTAGTGGAATTGTTATTTGCTGATTGATGATAACATTATGCAAACTGTTGCGATAAATAACTTTTCCATTCATATCACTTACAGAAATATCTGCTTTCGCAAAATTATTTAATGCAGCAACTGTTGTATTATTTCTCGCTGGATTTGGATAAACGTTCCAGCGTTTAACAGCATCTGCAAAATTTATTTTTTGTACAGATGAATATTGATAGCTTCCATCTTTATCAACTTCTTTAATTCTGTAATAACTTATACCGCTTAAAGCATCATTATCTGTAAATGAATATTGCTGCGCATTGTTTGTATGTGCTGCAATTACACTTCCGATTTTTATAAATGAAACACCATCATTACTGCGTTCAATTTCAAAATTATTATTATTTACTTCATTTTCAGTTGCCCAGTTTAACAGCACTGAATGTGCGCCGGTTTTTTGCGCAGTAAAACTTAACCAGGTTACAGCCAGCACCTGAGATTTTACATCTTTATTTGTGTACACATAATATTCTCCGGGCTTTAATGTAACAGAATATGATGTTGATGCAACTGTAATTGTTTTTGTGGTTAAATAACTATACCATGTGCCGGTTGATGGAAATGTTACCGTTGCTGTTTTTGATTGAACGCCAAAATTACCAAATACCATTACCTGCAAATTGCTGCCTTTAAGGCTCTCCCATTTAATAGTGTCTGATAAATTATATGCAGGCATTCCGTTTATAAATGTTGTGGCATAAGCGGGATATGTTTTTAAGTGAATAAGCTTTGCATAATCATTATATAAAGCTCTGCGGTTTGCATCATTATAATAATCCCAGTGCGGCGGTTTTGGCGTTAACCTGCACGAATCGTTTATGCTGCCATCTGTGCAACGATTAATGGAAAGATCATATCCTAACTCACCAAATTCCCACAACATTTTTGGGCCGGGTTGCATACTCCAAAAAGCAGTGGCCATTCCATTTCTTTCTAAACCTGTATCAACATTTTTTACATTATATGTTGCAGTGGTAACACCATATTGTTCATTCTTAAACATCAATCTTTCTTCATCATGGCTTTCCTGGTAAGTAACCAAATTTGGCTGCGTCCATCCAAGTGCGGTATAAATTCCGCCGCTAAAATCCCAGCCATCATTATAACCCATCGTTGCCTGGTTGTAGTTATAATTTTCATTTCCCCATAACATCATTCCATAATTGCTTTCAACTATTTCTTCGCTGTTATCAGCAAACATTTCAAGAATGCAATAACTGTTTGCAGATGCATTTTGCATGTAACCATAATATTTTTTCCAGATGTTGATGCGGCCGGTATCGTAAGCGCCCCACGCATTTACATCACAATTATTTCCCGTTGCATCGCAGGTTTGTTTTTGCGTGAAGCCTTTTGCCAGATCCCAGCGAAATCCATCTACTTTGTAATTTGTAAGCCAGAAATTTATTACACGATGCACAAAGTTTTGCGTGGCCGCACTTTCGTGATTGAAATCGTAACCAACATTGTATGCATGTTTTGCATATTGATTAAACCATGGGTTGTTGGCAGCAGGCACATTTAAAGTATCGTTCCAATACATTTGCACCATCGGCGATGAACCAAATGAATGGTTCATTACCATATCCATAATAACGGCAATGCCGCGTTTATGACATTCATCAATAAATTGTTTTACCACATTTTCGGGGCCGTAAGCTTTATCTGGCGCAAAATAAAAATCAGGATTATAACCCCAACTGTTGTTGCCTTCAAACTCGTTAAAAGGCATTACTTCAATAGCATTTATTCCAAGCCTTTGCAGGTAACTGAGTGTATCAATTAATGTTTGAAAATTTCCGGCAGCCGTAAAATCTCTTACCAATAATTCATACACAACAAGATTTTGTTTATTTGGTCTTGAAAAACTATTCACCTGCCATGTGTACGCTGGTTTCTTTGTTTGAAGTACGCTAACAATACCTGTTGTTTTTCCTGTTGGATATGGTTTTAAGTTTGGATAAGTTGATGAAGGAATTAATGCATCATAAACAGGATCTAAAATTTTTTCGCAATTATAATCTGCTACTTTTAAGGTGCCATCAATTAAATACTGATAAGCATATTCAGTGCCTGGCGTTAAATTATGAAGGCGAATCCAGAAACGATTGCCATCAGGTGTTTTGTTCATTAAATAATTTGATAAAACCTGCCAGTTATTAAAATCACCTTCAACATAAATATATTGTTTTAAAGGAGCATACAAAACAAGAACGGCAGTTGTATCGCCTTTTTCATAATTAATTCCATCTGTATCGCCGGCAGGTATTGGTGCAACAGTTACGGTTGGTGTTACAACAAACTGCAAGGTGTCTGCAGCAGTAACTCCATTAACCGCTTTTGCAATAATAATTTGCGGGCCGCCTGCTTTTATAGTTGTATTTGCTGAAAGTGTTGTGCCGGTGCCGGATGTTAGCTGGGTGCCATTAAATAAAATACTTAAAGCGCTGCTTTTACTTGCTTTAATTGTTATAGCAAGTGCATCGCCAACATTTTTGCTGATGGGTTCAGGAATTGGATTGTATAAAGGTTGCCAATATGGTACATCAATTCTTACATGCAAACCATTATCATAAACAGGCACAAACATATCGCTGGCATCTCTGTTGCGTTGTACAACGCTTCCTGTGCCATTTCTAAAAAGTATTGCAATTTTTTGTATGGTTTCAGATGTGTTTGTTATACCAAAATAATTTCGCAGGCCGCCGGTAATAGTGTATTGCCATTTATTATTGCCGAGATATATGCATTGCGCAGCGGCAGGCGTTGTTCCCCAGGTAAATTTTACATATCTCCAGTCTGATTGAGAAGTGCTTAAATTAGTGATAACGCCAATGTGCACATATACATCAGACGTTGGCGTATAATTAAGCAAGCCCTGGTTGCCATAGGTTGCGTTAACCGTAATGGTTACAGCGGTTGAAGTATCGTGTATAAAATCTGGCGTCCACGAAAGCAATTGGGCATTTAGTTTTATAACAAAGAGCAGCAGTAAGGGAAGTAAAATTTTTTTCATGTGTTAATACTTTATTTTTTTTAGTCACATGGAATTACGCATAAAAATTTTCATCGCATGTTAGCATAAATTGCTTAAAAATTTTTATGCTTCATTTCATATTGCAAGTTGAATTTACTTGCAAATTATGTGTAAAACATACACGATTATAAAAATAATAAATTTTAATTTTTAAACAATCAATGCTTAAATAAACTGGTATGTATGTTTTATTTTTTGCTGAAGATGAGCGGAGTATTTTGATTTAATGATTGCCGTCAGACAAAACAAATCTTTGCTTAAAAGATGCCTTTGTGTTTAAAGAAACCGTGTTTGCATTGTTTGAAGAAGGTTGCTGGCCACCATTATATTTATCAGTATTAAATCCTTTATTGCGCATACCACCTCCGTGCATGCCGCCGCCATGCATACCACCTTCATGATTTTCTGAATACTGGTTTTGATTATTTTTTCCTATATTATGCAAACCGTTTATTTCAACATTCAACAGTATATCACCTGATGTTTCTTTTGAGTTATAATCTGCACCAAAAAATTCTTTTTTAGAAATACTAACTTCATAAATAAGATTAGATGCACTATCCCAATTAATAGCGGCATGCAATGCAGGTGAATTTGTTGATACGTCTCCGTTAAGTGTTGCAAATCCGCTAACATTCATTACAGCATGATTGGAAATAAAACTTTGCCTGAATGTTTCGGTATTGTGCACATTGTGCTCATTATAATTATTACTCTTGTTGCTGTCTGGCGAAGGTTCTTCCTGTTTTGAATTTGGTAACGGATATAAAATTGATGCTTCGTGTTTTGGTTTGCTTTTGGTAATGAGCGTTATTTTCATGCCTGCATGCAACAATTTAAACTGTGCAGTTTCATTCATTGTTTCAAAACATAGATAAATATTGTTACTGTCGTTGGCAATTGCAAAAGTTAATCCGGTTCCATCGTCATATAAATTTAAAGAACCCCATTCTGTATTGTTACCATCAACTGTAACAGGTTTTTGCATCCATTTTGCAGTTGTAAGTTCACCTTGTGCGTAAGTATGCAGAGCAATTAACAGCATTAAAACAAACAAATAATATTTCATATCAACTTAAATTTTATATCACTTTGTAAAATGAATATAAATACTGTAAACAATTTTTTTAAAGAGCAACTTTCACAAAAAATTTATAGATGAACAGTAAACAGTTCTAAATAAAAAGCCCGGCTGTTTTGAGCCAGGCTTTTTTACATCATTAAAATGAAATTATTGCTTTACAAGCTTTGTGCTGTAAATACGGTTTTTATTCTGATATAATTCAACAGTATATAAACCACTGCTTAAATGTTGTAAGCCATATACAGGAATATCATTAAAGCCCTGGCTGATAACCAGGTTTTGTTTGCTTATTATTCTGCCATTCATATCACTCACCAATAAATTTACTTTACCGGATGTAGCAAAATTACCTTGTATTCTTACATTGGAATTAAATGGATTCGGGAATACAAGCACACTTACACCTGCATTTGAAAGATGAATTAAAACCACATTGGAATATGCTGAAGCGCCATCTGCATCAACTTGTTTTAAGCGATAGTAAACAAGAGGCTGCGTTAGGTTTGCAACATTATCCTGGTATGAATAATTGTGAACGATATTGCTGTTGCCATTGCCATGCACATAACCAATTTTTGCAAGACTGCTGAAATTAATTCCATCGGCACTTTTTTCAACTTCAAAATGATCGTTGTTTATTTCAGTAGCGGTTGACCATTGCAGGTAAACAACTTTACTACGTAATGTTCCATCAAAACTTATTAATGTAACAGGCAATACTGAACCAACGGTTATTGTTACTTCATCTTCACTAAAGCATGTTCCTCTTTGTATCTTCCAGCTAAACACATAAGTGCCAGCAAGAATATTTGTAACGGTGGCATTATTATCAGTAGGATTTAAAACAGTAGGTGTGTTTGGTCCGCTTACAAATGACCAAGCTCCTGTTTCGCCGTTTGCAGGCACGTTACCGGTTAATGAAATAGAATTTACATTGTTTACTGTTTGATCCGGGCCGGCATTGGCAACAGTAGCAGGCGGGTTAATGGTTGCAACAACTTTTACGCGGTTACTTTCACAACCCTGTGTTTTTGTATTATATTTTGAAACCCAGTAATTAGTTGTAATGCTTATAACCGGTGTATTAAATGTAGCACCACCAACTTGCAGTGTTTGACCGCCAGAGGCAGAACTATACCATTTATAATCTTCACCTGCGCCGGCGCCGGTAGCTGATAAAGCAACAGAGCCAGTACCGCAGTTAAAATTATTAACCGGCGTTGGTGTATTGGTTGCGCTTGAAATAGTAACCTGCACAGAATCTACAACCTTACATCCGGTTGATGCAATGGTATATTGAATAAAATAGGTTCCGTTTGTATCTACGTGCGAAGGCGTTGCTATAGCCGAATCGCCCAATATATCATAATAGTAACCGGTTGTTCCGCCGCCGGGTGATGCAGACCAAACGCCTGGTGAAGCGGTAAGATCAACAAAAGAAGGCGAACAAGTGGTTTGAGGACTGTTTACAGTTAATGAAGGAGCCGTATTGGTTGAAACATTAACATGAATTGTTCCCGGGTTAACAGCTTCTTTTCCATAAGTATCGCTAATATAATAATCACAATCAACTATGCCGCTAAAACCTGTAACAGGCGTAAATGTTACCACGCCGTTTGCATTTGCAGAGAACGTTCCTTTGCCGGGAACTATTTTTGTTTGTTGCAAACCAGGGGTATTAAAATCAAAATCAATTGAAGCTTTATTTATATTTTCTCCGGGGTTATTAAGGTTGCCATCGTTTGGTGTTTCATCGTTTACAGTAGGATCAAAATATACTGGGGTATTTAAACATCCTGTATAGTTATCATCATTTACCGTTGGCGGTGTTAAGCCATTTATATCTCTAACAGTAATAGTAAAATTTCTGATATCATGATAATCAGATGCACTTCCTGTAGAACCAGAAAAACCAAATTTAAGATAAGGCGGCGGCGGATAATTGAAAGCCTGGTTGCTGATAATAGTATATGTTGTAGGAGTTGAGCCGCCTACAACTATTTTTACGTTTATAGTAAAACCTGTAACCGTAGTGCCGGTTATAACAGGCGTCATTTCCACGATAGCTTTTCTGTAATTAGACGCTGTTGGATATGGATCGCGGGTTGCTGTTGCCAAAGGAAAATTAAATGGCGCCACATTGGTTGCCTGGCCTGCTACATAAGGATAATCTGCTGTTTTTGATGAACCATCGCCCGGGCCGCGAATTACAACTGCACTCGGCACAACACCTGGTCCTCCGTTTCTTCCATCTGAAGGATTAGAAAAATTTCCAAAAGCATCAAATCCAATTCCAATATATCCTTTACTAACACCTTTAATAGCAGGGTTTTCTTTTTGTGCATAGCCAAGCGCACCACCATTAGCGCCGGTTCTAAAATTTGCAGTTGATACAGAGGCATCAAACAAAAAGAAAGAAAAACCATCGCCTGTTTTTCCGGTTAAAGCTGTGCCACCGTACATATAATATTCAAACGATGCCGTTAACCCGTTGTTTGAAGGAAATATGGCAGAACTAAATGCGGTACCTGCCTGGTTAAGGCTGTTACTGGTTAATCTTAAATAACCGCTTCCTACAGGGTCAGACACACCTGAAGTAAGATAAGCAGGTGTTGGATTGCCCGAAAAATTCACTGAAGGCGCAGTAGAATTTTGAAACGTTTCCGAATACGGAAATTGTGCAAAAGCTAATACGGGAAAAATGAGCAATGCAGCAAAAACTAAAAACTTTTCTTTAAAAAAAATAAATGTTGATTGAGTAAAGATTTTTACTTTCATACAGCTTTTTTTGGATGAGGGATATTGTTTAGAATACAAATCTAAAGTTATTTCTTATATCGTATAGTGTAATAAATTATAATAACTTATGCCTTTTGAGGATAGCTTTTTTTATGCAATTCCTTTCATTTAAATATTGTTGTTTTATTTTTAGTATGTTCTAATTTCATCACCATAAAAAACCAATGCCATGTTGCAACTATCTGAACTTAGAGTTGGAAATTTTTTCGGGTTTCAACCTTTTTTTACTGAAAAAGATAAAATAAAAAAAGTAACCCGCATTAAAAAAGATAAAGTATTTATAGATGGTAAATGGTTAAACTTCAGCCATCTTAATTTAGTTGAAATTACAGAAGACATTTTACTGCATTGCGGTTTTACGCAATTTCAATGGTTAAAAGATGCTTCTGTTTTTCAGTGTGAATTTTTTAAATGCAAACTTGATAGCAACGGATTAAATTTTTTTAGTGATAATCTGAAAAATTTAAAGCCTGTAAAATACTTACACAAGCTGCAAAATTTGTATTTTGATTTAACAGGAGAAGAACTTGAAATAAATTTAAATGATGTTAACTTAATTAAAGCATGAATATATAAATCTACTTTTTAAACGGCCGGTTTTATAACCGGCTTTTTTTTGCAATGAAATCAAATTTCTTTAAAAAGTATTCTGAAATTTAGAGAAGCAAATTAAAAATAGAGCCAGTAAAAAAGTGTTTGGGGAAGAACGCCGATAATAATAACAATGGCAGCTAAAACAATCAATCCAAATTTAAAACTGCCGGTAATATTTTCTGTTTGAGGTTCGCCGGTTTTAAAATACATGGCTTGTATCACCCGAAAATAATAATAAGCACTTACGGCTGCAAACAACACTGCAATTACAACAAGCCAAATGTAATTTCCTGTTTCAACTACAGATGCCAGCATATAATATTTTGCAAGAAAACCTGCCGTTAAAGGAATGCCTGCAAGCGATAATAAAAATATTGCATTGGTTGCTGCAAGCACCGGTTGGGTTTTTGCAAGACCGTTATAACCTTCAAATGTTACGTCTTTCATTTTTACAAGCACAGCAAACAAACCAATCGTTGCCAAAGAATAAGCGGCGGCATATATCAGCAAGCCTTTGCTGGCAAAATCATTCAAACTAAATAATGCAAACAACATAAAGCCTGCCTGCGCAATACTTGAATATGCCAGCATTCTTTTTACGCTTTGTTGAAAAACGGCTGTAATATTTCCAAATAATAATGTTGCAATAATCATGATAGCAAACAATAATTTCCAATCAATAGCGGTTGAAGTTGCGCTCATTCTTACATAGCACAATTTTAAGAATGCGATAAAGCCGGCAACTTTTACAATGGTTGCCATGAATGATGTAATTACACCCGGTGCACCATCATACACATCGGGCGTCCAAAAATGAAATGGCGCTGCGGAAACTTTAAAACCCATTGAAACCATTAAAAATAATAAACCGATAATTTCTAAAAATGAAACGCCTCTGTATAAACCCGTTTCTGTTCTTACAACATCTAAAGAAAAAGTTCCGGTGCCGCCATACATCAATGCAATCCCCATCACCATTAATGCTGTTGAAAAAGAACCCATCAAAAAATATTTTAACGATGCTTCATTGCTTTTTAAGTTGCGTTTATCGCTGCCGGTTAAAATATATAATGGAATAGAAAGAATTTCAATTCCTAAAAACAGCATCAATAAATTATTGTATGAAGAAAGAATGGCAACGCCGCACAACACAAAAAAAATAAGTATAAAATATTCGGCTGTATAACTGCCGATGCGTGCAATATCTTTTCCGCTAAGCAAAACATAAAGAAGTGTTGAACCGATTGCAATTGAATTAAACAGCAAGCCAAAGCGTGTGTAGGCAAGCATGTTTTTTGTATCAATATGAAAAATGGCAACGCCGTTTGAATCTAAAACATTTACAATAAGCACAACAGCAAACCAACAGCAGCAATATGCCTGAAGCTTGATTTGTTGTGCACAAGAAAACTGCAAAACATCATTATTATTCCCCAGCCTGCCGAAAATATAATTGCGTTCATACTTAGTTTAATCTTATACTTAGTTTACGGTATTTTGGTGATAAACATCTTCGCACTTTCCTGCGCTAAATTCAACATTGGTTGCGGATAAACGCCAAGCACAATAACAACAATCACCAATATTACCAACGCCGTATTAATGTTGATGCTGCTGTCATGCGCATGCTCAGTTAATGCAACTGTATTACCATAAAATATTTTTTGAATCATGTTTAGCGTATAAACCGCTGCTAAAATAATAGCGATAAGTGCAACGCCTGCCATCACAGGATTGTATCTGAACAAACCATTGAACATTAAAAATTCTCCGACAAATGCATTGGTTAATGGCAGCGCCACATTTGCCAAACACAATACAACAAATAATATTGATAATGTTGGTGCACGTTGCGCAAGTCCGCCAAGCTCACTGAATTTTCTTGTGCCGAATTGTTTTTCTATTGCATCGGCAACAATCCACAATCCAATTATCACTATGCCGTGATTAAACATTTGAATGATGACGCCCTGCATTCCCACCTGTTGATTTGAAAATAATAGCAGCACACATTAAACCAACATGCGCAATGGATGAATACGCAATCAATCGCTTCATATCATCTTGTCGTATTGCAATCAGCGAAGCATATAACATTCCAATTACAGATAATGTAATGATGATTGAACTATTGTTTTGTGATGCCTGCGGAAAAATCGGAAGCACCCAGCGTATCACCCCAAACACACCCATCTTTACCATTACGCCACTTAACAACATGGTAACTGCGGTTGGCGCTTGTTCGTAAGTATCGGGTTGCCATGTATGAAATGGAAAAATGGGCATTTTAATGGCGAATGCAATAAAAAATAACCAAAACATCCATTGGCTTTGCGATGCAGAAAGTTTTGCATGATAAAATGATTGCATTGCAAAAGAATGGTCGGGCGTTTTGAAAGTAGATAAATAAAATTGAAATCAGCATTAACAATGAACCAACAAATGTGTACACAAAAAATTTAAATGTAACTGCAATGCGTTTTTCGCCGCCCCAAATTGAACATAAAAAATATGCAGGAATTAATGCAAGCTCCCAAAAAAAATAAAACAGCAATACATCCATTGATAAAAAAACGCCAAGCATTCCTGCCTGGCATAAAAACATCAAACCATAAAATTTACCTGCATTTATGTAAGTGTTTTTATAAGTTGCTGTAATAATTATAGGCAGTGATATGGCAGTTAGCAACGAAAGAATTTTGCTCACTCCATCCAAACCTAAAGTAATGCGGCTGTTTAAATCGGGCATCCATGCAGCATCAAAATGCAATTGATTTGTTTCGGTTGAATAAACGCCAATCAATGCAAGAATTAAAGTGACGATGGACACAAATAATGCAAATGCTTTAACTGCGCTTTCATTCTTTATATACAAAGTAATTAAGCCGCCGATAACAGGAACAAGTATGAGTAATAAAGCAATCATGCTTATTAAAATATTTTTTGAAAAAAGCCAATAATATTTGTTTGATTCCAGAATATTACAAACAATACAACTATTGAAAATACCATTAATAAAATATAATTGCCCACCCTCCCATTCTGCACCAATCTTAATTGCCGCGACGAATATTGAATAAATGTTCCAACGCCATTTACAAAACCATCAATGCCAGATTTTTCAATAACATTTTTTAAAAATGCACTGAGATATGTAAGAGGGTTTACAACAAGCGCATTATACATTTCATCAACATACCATTTGTTTGCAACAACTTTTCCCAAGCCTTGCGGTTCGCCAAGTTCGGTTTTTTAATATATTTTGCCAACGCGATAATAATTGCAGTAACAGCAACTGCAACAGAAACTCCCATCAACATAAAATCTTTGCTGCTTGTTAACTGAAATGTTTTTTCTGTTGTGATAACAGGTGATAAAAACTCATGCAGTTTTGCGTTTCCGCCAAACGCTTCGGGCACATTTACAAAGCCGCCAATCACAGCTAAATATAGCAAGAATTAAAAGCGGAATTGTTATTGCCAATGGGCTTTCGTGCAGATGATTTTTTTGTTCATCGGTGCCGCGAAACTTCCCAAAAAAGTCATTGCATACAAACGGAACATATAAAACGCCGTCATTCACTGCACCGGCAACACCTAACATCCAATAAAACGGATTTGCTTGAATTTGCTGCCGCTAAAATTTCATCTTTACTAAAAAAACCGCTGAAGCGGCGGAACGCCTGAAATAGCAAGACACGACAACTAAAAAAGTAATGTGTGGTACATGGGCAAATATTTTTTCAATCCACCCATGTAGCGCATGTCCTGCTCGCCAGCGTGCAATCGCATGAATAACCGAGCCTGCACCCAAGAAATAAACAGTGCTTTAAAAAAAGCGTGCGTCATTACATGAAACACAGCGCCGGTGTAAGCTCCAACGCCTAATCCAAGAAACATATAACCCAAGTTGGCTTACCGTTGAATAAGCCAATACTTTTTTAATGTCGTTTTGTTTAATGGCAATTGTTGCAGCCAGTAAAGCCGTTGCAAACCAATGATGGCAACCAGATTTTCTGTAAGCGGTGCTAAAGAATATAAAATGTTGCTGCGTGCAACCATATAAATGCCGGCAGTTACCATTGTTGCCGCATGTATTAAAGCTGAAACTGGCGTTGGGCCAGCCATAGCATCGGGCAACCATGTGTACAAAGGAATTTGCGCACTTTTGCCCGTCGCACCAACAAATAATAAGAACGGTAATTGCCAGTAATATCGTAGAAGTGAAAGCTTGTATGAACGTTTGCAAATACATCAGTAAAATTTGCGGTTCCTAATTTGTTGACAATAACCAAAAAATGCCAAGCAAAAAACCAACATCGCCAATGCGGTTCATTACAAAAGCTTTTTTTGCAGCAGTAATTATAATTATCAATTTTAAACCAGTAACCAATCAATAAATAAGAACACAAACCAACGCCTTCCCAACCAATGAACATGATTACATAATTCGCACCTAACACCAACAGACAACATTGAAAAAACAAAGAGGTTTAAGATAAGAAAAATATCTTGCAAAATGAGCTGCTTTTTCTTCATGCATGTATGAAGTAGAATACACATGAATGAGAAATCCAACGCCGGTTATAATTAATAAAAACAAAGATGAAAGCTGGTCAACCTGAAAAGCAAAATCAATTTTAAAAGAAGCAATATTGATAAAAGGAAACAAAGGATGAACAGGCAAAGCGCCGCCTGATCTCACATCAAAAAATAAAATACAACTTATAATGAATGAAGCGAGAATTGTTCCGCATCCAATAATGCTAACAAAGCTCTTTGATAAATTTCTGAATAAACCATTCAGAAAAAAACCAAGCAAAGGAAAAAGTGGAACGAGATAAGTCATAAAAAGAAAGCCCGAATCCCCGCGAGGAGAGTTCTATAAAAAATCTAAATTACGTTCTATGCCCTTCCCCTTTTTATAGTGACTTGGGACTTTAATTTTTTAACCTGTTTAAAAAATTCACATCTGTTGAATGTACGTTGCGGTACATCATTACAATAATTGCCAAACCAACACTTACTTCTGCTGCTGCAACCACCATTATAAAGAACACAAACAATTGTGCATCGCTGCCAATATTTATTGGCGCTTGCCTATTATCCGCATTTCCTAATGCATAATGCATTTTAGAAAATGCAACCAACATAGGTTTACAGCATTCAGCATTAATTCAATACACATAAAAATAATAATCGCATTGCGGCGAATTAATACACCTGCAACTCCAATGCAAAAAAGCGCTGCTGCTAAAATTATATAATACTGAATCGGCATAAAACAATTTGAAAATTTCCGATTTGAAAATTTGAAATGAAAAGGTGATGTGCAATTTCCAAATTAACACATCTTCAAATTTTTCAAATTACTCCTTCTTTCCAATTACCACAGCGCCAACCATTGCACTTAAAAACAAAACACTGCTAATTTCAAATGGCACTGCGTATTGTGTAAATAGAACTTTACCTAAATTATGTATTAACCCAATGTTGCCTTCATTCAATTACAGCTTTGCTGTTGCTTATTTCGCCTGAGACCGTACGGCAGAAATCATTATGGTTAACAACAAACAACCGGCAACAACACCAGCTAATTTCATTAATGAATTTTTTTGAGGTTCTGTATGGCTGTATTAAATTCATCAGCATGATTACAAATAAAAACAAAACCATAATGGCGCCGGCATACACAATTAAATTTACGATGGCAAAAAATTGTGCATTTAATAAAATATAATGACCGCTGATAGCAAAGAAAACCACAATAAGCCAAAGCACACTGTGCACCGGATTTTTGCTTACCACCATCATTAACGCGCTGAACAATGCAAGTGCACTTAAAAACCAGAAAAAAATTTCGGTTACAGTCATTAGAAAGGTTCTTTTTTTGCTTTTTGATTTTCTCTTAAGCCTCTTGCTTTGGCAAATTCTTCTGGCTGTGTTTTAGGATCGGGAATTAATAAATCTTCTTTTGTATAAATAAAATTTTTGCGGTTGTATGCTGATGGAGCAAATGTTTCTGTAAGATAGACAGCATCTTTAGGGCATGCTTCTTCGCAGAAACCACAAAAGATGCAGCGCAGCATATTTATTTCATATTTGGCTGCATATTTTTCTTCACGATATAAAGTTTCTTCGCCTGGCATGCGTTCTGCCGCTTCCATTGTTATTGCTTCAGCCGGGCAAGCCAATGCGCATAAACCACAAGCTGTGCAACGTTCTCTGCCTTCTTCATCGCGATTTAAAATTTGCACGCCACGCCATACAGGGCTAAAAGGCCGTTTTTGTTCAGGATATTGAATGGTTACTTTCTTCTTAAAAAAATGCCTGAGCGTAATCATCATTCCTTTAAAAATATTCCATAAGTAAATGCTTTCAATAAAAGTCATTGGCTTACGGTTTACGGGCTTTGCTCTGTTTGTTAATGTTATCATTCTAAAAATTCAAAAGTAAAAAGTAAAAAGCCAAAACAAGAAACGTTTAAAAATAAAAGTTTTTAATTTTTATATTACTCCGTAACTTGTTTCTTTCTTTGATCATTTGTTTTGTTATGTTGATTTATGCGTTTAGATTTTGATTCGTCCAGATACTTTTTTTATTTACAATGTATGCCGCAATTTTTAATGCAAGATGAACGAGGCAAAAAATAAAACCGGTATTAAATAAATTGTGTGAAAAATTGGATGGATAAAATTTATAAAGAAGAAGGCCTGGAATCAAAAATTATCAAAAAAAGGAAATATGAAATTATCAAAATAAGGCGCCAGTTATTAGGAAAACTTTTAAATAGAAATGTTTTTAGAATAAACTTCATACAACATTATTTTTTCAACCACAAAATTACAACTCCTGTTATCAACATATTTGCTAATGCCAGCGGAATTAATTTTTTCCATCCCAAGATTCATTAATTGATCGTAACGAAACCTTGGAACCGTCCATCGTATCCACATAAACAAAAATATAAATATTGATATCTTAATCATAAAACATACAATGCCGGCAACTGCTAACCAGTTGCCCCAATCTGCATGTGCAGCTTCATTAAAAAAAGGAATATCATAACCACCAAAAAATAATGTTGCCATAATGGCGCTGCTGATGAACATGTTTACATATTCGGCAAACAAATAAAAACCCAGTTTCATGGAGGAATATTCCTGGTGATATCCCATGTTCAATTCACTTTCGGCTTCCGATAAATCGAATGGTGTTCGGTTACATTCTGCCAAAGCACAAACAAAAAATATTAAAAAACCTAATGGCTGATACCAGATGTTCCAGTGCGATTGCATTTGCTGTTGCACAATGGTTTTTAAACTTAAACTGCCTGTCATCATTAATAAAGCAATAAATGAAAGGCCCATGGCAAGTTCATAACTTATTACCTGGCTGGCGCCGCGCAAAGCAGCGAGTAAAGAATATTTGTTGTTTGATGACCAGCCGCCAATCATTACTCCATATATGCCCAAACTTACAACTGCAAAAACGTATAAAATTCCAATATTCACATCTGCAATTTGCAATGCAACGTTTCTGCCGAATACATGTATATCTCCGCTCCAGGGCACAACGGCGCAGGTCATCATTGCGGTTAACATGGCGAGTGATGGGCCTAAAACAAACAATATTTTGTTTGAGCTGTTTGGAATAATTTCTTCTTTAAAAAACAACTTCATTCCATCTGCAAGCGGCTGTAAAATTCCAAACGGGCCGGCACGGTTTGGGCCGAGACGATCCTGCATAAAAGCAGCAATTTTTCTTTCAGCATAAGTTGAATACATGGCAACAAATAATGAAGCCATAACAACAATTGCAATTAATATTAATTTTTCTACAAGAAGAAACCAGTCTATTGCAAGTAAGTGAATCATTCAAAATCTTTTAAAAGTTCTTCAGCCGTTGTTTTTAGTTCTTGAAGTTTCGTATTTACTGTTTGCCAGATTATGTCATAATTGATTCCGGAATATTCCTGCACTACAAAATTTCTCATACTAATAATTTTATTCCAATCTAAATTTGAAGCTTTTATTTTTGTTTCATCAGCTATATGATTTGCTGCTTCACCAATTATCTCCGGCCATTTTACAACTGCAATTCTAAGCACATGGTCGTTTACAAATTCATCAAAGCTTTTATTACCAGCCGCAGTTTGTATTTCATCAATAGAATCATTTATATGAAGCAATCTCACTTTATCTCCAAGACTACTTCTCATAAATAACTATTTTATCTTTGTCAATATACGGTTTGATGTATTTATTTTCCCAACCATGACTAACGATGTCAACTTTTTTTTTAAATAATTCTGATAAATCATCAAACCAACAATAATATTCCCATCCAATTTTTGCATCAATTTCAAAGTCTATCAACACATCTACATCACTTTTTTCATCTGCATCACCTCTTGCATACGAACCAAAAAGCCAGACTTTATTTACAGGTTTATCTGCAAAAAAATTTTTTATTGTGTTTTGTATTTGCTCTTTAGTTAGAATCATTAAGCGATTTTTCTTCACGTTTTTCATCAGCCTCTTCAAAGTCTTCGCTGTGTGCCGGCCCTTCAATTAAATCCAATCTTATTTCAGGTTCATTTACTTCGCTTACTTTATGAATATCCAGCATATATCTTGGTTTTACACCATCCAAAATTTCTTCTAAAAATTCAGGCGGCTTCTTTAAACCAATATATTTATTTTGTGCAATAACAGATTGCCTGTTTACTTTTGTTACGCCTTCAATTATCCAATCGCTTGCACTCTTTTTTTCAAAACGGCATTCATTGCAAATCCAACCAGTTTTACCGTTAGATGCATCTTTTATTTCGCCCCACTCATCTTTGCGCGCAGTAACCCGAAACACTTCATCGCCCCGCATCCACAATCTTACTTCGCCGCAACACTTTGGGCAATCGCGATGCGCATCAACCGGTTTTGTAAACCACACACGATTTTTAAAACGGAATGTGCGATCGGTTAAAGCACCAACAGGGCACACATCAATTACATTTCCAATAAAATCATTATCCAAACTTTTTTCAATATAGGTTTCAATTTGTGAATGATCGCCTCGATCTAAAATTCCATGTTCTCTTGTGTTGGTTAACTGGTCTGCAGCAAACACGCAGCGATAACAAAGAATGCAGCGTGTCATGTGCAGTTGAATGTAAGGGCCAAGTGTATGCTTCTCAAAAGTTCTGCGCTTAAATTCATACCGCGTTGCTTCTTTTCCATGGTTGTAACTCAAATCCTGCAAATCACATTCACCAGCCTGGTCGCAAATGGGGCAATCTAAAGGATGATTGATTAGTAGCAGTTCAACCACACCTTTTCTTGCTTCAATTGTTTTTTGTGAAGTGATATTTTTTACTTCCATTCCATCCATCACCGTTGTTCTGCAACTGGCAACAAGCTTCGGCATTGGCCGCGGGTCTTTGTCAGAACCTTTGCTTACTTCAACCAAACAGGTTCTGCATTTGCCGCCGCTGTTTTGCAACTTGCTGTAATAACACATTGCAGGCGGAACAACATCGCCGCCAATCATTCTTGCAGCATTTAAAATAGTTGTACCTGCAGGCACCTCTATTGTTATGTTATCTATGGTTACTTTAAAGTTTTGTTGTTGATCGGGCATTTTAAATTCCTATTTTATTTCTAACAAAATCTTTTACTGTTTTTGCGATATTTAAAATTGATAAAGCGTGTTCTTTACTATCAACTTCAAAGCTATCAATATACCTGGTTGCTACAGAATAATCTGTAAGCGTTTCTGCAAACTTCAAATCTTTAAATGATTCATCAAAAGACATACACAAATTTAAAAGCAGTTCAATATTATGCGTTTTTGGAGGTTGTGTCTGATGCATTATTAAAAAAGCTTTTAAATATTTTTCTGCTGCTTGCTGACAGTGAAAAGCTGCAATATCATATAACAAAGGGTTAGCTTCAATAATTATTTCTGCTGAGAGAATATCTTTTTCTGCCTTTCCGTATAATTGTTTAATTAACTCTTGCATTTCAGCGTTCATACAAAACTTTTCCTGTAGTTTCAATATGACCGATGAAAGAATATGGAATATTTCTATACCGCTGATATCTCTCAATAAAATCTACAAGTATATCTTTTCCAACAAAAAAATTATCTCTTAAAGCGAGCCTTACATCCTGTACAATTTCATATTTTTTTTTCCCATTTTCTTTCATTACTAAAAATAGATCTACATCACTTTGCTCAGTTGGGCTGCCATTTGCATAACTGCCAAATAAAATTATTTTTTCAGGATCAACAGTATCTATAATAATGTTCTTAATTTCTTCTATTTGATTATTTGTTACCATGATTTATGCTGTTACAGTTTCCAACTCATCCGCATAATGCGCCAACCCAAAATTTCTTAATTGCGATTCTTCCGGATTCAAAACATGCCATTCAAATTCATCTCTGAAATGTCGGATGGCTGCTGCAACCGGCCATGCGGCTGCATCACCCAACGGACAAATTGTATTGCCTTCAATTTTGCTTTGAATATCCCACAATAAATCTATATCAGTCATCTTTCCTTTTCCGTATTCAATATTGTTTAAAATTTTTTCCATCCAGCCTGTTCCTTCGCGGCAAGGTGAACATTGTCCGCAACTTTCATGACGATAAAATCTTGCCAATGTAATGTATGACGAACCACGCACTGATCTTCATCAAACACAATAAAACCACCGCTGCCCATCATACTGCCCGTTTGCAAAACCGCCATCAGCAAGACTTTCATAATTCATCATACGCGTTTCGCCTTTTGCTGTTTTCAACAATAAATTGGCAGGAAGAATGGGAACTGATGAGCCGCCCGGAATACAAGCCTTTAATCTTTTTCCGTTTGGAATGCCGCCGCAATATTCATCACTATAAATAAATTCTTCAACAGAAATGGTCATATCAATTTCATACACACCAGGCTTATTAATATTGCCGCAGGCAGAAATCAATTTTGTACCTGTTGATTTCCTACGCCAATTTTTGCATATTCCTCACCGCCCATATTTATGATAGGAACAACTGCTGCTAATGTTTCCACATTGTTTACAACGGTTGGTCTGATCCCACGCACCTTTTATTGCAGGGAACGGAGGTTTAATTCGTGGATTGCCGCGTTTGCCTTCAAGAGCTTTCAATCAATGCAGTTTCTTCGCCGCAGATATAAGCGCCGGCGCCGCGATGTACATAAATTTCACAATCGAAACCACGAACCCAAAATATTTTTACCAAGCCAGCCATTTTGTTTTGCTTCGGCAATGGCTTGTTCTAAAATATCAGGAATCCATGCATATTCGCCGCGGATATAAATATAGGTGTACGTTTGCACCAAGCGCAACGATGAAATAATCAAACCTTCAATTAACAAATGCGGAAGGAACTCCATTAAATAGCGATCCTTAAAAGTGCCCGGTTCACTTTCATCTGCATTGCAAACCAAGATGACGCGGAACACCTTCTGGCTTTGCCAAAAAACTCCATTTCATTCCTGTGGGAAAACCTGCGCCGCCACGGCCACGCAATCCGCTTTTCTTTACTTCTTCCACAATATCTGCAGGCGACATTTTGAAGGCTTTCTCCAACGCTTGCATACCCGCCATTTTTGCGATAGGCATCATAATAGCGAATGCCTTCAATGTGTGCTTTATCTAATAATAATTTCTTCATTATTGCTTGAATCGATATTAAGTTTAGCCATTAATAACTGCATAGGATGCAAGGTTCTTGAAAAGGGATTTAATACAAGCCCTAATGCCTCTAAGGTTGTTGCACCCAATAAAGGCGTGTCATCCTGTTCACCATAAATTACAGGCGCTGAACCTCCATTATTATTATACTCGAAATATGCATCGCCAACTTTACGAGAAATTTTTGTTCCGTCTGCCAATGCAAACTCTAAGGTTTTATAAGGTTCTATTCCTAATGAATCTAAAATTTCGCCAGGCACAAGACTATATACAGCACCGCTGTCAATCATAAAATCAACTTTTTTTTCTGCAGTTGATTTTCTTGATTCTTTAACCTTAAATGTTGCGTAGGTTATACCCATAATTATTTTTTCTCTTCATGATTAAACATCCAGTTTACACCAAATTTATCCTGCAACATTCCAAACGTTGCGCCCCAAAATTGTTTTGCCAAAGGCATTGTAACTTTTCCGCCCTCAGCCATTTTATCAAACACTTCTTTTATTTTATTTTCATCATCCACTTCAACAGACAATTGTATGTTTCCTTCTTTAGAAGTTAATTGCCCGTTGTGCGAATCTGAAATCATTATTACATTATCGCCAAACTTTACACGCGAATGAATGATCTTGTTTTTCCAATCTTCGCTCACCTGCATTGGACTATCAGCATAACGACTTAATGCAATTACTTCACCACCGAAAACATCTTTATAAAAATTTAATACTTCTTCGGCTTCGCCGTTAAAATGTAAATATGGTACAAGATGAAACATAATTATTATTTTTTATGCAGCACAAACATTTTAGCCAATGGGCCGGTAATTATTTTTCCGTCGCCATCGAGCTGCGTTAATGTGCTGTTTGTTTTTATATATTTTGTTGAATGATTTTTTTCTGATAAAAATAAAGTATCATAATGCAAACTCCATTTGCCTGTATCTGCAAAATGATTATGGCTGCTATTTACGCGGCTGCCTTTATACACATTATTCATGATGTAAGTTGAATCATGATTTAGCTGAAGCGAAACATCAATGCCTTCACAATCTGCACAAGGCAATGTACCAGTATAATTTTCTATTCTTAGCGGCGTTGGCGAAACTGCATTTTTAATTGAACTGTCAACAGAAGCAACCGGAGAAGGATTTGTATTACATGCAGCCATACAAACAACCAAAAATATGATGCAAACTGTTTTCATTTAATTTAAGCTAATTTCTTTTTGGCGGCATTCTTCAATTATTTCATCAATTCTTTGTTTGGTTAAATGTTCGCGATACGTTTTTCCAAACTGCATCATTGGCGCATAACCGCAGGCGCCCAAACATTCAACTGTTTTTAAAGTAAACATTCCGTCAAGGGTTGTTTCGCCTGGCCTTATGCCGAGTTTTTCTTCAATATATGCAATTATCTCATCACTGCCATTTAACATGCAAGGCCCGGTTTGGCAAACTTCAAACATATATTTTCCAACAGGTTTTAAATTATACATGCTGTAAAATGTTGCCACTTCATACACTTCTATTTTTTCAAGCTGCAATAATTCAGCAACATAATCCATCACAGGCACATCAAGCCAGCCACCAAATTCCTGTTGAGCAATATGCAATATTGGAAGTATGGCACTTTTTTGTTTGCCTTCGCGGATAATGGCTAATGAGTTCGTTAACCCGTTGTAATTTTTCTTGTGAAAATTGAATCATGAATCAATTTGAAAATTTTCAATTTCAAAACTTGAAAATGAACTTCACATTAGCAATTTTCAAATTCGCATATTATTTAACTATCCATTTCTCCTGCAATTAAATTCAGGCTGCTCATTACAATAACTGCATCGCTTAACATGGCGCCTTTTACCAATTCTTCATACGCCTGGTAATAAATAAAACAAGGTCTGCGATAATGTAAACGATAAGGCGTTCTGCCGCCATCACTAATTAAGTAAAATCCTAATTCACCATTGCCGCCTTCAACACTATGATAAACTTCGCCCGGCGGCATATCAATTTCACCCATGATAATTTTAAAATGCCATATCAGCGCTTCCATCTTTGTATAAACATCTTCTTTTTTAGGAAGATAATATTCAGGAACATCTGCATGATAAACTTCTGCTTCAGCACCTTTAAACTCCTGTACTTTTTGATAGGCTTGTTTGATGATATTTAGAGATTGCCACATTTCCTGGTCGCGTACCAAAAAGCGGTCGTAACAATCGCCGGTTGTGCCAACAGGAACGGTAAAATCAAAATCTTGATAACTGCAATAAGGTGAGTGAACACGCACATCATAATCAACACCTGCAGCACGTAAATTAGGACCGGTAAAACCATAGTTCAATGCACGTTCTGCACTAATAGGACCAGCACCAATTGTGCGTTCCATAAAAATGCGATTGCGCATTAATAAATTATCAAGTTCTTTTAAAGCTCTTGGATATTCATCTAAAAATTTTTCTAATTTCTCAAAAGCAACGTTGGGGAAATTTCTTTCAAAACCGCCAATGCGACCAATATTTGTTGTTAAACGAGAGCCGCAGATTGATTCATAAATTTCATATACCAACTCACGATACTGCATCACATATAAAAAACCTGTGAACGCGCCAGCATCAACACCAACAACAGAATTACAAATCAAATGATCCGTGATTCTTGCAAGCTCCATTATAATTACACGCAAATAATCTACGCGTTTAGGTGTTTTTATTTTCAGGAGTTTTTCGCAGGTTGTTTGCCAGCCCATATTATTAATTGGACTGCTGCAATAATTCATGCGGTCTGTAAGCGGAGTAATTTGATATAAGGGTCTGCGCTCTGAAAGTTTTTCATAAGCACGATGAATATAACCAATGGTTTGCTTTGCAGAAACCACACGCTCCCCATCCATCTCTAAAATATTCTGAAATACGCCATGCGTTGCCGGATGTGTTGGCCCAAGATTAAGCGTTGTGGTTTGCTTTTCTATTGAACCATCCGGAAGAACAATATTTTTTTCTTTTGGTAAAAGAATGTTTGACATACATCAATTTGACAATTCGTCAATTTGAAAATTTGAAAATGTTATTCTATTTTTCAAGTGATTTTTGAACCTCAGTTTTTTTGTTTTTGCTAAACCCGTTTATAAAATTTACAAGCGCAGCACTTGTTGCGCAACCAAGGAAAAAATCTCTTAAACTACTTTCTTCATGCAATACCAGCGCTAACATTAAAGCAACGAATAAAATTGCGTTTAAAATAATTTGCTTGTTGTATAAATAAAATTTCATCATACTAATGTATCTCCAACGTTATTTTTTTCTGATTCTGCAACAGTTCTGTCATCACTGGCTTTTACAGTGCCATAACCTGCGCTTCCGCCGCGGCCAAACATTTCATCGTCTTTATCTTTTCTGGTTTGATCTTCTAACGGATATTCTTTGCGCAATGGAAAATAATCCATTTCATCTACATTTAATATGCGCACTAAATTCGGATGACCAATAAAGTTTACTCCATAATAATCATACGTTTCCCGCTCAAGCCAATTGGCTGCTTCATATAATTTTGTTGCAGTAAAAATATCGGGTTTGTTTATATCGAGATAAGCTTTAAACCGAATTCTTATATTATCAGTAAGATTGTGCAGGTGATAAACCATTGCTAATTCCCTGCCTTTATTATCGGGATAATGTACGGCGCAAAGCGTTGTTAGAAATTGAAATTTCAGTTCTTCATCATCATACAAAAATTGCATCACTTTTAAATTCATTTCTTTCGGCACTTCAAAAGTTAACATGCCATAAGGTTCTTCAAAGTTGCTAACCTGTTCTGCAAATTTTTCTATCAATCGTTCTTTAATTCTATCGTTGGTTAATGCCATTTAATTTGAAAATTTGTGAATTTGAAAATTTGAAAATTCAATTAGCGCATCTTCAAATTTTCAAATTAGCTAATTACTACTGAATTCCATAACTACCAAGCAGCGCTTTATAATGTTCACTGTTTCTTCTGCGTAAATTTTCATTGTGCACCAGTTCCTGTATTTTTAAAACACCGTCAATTACTGCTTCAGGGCGTGGCGGGCAGCCAGGCACATATACATCAACAGGAATAATTTGATCGATGCCCTGCAATACAGAATATGTATCGTAAATACCACCGGAAGATGCACAGGCACCCATCGCCAATACCCAACGCGGCTCTGCCATTTGAATGTAAACCTGTTTTAAAACAGGGCCCATTTTTTTTGCAATTGTGCCCATCACCATTAATAAATCGCACTGGCGTGGTGTAAAGCCTAAACGTTCTGAACCAAAGCGGGCAAAGTCGTAATGCGCACCCATTAAAGCCATAAATTCTATTCCGCAGCAACTGGTTGCAAACGGTAATGGCCAAATTGAATTTTTTCTTGCAAGCCCTACAATTTTTTCGAAGCTTGTTGCAAAGTAACCTTCGCCCTGTTGCCCTTCCGGCATTTCGGCAAGCGCAATATTATCGTGAATATTTGATTGTTTAGGATGTATGTTAAACCTTACTGGTCTTGCCATAACTTTAATTTGATAATTTGATGATTTGAAAATTAATTTTCTCTATTCATTAGCACACTTTCAAATTTTCAAATTCGCTAATTGCTTTAATCTTCCCACTTCAAAGCGCCTTTTTTAATGATATAAATAAATCCTGCTAAAAAAAATGCAACGAACAATAAAACCTCAATAAAACCATGCCACCCAAGTTCTTTAAAGTTTACGGCATACGGATAAAAGAAAATTACTTCAACATCAAACAAAACAAAAAGAATGGCAACTAAAAAATATTTAATGGCCATTGGCTGGCGTGCATTGCCATGACTTTCTATGCCGCTTGCAAAATTTTCAAGCTTTTCTGCTGTTTTTCTTTTTGGGCCGATGAAATGCGTTGCAATCATCATGGTTGCAACAAAACCGGCAGCAAAAATTAATTGAATTCCTATAGGTGCATAATCGGATGATGCTCCTGTAACCGTTGTATCAAGCAAATAAAATATTGAATTCATTAATGTGCTTTGATGCACAAAATTAGCAGCAATTATTTACAATAAAAAACAAGTTATCGTTATAAAGCTTTAATAATAAAAAAGCTCTTCGGTTGAAGAGCTTTTTTAATGTTTTTTAAACTTTATTTTTGTCCTTTACTACTGCCGCTGTTGCCTGCTTTTGATCTTTGATATTTATCAAGCGAAGCTTTAAGCTGTTTACCTGTTTTATCTGCAAACTGGTATTCTTCTGAAGCAGGATCAGTAAATATAGTTTTCATCTTATCTGTTATATCAATTGCTTTTTGATATTCCTGTTCTTTTGGAAGGTCTTTTGCATATTGGGCATAATAAATTAGAAGATAATAATAATTGCTAAACATTGTTTTCTTATTGCCTGCTGCGGTGTCTTTTGCAAGAAAATCGTTGTATTGTTCAATCGGAGCTATTGCAAGACCTCTGGTTGAATCTTTGTCAGCAATTTTAGCATAACGGCTCAAAAATGAATAACCCTGCGGTTTATCCGGATAAGCATTTATGTAAGCCTGGATAACTGAATCTCCCAATAAATATTTAGTTGAATCAAAACTTTTAGACGAATCTGCGGTTTCAGCATCAACAATATTTTTAGCTAAATTAAAATACTCGGTTTCTGAAAGCTTTCCACCTTTTAATTTTTCGGTGTTATGCAAAATGCTCAGCATCATTCCATAATTACCAGAAGTTGCGGCAACTTTAGCTGCAGTATTTAAAAACTCTGTTTGTTCTTCTTTAACGGTATCTAATAATACAGCTTTCTGCAGATAAGATACGGCTGTATCTCCTGTGCCGGGAAATTTGGCTAAAACAGTTCCGCCAAAAGCATAATCTCTCGGCTGAATTTCTTCAGGCGTTGCAGCAGCAAAATATTTTTGAATATAAGTTTTTGCCTGCACTGAATCTCCCATCCTGTCATAATCATACGCATACAAAAGATTTATAGGTGCATAATTTTTACAATCACCCATTTCCATTTGTTTGGCAGCCTGTAAAGATTGCTGGTAATTGCCTGCACGTAAAAGATAATCGCCTAACAAAAAATTTGTTTTACAATCTTTATCTGCATTAGCTACATATTTATCAAGATATTCTTTAGCAGCGGTTACATCTCTTTCTGCATAATAATTAAAATATTGTGCATATACAGGAGCATAAGTGGCATCTGCGGCAATGGCTTTTCCATACCATTCATCCATAGATTCTTTATTATGCTGGCTTTGATAAATTCTTCCTATAAGGTAATAAGCCTTTGCATATTGAGGGTTTATAACCGTTGCCTGGCGAAATGCCTCAAATGCCTGGCCACCCTGTTCGCCGCCTAATTTGCGATAGCATAACCCGAGATTTACATAAATATCTGGGTTTTTAGGATCGATTTGCGCTGCCTGTTTTAATTTATCGATGCCATAATTTGCATCACCCTGCTGGCTGTTGCCGGCCGCCATGGCCCGGCCGATGGCATCTAAAATATTAGGATCTGGCTGCCCTTTATTTTTTCCTTTTGTTGCGGTGGTTGCGGTTATTGCCTGCTCAAATTTTTGTTTGGCTGCATTAATATCGCCGCCTTTTAACACATCCACTTCGCCGCTGCCAACCCAAAGCAACGGATCGTTAACGCCGGCATTTAAGGCATTCTGATAAATTGTTTTTGCACTGTCTAACTGATTATTCAATAAATAAGCCTGGCCCAGCCAATATACTGCCTGTGCATCTTTAGGATTTGCAGAAACTAATTTTTGAAGCGTTTGTTTTGCGCTTGTTATGCGTTCATAATAAAGGAATTTTATTCCGGCATTTACATCCTGCGCAGTAACAACAGCGCAAATGCTGATTGAACCAATAAATGATAAGATTAATTTCTTCATTTTTATTCAGTTGTTTTATTTAAAAGATTTTTATTTGACTCCATCATTGATTTTCGTATGCTAAAATCCATTTTTGCTGGCACAAGATAACTTCTTCTAAAAACAAGTTGACCTCTTTCAAGGCTTAAATAGTTAACAAATCCTGTACCTAAACCGTTTGTATTTTCTTTCAATATAAAAAACAAAGGACGTACCAAGGGATATTCGCCTGCTGCTATAGTTGCCTGCGATGGCTTTGCAAAAACACCTTTACCGCAAGTTTTACACTCTATTAAAGCAAGACGGATAAAATTTTTATAACGCTGCTGCGCCGTATCATCTTCATCTCCAACCCACGATGTGCCAACAAAACCAATTGCATTTATATTGGCGGCAACATAATTAATTAATCCTTTACTATTTGCTGCAGCCATAACATTTTTTCCAAATTGTGCGCCTTTAAGCAAAGAATCTTTCAGCAGCCGCACCGTGCTGGTTTCGTTTTTACCATCTACAGCAACCAGTTTAGATGTGTCTGCCCCGCTTAAAAAACTTTTTAATTTATTTAATGTAAACACACTGTCTTTTGAATGTATGTTTACAATTACAGCAACCGCATCATACGCTAAAATATCCCATTGTGGTTTAAATGATAATTTCTGTTTATAATAATCTTTTTCTTCGTCGGTTAAACCTCTTGAAACAATTATCATTCTTGTACTGTCGGTATTTAAATCTTTAAAGCAATCTGCTTCAGATTTATAACTTGCCTCAATATGTGTTTCAGGATACGATGATTCATATACTTTGATCTGTTCTGTTATTACAGGTTTAAAGCTTTCATCAACACTTATAGAAATTTTACCTTTTAATGGAGAATCGTACTGCATGTTTTTATGCCTGCAGTTTATAAAAATCAAACTTATAAAAATTAAAATAAAGATTGTTTTATAAGGCCTGCTCATCGTTCAAAATTAATAATCATGTTTTATACCGCGATACACTCTGAAACTTCCATACAAAAAACATAATGCACCAAAACCATAACGCATAAAAGGATCAAGGCCAGATATTACTTCAAGACCAAACTTATCTCCAAAAAAAAGTATAACAGCCATGGCAAGTATAATACCTGCCATGGTAAAATCGTATACCATGCGCAACTGCGTATAACTTTTTTCACGCCTGTTTTTAAAATTGTTATCCATTTAAATTTTTGAAAGTGGCAATATAATTATTTTTAGTTTTCATCTTCGCTCATAAACGTTACAGGCAAATTAAAATATACTGCAACTGCATTTCCATTTTGCATTCCGGGTTTCCATACAGGCATTTTATTAACAACCCTTTGCACTTCTTTATCAAGATCGGCTCTGCCGCTTTTAATAATTTTTATTTGTTCAATTTCACCATTTTTATTTACAACAAAAGATGCCATAACCACAATTTTTTCGCCGGGCTGCAAATCATCTGGCTGCTTTAAATTTCTTAGCATAAATTTTTTTAAAGCTTCTATTCCGCCAGGATATTCAGGCATTACCTGCGCCCAATTTAAAATTTCATCACCGGTTTTATTTTCGGGTGCGGTTGCAGCAACACCAGAACCCTGGCCGGTTGCAGGCGGTTGCACAACATCAATGGCGCCATTACCAATAATATTTTTTTCACCAATAATATTTTTTGTAAGATCATCAACTGTTGGCATTTGCGTTTTTATATTATCGTTTACAATTACCGGAGGCGAACTTATTATTTGATTTAAATGAACCGCAGCATGTTGCGGTGCCGGCAATTTGGGCTGAGGTTTTACAGGTTGTGCCTCATCAATTTTTGTAAACGCCGGATCGGCAATATCAATTGGGGTTACATATAAATGTTGTTTTGCATGATGCACAAATTGTAAAGCAGAAAACAACATCGTTATAAATAATGTTATGGCAATGGCAACAATCATTGTTTTGTTGTAAGATTTTCTAAGCACATAAGCGCCGTAAGTTTTATTCCTGTTTTCAAAAAGAATGTCAAGCAAATCACTCTGCATAATTTTTTCTGGCAGCATAAAATAAATTTTAATGATGAATAAATTGAATACAGAGCGCTCTGCAAGTAAGATGCACCTGCATAAACATTTCCATAACAACACAAAACATTTCTGAAATAGTGTTAACTATATTTGCCGCACTTTAAATTGAAATAAGAGAATGAAAATTTTAATGGTGTGTTTGGGTAACATTTGCAGAAGCCCATTGGCAGAAGGCATTTTACACGATAAAGTACAAAAGGCGGGATTGAACTGGAAGATAGACAGCGCAGGAACCGGCAATTATCATATTGGCGAACCGCCGCACAGGTTTTCTCAAAAAGTTGCAAAACTGCATGGCATTGATATAAGCAAACAAATATGCAGGCAGTTTAAAAAAGAAGATATGCTGCAGTTTGATAAAATTTATGCAATGGATAAAGAAGTGTATAATGATATTAAACGTATGAGTGGTGAACTGTGGGATGCTTCAAAAACAGATTTACTGATGAATGAAATTTATCCGGGTAAAAATATGGATGTGCCTGATCCCTGGTATGGAACGGAAAAAGATTATCATGAAGTTTATGATATGATTGATAAAGCTTGCGATGCTATTGTAGAAAAATTTAAAAATCAAAATTCAAAAGTCAAAACAAATAATTCAACAGCTATAAAATTTTTGAATTTTCACTTTCTAAATTTTACTTAGATGAAACCTTCATTACCACAAGGAACAAGAGATTTTAATGCTGAAACAATTCGCAAACGCAATTATATTTTTTCAATTATAAAAAATATATTTGAGAACTATGGTTTTCAACCTTTGGAAACGCCTGCCATGGAAAACCTTAGAAACACTGCTGGGCAAATATGGTGAGGAAGGTGATAAGCTTATTTTTAAAATATTAAACAATGGTTTAAATGACGCCAGAAAAGCACGAACAGGCCAAAGAAGATTTTGAAAAAATATTGGAAGGAAAAAATGTGACCGGTATTACTGAGCGCGCACTTGCGTTACGATTTCACCATTCCGTTTGCGCGCTATGTTGCCATGAATTATGGTCAGCTTAAGTTTCCTTTTAAACGTTACCAAATTCAACCGGTTTGGCGTGCCGATCGTCCGCAAAAAGGCAGATACAGAGAATTTTATCAATGTGATGCTGATGTGGTTGGCAGCAATACTTTATTAAATGAAGTTGAATTGCTTAGCATTTATACAGAAGTATTTAGAAAGTTAAATATTGATGTTCAAATACAAAATCAACAGCCGAAAAATTTTAGCTGCATTGCAGAAGTTTGCGGCGGCAACAGATAGCTCACCGATATTACGGTTGCCTATTGATAAACTCGATAAAATTGGGATGGAAAAAGTAAAAGAAGAATTAGCTGCAACGCGGATTAATGACGAGCAAATACATTTAATTGAAGAATATATTTCCATTGAAGGGGAAAATGAAAACAAGATAGGACAAATTAAAACGCTGATTGTGAATGAAACCGGCAAACAAGGCATTGAAGAAATTGAATATTTTATTAAACTTTCGACAGTCATGCTGCCACATCTTAACTGTCAATGATTTCACACTGGCCCGCGGATTAAATTATTATACCGGAACTATTTTTGAAGTAAAAGCCTTGGATGCAAAAATAGGAAGCATTGGCGGCGGCGGCAGATATGATGATCTTACAGGTTTATTTGATGTTCCTAACGTGCCCGGCGTGGGTATTAGTTTTGGTGTTGACCGAATTTATGATGTGATGGAAGAATTGAAATTATTTCCTGCATCATTGCAAAAAACCACGCAGGTTTTATTTTTTAATTTAGGAGAAGCTGAAAGTAAAATTGCTTATCCTTTTGATGCACCAGTTACGAGATAAAAATATTAAATGCGAGATGTATCATGAGCCATCAAAATTTGATAAGCAGTTTAAATATGCTGAACGAAAAAATATTCCTTACATCATTATTATCGGCAGCAAAGAACTTGAAACCAATACCTGCACCATAAAAAATATTAAAACCGGCACGCAGCAAACCATCAATCAAACAGAACTTGCTTCTTTTTCATTTGAATAATTTTAAAAATAATTCAAGGCAATAAATTTTGCTGTTTTAAGCAGTGCTTTAATTAATAAGCACAAAAGCGATTATTTCTTTTTTGATAAATGCCGCAATCGCTATTTTTATAAAAATCAAATCTTTTATGCCATCATTTTTAAAATCAAAAAAATTATGCGTTGTTGCTTTCATTATTTTATCAGCAATTGCTTCTAATGCGCAAACAATAAAAACAGGCAGCACACAAAACACTTCAGTTGATTATAAAAAACTCGCAAACATAGACACTTTAATTAACGGTTATGTAAGCCGCGATTGGGTAAAAGGTGTTGTAACAATTGTTGTAAAAGATGGCCAGCTTGTTCAGTATAAAGGTTATGGTTATGCGGATGCTGCTTTAAAAACGCCAATGCAAAACAGCAGCATTTTTCGCATTGCATCGCAAACAAAAGCTATTGTTAGTACCGGCATTTTAATTTTATATGATGAAGGAAAATTATCGTTAAACGATCCTGTTTCAAAATATATTCCTGAGTTTGCGCATCAAACAGTTTTAGATTCTTTGCACACTGCAGATACAACGTACACAACTGTTCCTGCAAAAAGAGATATCACTATTAAAGATTTGCTCACACATACTTCAGGTCTTGATTATCCCGGCATTGGCAGCGATAAAATGAAAGCCATTTACGCAAAAGCAAATATTCCATCTGGCCTTGGCGTGTTTGATCAGAATTTATTAGATGCAATGAAAAAACTTGCAAAATTGCCGCTTGCATTTCAGCCCGGAACACAATGGCGTTATGGCTTAAGTGTAGATGTATTGGGTTGCCTTATTGAAGTTATTAGCGGCATGAACCTTGAAGATTTTTTGCGCAAAAATATTTTTGATCCTTTACAAATGAACGATACATATTTTAATTTACCTGCAAATAAATTTGATCGTCTTACAACAGTTTATACAGAAGATTCTTTGCATCATATAATTCTGTGGAGCAAAAATAATTTTAATGTTGATCCAAACTATCCTGAAATTACCAAACACTATTTTTCAGGCGGGGCCGGTTTATCTTCAACCGCTTTTGATTATGCTGTTTTTTTACAGATGATTATGAATGGCGGAACGTATAACGGTAAAACAATTTTATCAAAGCGAACAACAGAAATGATGTTGCATCCGCAGCTTGATTTTTTATTTAATGGAAAAGATAATTTTGGTTTGGGCTTTGAAATAACATCAGATAAAAGCAGTGCTGATGCTTCACGCAATGAAGGCAGTTTTTCGTGGGGCGGATTTTTTGGAACAACGTATTGGGCAGATCCTAAAGCACATTTGATATGTTTAATTATGACGCAGCAAACGCCAAATGCTCATTATGAGATCTCTCAAAAATTTGAACAACTGGTGTATGCAAGCTTAAAATAATTGCATGGGAAAAACAAGGCTCGAAGCTTTTAGCGATGGCGTTATTGCAATCATCATAACCATTATGGTGCTTGAATTAAAAGTGCCTGAAGGCGCAAGCTGGCATGCACTTAAACCGCTTGCGCCAGTATTTATTGCCTACATTCTAAGCTTTATATTTATTGGCATTTACTGGAACAATCACCATCATTTAATGCACGTTGTAAAGCACATCAGCGCCGGCATTATGTGGGCTAATCTTAATTTATTGTTTTGGTTATCGCTTATGCCATTTGCAACAGGTTGGGTAGGTCAAAATCATTTTGAACCTTTTCCTGTTGCTTTATATGCCGTGCTGTTTGATTTATGCGGCATAGCTTATACCATTTTACAAATAACTATAGAAAATTGCCATAAAGATGAAACACGTTTAATAGATATTATGCAACGGCAAAAAGGTAAAGGAATGGCTTCGCTGTTTTTATATACCGCTGCAATTCCGCTGGCTTATGTAAATACAATTATTTCAGGTTTGTTGTTTATTGCAGTTGCAATTATGTGGATTGTACCTGATAAAAAAATTGAAAAATTAGTTAGCAGCGAAGAATAATTTTAATCCGCATTAACTTAATCTCTTTCGGTTTGTGCTTCTTTAAAAATTTGTTCGTTCTCTACATCTTGCTGCGTTATTTTTTTATCATCATTTTTATTAAGCGGATTTTTTTCAGATACTATTTCTTCGTTTTTATTTTCTGAAGTTTGTTTGCTGGCTTCTTCTTGTTTCTTATCATCATTCATAAAAAATGTTTTTATAAACTGCAATAAAAATGAAGCCAGATTTTACATCACTTCATTTAATTTTTACTTAATAGTTTTGAAAAACGCCGCACATCTGCCAACGGATTTATTGGTTTTTCATAAATAAGATTTTCAGCAAATTCTTTTGCAAACCACGGCGATAAAGAACAACCTTTAGAACCCATTCCGTTTAAAATACCAATTTGTTTTTTTGTTGGATGAATGCCCGCAAAAGGCCGGCGCTCAACAGTTGCAGGCCGCAGCGATGACCAATGATCTTTTATAATAAACGGAATTTTTAATATTGATTTAAGTGATGATATTGTTCTTTGTTTAAATTCTTCCGTTGGTTCAATTGTTTGAAAAACTAACTCGTTGCTGCTGCCAATCCACCATAAATTATTTTTTAAATGAATAAGCGTAAGGTGACCGAATTTATACGTGCAGCATGTATTTAAATCATCAATTTCTGCAATTAATGCCTGGCCTTTATTTTCAACAAACGGAAGATTTTTCCAGTATTTACTTTTTGATGCCTGCATTCCGTTTGCATAAATAATTTTCTTTGCTTTAATGTTTTTATACGCAACAAAATCATCATTAAACACTAAAATATTTTCATCAAATATTTCGCTGAACAAAATATTTTTATCTTTTAAATACTTCCTGTATTCATTTAAAAGTGCACGCATTTCAACAACGTAACAAGGCGAAATTTCAAACACATCAAAAGGAAAATTAAAATAAGAATGCAATTCTTCTTTTTGTAAAGAAATTGCCTGAATGTAACTGTTTTGCTGCTGCATTCTTTGCTGAAATGCCTGTTGCAAATCTGGCGCAAACGGAAAAGCCAAAACATTTTTTTGTTCAATAAAGTTTGCGTGTAAAAGCTGGCTTATTTCATTGTATTGCTGCCAGGCAAAAGGCATTAATTCATCTGCCATCCATGTTGTAACCACTCTGCGGCCGGTAACCGGGTTAATTAATCCGCTGGCAACATTGCTGGCGCTTTGTTCATCTTTTTTATCAAATACAATAACAGATTTATTTTCTTTCAATAAATAATAACTAAGCCATGTGCCGCAAATGCCCTGGCCAATTATTATGTAGTCTGCAATCATTTATTAAATGTACACGCATGAAATTATGCATGAGTTTTTAACTAAAAAAACCGCCTCATTAATTGAAGCGGTTTAAATTTTTTTTATGCAAACTAATAATTGGCCATCGCACCAATGCCAATAGCCTGCGTTCCTGTTCCGTCAACATTGCCTTTTGCAAATAAAGAATACACATGGCCGCCAACTAAAGTATCAATTTTGCTTGCAAGCAGCGTGCTGTCTGATTTTCTTAATTCAAACTTATAAATGCCTTTTTTTATTCCGATGAAATTTGCTAAGCTTGATGTAGTTGCCTGATCATTAAAAGATCTTCCGGTATAAAAAGTTGTATCAGAGTTGGCATCATCTAAACTAACCAGCCCGGCATTAGGACTGAAATTAAAAAATCGTATATAAACAGAATCACCGCCTGGCTGTTTAAAATTATCCTGCACAAAGCTTGATTTTATTCTTTTAAAAGAATCAATAACAAAGTAACTATACGTTGCAGATGGCGAAATACTCACCGTGTTTGTAAGTACAGGATTTGTTGCTGAAGCAGAATCGTAAAATGAAAATGTATATGCGCCTGCAGTAACAGGATAATAACGCGTATAAATTCCGTAAGCAAGGCCTGCACCAAATGGAGAATTATTTATAGATATATTTAAAGGCGGCGCATCCGGCGAAACATTTGCGAGTAAAAAAGTTCCCTGCTGCGGATTTGTGTTGCTGCCATTAACATTACATGACGCTGTAAAAATGATAACACCAAGAACAACCAAATTAATTACAATCAATTTCTTCATGATAAATTTTTTATTGTTTATTAAACGTGAAATACAAAAATTCCTTGCCAGTAAAAGACTGATGAAAAGTTAAAAACGTTGGAAGAATGTTTTATTTTTTTTGAAAATAATTGTATTAAGCAAAACTGCTGCATACTGCATTAATTTTGCAACGCTATGCCGCATGAAGCTATTTCTGTATTTGATATGTTTAAAATTGGTGTTGGCCCGTCAAGCTCTCATACTTTAGGGCCATGGAAGGCAGCGCTTCGTTTCATTCAAACTTTGCAACAAAAAAATTTATTGCAGCAAACGCAATCAATAATTGTGTTGTTGTATGGTTCGCTGGCAAAAACAGGCAAAGGTCATGGTACTGATATTGCAGTTTTAATGGGTTTATGCGGAGAAGACCCGGTAACGATTGATGTAAGTTCTATTCCGTTAAAATTTCAAACCATTCAATCAGAAAAAAAATTACTGCTGAATCATGAAAAGGAAATTAATGTTGAAGTTGAATTTATGATGAATGAAACGCTGGCATTTCATCCAAACGGTTTAACATTTCTTGCAGATTGCGGAAATGATATTCAGATAAGCGAAACGTTTTATTCCGTTGGCGGCGGCTTTGTTGTAAAAGAAAATGAAGATAAAAACAACATCGTTATAATTGACCTGCCTTTTCCTATAAACACATCAGATGATTTGTTGCACTGGTGCATGAAAACCGGTTTATCAATTAATGAAGTGGTGATGGAAAATGAAAACGCCTGGCGAAGTGAAGCGGCAACAAAACAAGGTATTCTTGCTATTTGGAAAACGATGAAAGAATGCACATATCGCGGATGCCACAGCAAAGGAGAACTGCCCGGCGGTTTGCATGTGCGGCGCAGAGCCTTTGATCTGAATAAAAAACTTATCAAACAAAATACTTACAGCGATTATAATTCGTGGATAGATGCCATTAAAAATGGCGGCAACAGCTTTCAATATATACTTGATTGGGTAAGTTGTTTTGCGCTTGCAGTTAACGAAGAAAATGCATCGTTTGGCCGCGTAGTTACAGCACCAACAAATGGCGCTGCCGGCGTTATTCCTGCAGTGCTGCATTATTTTATTATTTTTTGTGATGGCAATGATGATGAAAAAATTATCCGCTTTCTTTTAACAGCTTCAGAAGTAGGCAGCATATTTAAAAAAGAAGCTACTATTTCCGCAGCCATGGGCGGTTGCCAGGCAGAAATTGGAGTATCCTCATCAATGGCGGCGGCAGCACTTACCGAATGTTTGGGCGGCACGCAAAGGCAGGCTTTAATGGCCGCTGAAATTGCAATGGAACATCATCTCGGCATGACCTGCGACCCTATAGGCGGCCTTGTTCAGGTGCCCTGCATCGAGCGCAATACCATGGGTGCAATTAAGGCTATCACTGCATCTCAGCTTGCTTTGCAAAGCTCGCCCGATTATGCCCGTGTAAGTTTGGATGAAGTAATAAAAACCATGTGGGATACGGCTAAAGACATGAATTTTAAATATAAAGAAACCGCTGAAGGCGGCCTTGCATTAAATATTCCTTTAGGTTTAAAAGAATGTTGATTTTTTTTTGGGGGTTACCAGCTTTGGTATTGCAATTAAGCACGGTTGCGTCGCAACACTTTTGCTGCATATTTTTATGGCAGCACAACCAGCACTAATGTCTAACCATTTCTAATTCTTTCAAATTATCGCTTTCAATATTTCCATCACGCAAACGAACAATGCGTTTTGCATATTCCGCAATATCTTCTTCATGCGTTACTAAAACAACGGTGTTACCGGCTTCCTGTATCTTACCAAAAATTTCCATTACTTCAATGGAAGTTTTTGTATCAAGATTTCCGGTGGGTTCATCTGCAAGCAGCAACGACGGGTTATTTACCAGCGCTCTTGCAATAGCCACACGCTGTATTTGGCCGCCGCTCATTTCATTTGGCTTATGACTACTTCTATCTTCCAAAGCAACTTTTTTAAGTGCTTCCATGGCACGTTCTGTTCTTTCTTTTTTACTGATGCCTGCATAAATTAAAGGCAGCGCAACATTTTCAGCAGCCGTTAACCGCGGCAGCAAATTAAATTGCTGAAATACAAAACCAATTTCATGATTGCGCACATCAGCCAAATCATCATCAGCCATTTTGCTCACATCTTTCCCGTTTAAAATATAATTGCCGCCGGTTGGTGTATCAAGGCATCCCAAAATATTCATTAATGTACTTTTGCCGCTTCCGCTCGGGCCCATCAATGCAACATATTCGTTGCGGTTAATGGTAAGCGAAATATCTTTTAATACATCTAATGAATTTGCGCCCATGAAATAAGTTTTGCGTATTTTCTGTAATTCTATAATTGGTTGCATAGTTTAAAAAGTATTTTTTATTCAGCTTCTTTTTTAATTACTTTAGGAACCTTGAAAAAATTTCCGTGTGTTAAAGGTGCATTTAATAAAGCTTCATTTTTTGTAATGGTTTGTTTCACCTCATCTTCCCGTAAAACATTTTCAACATCTGTAATGTGCAATAAAGGCTCAACACCGGTTGTATCAACTTCCTTTAATTTTTCAACAAATTCAATCATGCGTTCCAGATCAGTTTTTAATTCTTTTTTTTCTTCTTCTGAAAATTTTAATCTTGCCAAATGTGCAAGCCGGTCAATCATTTCAAACGTAATTTCCATTCGCAAAAATAAATGTTGCAACTAAGGTAAACGCCAAAATGGTAACAACGGCAAAAAAAGAATATAGTATTTAGCGCTAAAAAATTGCAATTTCTTAACTTGCACAAGCAAAATCCGTTATGCTAAGAGAGGCCATTCGCATATTTATAGTTGATGACGATGAAATATATGTTGCACGATTAGGGCATTATTTATCGCTGAATCCAGATTACCAGGTAAAAAAATTCTACTCGGCAAAGCTGCTTACCGCATCACTTCACGAAAAACCTGATATTATTACGCTCGATTATTCAATGCCAGATATAAATGGCGAAACTTTATTAAGCCAGATAAAAGAATTGAGCCCTGAAACACAGGTAATAGTTATTTCTGGCCAGGAAGATATTAAGGTTGCGATTAATCTTTTTAAAAAAGGCGTGCATGATTATATTGTAAAAGATGCCGACACAGAGCAACGGCTTTGGATGGCAATACAAAACCTGCGAGAAAATTTTGCGCTGAAAAAAGAAGTAGAAGATTTAAAACAGGAAGTTGAAAGAAAATACAATTTTCAAAATATTATTATTGGCAACAGCAATGCTATTAAAAAAGTTTTTAGCTTAATGGCAAAAGCCGCCACAACAAATATTACGGTTTCTATTACCGGTGAAACCGGCACCGGCAAAGAACTTGTGGCTAAAGCCATTCATTTCAATTCAGAAAGAAAAAAGAAAGCATTTGTGCCGGTTAATGTTGCTGCCATTCCAAAAGATTTATTGGAAAGCGAATTATTTGGGCATGAAAAAGGTGCATTTACCGGCGCAGCAAACAGGCGCATCGGCAAATTTGAAGAAGCACATAACGGTACTTTATTTTTGGATGAAATTGGTGAAATGGATATGAACCTGCAGGCAAAATTATTACGCGCCTTGCAGGAAAAAGAAGTTACACGCATTGGAAGCAACGAAATAGTAAAAGTAAATGTGCGCATTATTGTTGCAACGCACCGCAACCTGCAGGAAGAAATTTCAAAAGGTAATTTCAGGGAAGATCTATATTATCGTTTGCTTGGTTTGCCTGTTGTATTGCCGCCTTTAAGAGATCGTGAAAATGATATTTTACTGATAGCAAAATTTTTTATCGATCAGTTTTGTAAAGAAAATAATTTGGGTAAAAAATATTTATCATTAAGTGCCAAGCAAAAATTATTGATGTATACTTTTCCCGGAAATATAAGAGAGCTAAAATCTATAACCGAACTTGGCTGCGTTATGGCAGAAGGCGAAGAAATACAGGAAGATGATCTGCAAATAAATTTCAGCCCTATTAAAAGCAATTATACAAGAAATGGAAATTATACTTTAAAAGAATATACTTTAAAACTTATTCAGCAATATCTTGATGAATATGATTACGATGTATTAGCGGTTGCCGGTAAACTTGATGTGGGCAAATCAACAATTTACAGAATGATCAACAGCCAGCAGTTGAAAATTTCTAAACGAAAAACTGATGCCTGAATCTGAAAGATTGTATGATACCGAAACTTTAATTCAGGTTCATCATGCAGATGCAGCATTTGTACGCTACATGATTTCGTTGTTTATTAAACACATGGCCGAATCAAATGAAAATCTTGAAAAAGCCTGTAATGAAAACGATTGGATGAAAGTTTATTTTTATGCGCATAAAATGAAAAGCAGCATTGATCTTTTTAACCTGAATAAATTAAAAGAATTGGTGAGAAAGGTTGAAGACAATGCAAAAAATAATATTGCAACCAAAACACTTTCCGGTGATGTAAACTTTATTTCAACTTATATAAAAAATTGCATTCTTGCAATGAAAAGTGATTTTAATATGTAGCTTTCATGCCATTGTTCGTTCTGCTTTTCGCATCTCACGCCGTATACCCTCAACAATATCTTTTTGCCTTATATAAGCATCATTTGCAGCCAGTGCTTTCAGCATTGCATAATGCATTACATTTAAAATAGCGGCGCCGGTAATTTCATATTTATTGGCAATATCATTAAGATTAAGTGAAGGTTCGGTTTTTAAAATATGCGGCATAGATTTTTCCCATAAAACAAAACGTTCTTTATTATCGGGCACAGGAAAATAAACGGTTGTATGAAAGCGGCGCATAAAAGCGCTGTCAATATTATTTTTAAAATTGCTTGCAAGTATAAGCAGGCCTGGATAATCTTCTATGCGCTGCAACAAATAACTAACTTCCTGGTTGGCGTAACGATCATGCGAATTTTGCACGCCGGTTCTTTTTCCAAACAAGGCATCTGCTTCATCAAAAAATAAAATCCAGTTTTTATGTTCTGCTTTTGCAAAAACTTTTTCAAGATTTTTTTCTGTTTCACCAATATATTTTGAAACAATCTGCGACAAATCAATTCTGTAAACATCTTTTTGTAATTGATTGCCGAGTAAGGTTGCTGTAAGTGTTTTTCCTGTGCCGGAAGGCCCGTAAAATAAAACTCGATACCCTGGTTTTATTTTACGCTGCATCACTTCATCCTGCAATAATTTTTCGTTGTATTGCATCCAGATTATAATATCATTTATCTGGTTAAGCGTTGCATCGTTCAACACCGCATCTTCCCAGTTCATTTTTGTTGAAATTTTTTTTGCAGGAAAATCAGTGCCAAATCTTATTTCTGTTTCTTTATTTGTTAGTAACGATGTTAGCTGATCTTCACTTAAAATAATTTTTCCGCTCATTAGCGGTTCGCCTTCTTTTACTTTTTCTAATTCAATAATGCCTTCTTTTATCAAATTGCTGGCACCTAACAAATACTGTTGAATATGCAACCTGTTTTCAATATTGTTTCCGGCTAAAATAAACTGTGCTGTTTCGCCGGTGGGCAACATGCTGCGTTGATTGTCGCCTTTAACACCACCAATTTCTGCAAAGTCGCCACCCTGCGGCAAATATTGCTGAATGATGTTATCAAAAAAATGCGGCTGCACATGCGGCATTAAAGCGATCAAAAAAATAACTTTTTCTTCAGTTGATACATCGTCCCGTAAAAATAATTTGTTTAAAACAGCATCATCATTATTCAATTCTATTTGCGGGTATGCAAGTGATGTAGTTTCACTTCTTCCAAAAAAAATATCAAGTCTTTGCTGTAATAAAGCAGCTAAAAAATTTATAGATGAAATGATATTTAGGTAATGGTTTTGCAACACTTATAGAAAACTATTTCCAGTATTGTTTATCGAGAAATATTATTTTATAAATACGTATCCTGGTTTCTTTGCTAAGCTTTGAAAAAATTAAATTTATTAATTCATCATCAGATTTTCTTGCAATAAATCTGTCACAATAAGTTCCATACCAGTATGAACTTGTTTTTTTAAATATGTCGATAATTTTTTCCGCACGTATTATGGCAGAATCATCAGTAACGGGAGATTTTAAAACAGATATTATTTCCTTTTCTTTTTCTAAGCGGTAATCATTATTAAGTTTATCTATATCAAGCGTAGGAGCATCTAAAGGCTTTACGCCTTTGTAACGATGCACTTTTTCATTACCTGTTCTTACCTGGTCAACAAAAGGCTGAAATGCGGAAACATTTGAATTGCTTATTAACGCTTTATAATAATCTTCTAAAATATCTCCTTGTTGTTCGGTTGTATATTCATCAAACGCTTTACCATTTTCCCAGTCTTCAAGCAACGCAGGTTCTCCCCCATAATCATAAATACCAACAACAGCTTCCCAAATCATTCCGGGAAAATCAGCACCTCGCTGATACTGCCAAACATGCGTAAGTTCATGTATCAGCCATGGCATAAATCCAGAGCCGTTGAATGAATCTCCGGGAAAATAAATATGATTATAGAGTGTTCTTGCAAAGCCTCCAACAGACATAAAACTTCCTTCTGAAATTCTTACATCGCTGGTATCTAAAGCGCTGCCAAAAACTTTATGCGCTTCGCCCGCTTCGTAAGGTGTAAGCGATCTTGAATCACTTGGCGACCTTGGAATTGCGCGTTGTATGTTTGATCTATTAATAGAAGTACTTTGTTGCTGCACAACATGTGTTAATTCATGCGCCAGCAATTTTTTTCCATCATTGTTGTTTGGCTGATATTGATTGGCATTAAACACAATATTATTCTGATGTGTATAAGCCAATGCATTTATGTTTTTTGCTGATTGATTGGCTTCAGCATTTGTATGCAGTTGCACGCTTGAAAAATCATAACCAAAACGCGGCTCAAAAAACTTTCTTTCATCTGTTGATAATGATCTTCCTTTTCCATTTATTGAGCTGATATAATTTTCTGTTGATGATGTTGTAACCGTTTCATCATTATTTATTTCTTTACGTTGCAATTGTTTTTTTTCTTCTTCTTTGCAATGGTGGCATTTACGCTGAACATTTATTGCAGATGGTTTAAAAAAAGATGATTGTGCAGGGTTATCATCTTTCATACGCATTACTTTATCTGCCATTGCATCTGCTTCCTGCTCATACACATCATTTGGCTGATTGATGGAAAGCTTTGCCTGGAAAAATGATTTATTTTCCCGGTTAAAAAAATTATCTGCCTTAGATGTTTTTAAAAACTGATGCATAAAATCTAAATCTTAAAAAGAATTATTTTTTTTGATAAACCCTTACATAATCAACATACATTTTTGCCGGCAGAAGTGCATCATTAATTGTTTGGCCGGGCCAGTTGCCGCCAACAGCAAAATTAAGCAGTATAAAAAATGGCTGGTGAAATTCATCGGTGCTATTTTTTGTTATATCTGAAACATGATATTCAATGCTATCAACATACCATTTTATTGAATATTCATCCCATTGCACACTATACACATGATATTCAGAAGGCGTTGTTGTTGTTTTATCTCCATCCTGCACATGACCATTATTATCCCAATGTATGGTACCATAAATAAGACTGTCGGCGTTAATATGTTCCATAATATCAGTTTCGCCGCAGGCAGGCCAGCCAACCGTATTTACGTTTGAACCGAGCATCCAAAATGCAGGCCAGAAGCCTTGCCCAACAGGCAGTTTAATACGGGCTTCAATTCTTCCATATAAAAAATCTTTTTTGCCTTGCGTTGTTAAGCGGGCAGAAGTATAATTGTTAGTGCCAACAGTTTCTTTTTTTGCAGTTATAACAAGATTGCCGTTTTCAATATCGGCATTTGCACGCTGGTAATATTCCTGTTCATTGTTTCCGAATCCGTTGCCGCCGGTTTCAAAGTTCCAAACGCTTGTATCAATAGAAGCATTATTAAATTCATCTGACCATACTAACTGGTATGTTGAAGTATCAGCCGGATTTTGAACCGGCGGTACTGTAACAGTGTTTTGTTCAGTTGATTTTTTGCAAAAAGAAAACAGGCATATTGAAAACAAAATGAAACAAGGGTTTATTATTCTAACCGGAATTTTGTACATATATTTTGAATAAAAATTATTAACTACTGTGTAGAAACGAAGTTATCGGATAAGCGCTTTACTAACTAAATGCGATTTGTTTCGGCTGCTGAAAACGCCAGCCAATAGCGATGCTTGCATTTAGTATGGATAGCGATTTTGTTTTATGTGGTTTAATCGTGCTTCGCCGCTTAAACAAGATTCTTTTTTATGTAAGTAATACTTTTGGTAATACTGTCAAACGGATCGCCGGGCGTTTTATCCTGTTCAACAAAAAAATATTTTAAACCCGCAGTATCAGCATATTTAAAAATCTTTTTAAAATCTATTGTGCCATTACCCACTTCTGTAAAAGAATGATCAGGGGTATTATCCATATCTTTTACATGCCATAAAGGAAAACGATCAGGATGCGATTTAAATAATTCAACAGGATCATGACCGGCTTTTGTTATCCAATACAAATCAACTTCAAACTTTACTAAATCTTTATCTGTATTGTTTAACAATATATGATATGGTATTTGATTGTTATCGGTTATAAATTCAAAATCATGATTGTGATAACACAACTGGATGCCCGCTTTTTTGCACGTTTCTCCGGCAGTGTTTAAATACTCAGCAAGCTTTTTATAATGATCAATATTTCCACGCTCTGATGGTGACAGCCAGGCACAAACCATATATTTAATGCCAATGGCTTTTGCGTCGTGCACCGCTTTATCCCAATCATGCAAAATGGTTCCCATTACATCTTTACCGTTATCCTTATCTTCACCTAACCTGTAATGGCTGCTTGGCATTATCAATCCGTTCTTCTTTAGTAATGCTGCAAAAGCTTTTGCATCCATACCATAAAAATTTTCTGTGCCGGTATATGTTGCACCTTCAACTGAATTGTAACCAATCTGCGCAACTTTTGCCAATGCAGCGGCAGGATCTTTTTGCATAGCATCCCGCACGGTATATAATTGCAGGCCAATGTAAGAATGATTGAAATGAAAAAAATCAGGCTTCATCATTAAAGCGGCTGAAGCAATTGATGTTGATTTAATAAATGATCTCCTGGTTGTCATATACGCATTTTATCGTTATAAAAAATACTAAATTAAATCAATCTGCTGCATAAGAACAAAAGAAATTTCAGATGTATAATTTATTTGTTTTAAGCTTATAAATGTTAGCCTTTAACTGTATAAGTTTTATTAACTATTCTGTTCTCAAACTTTTTACAGGGTTTGCAATGGCTGCTTTAAATGCCTGGAAGCTTACTGTTATCAATGCAATAAAAATTGCTGCAATGCCGGCAACAATAAAAATCCACCAGCTTATACTTACGCGATATGCAAAGCTTTGCAGCCATTTGTGCATCGCCCACCATGCAACCGGAAATGCAATTATTGAAGCAATCAATACCAGCTTAGCAAAATCTTTTGAAAGCATTGTAACAATACCGCTAACGCTTGCACCTAAAACTTTTCTTACACCAATTTCTTTTATGCGCTGCTCTGCTGCATACGTTACCAATCCAAACAAACCCAGGCAACCAATAAAAATGGCAAATACGGCAAACGTTATAAACAGTTTTCCTGTTTGTTGTTCTGCAGTATAAATGTTATTAAAATCAGCATCCATAAAGGTGTAATTAAAAGGCTGGCCGTTCGTAATGCTGCTCCATTTTGCTTGTATGCTGTTAATGACTGAAGGAATATTTTTTGAATTGATGCGCACTGCAACATCACCCCAATTTTCTCCTTTGTTTATAATAAGCGGAGCAACATTGTTGTGCATTGAACTGAAATTAAAATCTTTAACCACACCTATTATATGGTTAGCGATTGCGCCATGAATACTCCCGTCATAAAAATTTGGGCGATATAAAACTTCTTTCAGCGGATCTTTAAAACCAAGCACTTTTACCGCAGCTTCATTAAGAATTACACCCACAGAATCTGTTGGAAAATCTTTAGAAAAATTTCTTCCTTCTTTCATCTGCATGCCAAGTGTGGGAATGTAATTTTCATCAACATAAAAATTATTTAGCACCACTGCTTTGGTTGGATCCATTACTGCATCGCGAAACCATCCTTCATTATCAAACTGCAGTGAAGTTGGCAAATCACCGCTTATAGTTGCATTGGTAACGCCGGGAATATTTAATAATTCATTTCTAAAAGTGTGTATTTGTTTATCGAGATACCATGCATTGTGCAACACAAAAACCTTGTCGCGATCATAACCAATTTTTTTGCTGCGTATGTAATTAAGCTGATTATAAATAACGATCGTTCCAATAATTAATATAATTGAAATTGTAAATTGAAAAACAACCAAGCCGCTGCGCAGCCAACTATTTTTAAACCCTTTTGCAATTTTTCCTTTTAAAACATCTATCGGCTGAAATGCTGATAAATAAAATGCAGGATAACTGCCTGCAACGCATCCTACAACAAATACCAATGCAACCATAACCGGAAACAGCCATGTTGAAAACAATGTGGCTACGCTCATTTCTTTATTAGCAAGTTGGTTGAACAAAGGCAACAGCAATAATGCAATTGCAATAGCAAGTATTAATGAAAAGAAACTGAGTAAAACAGATTCAGTTAAAAATTGTGTTATAAGATGTGAACGCAATGAACCAGCAACTTTTCTTATGCCTACTTCTTTTGCACGATTGGCTGAACGGGCCGTTGAAAGGTTCATAAAATTTACACATGCAATCAATAAAATAAAAATTGCAATTACTGAAAAAATGTACACGTACGTAATATCGCCGTTGGCTTCTAATTCATAAGATTTGTTTGAATGCAAATGAATATCAGTAAGCGGCATGGCATGATAAATAAAATGGCCGCCTTTATTATTTATGTCTTTTAAGCTGGCATGCAGTTGTGATTCCAATTCTTTACTTAAATAATTATTGATGGTTGCATTAACATCCTGCTGCAATTTTTGTTGTGTAACATCAGGACGCACCAAAACATAATTATAGGTATTGTTGCTGAGCCACGAATTGTTTACGTTTGTTATTTTCGGACGAATAAAATGAAAATGAAAATGAGATTGCTTTGGAACATCTTTTATAACACCGGTTATTTTACAATAGTTGGTATTATCAACAATTAAAGTTTTGCCAACAACATTTGTGCTGTTGAAATATTTTTTTGCAGTGGTTTCATCAATAACAATTGAATTGGGTTCTTTTAAAGCAGTTGCCGGATTGCCTGCAATCATTGGCAGCGTAAACACTTTAAAAAAAGTAGAATCTGCAAATGCGGCATTATGATCCTGCACATTCTGATTATTTTTTTTTACCAGTATATCAGCCTGGTTATTTATTCTTACTTCTTCTTCAATCTCAGGAAACTCTCTTTTTAAAGTTGGTGCCAAAGGGTCTGGAGCAACAGCAAAAATTGCTGAAGTGTTGTTGAAATAAATATCTGCATCCAAACGATAAATGCGGTCTGCATTTTTGTTGTATTTATCATAACTTAATTCATCAACAACATATAAAACAATCAACAAGCAAACAGCTAAACCGCTTGCAAGACCCATAATATTAATTGCAGAAAAAGCTTTGTTTTTCCAGAGATTGCGTAATGCAACTTTTAAATAATTTTTAAACACGTGTTTTGATTTGTACTATTACGGTTGTGCTTACATATTGTTACTCCGTTCTTAAACTTTTTACCGGGTTTGCAATTGCTGCTTTTATTGTTTGCACACAAATAAGCAATGCTGTTATCAATCCCAAACAAATAATTGAAATAATAAATGGCGCTGCGGTAATATTAATTCTGTATGCATAATTCTGCAGCCAGTTATGCATGATGATGTATGCCAGCGGACAAGCAACTAATCCGCCAATTAAAATCACAATTAAAAATTCTTTTATAAATAATGTAATGATGTTTGCAACCGAAGAACCCAAAACTTTTCGTATTCCAATTTCTTTTGTGCGTTTTTGAATGCTTAACGATATTAATCCAACCACGCCTAATAACACAATAATTAATGCAAGTATGGTTGCAGTGTATGAAGCTTTTTTTAATTGCAGTTCTGATTTATACAAATTCGCCAATGTTTCATCCATAAACTTATATTCAAACGGAGCGCCTGGCATTAATGCGTTCCAATTCTTTTGCAATGCACTTATTGTTGCAGGAATGTTTCCGGCATTTACTTTAAAAGATAAGTATCGATAAATAGTTGCAAACTGCACATTGAAAATAATTATTGGCGCAATCTTTTGCTGCATGCCTCCAAAATGAAAATCATTGGTAACACCTTTTATGGTAAAAATTGTTGGATCGCCGGGAATTCTTATTTGCTTGTCCGATTGCATCATTTACATTTTTCCAGCCAAGCGCATGAACAGCGGTTTCATTCATAATTACTTTACCAGAATCCAAAGCATGACCTTCAAAATTTGAACCTGCAATAATTGGAATTTGATAAACAGGTAAATATTTTTCATCGGTTTCTAACGTTTGTGTTGCGATACCTTGCGTTGAATCTGTTACCTAATTTATAAACAGGTATTTCATCACTATTATTTCCGTCAGGAATTTCAAAAGAAAGCGCAACATCTTTTACATTTTGTGTTGTAGCAAATTCATCCCGAATAGTTTCCATTTTATCTACACCTTCTCTTGTCCAGTTGCGGGCAAGTTGTGCAGAAAGAATGTAATCTTTATTATAACCTAAATCACTCTTTAAAAAAAGATTTATTTGTTTGGAAATAATGATGGCACCAACAAATGCAATGGTTGCTGTAATAAACTGGAAACCGATCAGCGATTTACGCAGCCATACTTTATCTTTTACAGCAGAAAACTTTCCTTTTAATGAATCAACAGATTTTAAAGAAGATAAAACAAATGCAGGATAAATGCCTGCCATACATCCAATCAGCAACATAAATAAAAAAGGAAATGCAATAAAATAAAAAGGAAAAGCATGTGAGTGACGGAATAGGATCACCTAAAATATTACTGAATAAATTTTGCGTTGAAACATAAATAATAAATGCAAATACGGTTGCAATAAATGTAATGATGATTGATTCGATAAGAAATTGAAATATCAATTGTTTTTTTAATCCGCCTAAAACTTTTCTTATACCAATTTCTCTCATTCTTGAAGCAGAACGGCTTACTGACATGTTGATGAAATTGATAATTGCCATGATTAATATAAACAATGCAATGGCAGATAATGCATAGAGCATTTTTGTTACAATTCCATTATTGGCGGCGAGATAAAAATCTTTTAAAGAATAGGTACGGCGTCATATCGGTTGAACAACTTGCGGCGGTGCATTTTGCTTAATGAGCTGCATCATCGGTTTTTCAAGTTGTATTGGGCGTAATACCTTTTTGCAATTCAATATAACCGGCAATATGATTGTTCTGCCAATCCATATTTCTTCCAAAAAAAGAAAGGTTGCTTGCCGGAACAAAAAAGTTGTTTGGATAACCATCAATTAAACCGGTAACAGAATTTTTTGGAATGTTATTTAAAACACCTGTAATTAAAAAATCATGCTTTGTGCCCGAAAAACTTTCTATGGTTATTGTTTCACCGACAACATCAGCTTTGCCAAAATATTTTATTGCTTTATTTTTTGTTAGTAAAACTGTAAACGGATTATGCAAAGCAGTTGCAGCATTTCCATACAACAACTTAAAACCGTACATGCTTAAAAGCGTACTGTCGCAAATAGAAATATCATCTCTGAAAACTTTATCACCTTTTGAAATGTTTGATGTAACACCATCCCAGCGATGATAGTTTGCAACAAGATCAGGAAAATTATCTTTCAATGCTTTTGCCAGCGGGCCAAGCGTTGTAAACTGGTAACCTAAATTCGGGTCTTTCCATTTGCCTTGAATGATGTATTGCCTGTCTGCATTTTTTAAATTTTTATTTACCTGCAATTCACTCCACACATAAGCTGCAATCAATAATGTAAAAGCAATTCCGGTTGATAAACCGATAACATTTATTGCGGAATAAAAGCGGCTCTTAATTATGTTGCGCCATGCTATTTTAAAATAATTTTTAAACATTGTTTGAACCGGGATTTTTATAATTAAAAGATTATGTGGGTTTTCATTTGTTCATTAATTCAAATTGCCATATTTTTAACTTGAATTACTCCGTTCTTAAACTTTTAACAGGGTTTGCAACCGCTGCTTTTATTGCCTGAAAACTAATTGTAAGAAAGTGCAATAAATAATGCTGCAATAGTTGTTATTACAAAAACAACCCAACTAATATTTATACGATATGCAAAACTTTGCAGCCATTTATGCATAGCCAGCCATGCAAGAGGAGAAGCAATAAGAATTGCAATGGCAACCAATTTTAAAAAATCTTTTGATAATAATGTCACAATACTTGTTACGCTTGCACCAAGCACTTTCGCACGCCAATTTCTTTTATGCGTTGCTCTGCGCTAAATGTTGGCAAACCAAATAAACCCAAACATGAAATAAGAATGGCAATAACGGTAAAATATGCCAACGATAGCGGAGAGCTGGTTTTCTGCATCATAATTTTTTTGAAAATCTTTATCGAAAAAACTAAAATCAAAAGGTTCGCTGGCATTTAAGGTTATGCCAGATTTTTTTATTGATTCTAAAGATGCATTTATGTTGCCGGTTTTACATGCACAACACATAATTAAATACGGGAGGTAACATTTAACTGAAATCCATAAGGCCCAATGGGTAAATGCAGATCTTCATAATGAAAATCTTTAACCACACCAATAATATTGAAGTTGTATGTAATGCCGCCAAAAGTGAAATGCAGCTTTTGATTAACGGCCTGCGCAGCATTTTTAAATCCGAAAAGCTTTACTGCAGTTTCGTTTACAACAATTGTTCCGCGAAGTATCTTCAGCATAATAATCATCAGAAAACAATCTGCCCGCAACCGGCTGAATGTTTAATGTTTGCAGGTAACGCGTATCAATATAATCCATCTTAACATCTTTTCCCTGCTGCATACTTTCGCCATCGCTGTAAAAAATATTATCTGCAAAATTAGAAATGCCCGGATAGTATAAAGATGCGCCAACATTTTTAACACTGCATTGCTTTAATAATTCGTCTTTAAAGGAGGTATAAATTTTTTTTGCATTATCACTTCGTAAAGGAATAATGATTTGCTGGTCTTTATCAAAACCTAAATCTGCAGAACGTAAATATTTCATTTGATTGGCGATTACCACCGATGCCACAATTAATACAACTGAAATAATAAATTGAAAAATTACCAGGCCTTTTCTTAATGCGACTGCAGCAAGAGAATTTGAAAATTTTCCTTTTAAAACTTTTGCAGGATTGAATGATGATAAATAAAAAGCGGGATAACTGCCCGCAATTAAACCTGTAATAATTGATAACGCAACAAATGCTGCAATAAGAATTATATTGTTTGAAAATGATAAGTGAAAGATTTTTGCCCGAAGCGCATTAAATGCATGGCAACAATAATGTTGGTAAGTGCAAAAGCAAGAATAAACGCCAGTAAAGCTCATAAAAACGGACTTCGCCAAGAAATGTGTAATGAGAAATTTTTTTTCTGCGCCTAAAACTTTTCTTATACCAACTTCTGATGAACGTTTTGCAGATCGCGCAGTGGCGAGGTTCATAAAATTAATGCATGCAATAAGCAATGTAAACAAAGCGATGGATGCAAGAATATATAAATAGGTTATACTGCCGCCCTGTGTAACATTATCTTTTACATCTTCATCTAAATGAATTTTTTTAAGCGGAACAAGAAATTGCTTTTATTAAAGCCATTTGCTTTTAAATCTTTACCAGCATATTGTTCAATAAATGCAGGAAATTTTGCTTCTAATTTTTTTACATCGGGCCCGGCTTTAATTGCAGATAAGTATAAAACATGTTATTATTTGCAAGATTAGCACCCGCATTTTTTATAAAATCTGCAATGTTTCCGCCCATCATACTCATAAAAAATCTTCCGTCAATATGCGAAGGTTTATCGATGGGTTTAAAAACGCCTGTTACTAAAAAATCATGATCGCCGTTTGTGCTGCTGCTGATATGAATTACTTTATTTAATGCAGGCTGGTTGCCAAACATTTTTTCAGCAATTTCTTCACTCACCACAATAGTGTTTGGATTACTTAATGCAGTGTGTAGGATTGCCTTCAATAAAATTATAAGTGAACATTCTGAAAAAAGTAGAATCGGCGAGATAACCTTTTGTTTCATAAAAAGATTTTGTTTCACCTGCTTTTTCGTTGTATTGCAAGAGCGTTTTATCTTCTGAATACAACCGCACAAGCCTTGTTGTTTGTTGTATTTCAGGAAAAACGCTTTTCATTGTTTCACCCATTGCGGCCGGCGTATTGGGTAATTTTTTAAAATTACCAAGGCCTATAAATTCAGTGCCTAACTGGTAAATGTTATCTGCATTTTTTTGATACGCATCGTAACTTGTTTCATTTAAAATATACAATGCCATCAACATGCAACAGGTAAGCCCAACCGATAAGCCAATAATATTAATGAAAGAAAAAATTTTATTCTTCATTAAATTCCGCCAGGCGATTTTTAAATAGTTTTTAAACATAATGTTGATTTTCTGATGTCTGATTTACCGTTGACCGTCGACCGTTGACCGTTACCAATTTATTCCGTTCTCAAACTCTTCACCGGATTTGCAACCGCTGCTTTTATTGCGTGATAGCCTACTGTGCACAATGCAATTAATGCTGTTATAATTGAAGTAATAATAAACACATAAGCATGCACAGGAATACGAAAAGCAAAATCCTGCAGCCATTTATTACCGGCCCACCATGCAAGCGGCACGGCAATCACAATGGCAATACCTACCAACTGTAAAAAATTTTTTGCTATCAGCATTGTAATGTTGCTGATGTTTGCGCCTAATATTCTTCTTATACCAATTTCTTTTGTACGTTGTATGGTTGTAAACGCCGCAAGACCAAACAAGCCTAAACACGCAAGAATAATGGCAAGCCCTGCTGCAACACCAAACAATTTTGAAGTGCGTTGTTCGGCGAGATAAAGTTTATTGTAATCATCATCTAAAAAATTATAAGTAAATGGTCTGTTGGGTATGCGTTGCTTCCAAACTGCTTCAAGCCTGTCAATCGTTCCCTGCATATCATTGCCATTGATGCGCAGCATAAAATCGCGGGAATAATTTCTGCCAAGAAATATTAAAAGCGGCCCGATAGAAGTATGCAAGCTTCTGAAATTAAAATCTTTTATTACTCCTACAACCGGGCCTGTTACACCTTTTTCAATTGTTCTGTTAATAGATTGCTGCGGCGTCCATCCAATTTTTTTAGCGAGTGTTTCATTAATGATATAAGGTATATGAAAGTTCGCATTGTTGTTTGCGGTATCCATCAATGCAAAATCTGATTGCTGAAAATCACGACCCGCAAGCAACTGCATTTTCATCGTTTTAATAAAATCCAGATCAACCGGCATTGCATTTAATGATATAATGTGTTTGCCTTTTTCATCAAATGCAGTGATGCCATCGCCCCATCCTACATTTTCAGGCGTATCATAAGATGCGGTTACGCTCTCCACACCCGGCACTTGCTGAAATGCATTTTTTAAATCTTGAAAATTATTGAGCATGTTACCCCCAACTGGCAATACAACAATATGGTCTTTATCATAACCAAGATTTTTTGTTTGCATGTAATGCATTTGCTGCAGAATAATAACCGTGTAAATAATAAGAAACACTGAAATACCAAATTGGGCAACAATTAAAGCTTTGCGCAGCATGTTGTTGCCGCCTGTGAAATTGAAACCTTTCTTCAGCACATTCATTATTTGTGTGCCTGATAAAATAAGTGCAGGATATAAGCCGGCAAAAAAACTTACCATTATTGCACAAACTATTAAAGCAATAACGGGTGATGGTTGTAATAATACATCAGCAGTAAATTGCCTGCCGGTAATGTTATTGAAATATGGAATTAAAACAATACTTAACGCAAACGCAAGTGCGGCAGCAATAAATGTTACCAATAAAGATTCGCCCATAAACTGCATAAAAACTTGTTGCTTCGATGCGCCCAACACCTTACGCATTCCTATTTCGCCTGTGCGTGCCGATGATTGTGCGGTAGCAAGATTTGTATAATTAGCGCAGGCAATAATTAAAATAAGCAAAGCAATTACAGCAAACATGTAAACGTATGTAATGCTACCATTAGGTTCAAAACCTTCGAGTGAAGAATACAAATGCACTTTTGTAAGCGGCTCTAAATGATAGGTGAGATAATCTTTGCCCTGCAAACCAGCATCAGTTCTTACAGCAGGTGTTTTCATGTACGCAATAATTTGCTGCTGCAATACAGGAATATCTTTTTGGCTGCGCAATAAAAAATAAGTTATCCAGTTTGCCGTCCACCATTGTTCTTCTTTTACACCGTTGCCGAGATTTAAAAACTGCGTTGCAAAATCAAATTTAAGTTGTGAGTTCTGCGGCACATCTTCACAAACAGCAGACACACGCAAATCTTTTGCGCCTGAAATAAGCGTTTTACCAATTGCATCTTCATTACCAAAATATTTTTTTGCCATGCTTTGCGTAAGCACAATTTTATCGGGTGCATCCAACGCTGTTGCGGCATTGCCTTCAATTATATGAAAAGAAAATATTTTAAAGAAAGATGGATCAGCATATAAAATGCGTGGCTCATCAAAAATTTTATTGCTGCTTTTTATAACGTTATGCGAAATGAATGTGCGGGCATACGCTTCAATTGCAGGAAAAGTTCTTTTAAACTGCGGGCCTACTTTCGTGCCTGTGTTTGCAATTGTATTTACCGTTCCTGCATTGCGGTATTCCATTGTGATGCGTACAATTCGGTTGGCATTCGCATTAAATTTATCATAGCTTAATTCGTGCATAATATACACGCCAATCAACAGGCAGGCGGCAAGTGCGGCAGTTAACCCAACAATATTAATTGCAGCATACAATTTGTTTTTTTGCAGGTTGCGAAATGCAGTTTTAAAATAATTTTTAAACATTGCCTGAACCGGGATTTTATGATTAAATGATTTTATGATTATTTTTTTTGAATCATGTTAATCTTATAATCCGATTAATCATGGTTCACATGTTCATCATTCCGTTCTCAAACTTTTTACAGGGTTTGTCAATGCTGCTTTTATTGCCTGAAAGCTCACTGTAATTAATGCAATTAATAATGCTGTAACAGCAGCAAGTAAAAATATCCACCATTGCATGTGAATACGGTAAGCAAATGTTTGTAACCATTTATTCATTGCAAACGCCGCAACAGGAAATGCAATAATTGCTGCAATTATTACGAGCTTTAAAAAATCTTTTGAAAGCAATGCAACTATTGTTGTTACATCTGCGCCCAAAACTTTTCTCACTCCAATTTCTTTTACACGCTGCGAAATAGCAAACGCAGATAACCCAAACAATCCCAAACATGCAATAAAAATGGCAATGAATGCAAACACGGTAAAAATCGTTTCCTGTTTTTGTTCTGATTCGTACAACTTGGAAAATTTTTCATCAAGAAATGTATATTGATAAGGATAATCAGCAAGGTATTTTTGCCATGTATTTTTTAAAGTAGCTAATGCAGAAGGTACATTATTGCCTGCAATTTTTATAGAAATACTATTATAAGAACTTTGATTGGGCTGGTCTGCGGGCATTTCTAAAATAAGCGGTGTAATTTTTTGATGCAGCGATTCAAAATGAAAATCATTCATTACACCAATAATATGCCCCGTTACAGGGCCATACTTGAAGTTTTTTCCAACAGCCTGTTCCGGCAACTGCCATCCAATAGCTTTTACTGCTGCTTCATTAATAATAAAATTTGAGGTATCTGTTCCATAATCACGTGAAAAATTTCTGCCTGCAACAATACTTATTCCGTATGTTGGAATAAAATCATAATCTGCAGCAACATATCTTATATCCGCTTTTACAGGTACCACAGAATCTGAACCAGGCATAGAGGCGCCGTCTCCATCGAGCAATCTTCCCGTTGGAATTCTTGAAGAACGACCTACATTTTTAATAGCTGAATTTTGAAGTAAAGAATGGCGGAATGATTCATATTTATCATTGAGGGAAGTATAATAAGGAATCGTAACAATATGTTCTTTGTTATAACCCAAAGATGCATTCTGCATATAACGCAATTGCTGAAACACAATAGCTGTAGTTATAATAAGTATAATTGAAATGGTAAACTGCGTTACTACAAGCACTTTGCGAAAACTAATGCTGCCGCCGCCTGCTTTAAATAAACCTTTTAATGTTTTTACGGGTTTAAATGAAGACATAAACATAGCAGGATACAAACCCGAAATTATCCCAACAATAAAGGGCGTTATTAACAAAGGAACAAGCACTTGCCATTTTATTAAAATGTTTACTGAAAGATTTTGTTCTGAAAGTTTATTCAGCGATGGCAAAAACAAATACAATAAAACAAATGCGATAAAAAGAGATGCCCATGTTATTAAAACAGACTCGCTGAGAAATTGAATTATTAATTCTTTTTTGCTTGCGCCAACCACTTTTCTTATACCAATTTCTTTTGCACGCAAAGCCGAACGTGCCGTAGAAAGGTTCATGTAATTAATGCATGCAATCAATAAAATAAATAAGGCAATGGCCGAAAAAATATACACACGGTTTATATCGCCATTGGGTTCTGCTTCATAATCCGTGTGCGAATAAAGATGAATGTCTGTTAATTTTTGAAGATCAAGTTTTGTTTGAGTTGATGGTTTCATTCCGCCATATTGACCAGCCATGTGCTTATCCAAAAAAGCAGGAAACCTTGCCTTCATGTTTTGAATGTTATAATTTTTTGGCAACATGATGTAAGTAAAGAATGAATTGTTGCCCCAGTTCGTACGCAAATTTTCTTCTCCGTAAACAGCAGTATCTTTCAGGGTATTGAATGACACTAATATGTTTGGATGGATATGAGCATTTGAAGGAAAATCTTTATAAACCCCGGTTACTTTAACATCAAACTGGTTGTTTGCACGCAAAACTTTATTGATAGGATCTTCATTACCAAAATATTTTTTTGCTGTTTCTTCTGTAAGCATTATGGAGTAAGGATCGTTTAATGCTGTTTTTGGATTTCCTTTTAAAACGTTAACGGTAAATACATCAAATAAATTTCCGTCGGCAAAATAAACATCGGGTTCATTAATTAATTTGTCCTTATAGCGCAGCGGCGTTGTGCCAGCGTTCAGCAAGCGTGTCATCTTTTGTATCTCTGGAAAATCTGTTGGAAGATAATATCCAAACGGCGGAGCAACCGCACTTAAATTAAGCATTTCCTTGCCGTTGCCATCATAAAAAGTTCTTGTTACACGATAAATCTGGTCAGCATTTTTATTGTACTTATCATAACTCAATTCATTTAAAATATAAGTTAGAATAAGCAGGCAACATGTTAAGCCAACAGTAAGACCAAATAAATTGATGAAGGAAATAAATTTATACTTCATCAAATTACGCCATGCGATTTTTAAATGATTTTTAAACACGTTATAAGTTTTAAGTTGTATGTTTTATGTTATAAGTTCTCTTATTTTCAAATTGAATTATTCCGTTCTTAAACTTTTTACAGGGTTTGCAATGGCCGCTTTTATTGTTTGCAGGCAAAGAATAATTAATGCGATAATAAGCATGCAGATGCCGCTTATTAAAAATATCCACCAGCTTAATGGTATCTTAAATGCAAAATCCTGCAGCCAATTATTTGAGAAATACCATGCAACAGGTATGGCAATAATAGAAGCAATTAATATTAATCTTGCCAAATTTTTTGAAAGCAATACAATGATTTGTATAACTGATGCACCCAATACTTTTCTAATGCCAATTTCTTTTGTTCTTTGATTTGCCATAAAGCTTACCAATCCCAGCAAGCCCAAACAACTGATGAAGATTGCCAAACCTGTTGCCCATTTTAATAAGGCAGATAAACGAATATCGCTTTCGTAAATGTGCTCAATTTCTTTATCATAAAAACTATAGTTAAAATCTTTGTTTGGATATACTTGCTTAAATGCTTTTTCTGCTTTTTGTAAAGCGCCTTGCCACGATCATGGATTGGAAGGATTTAATGCAATCGAAATTTTTCCGCCTTCAGAATAACTATTGCCTTCAAAAATAAGCGGCACTACAGGAAGATGCAAAGACTCAATATTAAAATCTTTTATTACACCTGCAACTAAAACTTTGCTATCACCTTCGCCTCTTGAAATAAAATTACCTATCGCATCGCGGGGATTTTGAAACCCCATTTCTTTCATCATTGCTTCATTAATCAGCACTTCAGCCTTGTGTGCTGTTTGTATCAGTGCGTATATTGCGCCCTGCAAGCAAAGGAATGTTGAATACTTTTATATAATTACTGTCGCCGCTTTTATCCGCTATTAATTTATTTTCTACACGTCCTTTATTTGAAACAATAAAACTTGTTTTCATTGCTCCACTTGTATAAGGCTCTCCCTCGCTGTATGAAGTAGCATTTTGTATTTCCGGGATTTTTTTTAATTCATTCATTAAAACGCCTATTTTTTTATTGTCAAGTCCAGACCATGGCGCATTAAAAGAAACAATAGCATCTTTCCTTATACCAATATCTTTATTTAATTCATAATGGATTTGCTTGCCCACAACAATTACAGCAATTAAAAAAACCTGTGCAATTACAAATTGCGAAACGGTTAATACTTCTCTAACCCATGCGCTGCGTGATTTTCCATTACTGATAACCTGGCTTTTTAATACCAGTGCAGGACGAAATTTTGTAAGCACAAATGCGGGATATAATCCTGCAAGCAGCGTAACAACAATAACGAGTGTAACTAAAAAAATGATGATGATGGGTTGCGATAATTCGTTTTTATTTAACCCTGCGGGAATAAATCCTTTGAACACATACAATAAAAATGGCGTTAACACAACAGCTAATATGGTAGCACAAACTGCAGTTAAAAATGTTTCAGTAAGAAATTGATTAATGATTTGTTTTTTACTGCTGCCAAGTGTTTTACGCAAACCAATTTCTTTTGCACGCAAAGTAAATTGTGCAGTGGAGAGATTAATAAAATTGATTGCAGCCAATAAAAGCAACGCCAATGCCAGTTCGGCTAAATTTATAAGAATAGATTTATCGAATTTGGCTTGTACTGTTTTATTATTCAAATCAAAACCAAAATGAATTTTACTCAAAGGTTGCAATACACCTGTAAACTTAAAATTGGGGTCTGTTTGTGTTACGTTTGCATCATACAGTTTTTTCAATTGTTTATTCACATTTGCAACATTAGTATTTGGGTTTAATCGCACAAAACAATGTGAATTTGGAAAGGGAAACTTCCAGTCGTTCATTTGCAAATAATTCTTCCAAAAAGCCGAAGAATAAAAGTATTAAGGGAAATAAAACTTTTGTTATCAAAATCAGTATGTTGTTTTAAATCTGCTACAATACCCGATACAATTGCGTTTGTGCTGTCACCATATAAAATTCTTTTGTCCTATTATTTTATCTAAACTTAAGTCGGGAAAATATTTTTTAGCAACAGAAAGTGATAATACAACTTGGTTTGGCTGAGATAAAGAAGCAGAAGGATTACCAGCAAGCCATTGATGCGGAAATATGTTGAAATAATTTTCATCGGCAAATATTACACCGCTTTTCATTGTTAAAAATGTTGTCTTTTTTTATTGTTACCAGGTGAAATAGTTACGCTAAAATCCATTGAAGAAAAATCCAAAAAATAACTCGTGGTTTCAATTCCCGTTATTTGTTTTTTTATAAATTCAACAGCAGGTGAAGGAACAGCCGACGCATACGCGAATGGATATTTACTTGTTACTTCATATATATTATTTGCCTGCGGTTCCCATTTATCAAAACTATAATCGTACTGCACCATTAAAAAAATAACAATGGCAGCACTGATGCCAACAGATAAACCAAGAACATTAATCACAGTAGTAACTTTGTTCTTTTTAAAAATCCTTAATGCTGTTTTTAAATGATTTTTAAACATAATTAACGATGTAAAGATTATAATTGAATGTTAGCTCATCTTCAACCCATAAAAAAATAAATGCCGCACCCGCAATGCCTGTTGCCAAACAAAAATGTTGAGAAAACTATAGCCGCGATTTTTCCGCAAGCTGCTGAGTGCGGTTTTTAAAAAGTTGTTTAGCATAAACTTCGCCTTTTTTAGCGGTTAAAAAAACAGTTGGACACACGTACCGTTTTTATTTACCAACGGGTATGCCAAGCCAAAAAAGCCTTGCTAATAAAGGATTTCAGAAAAATCCAATTAAAAAAGTGTTCGAAAATGAACAGCAGGTTGTTCGCTGTTGTGCAAAATTATTTTGCGGAATTAGCCTGTTATGTTTGCTTATGGGTTTATGATGTACGGTTGTTTGATAAAAAGTCGCGCTCTATGAACGTCATGTCAAGGTACAAGACATCTCATGAATTTAGAACAGTTAATGAATAAGAGATTTCTCATTCTTCGAAATGACGGTTCAAACAAGCTTATATTTTATATTACTTAATAGCACAAGAAAATTATTCGCTATCCGTTATCCAATAATCTCTCGGGTACAAACGATATAAAACAGCATTTTCTCCTTCAGCCGATTTTAAATACGCTTCATAAGCCTTCATTTGTTTTTCAGGACCAATAACAAAATTAATTGCGCCGTTAACATTTTTTGAAGGCATGCCATAACCCGGCAATATTTTTTGATACACTGAATCTTTATAAGAATATATCGCATTTAAAAGATCAGGTTCTTTTCTTAATTGCAATATGGATTTACGAAAAGTTTTTACTGTTTCAGGTGTAAAACCATCCATTAAATCTGCAGCCATAGCTTCGCCCCTAATTTCATAATCGGATGCAGAGCGATTACCCCGAACCGCTAATGAAACTACATAATCAACTGCATTGGAATCAACAGGTGCTTTTTTTATTTCGCTAATTACAAAGCGCAATGTTTGCGGCAATTCCGGTGTTCGTTCTGCATAATATTGAAATCTTCCTGATGCCGGTGAAGCTCCAACGCCCGTGCTGTATGATAAACCTGCGCCTGTGCTTTTCGTGTAAACACTTTGTTTACCTCCACCTGCATATAGTTCTGCGGATAAAAATTTATACAATTGTTCTTTCGATGTATCACGATAGGATGTTAATGGCGCAGAATTTATAAACACACCGGTTGGTGAATTTGGATTGATCAAACCAACAAACACCGGCGTTTCAGTTGTATGCATTCGTTGCTTTACTCTTTCATCAATCAACTTTGTTGAAGCGTATTGTTGTTGAGTGATTGATGATGTATTAAAATCTGAAAGCATTGTATTAATGTCAGCAGTCAACTTATCTTCTGTGTTTTGTGAACCGATAATAAATAATCTTGCGTTTGATGTATTCAACAAACTTTTACGCAATGCATTTAAATCTGCCAACGTTTTTTCAGGTGTTTGCGCCAAACCTTGCTGCATCGTTTTGCACAAATAATTCCAGTCAGCGTTTAAAGAATTATCAGGAATATCATTCAGCATTTGTTCTAAATCTTCAGCTGCATCTTTTGCTAAAGCTTTTGCTTTTGCAGATAATTGATTGAACGCTTCTGCATATTGTTTATTGATACCTGCAGAATCAGCGCTCATCACATCTTTAGAATTAATAACCGATAATAGTTTATTCAACTGTTCACGATTGCCTTTTGCGTTGGCAAGCGATGATAAGAAAGTTTGAATAGCTGCGCTGTCTGCAGAAGTGCCTGCATCTTTTAGCATCCATTTCAAACGAAAAATATTTTGCTCTCTTGATAAAAAAGATGAAGTGGCCAGCAACAAAGGTTTATCCTGCGATAAATAAGCATTCGCCGGATCTGTTACCCATTCTTCTTCTGCATTTTGCATCGTTTTTCTTATGCCGGATAATTCTTGCTCAACAAGATCTCTTATGCGCGGTAAATTTTCTTTAGTCCAGTTGGGTTGTTTCAGCACATCATTCATCCACTGCACTGCACGTTTACCTTCAGCAATATTATTGCCTGCACCTTTTACAATAAGTTCAGCTCTGCCTGTTATAGTGCTTGTACTATAATAACTCTGCAAACTAAGAATCTGCTGTTGTAATAGCTGCGACATATCTTCATACGACACAGCTTTTCCATTTTTAATAATGCCGGTTCCCGTTAATAAATCAGGCAGCATAGCGAGATACACTAATTTATTTTGCGGCACGCTATTTAAGATTTAACGCAATTGCCTGTTGTAACACTCGTCATATTATTAAACACCGAAGCAAGCATGCGCACATTTCCATCAAGCGTTTTTTGTTTATAAATTAACTGATCGTCCAACGTAAGCGGAGGATTGTTTATAAATTTTATTATGTGCGCCTGCTCTGCTTTTTCAAGCACAGTTGTGTTAGAATCATATATCGCTTTGTAACGAAGAATTGCCGCCTGATCATCCTGTATGTTATAAAGATTTTTTAATCTTGCAACTTCTGCCGCCGATCTTTCTTTACGTTCATTTTCTGCTTTTGTTATTAATGCAGCATTTGCTTTGCTTATTGCAACAAATGGTGTTGCTGTGGTGAGATTCCATTGCTGCAAATATTTTTTCCAGATGTTTGTGCCGCCTGTTAACAGTTTATGAATAGAATCAAGCTGCGGCTTTAAAACAACAGATTTTTTAAAGCCAGGAATTTTATTCATTTCTTCTATTTGCGAATACCATGCATCATACGTGTTTCGAAATCCAAACTTTGGCGGCGTATTTACAAACTTGGTATAAGATCTTCCCAGGCTTATTAAACTGTTTTCATACCGTTTATTAAAAGCAATCAACTCCGGCGAATGATCTTTATAATTTGCAATTTTATTCAACTCATTTTTTATTTCCTGTTTTGCGAGTTCAGCTTTTTCTTTCGTAAGATTTTCTGTTTTTATTCCATCCAACCCAATATAAATCGGCTCACCTTCTTTATCATCAACATAAGCATAAACAGTCTGCGCATCAAGATCTTTTATTCTTGTTTTGCTGTCAACAAACAATTTATACAGGTTAGTAGTTGCATCGCCTGCGAACACCGTAAGAAAATTATTCAGCAACACATCTTCTGTTGCACTTAAATTTAAATCTGCAGGATAAGCCAATAACATTGTTCCCGGCTCCTGTTCATTTTCTGAGGGATAATTTATTATTGAAATTTGTCCCGCTTCAGCAGGTTGCGGCGCAGGCAATTTTTCAAGGTTGTGTTTTGTATGATTTGTGTTTAATTCGTTCAGTTCATTTAAAATATTATTCATTCGATTCAACACAGAATCTAATTGCATACTTGCGGGCAGCGAAGTAATTGCGCCCATGTTCGCCAAAAAATAATGTTCATCATGAAACCTGTGTATGCTTGCTGCATTCAAAACACGAATGCCCGCCGGCAAACCTCCTGCATTAAAAGCAATCGGATGCGCATTGCCATACAACAATCTTCCCATCGTATCATCCAACAACGCATAAGGATTATTCATGGTTGTTGACATTTCATTATACACGGAACCTTTTTCTTCCAGCCGCAATGTGCTGTCAGGATTTTGTGTGATGCCCCAATTGCGCAGTTCACGACTTACTTCTTCATCAGTATAATCCGGATACAACAAAGCATCAAGAAATCTTTCAAACAAATCATAAAATACTTCACCACCGGCGGCAGTATTAAAATCATACACGGTGTGCAGTTGCGATGTGAATGCGTTTGATTGCGCAAGCGACATGCCTTCTCTTGTATTAATGTCGTGCCCTTTATTGCCTTTTGTAATGAGCAAATGTTCCTGCGTATGCGGCTCGCCCCTATCAGACACCGGAAAAGTATTTACCCAAATAAAAGCCTGCGGCACTGATTCAATTTGCAAAAGGTCGAGCGTAAAGCCTGTTGCCTGGTGCACAAAGCGACCGCCCATCGGTTCATTGGCATCGTTGAGATAAATGGCTTGTGCTTTAAAACCATTTATAATTTGGTTTTGCGATATATCAGTTAGCGATATGTTTTTTTGTGCTGATGAATGATGTATAAAACCAAATAAAAAAAATATGATAATTGTAAATGCATGAAGGGTAAATCTTGTTCTCATAAATTTAAATTGAAGTACAAGATAAATTAAAATGAGTTCACAGATTTTGGTTCATAACAGACATTAACCATAGACTATTTACCATGGACTATCGACCATTGACTATTGACCATTCACTAAATTATTCCGTTCGTAAACTCTTTACAGGATTTGCAATGGCTGCTTTTATTGCCTTATATCCAACTGTTAACCATGCAATAATTACAGAAATTAAAATTGCAGCAGCAAATACAAACCAACTTAACTGAATATGATAGTAAAATCCTGAAAGCCATTTATGCATTAAATAATAACCCAGCGGTGCCGCAATAAAAAATGCAATGCCGATAAGTATTATAAACTCTTTTGAAAAAAGTAATACAATACCTGGCACTGATGCACCCAATACCTTTCTTATACCAACTTCTTTTGTTCTTTGTGCTGCCATAAACGAAACCAAACCATATAATCCCAAACATGAAATGAAAATGGCAAAAAAAGCAGCAATTTTAAATAACGTTGAAGCCATTGCTTCAGACGTATAAAAATGCGCAATACGTTCATCCAGAAACTCAAGTGTATATAAATAAGTTGGATAAATATGCGTAAATGTTTTTTGCATTTGCTGCAAAGTAAATTGCATGCTTGCCGGATTAATTCTTAACGCGATGTAGTTATATGTATGAATATTTGTTGCAAGCACAAAAGGTGTAATGGGTTCCTTTAAAGACTTACTATTGAAATCATGCATCACGCCAACAACAGGAAATTTTATATTGCCATCAAGTGAAATAGTTTTATTCAGAATATCATTATCATTTATAAAGCCCAACTTTTTTACAAGTGTTTCATTCACCAATAATTCATGTATGGTATCTGTTTGATAAGGAATGCGCCCTGCCATTAACTGTATAGTGAAATGTGTTCAAATAACCTGTATCTGCAAACTGCAGGTTAACAGTAAAATCTTTTTTTGTTGTTTCATTATTAAAATAAAATGCTGTGTTGTTGGTAGCAGAACTTGCAGGTGCATCCATTATAAAAGTTGCAGCTTCAACGCCGTGCACTTTTTGCATTTGTTCTTTTAAGTAAGGATATTTAAGCTGGTCTAAACTATCGCTCGGCAGTTCAATAAAAGCAATCGCATTTTTATCATAACCCATTGGCTGATTTCTGAAGAACTGCATTTGCTGCAACACTACTATTGTGCCGATAATTAAGAATTGTGCAATCACAAATTGAAAAACAACTAAACCCCGGCGCACAGAAATGCCACCAATATTATTTGTGCTGATTTTACTTTTTATCGCTTCAATCGGTCTGAAGCCTGACAATATTAAACCTGGATAAAACCCTGCTAAAAAGTTTACGATCATTCCTAATAAAACAATAAATAAAATAATGGATGGATTTTGTAACAGGTTTAATGAAAGTTGTTTGCCGGTGAGATTGCTGATAAATGGAAGTGCGAGTTTTGAAAACAAAAATGCAAGCAAAACAGATATGGTTGTGATGACAGCCGTTTCATTTAAAAATTGTTTTAGTATTTGCGAACGGCTGCTGCCTAATACTTTTCTTACACCAATTTCTTTTGCACGGTTTACCGATTGCGCCGTGGCAAGATTGATAAAGTTTACACAGGCAACTAACAATAAAAAGAAACCAATTAAACCAAGCGACCATAATTCTTTATGCGTTAATGCATCGCCTTTGTAAGTAGAATAATCTTCATTCAAATGCATATTGGTGAGTGGCTGAAAAGCAAGCGAAACTTTTGAATGACCATTTATTTCAGGCGGAAAATATTTTTTTACAAAGCTTTGTAATTGAGACTTAAACTGATCAGGATTACTTCCTTTAGGCAATAACAAAAAACATTCGTTGGGCCACATTGCCGACTGCCAGTTGTCATGCGTAAATCCATAATCATTCAGTTGATGAAAGGTTGCATATGAAGCGCCCATTCTTACTTCAATTTCTGTATTATGCGGCAAATCTTTAAACACACCAACAACTTGTAAAGGAACTCTGTAACTCCACATTTGAATGGTTTGTCCCATTGCTTTTTTCCAATCTCCAAAAAATTCATTCGCTAAGCTTTCATTCAAAACACAAGTGTGTGGTTCATTTAAACGCTTTGCATTTCCGGTGAGCCATGTATAATCAAACATGTTAAACAAGGCAGGCTCAGTAAAGAATAACCCTTCATTTTCTTTCAACAGTTTTTCATTTAAAGCATTTTTTCCGGCAACAGGAATATGTATTTGTGCACCGCCGATATTCCATATGGCAGATACTTTTAATTGAGGAAAATCTGTTTTTAATGCGGCTGGTAATGAAAGCGTAACTGCACTTTCATGCCCGGTTACTTCTCCATTACTTGCATTTGTGTAAGTTGTAACAACACGGCATATTCTTTCTTTATTCGATTCAAAATTGTCGTACGTTGTTTCGTAGTGAATCACAACAAAAATCAACAAGCTTGCTGCAATGCCAACAGCAAGTCCAAAAATGTTTATGGCAGCATAAGCTTTATGACTCTTTAAATTTCGCCACGCAGTTTTTAAATAATTTTTAAACATAAAAGTTGATTTTGTGATTTTGTGATCTCTGATTTATTTTAATCAATCCTGTTAATCTTTTTTTTCCATCCAAATTTCGGTTCAGACTATTCCGTTCTCAAACTCTTCACCGGGTTTGCCATCGCTGCTTTTATTGCCTGGAAACTTATGGTTGCCAATGCAATAATGATTGCGGCAAGTCCTCCTGCAAGAAATATCCACCAACTCACATTAATGCGATAAGCATAATTCTGCAACCATTATTCATAAAATACCATGCAAGCGGTGTGGCAATTAAAAATGCAATTGAAATAAGTATGATGAATTCTTTTGAAAAAAATAAACAATGTTTGATGCAGTTGCGCCCAATACTTTTCTTATGCCAACTTCTTTTATTCGTTGCACCGCCATGAAAGATGCGAGCCCATACAACCCAAGACAACTCAGGAAAATTGCGATGGCAGCAAAAATTTTATACAACTGCGACAATTGATTTTCCTGTTTGTAAAAACTTGCAATCTTATCATCAAGAAACCTGTATTCATAAACATAATTTGGAAATGTTTGCTCCCATATTTTTTTAATTGATTGCATGGTAGTCGCCATGTTTGTGGTTGAAAGTTTTATGGAAGCCTGGCGATACATGGTTGCATTTGTGGCAATAAGCAATGGTGCAAGACTCTTGCGTAAAGACCTGTCATTAAAATCTTTCAACTACACCAACAACAGGACATTTTATTAAACCATTCATCATGCTTATTTCTTTGCCAATTATATCTTCCGGTTTTTTAAGTCCTAAACTTTTCACGAATGATTCATTCACCAAAAATTCTCTTGTATAACCGGAAGGTTGCAAATTTCTTCCGGCTACTAATTGTAATTTATAAGTGGGCACATAATCATTGTCTGCAAATTTGGTAATAGCCTGGAAATCTGCATCCTTTATTGCATGATCAAATTTGAATGTGGTAAACATGTTATTATTATCTTCTATCGGGGAGTTGGAATTGAAGCTTACTGCCTGCACACCGTTTGACAATAACTGCTGCTTTAAATAATCCGTCATTTTAGTGCCGGTACTATCCGGACGAAAAGGAACATTTACGATTGCATCTTTATCAAAGCCCAGCGGCTGATTCATAAAATAATTCATTTGCTGTACAATGATGAGTGTTCCGATGATGAGTGCCTGTGCAATGATGAATTGAAACACTACCAATCCTCTTCTTAATGAAATTCCTTTTGCAGTATTTGCTGTGAGTTTACTCTTTAAAGCAGTAACAGGATTGAAACGTGATAAAACAATAGAAGGATAAAAACCTGCGAGTGCAGTTACAACAATTGTTACAGTTAAAAGAAATAAAATAATTGCAGGATTGTTGAGTATGTTGAATGAAAGCGAAAGTTCTAAAAGTTGATTTACATAAGGCAATGCAAGCAATGTAATAACTGCTGCAAGTATTACGGCACTCAAACAATTAAAAATGTTTCAACGATGAATTGAATTTGCAATTGAGATTTATTACTTCCCAAAACTTTTCTTACGCCAACTTCCTTTGCACGGTTAACAGCTTGTGCAGTAGAAAGATTGATAAAGTTTACGCAGGCAATTAATAAGATGAATGCTGCAATTAGCCACAATACATTGATCAGTTGATGACTAATTGTTTTGTTACTGTAATTGCCTGCTTGCTGCATCATAATGCACATCGTTTAATGGTTGAATAATATAACTATCCTTATCATCTGCAGGTAATACTTTTCGTGCGTATACGCTTAATTGCTGATTAAAATTATCAACAGAAATATTCGGTGGCAACAAAACATAACAACCGAAATCAGGTGCTGTTCCATTCCAACCAGGTTGTTGAAATCCATATTGCGCATCTCCTGTAAAATCTGTTCCGTAAGCAACTACTAATTTTAATTGAAAGTCTGTATTTGCCGGAATGGTTGCGAGAATGCCTGAAACTTTTAGTGCTACCGGCGGAAACTGAAACAATCCTGCACCCATGCTATAATATCCTGTTATCTTAATGGTTTTACCTATTGCTGTTTTCCAGTCGCCGAAATAATTTTCTGCAATTTCTTTTGTAAGCAATACATTGTTCGGATCTTTTAATGATTCATAAGAACCTGCGAGCAGCGGAAAATTAAACATATTAAAGAATGAAGGTGATGTATAAAATACACCGCTCTGTTCTTTAAAATTTTTTACAGGTGTTCCATTATCATCAAGTACCTGCAACTCATCATTATGACTTGCATAAACCGGAGCTACTTGTTCTAATTGAGTAAACTCCGTTTTCAATCCGTCAGGCATTGGAAAAGGAACATTTTTCGCGTAAGAAATATTTCCTGCATCTGCATGATGAGATTCAGTCAACACACGATAGATGTTATCTTTCTTTGAATGAAAATTATCGAAGCTTGTTTGATATTGTATGATCATAAAGATCATCATACAAACAGCAATACCAACAGCCAATCCGGCAATGTTGATGATAGTATAATTCTTGTTGCGGGTTAAACTTCTGAATGCGGTTTTGAAATAATTTTTAAACATTATCTGAATTGATTTATAAGATTATAAGATGTTATTGATTTTCATTTTCAATTTTCAAATTGCAAATTGTCGAATTGAGATTATTCCGTTCTCAAACTCTTCACAGGATTTGCAATCGCTGCTTTTATTGCCTGAAAGCTTACACTGATTAATGCAATAATGATAGATGCAATTCCGCCAATTAAAAACAACCACCAGCTTAATTCAATTCTGTATGCAAAATTTTCAAGCCACTTATGCATAAAATACCATGCAATTGGTGTTGCAACAGCGAATGCAATTGTGATAAGCAATACAAATTCTTTTGAAAATAAATACACGATGCTTGATGCAGTTGCACCCAATACTTTTCTTATACCGACTTCTTTAATGCGTTGTACTGCCATGAATGATGCAAGTCCATACAAGCCAAGACAGCTAAGAAAGATGGCGATACCGGCAAAGATTTTATACAAGTATGCTAACTGGTTTTCCTGTTTATAAAAACTTTCTATTTTATCATCCAAAAATTGATAATCAAAAACAAAATCAGGAAAAGAATTATTCCAAAGTTTTTCAATAGAAGCCATTACGGGTTTTACATCTTTGGTTGCAAGCTTTACAGATGCTTCATTGTAATTCTTTCGCATGCTGGTAATTATAAGCGGCGCAAGACTATCTCTGAAAGACCTTGTATTAAAATTTTTCAACACGCCAACAACCGGTTCCTTCGTGCGTACCAAATCTTATTTCTTTACCTAATATATCGTTGGGATTATTAATATTGAGATTATGCATAAACATTTCATTCACTAAAAACTCTCTAAAAGTATCTGATGGTTCTATGTTTCTTCCTGCAATCAACGGCAACTTATAAAGCGGCACATAATTGTTATCGGCAGTTTTAATAATCGAATAAAAATCAACCTGCTTTATACTTTTGTTGAAAAAAGGCATCGCCCAATTATCAGTATTATCTTCAATGGGTGTATTTGAATTAAAGCTTACTGCCTGCACGCCATTTATATTTTTTAATTGTTGTTTGATGTAATCAAGCCTGGTGTTACTGATGCTGTCTGTAGGCAAGGGAACATTTACAATAGCATCTTTGTTAAAACCCAGCGGCTGGTTTGTAAAGAAGCTCATCTGCTTTACAATAATCAGTGTACCGATAATTAATATTTGTGCAATGATGAATTGAAATACCACTAAACCTCTTCGCAACGAAATGCCTTTATTGCTTTTCATCGCCAGCTTACTTTTTAAAGCAGTGATGGGATTAAAACGGGATAAAACAATGGAAGGATAAAAACCTGCAAGCAACGTAACAGCAACGCATATAGCAGAAAGAAATAAAGCGATGGATAATGCATTTGCGAAACTTATTTTTAAACTAAGCGCAAGTATGTTGCCAATGTATGGCAAAGCAATCCATGTGATGATTAATGCAAGTACAACAGATGCAAGCACAATCAAAAATGTTTCAGCAATAAACTGTAATTGCAGTTGCCATTTATTACTGCCCAGCACTTTTCTCACACCTACTTCTTTTGCACGGTTTATAGCTTGTGCGGTGGAAAGATTAATAAAGTTTACGCATGCAATCAAAAGAATGAAAACGGCAATCAGCCAAAGAATATCAATCATTTTATGACTAATGGTTTGATTACTGAAGTCGCCTGTTTGCGTATCATAATGTATATCTTTTAAAGGCTGAATCGTTTGCTCGTCTTTATTATCAGGTGATTTTATTTTTTTAGAATAAGCTCTTAATTGTTTATCAAATGTTGCAGCAGAAATATTTTTAGGCAAAACAATATAACATCCAAAGCCGCCTGTAGTTCCATCATAATCTGTTGACTTTGCAAAATAGCTTCCTGTAAAACCTGTGCCCATTGCTATTACAACTTTTAATTGTAAATCTGTATTGGCAGGAATGGTTGCAAGAACGCCTGTTACTTTTAAATTATCTGTACTGTATGCAGTTGCTATTTTTAATGTTTTGCCAATCGCTGTTTTCCAGTTACCAAAATATTTTTCTGCTGTTTCTTTTGAAAGCAAAACATTGTTCGGGTCTTTTAATGAATTGTATGAACCGGCAAGTAACGGATAATTAAAAATGTTGAACAAAGAGGCATCTGCAAAGAATACTCCTTTTTGTTCTTTAAACTTTTTTACTGTATTGCCATTGTTATCTAAAATCAATATTTGGTCACCTTCATCTGAATAAATTGAAGCAACCTTTTCTATCTGCGGAAATGCTGCTTTCAATGTTTTTGGCAAAGGAAACGGAACACCTTTGCCGTTAAATAATTCTTTTGAATCAGCATGATGGTATTCAGTTAGCACACGATAGATTCGATCTTTGTTTGAATGAAAATCATCAAAGCTGCTGTGAAATTGTATAATGATAAATATCATCATGCAAACAGCTATGCCAATTGCTAAACCGCAAATGTTGATGATTGTATAGTTCTTATTGCGAGTTAAATTTCTGAATGCCGTTTTGAAATAATTTTTAAACACGTTATAAGTTTTAAGTTATATGTTATAAGTAGCTGTTGGTTGTTAGCCATTAGCAACAGCCAATGGCTAATAGATTCTTATTCCGTTCTTAAACTTTTTACAGGATTTGCAACTGCTGCTTTTATTGCCTGGAAACTTATCGTGATAATAGTAATTAATAACGCTATCAGTGCACCAAAAACAAAAACACCTGCGCCAATACTGATGCGATAATCATAATTCATTAACCAGTTGTGAAGGAAATAAAATGATACAGGTACCGCAATCAAACAGCTTATCAAAACCAATACAATAAAATCTTTTGATAACAACAACCAAACCTGTTGTACAGATGCGCCTAACACTTTTCTTATACCAATTTCCTTTGTTCGTTGTTCGGCAACATAAGCAGCAAGTCCAAACAATCCTAAACATGAAATAAAAATGGCAAGCGCTGCGAATAAACCTGCAAGCTTTCCTATCAATTGTTCAAGCTTAAATTTTGTTGCATACTGTTCATCTGAAAAAGCATAATCATAAGGATAAGCAGGATCATATTTATTAAAGATTGCCGTTAATTGTGTAATAGCATCCTGGGTTTTTATGTTGGGCGATAACCTGTACATTATGTTGTTTTGCGGATCTGATTGCATGTAAAACATAGTTGGATCTGCAGCTTTGAATGGCGATATCATTAATGCATCTTTTACAACGCCGACAATTGTGTATTGCCTGTCGTTATTGTACGATGTTATCTTTTGTCCAACGGGATTTTTTATTCTTAATCTTTTAATAGCTGCTTCATTAAATATTACGCTCGTTGAATCGTTGCTTCCACTAAAATCTCTGCCTTCTTTTAAACTCATACCAATCGTTTTAAAATAATCCTTTGTTACAAAAATGTTCCCCATCTCTACCGTTTCACCGGCTTGTTTGCCGGGCCATTGTTCAATATCTGTATGCCACCAAACATCTGTTGCAGGGCTTGTTGCAGTTGTAACTGATGACACAATTCTTTTTTCTATTAATTCATTTTTTAATGCAGTAAAATTTTTGCTCAGGTCATCATTCATACTCGTTATCATCAGCCTGTTTAAGCTATAACCTGTTGGTCTGTTTTTAGCGTATTGTATTTGCTGATAAATAATAACTGTACTTATAATTAAAGCAATGGAACAACTGAATTGTATAACGACTAATACTTTTCTTGATAAAGAAGATTTACCCGCTTGTATTGAACCTTTTAAAACTTTTACAGGATTGAATGAAGAAAGATAAAACGCAGGTCTGCTGCCCGCAAGTAATGCTGTTATAAAAAGACAAGCCAACATTATCAACCAGAAATAAATATTTCCAAATGGAATGATGATACGTGTTTCCGTTAACGTATCAAACGCAGGCAATGCTAATTGTGCAAATAATAATGAAAAAACAAAAGCAATAATTGTAAGTAAAAATGCTTCGATTAAAAATTGAATCACTAAATCTTTTCTTTGTGAACCGATTGCTTTTCGCACACCAACTTCTTTTGCCCTTTTTTCTGAACGCGCTGTAGTAAGATTTATAAAGTTGATGCACGCAATCATCAACACAAGCAAACCAATAATAGAAAACATTCTTACATAAGTGAGAAAACCTTCTGTGTCTTTACCATTTATATAGTTGGAATATAAATGCCAGCGTTCTAAAGGTTGCAGTGTAACATAAGAAAGCATTGCATTTGTGTTACCAGTTTCTGTATGCTCTATGTTCCTGATTTTTGGTGCAACCTGTGCATAATTAATATCCGATCTTAGTTTTACAAAGATTTGCAGATTGTTATTGCTGAAGCTACTTAACTCATCTGCTTTTGCTTGTGGATTGATAGCATAGATATAAGAACTTGGAACAATGTATTTAAAATTGAGACTTGCATTTTCAGGCACATCTTTTATAATACCAGTTACTTTTAAATCATGTGCATTATCAAAACGTATAGTTTTATTAATCGGGTCTTGATTATTAAATAATGACCTTGCGAGTGACTGTGTAATCACAATGGAATAAGGGTCTTTAAACGCGGCATTTGCATTGCCTTCGATAAATGGGTATTGAAAAATTTTAAAGAAATCTGTACCTGATATTGCGCCATTCACATATAATTTTTTATCCCCAACAATCAATCCATGATTACCTGTCCAGTCACTTTCAGCTACATATTCTACTTCCGGAATTTGTGTGCGTAATGCATCAGCTAATTTTAATGATGTGGTTTGAAATGTAAGTGTATCGCCATTGCTGTTAAAGTTTCTTTGTACACGATAAACAGATTGATATTCCGGCAAAAATTTATCAAATGAATATTGATCGTAAACCCATAAACCAATTAATAATGCAACAGCCATTCCTATTGCAAGACCTGCAACATTCAAAATGCTATAACCAATCGTTCTGGTTATATTTCGCCATGCGGTTTTAAAATAATTATTAAACATAAAAGTTGATTTCTGATGTATGATTTTTTAGTCTGATTTACTTTCATATCAATCCTGTTAATTCATTATTCCACCTAAATCCCGGTTCAGACTATTCCGTTCTTAAGCTCTTCACCGGATTTGCAATTGCTGCTTTAATGGATTGAAAACTGATAGTAAGTAAAGCGATAGCGATTGCAATCAACCCTGCAACAGCAAATACTATCCAGCTAATATTTATTCTATAAGCAAAATCCTGCAGCCATATATTCATGGCAAACCAGCCAACAGGCGATGCAATAAGAATGGATATACAAACCAGTTTAAGAAAATCTGCAGATAAAATATTAATGATGTTAGATGTGCTGGCGCCAATTACTTTTCTGATTGCAATTTCTTTATTGCGTTGTTCAGCAGCGTAAGCAGCAAGCCCAAATAAACCAAGGCAGGCAATTAATATAGCTAATGCGCTAAACGAAAAAAATATTTGCTGCACATGCTGTTCTGAACGATACGTTGCATCAAAGTCATCATTCATAAATGAGTAAGTGAATTGCTGGTTGGCAGAAATACTTTTCCATTTATTTTCTATTTCCTGCATTAATGAAGAAAGATTTGTTGTTTTTACTTTTGCAGTTATTGCGCCATTGTCAGTACCATACACTAAAGCAAGGGGTTTAATGTTATCACGAAGTGAACTATAATTAAAATCTTTTACAACGCCGATGATGTGATAAGGTTGCACGCCATAACTATCACGATAAACCGTTTTATTCAACGCTTCTTTAAAACCAAACTTTTTTACAAATGCTTCATTCACTATAATTGCAGAAGAGTCAGAAGCCATTTGATTTGAAAAATTACGACCGTTAATAAGCTGGATGCCTAACGTTTTTAAATAATCTTCATCCACCGACCAAAATTCTGAAAGCACATCTTGTTTGATATCTATCGGTAATTGCGGAAATAAACCTGTGATATTTCTTTCCTGCCCTGTTGGTAAATAAGTGGACATGGTTACATCTTCAACACCGGGAAGTTGTTTCAAATTCTGTTTAAAAATCTTTGCCTGTTCACCTAACAGATTTGTGTTTTTTATCGACAACATTTGGCTGCGATTAAAACCAAGATTTTTCTTGTGTATATAACTAAGCTGGTTATAAATCACGAGTGTACTTATGATTAAAAAGATAGAAATTGAAAACTGAAATACTACAAGAAAGCCACGCAGAAAACTTCTTTTAAACCCTGCGGCAAGTTTACCTTTTAATACAAGAATCGGTTTAAATGCAGAAAGATAAAATGCAGGATATGCACCTGCAAGTAATCCTATTACAAGTACAATGCTCAGTAATGTTGGAATGAACCATGATAAAGATGCAATACTAATATTAAGACTTGTATCTGCCATTTGATTAAAAAAAGGCAACATTATCCAGACTAATATTACAGCAATAATTGCCGATATAAATGTTACTAAAACAGACTCTGTTAAAAATTGAGTAATGAGAAAACTTCTTGTTGAGCCTAATACTTTCCTCACGCCAACTTCTTTGGCACGATTAGCCGAACGTGCAGTTGAAAGGTTGATAAAATTTACACAGGCAATCATTAATATAAATAAAGCAATAGCTGAGAAAATATATACATATTGAATGTTGCCGCCTTTATTAAGTTCATACTGGCTTGTTGAGTATAGATGTATTTTAAGCAATGGTGTAAGAACAATGTTTAAATAGTTGCCATCTTTTGTTATTGATGGCGGATAATTTTTTAATTCAATATCACGTATTTCCTGTTCTAATTTGTGAATATCTGCGCCAGGTTTTACAAGAATATAATTGTGTATGCCGCTATAGCCCCAACTGTTCGATTGGCTTTCGGGAACAGATGAGAATGACAAAAAGAAATCATAATTAAAATGCGATTGCGCAGGAACATCTTTTATTACGCCCGTTATTTTATAAACATTCGAATCATTAATCGTAATTGTTTTACCAACAACATTTACCTGGTTAAAATATTTTTTTGCGATGCTTTCCGTGATGACAGCAGAGTTAGGTTCACTAAGTGATGCAGATGGATTACCATCAATCATCGGCAACGTGAATACGTTAAATAGATCAGACTCTGTAAATACTACATTCTTTTCTTCAATGGAAGTATTTCCTTTTTTTATAAAGAATTTTTGAGGTGTTGTAAACAAGCTTGTTTTAGGAATAAGCCTCGTTGTTCTTTCAATTGCAGGCAAAGTTGTTAAGGCATCTTTTAAAGGCTTTTCTGTGCCGGCATAAGAGCCTTCGTTACCGTTCAATTTCACATTTTCTGTAAGCCGGTAAATTCTGTCTGCATTCGCATTGTATTTATCATAGCTCAACTCGTTAATAACATATAACACAATAAGCAGGCAAGCTGCAATCCCAACAGATAATCCAACAATATTAATAGCTGCAAAACCTTTGTTTTTTTTGAGTGCCTTAAATGCGCTCTTTAAATAATTTTTAAACATAAAGTTGATTTCTGATGTATGATTTTCATTTTCAAATTTTCAAATCATAAACTTTCAATTGAATTATTCCGTTCTCAAACTTTTCACCGGGTTTGCAATCGCTGCTTTTATGGTTTGCAGGCTTAATGTTATCAAAGCAATTAACAACATACATACACCTGCTAACACAAACACCCACCAGCTTATTGCAGTTTTGTATGCATAATTCTGCAGCCATTTATACACTGCCCACCATGCTAATGGCGCTGCAATTAAAAAAGCAATACAAACAAGTTTTATAAAATCTGTTGATAATATGGATACGATATTTGTTACGGATGCGCCCAATATTTTTCTAATCCCGATTTCTTTTACACGTGTGTTGATGGTGTACATTACAAGACCTAATAAACCAAGGCAACTAATAAATATTGCCAATCCTGTTGCCCATGATAATAAGCCTTCAGTTTGTTGTTCTTTCTGGTACATTGAAGTAATCGTATCATCATAAAACTTATAATTAAAATCTTCACCCGGATACATTTGCTTAAATGCTTTTTGAATTTGAACAATAGCATTATGCCATGCTGCACCGCCTGCACTGGTTGCTTTAAAACGGACATGAAAAGTTGCGCCATTGCCATCTGTAAATACAAGCGGAAATATTGGCGAGTGCATTGATTGATCATGAAAATCCTGCATTACACCTACAACCGGCATTTGTTTTCCATTAAAACTTAAATATTTTCCAATCGCATTAGCAGGCTTTTGAAAACCTAACAATTTTGCATACGTATCGTTAATTAAAAACTCTCTGAACGTATCACTTGCTGCTACATTTCTTCCCGCCAATAATTTTAATTTATATACATCAATGTATTGAGGATTTCCCCATCTGAACTGAACCTGCGCCTGCACATCTTTTTTTGGAGGATAAGTCACATTTGTAAAAGCCACGCCTGCATCAGCAGGAGAAAGAAAACCGGAACTTGCAACCTCCACTTCAGGAATTGCATTAATACTGTTTAAAAGTTGTTGTGTATGTGATGCAACCGTATCATGCGGAACATCAAACGTAATAATACCATCTTTATTAAATCCTAAATCAGTATTTAATGAATAATTAATTTGCTTGCTTACCATAATTGTAGCAATCACAAAAAACTGCGCAATCACAAATTGCGAAACGGTTAATCCTTTTCTTATCCATGCATGTCTTGTTTCGCCTTTGCCTGCAAAAGATTGATTTTTTAAAACGATGGCAGGTTTGTAACCTGATAATATTAAAGCAGGATATATTCCCGAAATAAAACTTACAAAAATGGTAAGTGCGACAAGAAATAAAAGAACAGGTAGTTGTTGGATGAAACTAAAATCTAAACCAGGCGGAATAAAATCTTTGAATATATTAAACACTAACGGCATTAAACAAACTGATATAATCGTAGCAATAGATGTAATAAAAAAAGTTTCGCCTAAGAATTGAAATATCAATTGCTTTTTTGAACTGCCCATTGTTTTGCGAATGCCAATTTCTTTTGCACGTTGTGTGGCGTTGGCAGTTGTAAGATTGATGAAGTTGATACAGCCTAACAATAAAAGAAAAGCTGCAATGGCAAGTAAACCATATAACGTTGACGAGATTCGCTGTTCTGCCACCAACACTTGCATATAAATTATTAAAATGCACATCATTTAAAGGTTGCAAATGAAATTTCAATGTATTGGCTGCATCTTTGTTTGCATCCTTATCATATTTGGCAAGAAGTGTTTTTAATTGCGTTTCAATTTGAGATGCATTTCTGCCCGTAGAAAGTTTTACATACAATTGCGAATAAGCCATCCAATCATTCCACACATTCATCATAAACTGATCCTGCAAATGTGTTTGCGCAATGGTTGCGTAAGAAATAAATTCAGCAGCATTAAATGCAGTTTGCTGATTTATATCTTTTACAATGCCTGAAACAGTTACTGTAATATCATCGTTATAATTTATTTGTTTTCCGATGATATCACTTGCAGGAAGCGAAGGAAAATATTCATGTGCACGACTTTCAGTCAATACAACATTAAAAGGATTTTTTAAAGAAGTGTTTGGTGTACCTGCAATCCATTTAAACGGCAGTAAATAAAAATATTGCGGATTGGTAAAAACAATATTTGGTTGTTTTTTAAATAACAAAGGCTGTGTTGATGCTGTTTTTTGAACACTCACTTTTGCTGTTGCATCTCCCTGGAATTGCATCACAGGAACTGTGAGTTCTACACCGGTAACTTCTTTTTGTATTGCGTTTGCTAACGGAGCCTGTACCGCAGCACTGTGCCCATCAACACCCCCAAACTTTGCGTCAATCACTACGCGATAAATTCTATCACTATCTTTTTCAAATTTGTCGAAGCTGAATTCATAAAACACAATTAAAAAAATAATCAGCGAAGCGCAAATGCCTATTGACAACCCAAGTACATTAATAACAGAAAAACTTTTGTTGCGCCAAAAATTTCTGAAGGCAGTTGTGAAATAATTTTTAAACATCGTCTGAACCGGGATTTATATGATTAAATGATTTATCTGGTTATTTTTTCTGAATCATGTTAATCCATAAATCTGATTAATCATAGTTCAGATATTCTTCTATTCCGTTCTTAAACTCTTCACAGGATTTGCAATTGCTGCTTTGATAGTTTGAAATGCCAGCGTGAGCAATGCAATAACAATCATTGCTGCAATGCCGAGTGCAAAAACCCACCAGCTTATTTGTGTGCGATAAGCAAAACCCTGCAGCCATTTATTCATACCAAGCCATGCAAGCGGCGCTGCTATAACAAAAGCAATTATTATCAACAGCACAAAATCTTTTGAAATCATAGTTACAATTTGCGCTACTGTTGCACCCAATACTTTTCTTACACCAATTTCTTTTGTGCGCTGCGCAGTTGTATAAATTACAAGACCAAGCAAACCAAGGCAACTGATAAAAACCGCAAGACCTGTTGCCCACATCAACAGGCTGGAGATATGTTGTTCCGCGTCATAATATTTTGCAATTGATTGATCAAAAAATTTATAATCAAAATCATCTTCTGGATAAATTGTATGGAACGCTTTTTCAATTTTACTGATAGTAGTTTTCCATGCAGTTCCATCTGCATTCTGCGGCTGCAACGCAATGTTTATAGTGCGTGCACGGTCTGTGCCGTTTGCAATTGCTAAAGGCTTAACAAGGTCATGTAATGAATGTTCATTAAAGTCTGCAATTACACCGGCTACAGGAATATTGTTTATGATTTTGCCAACAGCCTGTTGCGGTTGCCTGAAACCAAGAATATGCGCATACGTTTCATTAATTAAATATTTATTGGTGGTATCGCTTTGCGTTATGTTATTACCTGCAAGCAATTTTATCTGGTATAATTTTATATAATTGGTGTCAGCAATTTTCATATCAACATCTGTCTGCACTTCTTTCTTTCCATCTTTATATTTTAATGTTTGCGTCCAGGTACTGTTTGATGAAGGCGGATTATTGCTTACACTTATCATTGCAATGCCGGGTATTGTTTTCAACATATTTACCAAAGCATACTTATTGCTTTTTACAGTGTCGTAATAATTTGTTTGGAAATAAACAATGGCATCTTTTTTAAAACCCATGTTTTTATTAAGCGAATAAGTTATTTGCTTGCTTACAAGAATGGTTGCCATAATAAAAATCTGGGCAATTACAAACTGAGAAATGGTTAATGATTTGCGCAGCCATGCACTGCGTGTTCCTGCTGTGTTTGCATAAGCCTGGTTCTTTAATACCAGCACAGGTTTGTAACCAGATAAAACCATAGAAGGATAAAAGCCTGCCAATACTGTAACAGCAATTGTAAGCAGCATTAAAAAAATAAATATGCCCGGTTGCGCAAACAGATTGAAATGCAAACCTTCCGGAATAAAACCTGAAAATGCTTTTAAAATTAATGGCGTAAGAAACACAGAAAGAATAGTGGCAGTTAAAGTAAGTAATAATGTTTCACTTAAAAATTGTATCACCAATTGTTGTTTGGAACTGCCCATGGTTTTGCGTATGCCTATTTCTTTTGCACGTTGTGCAGCATGGGCTGTAGTAAGATTTATAAAATTGATACAACCTAACAATAACAAAAATGCAGCAACAGCAAGTAAGCCATACAACGTTGGTTTGTTAGCAATCGGTAAATCATATCCGCCATATTCTTCATTAAAATGAATATCATTGAAAGGCTGCAGTTTGTATTCTGTTTTGCTGTTATCATCCGGTTGCGGCGTATGATATTTTTTGTATAGTTGTAAAATGCCGGCTTCAATTTTTTTAGGGTTTGTACCTGATGAAAGTTTTATTAATAATTGTGAAGCTGAATTTGTACTGCCCCATTCATTCCAATCTTCGGGTTTCATTCTTGCAGTTTCTAAAGTAGCTTTTGATACAAATGTTTTAAAGGTAAAGTCAGTATTTTGTTTGATATCTTTTACAATGCCCGTAACTGTTGTGCGCACTGTATCATTAAAAAATAATTGCTTACCTATAATTTGTGCAGCGGTGAGTTTTGGAAAATATAATTTAGCTGTTGACTCACTTAATACGGTTTGATAAGGTTGTTGTAAAGATGTTTTCGCAGAACCCGCAAGCCATTGATAACCGATAAGATTACAAAAGCTTTCATCAGCAAACACGATATTTTTTTGATGTTTAAAAATTACAGGCTCTTTTTTTCCATTAACCGGTACTGTTATTTTTGCATCATCATCCCAGGTGCGAAAAGGCACAACGGCATCAAGACCTGTCAGTTCTTTTTTTATTGCCGGACCCATTGGCGAGGTAACACCAGAGTTGCGATACACCTGACCTGAAAAACTAAAATTGGAAACAACACGATAAATGCGGTTACGGTCTTTTTCAAACTTGTCAAAGTTAAAATGATAGTTCACCAGCAAATAAATTACCAGCGAAGCGCTTATGCCGATTGCTAAACCAAGAATATTGATGAATGAGAAAACTTTATTCCTCATCAAATTTCGCCATGCTGTTTTGAAATAATTTTTAAACATTGTCTGAACCGGGATTTATATGATTAAAAGATTTATCTGATTATTTTTTCTGAATCATGTTAATCCATAAATCTGATTAATCATGGTTCAGATGTTCTTTATTCCGTTCTCAAACTCTTTACAGGATTTGCCAGTGCTGCTTTAATTGCTTTTATGCAAACAGTAGTTAATGCAATGCCGAATGTTATCAGCGCCGCTAATACAAAAACCCACCAGCTTACGTTTGTTTTGTAAGCAAAATTTTGCAAGCCACTTATTCATCACCCAATAACCTGCAGGCAACGCAATGCATGTTGCTATCAATACCGGTTTCAACAAATCTTTTGATAACAATACAACAATGCCCTGCACAGATGAACCCAATACTTTTCTTACACCAATTTCTTTAAAACGTTTTGTTGCAGTGAATGATGCCAAACCAAACAAACCAAGGCATGCAACAAAAATGGCAAGCCCTGCAAACACAGATAAAATAGTTTGCTGACGAATATCTTTCTGATACAACTCACCAAATTGCTGGTCTAAAAATTTATATTCAAACGGATAAGCCGGTGCAGCTTTATTATAAGCATTTCTTACAATGTTAATCCCAGCTTGCAGGTTGCCCGGTTTTAATTTTACCAATATTTGTCTCCTGTCCGTTGCAGGTGAAATAACTAATGCATCAACATTTTGCTTTAATGATTGAAAATTAAAATCATTAACCACACCAATTATTCTTCGTTTAATACTGTCGCCAACGGTATTGAATATCCATTTGCCAATTGCTTGTTGCGGTGTCCATCCCAATTTGCTGCAGCCGTTTTGTTTATCAATACTGCATTCGTTGTATCAGTTGGAAATTGGGCAGAAAAATCTCTGCCTGCAATAATTTTTAAACCCAATGTTTTTACGTATTCAAAGTCTGCAAACTCAGTTCTTGCATTCCATTTTTCCTGATGATCTTCCACTTCAAACATTTGCCCATCAAAATAACCACCAGGCTCGCCACTCATTGCTGAAACTGACTGCACAGCCGCTTTGATTTTGCAGTTCGGTTTTAAAAGAATTAAGGTTGTTATATATATCACCATTATCAATCGGAATAATTAATGTTTGATCTTTATCATAACCAAGTTGTTTGTTCTTTACATAACTCATTTGTTTTGTAATGATGATGGTTCCAACAATCAAAAACACAGATATACTAAACTGAATAATCACCAATGCTTGCCTGAAAGATGCACCGCTTTTGCCCAATTTTAATTTGCCTTTTAATGCTTGTATTGGCGAGAATGCAGACAAGAAAAATGCAGGATAACTGCCTGCTAAAAATCCAACAACAATGATAACGCCAACAAGGAACAAATAAACAGGCAATGCATTCCATGATACATTTAATGTATAACCCAACAGTTGATTATACCATGGCATTACTAACAATAATAACATAACAGAAAGTATGCATGAGATGGTTGTTAAGTAAAACGGATTCGCCGATAAATTGCCAAACAAGATTATTGCGCAATGCACCTAATACTTTACGCAAACCAACTTCTTTTGAGCGTTCTGCAGCCCGAATGGTTGAAAGATTCATGAAGTTGATGCATGCAATAAGCAGTATTAAAATGGCAATGGAAAGAAAAATATATACAACTGTTTTGTCGCCATGTTTTGCGTTATCAAACCCGGTGTTATCAAAGTAAACATCTTTTAAAGGTGTTAATGATAAAGACCATTTAAAACCGTATTTGCGCAAATCACCGCCCAGATATTTCTCAACAAAAGCAGGCAACTGTTTTTCAATTTGTGCTTGCGATACATTGGGTGCAAGTTGTATATACGTATATACACCATTGTTTATCCATGTCGTCATCCAGCCTGCGTCTTTGTGACGTTCAAGAGAAAGAACGATGTCAAAATCCAGATGTGAATTAGAAGGAACATCTTTTGCAATACCTGTAACTTTCAGCGGCGTTTCTTTATTCAGCATTATAATTTTTCCCATTGCATTATTAATGCTTCCAAAATATTTTTTGCGCAGTTGTTTCGGTCAACACAACACTGTTCAAATCTTTCAGTACTGTTGTTGGATTGCCTTTAATTAATGGAAATGAAAAGAGATTAAAAAAGCTATATCAACATCTAATTCTTTTTTTTCATGAAAAGATTTTGCGCCAACTGTAAAAAGATTATCGTTTTGATTTACACGAACAGCTCTTACAATTTGTCCTTTAAAATCGTTTAGCAATGCCGGTGCATGCATGCCTGATAAATAAGCAACACTTATTGCCTTATCCATCCACTGTTGTGCCACGCATTACACGATAAATGCGGTCGCCGTTTTTATGAAAATTATCAAAGCTAAATTCATTCATGATGAATAAATAAATCATCATGCAAACTGTAATGCCGATGGTTAATCCAAGAATATTGATGAAAGAAAACACTTTGTTCTTCATCAAATTTCTCCATGCAGTTTTTAAATAATTGCGAAACATAAGTTGATTTCTGATGTATGATTTAATGATGCCTGATTTGCCGTTAACCGTTGACTATTGACCGTTAACCGATTCATTCCGTTCTTAAACTCTTCACCGGGTTTGATAATGCAGCTTTTATCGCCTGGAAGCTTACTGTTATAATTGTTATTGCAAGTGCTCCAAGTCCTGAAACAATAAATATCCAGAATGAAATAGTTGTTCTGTAATCATATTGCTGCAACCAATGATTTAAATAATACCATGCAAGCGGTATGGCAATAAAACAGGATATAATTACAAGCAATGCAAACTCTCTCGATAACATCTGCCATAAATTATATACTGAAGCACCCAGCACTTTGCGCACACCAATTTCTTTTTTACGCTGTTCTGCAACAAACGATGCAAGGCCAAATAAACCAAGACAAGAAATAAATATGGCGAGTATTGTAAAAAAAGTTGCCAGCTTGCCAATGCGTTGTTCATCGGCAAATTTTTTTCCGTAATCTTCATCATTAAACGTATAATTAAAGGGTGCGCTGGGGTCGTATTTTTTAAAAACAGCTTCTATTTTGCTTAATGCGTCCTGCGTAGGAACGCCTTGCTTTATACGCACGGTAACCACATTGGACCAATTGGGATCATTCAAAAAAACAGTTGGCGTTACCGGCTTATAAGGCGATTCCATAACCATATCTTTTATCACACCAACAACATGATAATTTTTATCATTAAACTGTATTGTTTGGCCAACAATGTTGCGTTTCATTCCAACCAAATTCACTGCAGATTCATTCAATATCATTGCTAAACTATCTGTAGGAAAATCTTTTGAAAAATCGCGACCTTCTTTAATTTGCCATCCAATGGTTTTTCCAAAATCGGTTGTTACGCCAATGGTTCCAAACGCCGGTAATGTGTTAGGATTTTTTCCTTCCCAGTTAAAACCAATTTGGTTTGCATTTACGGCTGTTGTTGGGCTTGAAGATTCGGCCATGTTGGTAACCATGTTCGTTGCAATTAAATCGCTGCGCAAAACATCGTAATGGCCATACAAATCCGGCGTGGTCATTGGCACTGTAATTAATCCTTCGCTGCTGTAATTAACCGGCCTGTTTTTAGCATATTGTATTTGTTTGAAAACAATAATGGTTCCTATAATTAAAGCAATAGAAAATGTAAACTGAACCACTACCAAAATTTTTCGCGGCAGCGATGCAAATCTTCCAACCCTGAATGTGCCTTTTAAAACTTTTATGGGTTCGAATTTAGAAAGATAAAATGCGGGATAGCTGCCTGAAATTATTCCTGTAATAAAAGTAAATACAAGCATCAGCAACCAAAACACCGGGTTGCTCCATGGCAACTTAATATTTTTATCTGCAAGCGTATTAAACAGCGGCATTAAAAGCACAACAAGAAGAATAGAAAATATAAATGAAGCAAAGGCAACGAAAAGAGATTCGCTTAAAAATTGCCTTATAAGCTGGCTGCGAAGTGAGCCAACCGTTTTTCTGATGCCCACTTCCTTTGCACGTTTTTCGCTGCGTGCCGTTGAAAGATTCATAAAATTTATACAGGCAAGCATTAATACAAAAACGCCAATTATAGCAAACAGCCAGATAAATTGTATGCGGCCGCCGGTTGCTTTGCCGTTTTTAAAATCGCTGTATAAACGCCATTTATCCATGGGTTGCAAAACCAGTTCTTCTTTGCCTTCGGTGGCCGCATTTTTATGCACCATCGAAGCCATTTTTATTTTATCCGAAATTTTACTGATGTTGCCATTTTTGTTTACTTCAACAAAGGCCTGCCACGAATGATTGTTCCATTGTGTTTGCGCATCTTTAAACCATCCTTCTGTTGTAATATATTTTTTCCAGGGCAGAAAAAATTTAGCATCGTATAAAGTGGTGTTATGCGGAAAATCTTCAAACACACCGGCAATTTTAAAATCATTTTTATTATCGAACCGCACGGTTTTATTTACTGCATCCGCATTTCCAAACAACGATTTTGCAATGGATGCGCTTACTAAAACTGATGAAGGATCGTTTAATGCATTTATATTTCCTGCAACCATTTTAAGCGGCAGCATAGATGGAAAATTTGATTCAACCCACATGCCTGATTCAGCAATTTTTTTTTCGCCAACAGATAAAGTGTGTTGAAAATTCCAGGATGCCATCGAAACATTTTTAAAATCACTTGCATATTTTGTTCGCAATTCATTACCCAATGGAATGGCAACCGCCGGGATTGTTTGCGCAACATTTTTATCATCAAAAAAAGTTGTCATAACCTGTGCAAGCTGGTGATGGTTGGCATGATAATTATCAAACGTTACTTCATCCCAAATCCATAAAGCAATTAAAATGGCAACAGCCATACCGGTAGCAAGGCCAAGTATATTTATGATGGAATAAATCTTGTTCTTGATGAGATTTCTCCATGCAATTTTTAAATAGTTCCTGATCATAAAAAACAGATTTTTATAATTTGAATTAGCCGAATTGAAATATGCTTACGTTGTTTTTTCAATGCGTATGCCAATACTGAAAGCCTTTGTGCATAAAGGTTTTAAGGCAATGAAGGCAATGCAACTGTACGAAAACGAACATATTTTGTTCGCATTCGCTCAACAGCGTGATGAGCGGATAAGCCGATAGTTAACAGTTAATGTTAATGGTGAGTGAGAGGCAAATATTTATTCGTTATTTTCTTTATTCTGTTCGCAGCGATTTAACAGGATTTGCTGTTGCCGCCTTTAACGATTGCACGCATACTGTTATTAATGCAATTAACAATGCAATTAATGCAGGCAATAAAAACATTTGCCATTGAATGTTTATGCGGTATGCAAAATTCTGCAGCCATTTATTCATTATAATCCACGAAACAGGAATGGCGATAATGGTTGCAATAGCAACTAACTTTATAAAATTTTTGCCGAGCATAATTGTTATTGAACCAACAGATGCGCCCAAAACTTTTCGTATGCCTATTTCTTTTATCCGTTGTGCGGCAGTAAAAATTACAAGGCCAAGCAAACCAAGACATGCAATGATAAAAGCCAAAATGGTGAACACAAACGACAACTGTTCCTGCTTTTGTTCGGCGGCATATTGCCTTGCAAAATTTTCATCTAAAAAATTAAAGTCTGCAGTGTTATTTGCGTCAAACTTTGAATAGGCATTTTTTAAAAAAGCTAAGCCCTGCGCCGTTTTACCTTTAGCAAGTTTTACATATAAATTATCCTGCTCTTTATTATTTGGCGGCATTAGCAAAACCATTGGTTGAATTTTATGTTGTAATGAATATGCATGAAAATCTTTTACAACACCAATAATTATGCGGTTACTCATGCTATCGTTAGTTATGTTGTATTTCATTTTTTTACCAATGGCATTTGTGTAGCCAAGTGTTTTCATCAATGTTTCATTAATTATAACAGCGCCATCTTTATCTGTTTGCATGTTTCTTGAAAAATTTCTTCCCTGCAACAAATGCACATCCATTGTTTTAAGAAAATCTTCATCTATATACAGCTTATTTGCTAATTGTGCATCCCGTTGCATTTCGCCATTTTTCTCAAAAACAAAACCATTTTCGTTAAGATCATTATTACCAATTGGATTACCGGCAATAGCCACACCTTCAATCAGCGGGCTTTGAAGCAAAGCATTTTTTAACTCAGGAATTTCGTTGCGCACTTTTATATCATCAAGATGAAAAGTAAGCACCTGCTCTTTATTAAAACCAAGATCTTTATTATTTACATATTGCATTTGCCTGTAAATAATAAACGAACCGCTGATAAGAAACACCGCAATCACAAACTGAAATACAACAAGTGATTTACGCAGCAATGCACTTGTTTGCATATTGCCCAACTGCCCTTTTAATGATGGAATCATTTTAAAACGTGAAAGAAATAATGCAGGATAACTGCCGCTGATAAATGCCGTAAACAATGCAAATAATATTATAAATAAAATGCTGTTAAACATTCCGAAGCGCCAGAGCGTTAAATTTTTACCTGATAATTTATTGAAGAAAGGCAGACTGAGTTGAACGAGTATGCACGAAATAATTGCAGCGATAAAAGTTATCAGCAAAGCTTCTGAAATAAATAAGCCAACAAGATTGCTGCGTGATGAACCGATCACTTTTCTTATACCAATTTCTTTTACACGAGCCGCAGACCGTGCTGTTGATAAGTTCATGTAATTTATTAATGCAATCAGCAATATCAATACACCAATTGCAATAAAAATATAAATGCGGCTAATGCTGCCGTTGCTGCTTAATTCATAATCTAAATTAGAATGCAAATGAATTGAGGTTAGCGGTTGCAGTTCAATATTAAATTTTGTGAAATTCATTTCTTTGGCAACTTCTTTTTCAAACGGTGCCAGCTTATTTTCAAGCGCTTTAATGTTGGTTCCGTTTTTTAAAAGAAGATAAGTGTAGAGATACACGTTATGCCAATCATTATTTTCAAATTCATCGCCGGATGAGCGGATGCCGCTGAACTGCAGGTGAGAATTTTGCGGCACATCTTTTATAACTCCGGTTACTTTATTTGGGTAATTATCGCTGCCAAAAAATATGGTTTGATTAATGGCTTTAGACGCATCTCCAAAAATTTTATCAGCAAAGCTTTTTGTTATAACAACACATTGCGGCTGTTTTAAAGCAGTGGCTGCATTGCCGTATAAAAATGTATAATCAAATATTTTAAAGAAAGAATTTTCTGCAAAGCAAATATCATTTTGCTTAAAAGTTTTATCATTAAAATGTATTACGCCACCACCTTCAATATCTATTCTCACTGCATTTTCAACTTCTGGAAATTTATTTTTAAAAGCAGTTGCAAATGGCGGAGATGTAGGCACAATATTCATGCTGCCTGATGACCATGTTGCATGTTGCGCAACGCGGTAAATTCTGTTTGCATTACTAAAACAACGATCGTAACTTAATTCATCACCAACATATAAAGCAATTAGCCAAAAAGCTGCCAGCGCAATTGCAATGCCGGCAATGTTTATAGCTGAATAAATTTTATTACGCTTTATATTGCGCCAGGCTGTTTTAAAATAGTTAGTGAACATAATTAAGATTTTACGATGATTGATTTTTCTGCACGGTGAATGTTTCAACCGGTGTGCCAAAGCAAATGCAACCTGTAATTCAGATATTTATAAAAACAAAAAAAGAAAACTGTTCGATAGCGAACGATAAAATGATATGAGCGTACAGTTTAAATCATTTAAAATAAAAATCTTTTCAAACCAAAATCAATGCTTATTTAATTATTTTAATAACAGCAGCATAAGTATAAGATGATTTGTGGTTTGATGGAACGGTGAGTGTTGTTGAGCCGCTTGCAGTTTGAAATTTAATTTTTAAAGAAGGATCATCCAGCAAAATAATTTTTGATTTTTTATTTAAATTAATGCCGTTTAATGTAATAGCTGAAGGCATAATAACCTGATCGTTGCTGCCCGATAAAACATATATATAAACATCTTTTTTATCTTTCGATTGCAGGTAAACGATGTTATCATTTTCATACGGCGATAAAGGAATTGTGTTGTACACTGCTTCGCTATGCACCTTCATCCATTTGCCAATTTGCTGCAAACGTGCATACGCAGTATCGCTCCAATCACCTTCAGGTGATGGCCCGATGTTCAACAAAAAATTACCGCCTCTTGAAATAATTTTAGCCAGCATGTGTATAAGCTCGTTGGCTGATTTATAAGTATCATTCGGCACATAACTCCACGAATTTCCCATGGTAATGCAAGACTCCCACGGATGCAACAGCGGCGCTGCCGGAATTGTTTGTTCGGGCGTAACATAATTTTCATATTCGCCGGCAACCGTTCTGTCAACAATAAGCAACCCGGGCTGGTTTTGCCTTGCCATTGTTGCTATTTTTTTCATATCAATATCCTGGTTATACGCAATTGAACGTTGCCATTCAACAGTTGTATCAACGGTTGTTAACGGGCGCACCCAGCCACCATCCAACCAAAGAATATCAACGCGTCCATAACCCGTCATTAATTCTTTAATTTGATTGTATGTATAATTTTTAAAACTGTTCCATTTATCAGGATATTTTGCAGGATCATAATTTACATTGCGGTCTTTCGGCGGAAAATAAGGCCACCAGTAATAAGGACAGTGCCAGTCGGGTTTTGAAAAATATGCACCAATTAAAAACCCATCTTTTCTAAAAGCATCAAACACTTCTTTTGTTATATTACTTTTTGCATTTGTTGAAAAAGGTGTTTTTGAAGAAGTGATTTTATAATCGGTTTCTTTTGTATCAAACATGCAAAAACCATCGTGATGTTTTGTTGTAAAGATCACATATTTCATTCCTGCATTTTTTGCAGCAGCCGCCCATTTTTCAGGATTAAATTTTACAGGATTAAAAGTTGTTTGCAGATTTTCATACGCTTTTACGTAATTAAAATAATTTGCTGCATAAGGCCCTTTACGTTGCGTCCATCCTTCATCTTCTGGGCAAATGCTCCAGCTTTCAACAATGCCCCATTCGCTGTAAGTTCCCCAATGCATTAATAAGCCAAATTTTATATTTTGCCATTCATTTAATTTTTGCAGCACTAATGTATCTGCAGGCACAACATATTTATCTGAAAAATTATGTTGCTGTGCATTAGCGGCAACAGCGAAAAAAATAAATACAATGAAATAATATTTTAATTTCATGCAAACAGTTTAAACAATTAAAATGCTTTTACAAAAGCTGGTTTGTTGTTTAATCATACCGGGCAATTATATTTAAATCAGGATTTCTTAGTTATTTTCTCGGTTATAGTTTCTTCAATTTCTTTTTTTAATTCATGCATAACCTCAGCTTCGTCAATAGAATGCGATTGTTGTAAAGATTCTTCGTTTTGCGTTTTCAATTTAAGCTGGGTATAATATTTTTGAATTACTTTAAGCTCAGCTTCAGTCATGTTTTCAACATCAACCAACCTGTTGCTTGCAAATTCATGCGCTGCCACAAGTTCATTTAATTTTAACTGAACGGCAATAGATTCTTTGTTCTGCGATTTTTGAATAAGAAACACCATTAAAAATGTTATAATGGTAGTGCCGGTATTAATAACCAGTTGCCAGTTATCAGAATAATGAAATACAGGGCCCATTGCAGCCCAAATAACCACAGTTGCAAAAGCAATAATAATGGCTGTGTTGCTGCCGGTTGCTTTGGTTACCTGTGCAGCAAATTTTTCAAAAAAACCTGCTTTTTTTTCTTTTTTGTTTTGCATGATAAGTTTTTAATTAATTGTTTGCAGTATTTGCAGCAGTGATTATTTATGCAGTGTATTTTTTGTTTGATTGCATAAAACTTTTAAAATAATTTTTATTAAACAGTTGTTTGATGATATACATTAAAAATTAATTTTTATAATTAGATGAACGATTAAAATTGATTTTTAAATGCAGCAGTTTAAGTAATATAAAAAGTACTTAACGAAACAGCGGGGCGATCACAAACTTTATAAGCATGATTATTATTGCAATTAAAAAAACCAGTAACGAAATGCGGTTCATGCCATGCATATATTTTATGTAAGTGTTGTTTGGTGCATTAGGATCGCGTTTTTTTATAAAAAGATATTCCTGTATTTGCCGCCATATTCCCATAATAAAATTTATACTTTCAAAGTTAAGAATGAAAATTGGCTTTATATCTTCATTTCGCAAATAACTGTTGCATAAACTTTACTGCTTCAAACAATAATTTAAATAGATAACTGCATTGTATTTTTAATGTAGCGTTAATATGCAGTTTGCAACTTCATCACATAACAATATCAATTTTATATTGGGTTTAAAGCATTTAAGTTAGAGATTCTATGCAGCCCTGCTTTTTAGCGGGGCTTTATTAAACTTAATTGAGTTGATGTTTACAGCTGATAATTGCACAGGTGTACAAGTGTTGCGACGCAACCGTGATGCCATGAAATACAAATGCCGGCAACCAAAATCCTTCATAAATTTGCAGCACTACAAACCCGGGTTATCGTTCCAGATTTATTTGGAAAGGAAAGTCCGGACAGCATAGGGCAGCCCACCATGTGTTAAACATGGCTTTCATTATTTTGAAAAGAGAAAGTGCCACAGAAAATAACGACCTCATCCTAACCCTCTCCAAAAGAGAGGGAACGGCAGGACACGGTGAAAATGTGAGGTAAAAGCTCACATTCTGTAATAGCAATATTGCAGAAGGGTAAACCTTGGGCGCTGCAATGCCACGTATAGAAGCTGCAGAGTTGCCCGCTCTGCTTCAGGGTAGGCAGCACAGATAAATGATAACCTAAAACAGAATCCGGCTTACGGGGTTTGTAGTTTTTTTTTGGTGGCAGGCTTTGTAACTCCGTTCATCTTCGTTGCGTCGCACTACCGTCATCAGCAGTATAGGCATTGGGCTTTTGTTTCAAATTCTAAAATTGCTTACAAACTATGAAATCGTTTAAATCTATATTTCCATTCAATCAAACAGAAATTGCTGCATATAAAATAATGAGCAATGATGAAATTGATGATGCATTATTAAATGCTGAAAAAACTTTTTTTTATTGGAGTAACACAACCTTTCAGGAACGTGCTGAAGTTTTAAAAAATGTTGCGGAACTTTTACTTGAGCGCAAAGAAAATTTGGCAAAACTTATTACAAATGAAATGGGCAAAGTGCTAAAAGAATCTGTTGCTGAAATTGAAAAATGTGCGCTTGGCTGTAATTATTATGCAGACAATGCTGAACAGCTTTTGAAAGATGAAATTATTAAAACAAAGTATAAAAAAAGTTTTGTGGCTTTTCAGCCAATTGGTGCAGTGCTTGCAATTATGCCCTGGAATTTTCCTTTTTGGCAGGTGTTTCGGTTTGCTGCGCCAACATTAATGGCGGGCAATGTTAGTTTATTAAAACATGCGCCAAATGTTTGCGGCTGTTCGCTGGCCATTCAAAATTTATTTGAAGAAGCCGGTGCAGCACGAGGTGTTTTTCAATCGTTGATTGCAGATGTTGATGTAACAGAAAAAATATTGAAGTCAAATATTGTGCAGGCTGTTTCTTTAACCGGCAGCGAAAAAGCGGGCAGCAGCGTGGCTAAAATTGCATCGGAACAAATAAAAAAATCTGTGCTGGAATTGGGCGGGTCAGATGCATTTATTGTTTTGGATGATGCTGATATAAACAAGGCTGCAGAAGTTGCGGTAACATCCAGAATGCAGAATGCCGGGCAAAGTTGTATTGCAGCCAAACGCTTTTTAATTGTTGAAAATGTTTTGGATGATTTTGCTGATGCTGTTAAACAAAAAATTCAGCAATTAAAACAGGGTAACCCTTTTGATGCATCGGTAACAACCGGCCCTATTGCAAGATTAGACCTTGCAGAAAAATTGCATCACCAGGTGCAGCAATCTGTTGCAAAAGGCGCTGATATTATTTTAGGTGGAAAGATGGATGGCTGCAATTATGAACCAACATTATTAATGAATATAAAACCAGGAATGCCTGCATTTGATGAAGAAATTTTTGGCCCTGTGTTTTGCATGATCAAAGTTAAAGATGAAGCACAGGCGGTTGAATATGCCAATGCATCGCGTTATGGTTTGGGCGCTAACATCTGGACAAAAGATATTGACAAAGCAATTGCTTTAGCAAAAAAAATAAACAGCGGTTCTGTGTTTATAAATTCAATGGTAAAAAGTGAGCCGGCACTGCCTTTTGGCGGCATAAAAAAATCTGGTTATGGAAGAGAACTGAGCAAGCATGGAATTATGGAATTTGTAAACGTGAAAACGATTGCGGTGGCTGAATAATTTTTTCACGCAAAGATTCGCAAAGATTACTTTGCGCCTTTCTTTTACTTCTTTGCTTCTTTGCTGTTTTGCGTGCAATCACTCATCAAAATTGTTCTGCCATTCATTTGAAACAGATCTTGCTTTTTCCATCACAGATTTTTCCAATTGCATTTTATAGTCACTGATTTTTTTGGAAATCGTTTCATCAAATGTTCCAATAATTTGCGCTGCAATAATGGCTGCATTTTTTGCAGCATTTAATGCAACTGTTGCAACAGGTACGCCGTTTGGCATCTGTAAAATGGAAAGCACCGAATCCCATCCATCAATAGAATTAGATGATTTAATAGGCACGCCAATTACCGGCAGCGTTGTAAGGCTTGCCACCATGCCCGGCAAATGTGCTGCGCCGCCGGCACCGGCAATAATTACTTTTAATCCGCGGTTTGCAGCAGTGCTGGCATATTGAACCATGCGCATGGGTGTGCGGTGTGCAGATACAATGGTAAGCTCGAAAGGAACGTCAAATTCTTTAAGCGTTACAGCCGCATCCTGCATAATTTTTAAATCGCTGTCGCTGCCCATTATAATACCTACAAGAGGAGTTTGTAGTTTTAAGTTTGTAGTTTGTAGGTTTTTCATGCATTTCGATTTTTAAACTTTTGTCCTTTAATGTTGGATTTATTTAGATATTCTATAAATGCAGTTATCATTTTAGTTAATTCATCTGCTAATAAGTAAAGCTCATTGAATAGATCTTTTGAATAGTAATTATTATCTAATCCACAATACATTTGTGATTTTAATTCTCCCACTTCTCCTTTTGCAATACCTAAGGAATTTATGAATTCAAGTTTACTTCCTCGTTCAAAACCTTCTGCTACGTTATCCATAATAGAGCCAATAGATCCTCTTATTTGGTCTTTATAACGAAAATCTTCTGCAATAGGTTTTATAAAAGTTAGAGGATAAATTTTTTGAGAAAGCGTTCTTGCTTTTATCCAAATTTTAAGGTCTTCAAATTTTTGAATAGTTGCCATGGTTCTAAGTTAACTACAAACTAAAACTACTAACTACAAACTTTAAGTGTTTTTTTTATTTTATTCACCTCTTCAATCAACTCATTTTTATCTGCACTCATCACCGTTACATGGCCCATCTTTCTTCCAGGTTTGGTTTGTGCTTTTCCATACAAATGCACAAAAGTATTTTTCATGTTTAATACTTCATTCAAGCCTTTATATTTTGCAGCGCCGGTATAACCGTCTTCTCCTAAAATATTTACGATAGATGAAGGCAGAATTGCCGCAGTGTTTCCCAAAGGATAATCCAGCATAATTCTCCACAACATATCATACTGGCTGCAATAATTTGCTTCAATGGTATGATGGCCGCTGTTGTGTACACGTGGTGCAGTTTCATTAATCAGCACATTATTATTTTTATCAACAAACATTTCTATTGCAAATAAACCGGCACTATCAAAACTTTTAATAAGCTGCAGCGCAATGTGATTTGCTTTTTCTAAAACTTCTGCTGATAATTCTGCAGGCGAAACCTGGTAGTCTAATAAATTTAAATCAGCATTAAAAATCATTTCTGTTGCTGGAAACAGCGCCGTTTCTTTTTTATCATTCATGGCAACTATTACCGCAATTTCTTTTTGTATATCAACCATTTTTTCTAAAACGGATGGCGCATCAAAGCCTTTGTCAACAGTTGTTGCATCTTTTAAAACCTGCACGCCTTTTCCATCATAACCGCCCTGACCAATTTTGTGCACTGCAGGCAAAAAATCTATATTCTTTTTTAGTTCATTGATATTTTGGGTGATGATAAATTCTGGCGATGGAATTTGATTTGATCTGTAAAATTCCTTTTGTATGATCTTGTTTTTGATAATTTTTATAACAGATGGTTTTGGATAAACTTTCACCCCTTCATTTTCCAACTTTTCTAATGCTTCAACATTTACTGCTTCAATTTCTATTGTTAGCACATCGAGGTTTTTTCCAAAGTTGTAAACAGCATCAAAATCTTTTATATCGCCTTTTATAAAATGATGGCATAAATGCGCTGCCGGGCAGTGTTCATCATTTTCCAAAACATAAGTTTCCACCACATAATTTGCTGCGGCTTGTAATAACATCCTGCCTAATTGTCCGCCGCCAAGAATGCCAGCCCTGAGCGGAGCCGAAGGCCTTTTTTTATTGTGCAATGATTCAGTTGATGATGAAGATTGAGCGGAGTCGAAATCTTTGTATTTACTATGGCTCATATTCTAACATTGTGAAAGAAGCTGCAATTTGTGAAAATTTTGCCCGATCAATGCTTTTTTTTCTTGACCAGCCTCTTAATTGTTGATGTATTTTTTGTGCATCCGGTAATGAAGGAAGAATTTCATAGTACATCATTTAACCGGTATGCGCATATTAGTAAATTCATATTCAGTAGTGTTATGCGCATTAAAATCTTTTATAAGGTGATGGGTTAATCCAATGAGTAAACGCCACCGCTGCATTTAAGTATGTAAACAAAAAATGACTGCAGCATCATCAAACAAAAAACATTATTTCCACTTCGCTCAATAAAAAATTATTGCCGTTCGGCTTCAGGGCATACTTTATCTACTTCGTTATTAATTTCTTAGCATCATCTTATATATTTCAAAAAAAAATTATTCTGTATTTTGCCCCAAATTAATTTTCATAATGATTGAACCATTAGTGAAGGGATTAATTTTAGGCTTGCTATTGGGCATATCCGTTGGACCTATAATTTTTTCTATTCTTAAACAAAGCCTTAATAACGGCCATCGCGGCGGTTATGCTTTTATTGCGGGCGTTTCTGCAAGCGATGTTTTGCTGGTGCTTATTTGTAATTTGTTCACGCATTTATTTGATGCGGTGATGCAGCATGAATTAGTTATAGGTATTGCAGGCAGCAGTTTATTAATAGCGTTGGGGGTTTATAATTTTTTCTTTCGCAAGGTACAAACTGCGGAAAATGGAATGCTGATGATAAACAACTTGCGGGCACACCATTTGGCAGGAATTTTTTTCTCAGGATTTTTTATGAATTCGCTTAATCCCGGATCATTTTTATTTTGGTTTGCAGCTACTGCAACCATAACGGCCGATTCAAAACTTGTAGATCATCCCGAACAATACCGCTTTATTGTTTTTTTAATAGCATTGATGTTTAATTTAACATCAGACACCACAAAAGTGTTGCTTGCAAATAAAATAAGATTAAAACTTACACCGCATAACATTCATCTTATAAACCGCATTTCAGGTTTTATATTGATTGGGTTTGGCATTGCTATAATTATTACAATTTTTATACGCGACGCACATGCAGGCAAGCTTTAACAAGCTATTACCATGCAGCTTTGTATTTTTAAAAATGAAGCGCTGCATACTTTTAATTATTGTAAGCTTATTATTTGCTTCTTCTTTTGCACAATCTGATTTTATTGAACTGAAAAAAAATAATAAGGTTTTGCAAACCTGGTTTCGTGAAAGTTATATTACGCTGCAGCTAAAAAACGGCCAGTGGTTAGATGCAATAATTTTTAAGATACAAGATGACAGTTTAACGCTTAGACCCTACATGCTTCAAACTAATATAAACAGGCTTGGATTGAATTTTATTGATACAATTTATTATGGTTTAATGAAAGTTAATTTCAATGCAATAAAAGCTTTTCCTAAAAAAGATAAAGGCTTTAGTTATGTAAAAAATGGTTTGATCTTCGAGATAGCCGGCGGCGGTTATCTTTTATTGAATGTAATAAATACGCTCAGTAATAATGATCCCGTTTTTGGTTCAGATAATATTCCAAATTTAAGTATTGCAACCGGCGTCCTGGCTTTAGGCATTGCATTAGCATTAACGCATACATCAAGTTATATCATCGGCAAAAAATATCATGTTGAATATATTGCCGTAAAATCATCTCCTTAAAATTAATGTAGCATCAATCAAACTGCATTCAATCAAAAACAAATCATTCACCAACATTTTTTCTGTAGATAAAATTTTTTAATGAAAAATGAAAAAAAAATTTGGGTAACTCAAAAGTTACATATAAGTTTGCGTAACTTAAAAGTTACATATTATGATAAAAAACATCACACACGAATTCTTCTTTCCCAATTCGCCGGCAATTGTTTGGGATTATTTAACCAAGCCGGATTTGATGGAGCAATGGTTAATGAAAAATGATTTTGAACTGAAACAGGGCCATCACTTTCAATTTAAAAGTCAAGCAGCACCTTCAATAAATTTTGATGGCAATGTTTATTGCACCGTATTAGAAATTATTCCTTTAAAAAAACTTTCGTATTCATGGCAATGCGGAGATGGCAATGAAATTACAATTGATTCTGTTGTTGTATGGACATTGCACGAAAAAGAAAATGGGACTGAACTTCAATTGGTGCATAGCGGATTTAAAGAAACATCAAACCTTACCATTATTGCTGCCATGGATGCTGGCTGGCTTAAAAACATTCAAAAAATTGCAGAACGCATAAACACATTAAAAAATGGCACAGCCAACACTTGATGTATTTCAGGTAATTGCAGACCCAAGCAGAAGGCAAATATTACAGTTGCTTTCAAAGAACAGCTTTACTATAAATACTCTGGCCGAAAATTTTGATATGAGCCGGCCTGCTGTTTCAAAACACATAAAAATATTATACACAGCAGGCTTTATTTCAATACAGGATATTGGCCGGGAAAGATATTGCACCCTTAAACAGGATGGATTTAATGAACTAAAAAAATGGATAAACTTCTTCGATAATTTCTGGGATACCAAACTTAAAAAACTTGAAAATTTATTAAACAAAAAAATTAAAAAATGAAAACACAAGATTATCACAGCAGCATTACTGCACACATTTCAGCTAAAGAAGCATTTGAAAAAATTGCTGACGTTAATGATTGGTGGACTGCCAATTTTGAAGGCAGCGCTAAAAAACTCAACGATGTTTTTACGGTGCGTTTCGGAGAAACTTTCGTTGTTTTTAAAATAACCGAAATACATCCTGAAAATAAAATTGTTTGGCTCGTAACCGATTGCCACCTGCCGTGGCTGAATGATAAAAAAGAATGGAAAAACACTAAAATAGTTTGGGAAATATCTCATGAAAAAGATGAAACAAAAATTGAAATGACGCACGTTGGTTTAACACCAGATGTTGAATGTTACGAAAATTGCAAAAAAGGATGGGATCATTTTATAAATGAAAGCTTGTTTAAATTATTTACTGAAAACAAAGGTTTACCCCAGGCAAAAAAAGATGCAGTTGCAGCGTAGCAGCGATTTATTTTTTGATGAGGTTAAGAAATATTTTCAATCACACCTGCAATGCCTTGGCCACCGCCAACACAAGCCGTTACCATCCCGTATTTTTTATTCAATCGTTTCATATCGTTCAACAATTTGAATGGTAAGCTTTGCGCCGGTGCAGCCCAGCGGATGTCCTAAAGCAATTGCGCCACCATTGATGTTTACAATATCAGGATTCAAACCCAATTCGCGAATAACGGCTACCGATTGCGAAGCAAACGCTTCATTCAATTCAATCAATTCAATATCCTCCAAATTCATGTTCGCCTGCTTTCAATACTTTTGGAACCGCAGCTACAGGCCCAATGCCCATAACGCGCGGATGTACACCGGCACTTACACAATTCACTAATCTTCCAATGGGTTGTAAGTTCAATTGGTTAATAAGTGTTTCGCTCATGACAATCACAAAAGCAGCACCATCACTGGTTTGCGATGAGTTGCCTGCCGTAACGCTGCCATTAGCTGCAAAAGCAGGTTTTAGTTTTGCCAGTATTTCCGGTGTAGTATCTGCACGCACTCCTTCATCGGTATCAACCGTATACGTTTTGCTTTTGCGTTTGCCCTTTTCATCTACATAAATTTGTTCATACTGCGATAGGCAAAATGCCCTTTTTAAAATAACCGTTTTGCAAAGCCGTTGCCGCTTTTTGATGAGAATGTGTGGAAAATTCATCCTGCTCTTCACGACTTACTTTATATTCTTTGGCAACCGCTTCGGCCGTTAAGCCCATGCTCAAATAATAATCGGGTTCATCTTTAGCAATGTGTATACGAAGGCACTGTTTTCCAGCCCGCTGTTGGCACCAAGGCTCATGCTTTCTGTCCCGCCTGCAACAATACAATCTGCCATGCCGGTTCTAATTTTTGCCGTGGCTATGGCAATGGCTTCGAGGCCGCTTGCGCAGTACCGATTAATGGTGATGCCAGGCACTTCAATACCCAAGGCTTTGGCAGCAATGATGCGACCAAACTGCAAGCCTTGTTCGGCTTCAGGAACGGCATTACCAACAATCACATCATCTATAAATTTTGCCTCTAATTGCGGAAGTGAGGCCACCAAACCTTTAATCACTTCAACCGCAAAATCATCGGGACGATAAAACCGAAACCCGCCTTTTTTTCATTTTGTAACAGCCGTTCGAAAACCGGCTACAATATATGCTTCCTGCAGTAAGTTTAAAGTTTAAGTGTTTCTAAGTTCCAATGTTATTTTACTTAATTTCAATTAGAAATAATACTTTCAAAATTAAGATAAGTTGTTTATGCAATTAATTTGCAATTAAATCCATCACTTTAAATGAATAATGCGCCTTCAAACCCATAATTTAATTTGTAACTTATAGTCTTATATCCCGGCGCTTCTCTTACCAGTTGTCCCTTTTCATTAAAATAAAGAAAAACTTTTTGCACAAGACTGTTTTTTTCAGCATACACTTTATAAACAGCATCCTTGTCTTTTTGCTGAATAAATTTTGAAGTGCCCGGCTTCCAGTCGCTGTATTTACTTTTATTAAATCCATCTTTAACAGCAGAAGGCAGTTCATCAAAACTCATTTTCTTTTCGGTTTGCTTCCACTCTCCTTTTGAATTAAATTGAGCACTGCATTCATCGGTATCCTGTTTAAATGTTGCTTCAAAATTGGTGAGGTTATCTCTCCATTCCACATTAGACGCATCAGGATATTTTACTTTAAAAGAATCTGTAACTTCAGAAGGTATTTTTCGTAACTGCGCATGAACCAATGTTGAAGAAAATAAAATTGACAGAAATACAATAAGTTTTTTCATGAATTAATTTTATGGTTACCAGATAGCTAAATATATACCATTCTAATTATAAAAACAGTGCATTGTATGCAAAGAAGAGATTTTATGAAAGCATTGGCTTGCTGTAAATACAGTTTGTTTGGCGGATTGAATTGATGATATTGATGATTTATAAAAAGAATAATTAAAAAACTTTCTTAAAAGCTTGCTCTATATCAGATATACTTATACCTTTGCGCTCCCAAAATGAAAATTTTGGTTTGAAGTATGTCTCAAAGAATAAGAATAAAATTACAGTCTTACGATCACAACCTGGTAGATAAATCTGCTGAGAAAATTGTAAAAACTGTACGCAGCACCGGCGCAGTTGTAACAGGCCCAATTCCTCTTCCAACACATAAAAGAATTTTTACCGTATTGCGTTCACCACACGTAAACAAAAAGAGCCGTGAGCAATTTCAGCTCGCTACACATAAACGCTTACTGGATATTTACACTTCTTCATCAAGAACTGTAGATGCATTAAGCAAGCTGGATTTGCCAACTGGTGTTGAAGTTGAGATAAAAGCGTAAAAGTCTGAACCTGGATTTTGAAGGATTAGGATAGATATCAGGATTAATAAGTTCTTATAAATAAAATCATCTCTCAATCTCTCAGACAGACGAAAAAAAGAGCTCTGAAAAGTAATTCTGAATTGATTTGAGTATCCGTTTAAATCAGGATAAATTTACCCAAATCCCGGTTCAGACAAAATATAAACAAGCCCTTCGAGGTTTGTTTACTGCCGGTACTTCTCTCCCAATTAAAATTGGGAAACAAAAGAAAAGGTCGGTGGCAAACAGAGGATCGATGCCGTAATTACGGCAGTCCTTACAACCATGCGGGGCGAAAACCGCAAATAAATGAAAGGAATTATTGGAAAAAAAATTGGGATGACCAGCGTCTTTGGCTCCGATGGCAAACAAACAGCCTGCACCATTATTGAAGCTGGCCCCTGCGTTGTAACCCAGGTTAAAACCAAAGATTCTGATGGTTACGCTTCTCTTCAGCTGGCATTCGGCGATAAAAATGAAAAGCACTCCATTAAAGCCGAAACAAATCACTTTGCAAAAGCAAACACTGCTCCTAAAAAATTCGTAAAAGAGTTCCGCGATTATACTATTGAAAAAGATTTGGGCGAAACTATTACCGTTGACATTTTCACCGAAGGTGAAAAAGTTGAAGTTGTTGGCACAACAAAAGGTAAAGGTTTTCAGGGTGTTGTAAAACGTCATGGATTTCATGGCGTAGGCGGCCAGTCGCATGGTCAGCATGATCGTTCACGTGCACCGGGTTCAATTGGTAACTCTTCCGATGCATCCCGTGTATTTAAAGGCGTTCGCATGGCGGGCAGAATGGGCAGCGACCGGGTAAAGCTGAAAGGTTTGAAAGTGGTAAAGATATTTCCTGATAAAAATTATATTCTTATCAGTGGTTCTGTGCCGGGTCATAACGGCTCAATTGTTTTAATTCAGAAATAATCAAATCTTGAAGTTTTGAAACCTTAGGTTTAAAATAATAAAAATGCAAGTTGATGTTTTAAATATAAAGGACGAAAAGACCGGCAGAACATTGGAATTGCCTGATGATATTTTTGGCATTGAGCCAAATGATCACGTAATTTATCTGGCTGTTAAACAATACCAGGCTGCACAGCGCCAGGGTACACATAAAGTGAAAACCCGTGCTGAAGTGCATGGTGCAAGCCGCAAGCTTCATCGTCAAAAAGGTACCGGCGGATCGAGAAAAGGTAACATTCGTAATCCTTTATACAAAGGTGGTGGTACTGTTTTTGGTCCTAAGCCGCATCGCTATGATTTTAAGCTGAACAAAAAAGTAAAAGATCTGGCTAAGATTAGCGCTTTATCTTACAAAACAAAAAATAATGCTTTATTGGTGGTTGAAGATTTAGCATTTGAAGCGCCTAAAACCAAACAGGTTGCAGATGCATTAAAAAGCTGGCAGTTAAGTGGTAAGAAGGCATTATTTGTTACAGACGAATTGAACGATAATTTATACTTAAGCCTTCGCAATATTGAAAAAGTACAAAGCTGTGCGTTAACAGATTTAAATACTTATGATATTGTAAACGCAGATGCAGTAATACTAACAGAAGGTGCAGCAAAGATTTTTGTTGACGAAGCTGAGGTTAGCGAAGAAAAAGCAGAAGCATAACTAATGTGAGATTTGAAAATGTGTGAATGTGATAATAAGGTGTATGAATTTTCAAATATTAAATTTTCAAATTAAATAAGATGCAGTTAGCAGAGGTTTTAATAAAACCCATTCTTACAGAAAAAGCAAATGCACAGCAGGAAAAGCTGAAACGTTATGCTTTTAAAGTAAACCGCAGAGCGAATAAGCTTGAAATTAAAAAAGCAGTGGAAGATTTCTACGGCGTTTCTGTGGTGGATGTGAACACACTGGTATCTCCCGGAAAAAACAAAACCAAGTTTACAAAAGCTGGTTTTGTAAAAGGTGTAAGACCGGCTTATAAAAAAGCCTTGGTTACACTGGCTGAAGGCGATACAATTGATTTATACGCGAATATTTAGCCCTATCCCTAAAAAGGAGACAGGCAAAAAGAGAAATTGAAATTTCGATTATAAACCGCTCATTAAATCCCTTTAGGGATTTAGGGCAAAATTTCCCTTTAGGGATTTAGGTACTATGGCATTAAAAAAATACAAACCGGTTACAGCAGGCATGCGTTGGAGAATTGGTAATGCCTATGCTGAAATAACTACCAACGAGCCTGAAAAAAGTTTGCTTGAACCGGTGTCTAAAACTGCTGGTCGCAATGCACAGGGGCATCGCTCTATGCGTTACATGGGCGGCGGTCATAAAAAGAAATACCGCATTATAGATTTTAAGCGCAATAAAAAAGATATAGCAGCTAAAGTTGTATCTATTGAATATGATCCAAACCGTACAGCATTTATAGCTTTGGTTGAATATACAGATGGTGAAAAGCGATATATTATTGCACCGCAGGGTTTGCAAGTTGGCGCAACAATTATTGCCGGTGATGCTGTAGCTCCCGAAATTGGCAATGCATTACAATTAAAAAATATGCCGCTTGGTACAAACGTACACAACATTGAAATGCAGCCAAGCCAGGGTGCTAAATTAGCAAGAAGCGCAGGTTCATCTGCTCAGCTTACAGGTAAGGAAGATAAATATGCTGTTTTAAAAATGCCTTCAGGAGAATTGCGTAGAGTATTGGTGAATTGTTATGCAACGGTTGGCGTTGTTTCAAACAGTGACCATAATTTGCAAACAATGGGTAAGGCAGGAAGGAACCGCTGGAGAGGCATTCGCCCCCGTAACCGTGGTGTTGCAATGAACCCGGTTGATCATCCGATGGGTGGTGGTGAAGGTAAAGCTTCAGGCGGCCATCCAAGAAGCAGAACCGGCAAATATGCTAAAGGACAAATTACAAGAAAACGTGGTAAGGCAAGTAACAAGCTTATCCTTCAGCGTAAGAATGGAAGAAAGCTGGCAAAATAAAATAATTGCAGATTGGCGATTTCAAATTGCATGAAATCTAAAATCTAAAATCTAAAACCTAAAAATAGAATGGGTCGTTCGATTAAAAAAGGTCCTTACGTTGACGTAAAACTGGATAAAAAAGTGCTGAACATCAACGAGGGTAAAAACAAAAAATCAGTTATTAAAACATGGAGCCGCCGCTCTACCATTACACCTGATTTTGTTGGTCATACTTTCGCTGTTCATAATGGCAATAAATTTATTCCTGTTTATGTAACAGAATTTATGGTTGGTCATAAGTTAGGTGAATTTGCGCCAACAAGAAATTTTAGAGGGCATTCAGGAAGTAAATAAATAGTTGTAAAGTTTGAAGTTTAAAGTTTAAAGTTCCACAAAACATTAAATTTCAAACATTCAACATCAAACAATAAATAAATGGAAGCAGTAGCTAAACTTAAAAATTATCCAACAGGGCCACGCAAAATGCGTTTGCTGGCTGATGTAATTCGTGGAATGCAGGTTGAAAAAGCGCTGGGCATTTTAGAACATCATCCGCAGCATAGTGCAACGCCTTTAGCAAAGCTTTTAAGAAGTGCTATCAGTAATTGGGAACAGGGTAACACTGATAAAAGTGCCGCTGATGCAAATCTTATCGTAAAAACAGTTTTTGTAGATGGCGGAAGGGTTTTAAAACGTATGCGCCCGGCACCACAAGGTCGTGGTTACAGGGTGCGCAAACGCAGCAATCATGTAACAATTATTGTTGATAGTAAATAAATAATTTGATAATTAGCCAATTTTAAAATGAATTCAGTTGGCACATTTAAAATAAAACTAAAAAGTTGAAAATTTGATTTTAACACTATCAAATTTCCAAATTTTCAAATTCAAAACATGGGTCAAAAAGCAAATCCAATTGGTAACAGGTTAGGTATTATCCGCGGATGGGAAAGCAACTGGTATGGCAGCAAAAAAGATTTTGCCACCAAGCTCATCGAGGATAATAAGATAAGAAATTATCTGAATGCACGTATCAACAAAGGCGGTATTTCAAAGATCGTTATTGAGCGTACGTTGGGTAAACTCATTGTAACCATTCATACTTCAAAACCGGGTATTATCATTGGTAAAGGTGGTGGTGAAGTTGACAGGATCAAAGAAGAGTTGAAAAAACTTACCAGCAAGGAAGATGTTCAGATCAACATTCTTGAAATTCGTCGCCCTGAACTAGATGCAACCATAGTTGCAGATAACATTGCACGCCAGATTGAAAATCGTATCAACTATAAAAGAGCCATTAAAATGGCGATTGCTTCATCCACTTCGCATGGGTGCTGAAGGAATTAAAGTAAAAGTTGCCGGCCGTTTAGGCGGTGCGGAAATTGCACGTACCGAAGAAATCAAACAAGGTCGTATGCCGTTGCACACTTTCCGTATGGATATAGATTATGCAAGCGTATTTGCTCTTACAGTTTATGGAAAGATTGGTATTAAAGTATGGATTTGTAAAGGTGAAGTTTTAGGCAAAAGAGAATTGAATCCAAACTTTATTGGTGGTAAGAACGAAGGCGGTGAACATAGGGATAGAAGACCAGGTGGCGACAGAGACAGAGGTGGTGACCGTGATCATCGCGGAGGCGGCGGAGGACATCGCGGAGAACGTGATAACCGCGGCGGTGGCGGCGGTGGAAGAAGAGATAACAGAAGATAATTGAAGAAGTTGATGAGCCGTGAGCTAATGAGCCACGAGCCATAAAAAAGAATATAATTAGCTAAAGGTTAAAAGCACAAAGTTCGAAGCTGATAGCTAAAGCTTAAAATATGTTACAGCCAAAAAGAACAAAACACAGAAAGGTGCAAAAAGGAAGAATACGCAACGTTGCAAAACGAGGCACTACTATTGCATTTGGTTCTTACGGTTTAAAAGCATCTGGAACCGATCTGGATAACCAACCGTCAAATTGAAGCTGCACGTCAGGCAATGACACGATCAATGAAACGTGAAGGTAATGTATGGATCCGCATATTCCCTGACAAACCAATTACCAGAAAACCAGCTGGAGGTGCGAATGGGTAAAGGTAAAGGTAACCCTGAGTTTTGGGCTGCTGTGGTAGAACCAGGCCGTATTTTGTTTGAATGCGATGGTGTTACGGAACAGGTTGCCAAGGAAGCAATGCATCTGGCTTCTCAAAAGTTGCCTATTAAAACAAAATTTGTTACAAAGAAGAGATTTATAACAATGTGCTAATTTGAAAATATGGTAATGTGCTAATGAAACAACAATCATTATAATTCATTTTCAAATTTTTAAATTATTGAATTTTCAAATTAATAAAAATGGCTGACAGAATTGATTTTAATAAAAGTTTGAAAGACCTTAACGAGAATGATCTTAAGGCACGAATTACAGGAAGACGAACTTCGCTTAAAGAAGCTGGAATTTGCACATGCCATTTCTCCGCTTGAAAATCCAATAAGCATTCGCAGCCTTCGTAAAGATATTGCCCGTTTAAAAACGGAATTAAAAAACAGAACATTACAAGCTCTAATATAATGGCAGAAGTAAACAAAAACGGCGGAAAGAAATTTACGCAAAACAAGAACCGGCGTGGTGCGCAGCAACAAAATGGATAAAACCATCATTGTTGCTGTTGAAAGAAAAGTAAAACACCCTATCTACGGAAAGTTCGTAAAAAAAACCACCAGCTTTCATGCACACGATGAAAAAAACGAGTGCACAATTGGTGATATTGTTAGAATAATGGAAACACGCCCATTAAGCAAAACTAAACGCTGGCGTTTGGTTGAAGTAATAGAGAAAGCGAAATAAGAGCTGCGAGTCGTGAGCGATAAGTTGAGCTGCATACTTCAAAGAGTTTAAATAATTCTCAAGCTGGAAGCTAAGACTAAAGCTTAAAAAAATGATTCAGCAGGAAAGTCGTTTAAACGTAGCAGATAACAGCGGTGCCAAAGAAGTATTGTGCATCCGTGTTTTAGGAAACAGCGGGCAGGATTATGCGAAGATCGGAGACAAAATTGTTGTTACCGTTAAAGATGCGATACCAGCGGTGGTGTAAAAAAAGGAACTGTTTCAAAAGCTGTAATTGTTCGTACAACAAATAAATTAAGCAGAAAAGATGGTTCTTATATCCGGTTTGATGATAATGCAGTTGTATTATTAAATGCATCCGATGAGCCAAGAGGCACCCGTATTTTCGGGCCGGTTGCCAGAGAATTACGAGATAAAGGTTACATGAAAATTATATCGTTAGCACCGGAAGTATTATAAAAAGCAACGAGCTACGAGCCTTAAGCTACGAGCCGTTAAAAAGATATTTATATTGCTAAAAGCTCGCAACTCGCAGCTAATAGCTCAAAGCTTAGAAAATGAGTAACAGATTTAAACCGAAGTTTAATATTAAAAAGGGAGACATGGTTATTGTTATTTCGGGTAACAGTAAGCCGCGTAAAGAAGATGGCAAAACCATCTATAAACCACGCAAGGTTTTAAAAGTTCTTCCTGAAGAGGCACGTGTAGTGGTTGAAGGTGTAGACATGATGACACGGCATACAAAACCTTCGGCACAAAATACTAAAGGCGGATTGGTAAAAAAAGAAGCTCCCATTCACATCAGCAATGTTATGTTGTGGGATGCAAAAGCCGGTGTGCCAACAAAAGTTAAACGCAGCCGAGAAGATGGTAAACTGGTTCGCACTGCAAAAAAATCAGGGGAGGTAATTAAATAATGAGCACAGAAAAATATACTCCAAGATTAGCCAAAAAATATAAGGACGAAGTGGTTCCTGCATTGGTAAAAAAGTTTGGTTACAAAAGCGTGATGCAAACGCCCAGGCTGAAAAAGATCGCTATAAATCGCGGCGTAAACGGCGCTGTTGCTGATAAGAAATTAGTTGAAGTAGCTGTTGAAGAGCTTTCACAAATCACCGGTCAGAAAGCAGTTGCAACATATAGTAAGAAAGATATTTCAAACTTTAAGTTGCGTAAAGGAATGCCAATTGGCGCAAGGGTTACTTTGCGTGGTGAAAAGATGTATGAATTTCTCGACAGGCTTATTGCAGTAGCATTGCCACGTGTACGTGATTTTAAAGGCATCAACGATAAATCTTTTGATGGCCGCGGTAATTATACTTTAGGCGTTACCGAGCAAATTATTTTTCCTGAAATTGATATTGATAAAGTGAATAAGATAACAGGAATGGATATAACATTTGTTACATCAGGCAAAAACAATGAAGAAGCATACGAGTTATTAAAAGAACTGGGAATGCCGTTTAAAAAGCAATAAATAATTAAAAATCCGAAATCTGACCGGTCTTTAAATTTCAGATTTCGAATTTAAATATAGAATTTTAAAAACAATTATGGCTAAAAAATCAATTGAAGCAAGGCAGAGAAAAAGAGAGCGCATGGTGGCACAATATGCCGCAAAACGTGCTGCTTTAAAAGAAGCCGGCGATTTTGCAGGTTTGGATAAACTTCCGAAAAATGCTTCACCGGTTCGTTTACATAACCGTTGCCAGTTAACCGGCCGCCCAAGAGGTTATGTTGGATATTTCGGTGTGTCAAGAAATGTTTTCAGAGATATGGCGCTTGATGGTAAAATTCCAGGTGTTAAAAAGGCAAGCTGGTAAATTCAATTACAATACAATTTTTTTATAATGATGGTAACTGATCCCATAGCAGATTTTCTTACAAGAGTTCGTAACGCACAAATGGCTGGTCATCGTGTTGTGGAAATTCCTGCGTCTAACTTAAAAAAACGAATCACTGAAATTTTATACGAGCAGGGTTATATCCTTAAGTATAAATTTGAAGATGATAATAAACAAGGCTTTATTAAGATAGCATTGAAGTACGATCCAAACACAAAGCAGCCGGCAATCCGCTCTTTGGAAAGAGTCAGCCGTCCTGGTTTGCGCCAGTATTCTAAACCCGCTGATTTTAAAAGAGTGATCAACGGTTTAGGTGTTGCCATTGTAAGCACATCAAGGGGTGTTATGACCGACAAGCAGGCCAAAGCACAGAATGTTGGTGGCGAAGTATTATGTTATATATCTTAAATAAGGCTGATTGAAAATAGGTTGATGTGCTATAAAACATCTTCAGATTTTCAAATTGATAAATTTTCAAATTAATTGTATGTCACGTATAGGTAAAGCTCCGGTTACAGTTCCCAGTGGTGTAAATATCACTGTTGGAAAAGATAATGTAATTACTGTAAAAGGGCCCAAAGGAGAATTGAAAGAAGCTGTTGACAGAGATATTACTGTAGAATCTGCTGATGGCGTTTTGAATTTGTCAAGACCAACAGACCAGATTCGCCACAGAGCAATGCATGGTTTGTATCGTGCATTAATTGCCAACATGGTTAAAGGCGTAACGGAAGGCTATAAAAAAGAACTCGAGTTAGTTGGTGTGGGTTATAAAGCATCTAACCAGGGCAATGTGCTTGATCTTTCTTTAGGGTATTCTCACAATATTATTTTCGAAGTACCTAAAGAATTAAAGGTTTCTACAGCAACAGAAAAAGGTCAGAACCCTAAAATATTTATTGAAGGAACTGATAAGCAGTTGTTGGGCCAGGTTGCAGCAAAAATCCGCAGCTTGCGCAAACCTGAACCTTACAAAGGAAAAGGTGTTAAATATTCTAATGAAGTTATTCGCCGTAAAGCGGGTAAAGCAGCAGGAAAATAATATGCTGATTTGAAAATGCGCTGATGTGCTAATGAAGAAACAGTAATTTTCAAATTTTCAAATTTCAAATTTTCAAATTATTATGGATACTAAAGTTTTAAGAAGGCAAAAAATCAGGCATCGCATCCGCAATAAAATAGCTGGTACCGGCGAAAAGCCAAGATTGTCTGTTTTCAGAAGCAATACAGAAATTTATGTTCAGATAATTGACGATGTAAGTGGCAAAACATTGGTTTCCGCTTCATCTCTTGATAAAGATCTGAAAGCGCAGAAAGTTGCCAAGCTTGAAAAATCTAAAATGGTTGGCGCTGCTATTGCCCGTAAAGCAGCAGATTTAGGAATATCTGCAGTTGTTTTTGATAGAAGTGGTTATTTATATCACGGTCGGGTAAAAGCATTGGCAGATGGCGCAAGGGAAGGCGGACTTCAATTTTAATTCAAATATTATATAAGATAAATGGCAAAAATCAGCGTAAATAAAGTTAAGCCCGGCGGCGAAGTTGAACTGAAAGAAAAAGTGGTTTCAGTAAACCGCGTTGTAAAAACAACAAAGGGCGGCCGCACATTCAGCTTTTCTGCTTTGGTTGTTGTGGGTAATGAAAACGGTGTTGTTGGCCAGGGTTTAGGCAAAGCAAAAGAAGTGCAGGAAGCAATTACAAAAGGCATTGAAGATGCAAAAAAGAATCTGGTAAAAGTTCCCGTAATGCATGGCACTATTCCGCACGACCAGCTTGCAAAAGAAGGTGCTGCAAAAGTTTTAATTAAACCAGCCGCACATGGTACCGGTGTAATTGCCGGAGGCAGTATGCGTGCAGTTTTGGAAAGCGCCGGTATAACCGATGTATTGGCAAAAAGTCTTGGTTCAGCTAATCCGCATAACGTGGTTAAGGCAACCATTAGAGCGCTTACGTTATTAAGAGAGCCGTTACAGGTTTCTAAAGAGCGCAATATTAAATTAAGTAAAGTATTTCAGGGATAAAGCCCCCATCCCCCGTTAAGGGGCAGAAAAGGCATTTAATAAATTAAAAATTCCCCTTTAGGCTTACAGGGGTATGAAAAAGATTAAAATAACACTGGTTAAAAGCGGAATAGACAGGCCGGAGCGTCAAAAGCTTACCTTAAAAGCGCTTGGTTTAAATAAACTCAATTCAACAAAAGAAGTTGAAGCTACAGACCAGATTTTAGGAATGATTCGTAAAGTGGATCATTTGGTAAAAGTAGAAGAATTACAACTAATTTGAACATTTGAAAATGCGCTAATTTGAAGATGTTAGCACGCTTACAATTCGATTTTTCAAATTTTCAAATTCACCAATTTTCAAATTGAAATAAATGCAACTACATAATTTAAAACCTGCAGAAGGTTCAGTTCACAAAGAAAAACGATTAGGTCGCGGTGAAGCCAGCGGTAAAGGCGGCACATCAACAAAAGGTAATAAAGGCGGCCAAAGCCGTGCCGGTTATAAAAGCAAAATGGCACACGAAGGTGGTCAAATGCCTATTCAACGCCGTTTACCAAAACGCGGTTTTAAAAATATTAACCGTATTGAATACAAAGTTTTTAATCTTGGCCAAATTGATGAGCTTGCTGATAAATATGAAATTTCTGAATTCAGCACTGAAAATCTTTATGCTACCGGTCTTATCGGCAAAACTGACAAAGTAAAAATTTTAGGTAATGGCGAAATAACAGGCAAACTGAGCTTTAAAGTAAATGCTGTAAGCGAGAAAGCAAAATCTGCTATTGAGGCAGCCGGCGGAAGCATTGAAATATTGAAATAATTTTACCGATATTTGCCCCCGCATCAAATTTGATGCATTCATTTATCATAATTTTTCCCGGTGAAAAAATTTATTGAAACAATAAAGAATATCTGGAGTATTGAGGAGCTGCGTAATAAAATTATTACAACACTGGCGCTTATTCTTGTATATAGAGTTGGTGTTCATATTGTACTGCCGGGTTTAGATCCAAATAAATTAGACCAGGCTGCAGCCAGCACAAGCAATAATGGTTTGCTCGGTTTGTTTGATACTTTTGCCGGTGGTGCCTTTTCTCACGCTTCTATTTTTGCACTTGGTGTAATGCCTTACATCTCTGCTTCTATTTTTATGCAGTTGATGACGATACTTGTTCCGCAGTTTCAAAAGATGCAAAAAGAAGGAGAAAGCGGCCGTAAAAAAATCAATCAGTGGACACGTTATTTAACTGTTGGTGTTACTGCTTTACAGGCAAGTGCTTATTATCAGTATTTAAAAACACCTGCTTATGCTCCGGCATTGTTACCGGGTTTTGCACCGTATTTTTTTGCATCAACCATAATAATTCTTACCGCAGGAACTTTGTTTGTAATGTGGCTGGGAGAAAAAATTCAGGACAAAGGATTAGGCAATGGAACATCAATAATAATTATGATTGGAATTCTTGGCCGCCTGCCACAGGCCGTTATTCAAGAGTTTCAGCAGAAAGAAGTTAGAGGCGGCGGCGGCTTATTAATATTTCTTATTGAAATAGCCGTTTTGGTTGCCATTATTATGGGCCTGATTATTTTAATACAAGGCGTGCGCAAAATTCCTATTAACTACGCAAAACAAATTATTGGCAACCGGCAATTTGGCGGCGCCAGGCAATTTCTGCCTGTGAAAGTTAACAGCGCCGGTGTAATGCCTATAATATTTGCGCAAGCCATTATGTTTTTACCAACGCTATTTTCTTTTACCCAAATGGAAACGGCGCAAGGCATCGTAAAAATATTTTCAAACAACAGCAATCCATGGTACATGGTTATTTATGGTGTGATGGTTATTGCATTTACCTTTTTGTACACGGCACTTATTTTCAACCCAAAACAAATGGGTGAAGATCTTAAAAGAAATAATGGCTTTATTCCTGGTGTAAAACCCGGACAGCCCACTGCCGATTTTATCGGCGCCATTATGGATAAAATAACTTTACCCGGCGCAGTATTTTTAGCTATTGTTGGTATTTTACCTGGCTTTGCACAAATGCTGGGCGTAACGCAAGGTTTCAGTACTTTTTATGGCGGTACTTCGCTTTTAATTATGGTGGGTGTAATTCTGGATACTCTGCAGCAAATAGAAACCCATCTTTTAATGCGGCAGTACGATGGCTTAATGAAAGGCGGCCGCTTACAGGGCAGGCAAACAATTTCCACTGCAAGTAATTTTTAAATAAGAATATATTGATAAAAAAGCTTCGCTTTATGCGAAGCTTTTTTTTGATTATAACTGAAGATAATATAATTATATTCATAGCTTAAATGCTTGCAGCTTTACGTTAAGTCATTAAATCAGATTATACATGTTTGTGCAATATTTTATACTTGTTTTTCTTTGGATTTTATTTGCACTTTTTCACAGCATATTTGCATCTGAAAAATGCAAAAAATTGCTGCTGCAATTAATGAAGAAAAGATATAAATATTATCGTATGCTTTATTCAATTTTTGCTTTGCTTAATGTAAGTAGTATCGTTGCTTATCATTTTACAATAAATAGTTTTTTGCTTTGGCAACAAACTACCGCAGAAACCATCATTGCAATTACAGGCATTATAGTTGGCGGCGCCGTAATGATTTTTTTTACAGGAAAATTTTTTTTTGAATTAAGCGGTGCTGATATTTTAAAAAAAACAAAAAAATCAGATACACTTATAAAAACAAGCCTGTATAATTATGTGCGGCATCCGCTGTACACTGCAACCTTGTTGCTTATATGGAGTATTTTCTTTTTACATCCATTATTAAGCAATCTCCTCTCCTGCCTTTGCATAACAGTTTATACCATTATCGGCATTCACTTCGAAGAAAAAAAATTGATAAAAAATTTTGGCTTCGATTATATTCAATACAAACGCAAAACACCAATGCTCATTCCTAAATTTTTATAGTTAATATTGTTTTTATGAAAGAAACCGCTGAAAAAAATAACCTTATACAAGAACTGGTATCATTATTAAAGAAGGGAAATGCGCATGTATCTTTTATTGATGCTGTAAAAAATATTCCGTTTGAAGATCTTGGAAAAATTCCAAACAATCTTCCGTACAGTATCTGGCAAATAACAGAACACATTCGTATTGCGCAAAAAGATATACTCGATTTTTCGGCCAATAAAAATTACAAAAAATTAAACTGGCCCGACGATTACTGGACAAAAGATGCAGCACCAAAAAATGAAACCGAGTGGAAAAACTGTCTGCAAACAATAAATGATGATCTTGATGAATTTATTGAACTATTAAAAAACACTGAAAATATTTTTAAACCATTTCAACATGGCAGCGGGCAAAATCTTGTGCGGGAAGCCATATTAATTGCAGATCATACAAGTTATCATACAGGTGAAATAATTGTTGTAAGAAGATTATTGGGCAATTGGAAATAATCAACACATCATCTTGTTTTAAAAGCACAAAATGCCGGGCATAAGAAAGCAAACCATCCAATCAAGCATTATTGTTTATTTTGGTTTTTTGGTGGGCGCTTTCAACATGTATTTTTATTCAAAGAATGGCTCTTTTACAACCGATCAGTTTGGATTAACACGCTTATTTGTTGATTTCGCTCAAAACATTTTTGCTTTTGCAAGCCTGGGTACAATTCCTGTTTTATACAAATTTTATCCATATTATAAAGACAATCTTCCTGATAAAAAAAATGATCTGCTTACCTGGGTTTTAGTTAGTATCTGTTATCGGCTTTTTGCTTGTAACGCTTACAGGCATTGTGTTTGAGCCTTATGTTGTTCGCAAATTCAGTGAGCGTTCTCCGTTGTTTCTTGATTTTTATTATCTCATCTATCCTTTTAGTTTAGGATATTTATTTTTTGCTGTGCTTGAAGGTTATTCATGGGCTTTGCAAAAAACGGTTGTAACAAATGCATTAAAAGAAACCGTATTAAGAATTATTACAACCGTATTCATTTTGCTATTTTATTTTAAGCTGATATCATTTACACAATTCATGTATTTGTTTTCGCTGTTATATTTAATTATTGCATGCATCATGGTAATTTATTTGTGGCGCATTCACCAGTTCAACATAACATTTACAATAAGCCGCGTTACAAAAAAATTTATTAAGAAAATGATAGGCTTGCAATTTTTTGTTTTTGGCGGCGTGTGTTTAAATGCCGTTGCTATAACCATCAGCGGTATTTTAATTGCAAGTAAAATTGGCCTTGCTTCAACTGCAGTGTTTAGTTTGGCAGCGTATGTTGCCAATTTAATTGAAATTCCGCAACGCAGTATAACGTCAATTTCAACAGGCGTTTTGTCAAGAGCCTGGAAGGATAAAAATTTTACTGAGATCAACCGCATTTATCATCGTTCAAGTATAAATATGCTGTTGCTTTCTCTTTTTATTTTTGGAAATGTATGGCTGAATGTTTCGCAAGGCATCAATTTGTTGCATATACAAAATGAATATGCTGCCGGGCTTGGCGTTGTGTTTGTTTTAGGCATAGCCAAAGTTATTGATGCAGGCACAGGAGTAAATTCTGTAATTATTGCTACCTCTACACTCTGGAAGTTTGAATTTTTTACAGGCGTTGTTTTGCTTTCGTTGCGTATACCGCTGGCGTACTTTTTAATTCAACGCTATGGCATTATCGGCCCTGCTTATGCAGAACTTATTTCGCAGGTAGTTTATAACTTTATTCGTTACGAATTTTTGCGCCGCAGGTTTAATATGCAGCCTTTTAATACTGAAACTATTTATACAGTTTTATTAGGTGTTGCTTCCATTACTATAATATATTTTTTATTGGTCAGCATGAACGGATGGATGGGCATTATACTTCGTTCCGTATTATTTTCATCTGCATTAATTGGCAGTATGTTTTTATTAAAACTTACGCCCGATGCTTTGCAGTTAGTTGATGTTGCCAAAACAAGAATACAGGATTGGAAAAAATAGACTTGCAGTACTGTTAACCAAACATATTATTTTTCGATTTATAATCAGTAAAGCCAAAACAATTTTTAATGATTATTTCTTACTTTATATTATCAGTTTTGGTAGTGTGGCGGCTTACACATTTATTTAGTAAAGAAGATGGCCCGTTTGATGTTATCTTTTTAATTAGAAAAAAAGCGGGAACCGGTTTTTTGGCAAGTTTGATTGGATGTTTTTATTGCCTGAGTATTTGGATAGCTTTGCCTTTTGGAATTTGGTTAGGAACAAGCTTGTGGCAAAAATTTTTAATATGGCTTGCCTTATCTGGTGCAGCTTGTTTGCTTGAACAGGCAACAACAAAAAATAATTCTGATGAACCGCCAGCATATCATGAAGATTAAACGATAATATACAAATCATTTACTTAAAACTTTTATCATGTGCAACTGCGGAAAAAAAGTTACTTCGTTAAGATCTCAATTAAACACTGTTCATAAAAATTATAGTCAAAAAGCTGAAGCGCCTGTACCTGTTCAAAACAATCAAATTATTATGTTTAAATACATTGGCAATACAGCGCTTACGGTTACAGGAAGCATTACCAAAAAAAATTATCGCTTTAATTTTCCCGGAGATATTCAGCCTGTAGATTTTATTGATGCATCACCTATGATGGCCGTTCCGGTATTAAAAAAAATTTAGCAGCAGTTTAATTTATCGCTTTCAAAATTCATTGAATCACTCTTCCTGCACCAACATATTTTTTACTCCAGTAATCATCATTCAAATCACTAATTGTAACACCGCCGCTTGTAGATGCATTCACAAATTTAAAGTTGCCAATATATAAACCCACGTGAGAAATTGTGCGGCCGCTTTTAAAAAAAACAAGGTCGCCTTCCTGCAAATCTTCATCTTTTATATGCGTTGAAAAATCGTATTGTTCATTTGCAGTTCGAGGCACATTAACACCATAAACATTGCGTAATATTGTTTGCGTAAAAGCAGAGCAATCAATACAATTTTCATCATTACCGCCTAAACAATAACGCGTTCCCCACCAGTGATCTATTTGCTGCAGCAAAGGCAGGTTAGTTAATTGTTCAACCGGCACATCCATCATTATAGCATATTTAATTTGCAGCCAGTTTGCATTTTCTATATTGAATGATGAAGCAGCGTAATGGTTATAATATTTTTTATTGTTTGAATGATTATTGCTTTTATAACTATAATTATTATTCTTTTTTTCGCCCGGCGTTATGCTGATGTTATTAAGAAATTGGGTATTTCTTTTTTTTGATGAAGCTGTTTCAGCAGAAGAATTATTGCGTGAAGAAATGCGTTGCAAGCTTTTACAACTGCTTAAAATTAACAGCAGGCAAATAATTTGTGTTAATCTTAAATTCATTGAAGGAACGCAATATAAATTTCATTTAGTACAACGCTGAGTAACGTGCATAAGTTTTACCGGTTTCATTAACAATATGTAAAATGTGCAAAACAGTGTGTGTTTCTTTGGACGCTATTTCGGAAATTTGACGGTTCATATCGGTCAACCGTTAACGGTCAACTGTCAACCGAAAATCAAACATCAACAAATCAGAAATCAGACATAGTTATGCGTTTTTCACATCTTCATGTTCACACACAATATTCTTTGCTTGATGGCGCCGCCAGCATAGATTCTTTATACAAAAAAGCAGCAAAACATAACATGCCGGCGCTGGCAATAACAGATCATGGAAACATGTTTGGCGTGTTTGAATTTGTAAAGCAGGCATGGAATAATACGCGTGTTGTTGGTGTTGATGAAAACGGTAAAGAAAAACGGGAGCCAGTTGTTAAGCCAATTATTGGATGTGAATTTTATGTGGTTGAAGACATGCACAGAAAAACTTTTTCGAAAGAACAAAAAGATGAACGTTATCACCAGGTTTTATTAGCAAAAAATAAAAAAGGTTATGAAAATTTAATTAAGCTTACATCGCTTGGTTTTATTGAAGGTTATTACAGCAAGTATCCGCGCATTGATAAAAAGCTGATTGAAAAATATCACGAAGGCATTATTGCCACAACATGCTGCATCGGCGCTTATGTGCCGCAATCTATTTTGCATTTAAGTGAAACACAGGCAGAGCAAGAGTTTCAGTGGTGGCATACTTTATTTGGTGATGATTATTTTATAGAAATTCAGCGGCATAATATTCCCGATCAAAATAAAGTAAATGCTGCATTGCTGAAATTTTCAAAGAAATTTAATGTGCCTGTTATTGCAACCAACGATAGTCATTATACAGAAAAAGACGATTTTAATGCGCATGATATTTTGCTCTGCATCAACACAGGAGAAAAACAGGCAACGCCCGGCTATGACGATTTTGTGAACGATGATATGCATGTAAAAAACCGCCGTTTTAAATTTCCAAACGATCAGTTTTATTTTAAATCGCCTGATGAAATGATGGAAACTTTTAATGATGTTCCGCATTCATTAGACAATACAAATATTATTGTTGACCGCATTGAAACTTTGAATTTAAAGAAAGACATTTTGTTGCCTGCGTTTCCTGTTCCGCAGGCATTTCAAACAAGCGATGATAAAAACATCAATCAGTCAAATTACTTAAATCATCTTGCTTATGAAGGCGCAAAAAACCGTTATGGAGAAATAACAGAAGAAATTCGTGAACGCCTCGAGTTTGAATTGTTCACCATAAAAACAATGGGCTTTGCCGGTTATTTTTTAATTGTAAGTGACTTTATAAAAGTGGGCAGAGAACGCGGTGTTTTTATTGGCCCTGGCCGTGGTTCTGCAGCAGGCAGTGTGGTTGCCTATTGCATCGGCATTACCAACATCGATCCTATAAAATATAATTTATTGTTTGAAAGATTTTTAAATCCGGACAGAAAATCAATGCCGGATATTGATACCGATTTTGATGATGAAGGCAGGCAAAAAGTAATTGATTATGTTGTTGAAAAATATGGTAAGAACCAGGTGGCGCAAATTATTACGTATGGCACGATGGCCGCAAAAATGAGCATTAAAGATGTGGCACGTGTAATGGATTTGCCACTTGCAGAAAGCAATGCATTAACCAAGATGGTTCCTGAAAGAATCGGCACATCATTAAAAAAGATTTTCAAACCAGCCGCAGCGGGCGAACAAATTTCAGAAGACAGAGGCGATGAGTTTGAAAGCATTCGCAAGCTGCGTGAAATTTATAACGGTAATGATACACGTGCACAGGTTTTAAAAGAAGCTGAACGCCTTGAAGGAAGTGTGCGCAATATGGGCATTCATGCTGCGGGCATTATCATCGCACCAACAGATCTCACCGATTTAATTCCCGTTGCTACATCAAAAGATTCTGAGTTATGGGTAACGCAGATTGATGGCAGCATGATTGAAGAAGCCGGCGTTTTGAAAATGGATTTTCTTGGGTTGCGTACGTTGTCTATATTAAAAACTGCACTTGAGCTCATCAAACAAAATCATAATAAAGAAATTGATTTAGATGCGTTGCCTTTAGATGATGAAAAAACTTTTCAACTGTATCAGCGTGGTGAAACCAATGCAACTTTTCAGTTTGAAAGCGCAGGCATGCAAAAATATTTGCGTGAGTTAAAGCCCGATAAATTTGATGATCTTATTGCAATGAATGCATTATATCGCCCCGGGCCAATGGCTTATATTCCTTCATTCGTTGCACGAAAACATGGCCGTGAAGAAGTGTGTTACGACCTGCCTGAAATGGAAGAATATCTTAAAGAAACTTATGGCATAACCGTTTACCAGGAACAGGTGATGTTACTATCACAAAAGCTTGCAGGTTTTACAAAAGGCGAAGCAGATGTGTTGCGTAAAGCGATGGGAAAAAAAGATCGCAAAACGCTTGATAAAATGAAAGACAGTTTTATCAAAGGCGCAACAGCAAAGGGCTTCAAGGCAGATGTGCTGGAAAAAATTTGGCATGATTGGGAAGCATTTGCGCAATATGCTTTTAATAAATCTCATTCAACATGTTATGCACTGGTTGCTTATCAAACAGCATATTTAAAAGCATATTATCCGGGCGAATACATGAGTGCAGTATTGAATCATTCAGGCAGCATTGAAAAAGTTACATTTCATCATGGAGGAATGCAAGCGCATGGGTTTGCGTGTGCTTGGCCCTGATATAAATGAATCTTTAAAAGGTTTTGCGGTAAATGCAAAGGGCGAAATACGCTTTGGCCTGGGCGGATTAAAAGGCGTTGGCGAAGCAGCTATTGAAAGCATTATTGCAGAACGAAAAAAGAATGGTTTTTATACTGATGTTTTTGATTTTATAAAACGTGTAAATCAAAGAACCGTAAATAAAAAATCAATTGAAAGTCTTGCGTATTCCGGCGCATTTGATTGTTTTAAAGATGTGCATCGTGCACAATATTTTTATGCATCGGCCAGTGATAATATTACAGGCATTGAGCGCATCATCCGCTTTGGAAATATTTTCCAGGCAAGCAAACAGCAAACTTCAAATACATTGTTTGGAGATACGGTGTTGCCAGCAATTGCTTCTCCGCTTTTGCCAAAATGTGCAGAGTGGTCGCTAACAGAAAAATTGGATAAAGAAAAAGAAGTTACGGGCATGTTTATGAGCGGGCATCCGCTGGATCATTTCAAATTTGAATTAAAATATTATGGCATTACAAAGCTTAGTGATTTTTGCGAAATAAAAGAATCGACCCTGCTGGCTGCAACAAACCGTGAAAAAAATATGCGCATTGCAGGTTTGGTAACAGATGCACAGCACCGCATATCCCGCAACGGAAAAAACTTTGGTTCAATGATACTGGAAGATTTCAGCGGTAAAACCGAACTGATGTTATGGAGCGATGATTATGTAAAGTTTAAAAATTACATGGAGAAAGGAAATAATCTTTTGATATATGGCTATTTTAAACAACGATATAATGGCGATGATTACGAATTTAAAGTAACTGCCATCAATCTTTTAGAAACTGCAAAAATGAATCTTACACGCAACCTTGAAATATGCGTGGAGCCGGCTTCACTCACCCAAGAATTTGTGCATTTTATTGAAACCAATGTAAAATCAAATCCGGGAAAATCAACTTTAAAATTTAAGATAAAAGAGCCGCAGGAAAATTTGGAAGTTGTTTTAAATACAACCGATAAAGGCTTTACTATGAATGAAGAAATGGCTGTGTTTTTAATGGATAATCCTGATGTGGAAGTAAGCGTGGGTTTAATGAATTAAATTAATACCTTTGATTAATGGTATTCTAAAAAAGTATATGCTTTTACAAAAAGCAACATGAAAAATCTATCATTAAAACTTGACGATAATACATTTGAAGAAACAGAAAAAATTATTAATCGTTTACAGGTTAACCGCAATTGTTATATAAATAAAGCTGTTCATTTTTTTAATACACTGCACAAAAAAAAGATTCTATCAACACAGTTAGAATTGGAATCAAAGCTCGTGCAAAAAGAATCTTTAAAAGTGCTCAAAGAATTTGAACAATTCGAAAATGACAATACAACGATATGAAATCTGGATTGCTGATCTTAACCCAAGGTTTGGCACAGAACCCGGAAAAACAAGACCGGTAGTCATCATTCAAACCAATGCCTTAAATAAATACATCCTTCAACAATTGTTTGCCCCGTAACAACTAATGTTCAGTTTAATGCAAACATTTAAGGGTACATTTAAAGAAGGGCGAGGCCGGAGTAAAAACAGATTGTGATATTATGGTTGATCAGGTAAGAGCAATTGATAACAAACGGTTTTTAAAAAAGGTTGGAGCCTTACCGCAGAAAAAAATTAAATCGCTTGAAAATAATTTAAAAATCATACTTGATCTTTTTTAATGAACATTGAATCACTTCGTGAATATTGCCTTTTAAAAAAAGCGGTTACAGAAGATTTTCCTTTTGGAGAAACAACTTTGGTATTCAGGGTAAAAGAAAAAATATTTTTACTGGTTTCACTCAATGCTGATCCGTTACAGTTTAATGCCAAATGCGATCCGGAAAAAGCCATTGAACTAAGAGAAAAATATGATGCCGTTAAACCCGGCTATCACATGAATAAAAAACATTGGAACACCGTTGTTATCGATGGCAGCATTTCAACAAAACTGATAAAAGAAATGATTGATGATTCTTACGATCTTATCATACAATCTTTCCCAAAAAAATTAAGAGAAGAATTTTTGTGAGTTAGATGTGAAGCATAAATTAAAAACCTGAGAGCCTTCAGACGGCATTAAATCAGGCATCTCAAAATCAGAAATCAAAAAAATTATTTCAACACTTCAGCCATTGTTTTTCCGATGTTCGCAGGGCTTTCAACTACATGAACACCGCATTCATTTAAAATTTTCATCTTGGCTTTTGCAGTATCTTCTTCGCCACCAATAATGGCACCAGCATGACCCATTCTGCGGCCCGGAGGCGCAGTTTGCCCGGCAATAAAACCCACAACAGGTTTGCGGTTATTTTCTTTTATCCAGCGTGCAGCTTCAGCTTCCATGCCGCCGCCGATTTCACCAATCATAATTATACCATCGGTTGCATCATCATTCATAAATAATTCAACAGCTTCTTTGGTTGTTGTTCCGATAATGGGGTCGCCGCCAATACCAATGGCAGTGCTAATTCCAAGCCCTGCTTTTACAACCTGGTCTGCAGCTTCATACGTAAGCGTTCCTGACTTTGAAACAATACCAATGCGGCCTTTCTTAAAAATAAAACCCGGCATAATTCCAACCTTTGCTTCATCTGCAGTTATAACGCCGGGGCAGTTTGGCCCAATCAATCTTGATGATCTTCCCAACAAATAATTTTTCACTTTAACCATATCCTGCACCGGAATACCTTCAGTTATACAAACTATCAATTCAATGCCGGCTTCAGCGCTTTCCATAATGGCATCAGCAGCAAAAGCAGGCGGCACAAATATGATGCTTACATTAGCGCCGGTTTGTTTTAAGGCATCTGCAACGGTGTTAAAAACCGGGCGATCCAAATGTGTTGTTCCGCCTTTATTTGGTGTTACACCGCCAACCACATTGGTTCCATATTCAATCATCTGGCTTGCATGAAAACTGCCTTCTGTTCCGGTAAAACCCTGTACAATTACTTTTGAATTTTTGTTAAGCAAAACGCTCATATGAAATTATTTTATAGTAAAGCTGAGCAAAAGTAACAGTTAGTTTTTAGTTTCGGTATTAGTTGACTATCGACGTTGATATGACTTGACCGCCTCATTCATCCAGCTTATCCATTTCATATTTTCCGCTAAAAATGCCTTCCATTTCTTTTGCCTGATAAATATTGCGGTTTTCTTTATTTCCTAAAACAATTATTGTTGCAGTATCCTGAACAAGCCGAATAAATGATGTATTTGTGCCGTGCCATTTACCGTTGTGATAAATTACTGTATCTCCATTTCTTGTAAATATTCTCCACGCCAAACCATAATTGTGCATTGAATGCACTTCGTTGCTCATGGGCGTAAAAGCCATATCAAGCGTTGATTTTTTTAAGAAGGTATGCATGTATAAAGATTTATCCCATGCCAGCAGATCACGCACAGTGCTGTACACATTTTTATCGCCGTAAGTGCAATCCCATGCATCCATAGGAAACGGCCGCGACACAGACCATGTTGGAATATATTTCGCCGTATCTCTTATAGAAAAAATATAGGTATCATGCATGCCAAGCGGTTCAAAAACATTTTGCTTCATGTAATCAGGAAAATACTGACCGGTAATTTTTTCAACAATTAATGCAAGCAACATAAAATTGGTATTGCAATATTGAAATCTTTTGCCGGGCAAATTTTGCATGCGTGGATGATGAACAATTAATGCATTCAGCACATCTTCATTTGTCATTTCTTTATGTTTGTCCCAAATGCTATCCATGAAGTATAAATAATTGGGCAAACCGCTGCGATGGCTTAACAACATTTTTATGGTAACGCCATAATAAGGCAATTGCGGAAAATATTTTTGCAACGAATCATCCAGCGAAAGTTTGCCTTCTTCCCACAACTTAAGCACGGCCATGCCTGTAAATGTTTTTGAAATAGATGCAAGATGAAAAGGCGTATGTTGATTAATTAAATCTTTGGTTTTAAAATTGCTGAAACCGCGATATTGTTCAAACAAAATTTGTCCATTCTTTGCCACTAAAATAGCACCGTTAAAACCTGTGCGCACCAAACGCTTTTCATAAAAATCTTCAATGGCATTTGTGTAATAAGCAGCTTGTTGGGCGCTTAATGAATTAAATGTAAAATCCGGGTGATTAAGAACAGTGGTATCTTTTTTACTGTTGGTTTGTTTGGCACTGGTTGATGAACATCTTGTAAAAACAAAAAAGAAAGTTGAAACAAAAAAAAGAGATAAAATTTTTGCTGGGTGCATGAACGGTTGCTTTATTGCTTTATAACGCGGTAAATGTAATGCGGAATACCATATAATATTTTCATTCTTTTTTTTACAACAATATCTTTACAATCATGGTTATTGTTTTATTTGATACAAAAGCTAAACAAAATTTGTACCCGCTTACACAAACCAAAGCTGTTGCCGATTTACGCTTTGGAATTTTTACTATTAAAGAAAGATGGCAAACAATAAGCGGCTTGCCCGTTTTTATTTATACTGAAAAGTATCTTTCAGCATTGTATGAACCTATTTCTGCAGATGAATATTTATTGATTGATGCAACTTTAAAAGATGAAGATACTTTGCGTTCTCAAATTCTTGCGTTGCAAACAGGTGAAGCTTTGTATGATGAGCATGAATTGATTGCCGGCAGAACAACAGCAAAAAATTTTTTGTTTAAAGATGAAATGAGCGAAAATTATTTTGATAAAATTATTCGTGTTGAAAAAATTGAACGTTTGCAGTTTCCCTGGCAAATTTTTTTGTGGAATGATGAGCAACTGCGCAAAGATTTTTTATTGCTGTTTGCAAGAAGCAGGCTGCAAAAAATTTCAGATTCTAATAAAGTTTTTCAGCCTGAAAATATAATTATTGAAGAAGGCGCTGTTGTTGAACATTGCATAATTAATGCAGCAACCGGACCAATTTTTATTGGTAAAAATGCAGTTATTATGGAAGGCTCAATGTTGCGCGGGCCCATTGCAATTTGCGAAGGTGCAACGGTAAAAATGGGTTCAAAAATTTATGGCGCAACAACTGTTGGCCCTTATTGCACCGTTGGCGGCGAAATTAAAAATAGCGTATTGCAATCATTCAGCAACAAGGCGCATGATGGTTATTTGGGTGATGCTGTTATTGGTTCGTGGTGCAATCTTGGCGCAGGCACAAGCAACAGCAATGTAAAAAATACCGGCAATGAAATTAAGATGTGGCATAAACCATCAAACACAAATAAAAATGTTGGTAAAAAATGCGGAATGATAATGGGAGATTATAGTCGCACAGCAATTAATACGTCAATAAATTCAGGAACGGTTATTGGCATTTGCTGTAATATTTTTGGTGAAGGATTAACGCCAAAAATTATTGAAGATTTTAGTTGGGGAATGAATAATTCAGTTGATTACAAATTTGAAAAAGCGGTTGAACACATTGATAACTGGAAAAAAATGAAAGGACAAAAATTATCTTCTGCCGAAGTTTCTGTGTTAAAACATATTTTTGAACGTAAACTATAATTGATGCTTAAAGATTCAGCTGTACAAGTGATGCGACGCAACGAAGCTTAATAGCATTACTGAAGCTGGTAACCCAAAAAATATATGAGAAAACAAATAGCCGCTGCAAACTGGAAAATGAATTTAACTGTTGATAAAGCCGATGCTTTACTGAATGATATTTTATGTGCGGAAATAAAGTTGAATGAAAATCAGCAGGCAGTATTTGCCGTGCCTTTTGTTTACCTGCAAATGGCGCAACAAAAAGTAGGTGATGCTGAAAATTTTTTTGTTGCTGCACAAAATTGTTTCAGCAAAAAATCAGGCGCATATACCGGTGAAATTTCTGCTGAAATGCTGCAATCTCTGAACATAAAATTTGTTGTGCTCGGGCACTCTGAGCGCCGTGAATATTTTGAAGAAAGCAACCAGTTGCTGGCAGAAAAATTAAACATTGCGCTTGAATATAACATAACGCCGATTTTTTGTTGCGGAGAGCCATTAAGCATTCGTGATGCGCAAACGCAAAATGAATTTGTGGCAAAACAATTAGAAGAATCTTTATTTCATTTTTCTGCTGATGATGTTCAAAAAATTGTAATTGCATACGAACCAATCTGGGCAATTGGTACGGGCAAAACGGCAACCAGCGAACAGGCGCAGCAAATGCATGCGCATTTACGCAAACTGCTTGCAAATAAATATGGAAAAGATGTTGCGGGTAACGTTAGCATTTTATATGGTGGCAGCGTTAAAGCAAATAATGCGAAAGAAATTTTTTCGCAGCCGGATGTTGATGGAGGTTTGGTTGGCGGGGCTTCGCTTATTGCAGACGAATTTATCACAATCATTAAAAGCCTGAAATAATGTACACAGAATGGCTTTAAAAAAATTACTCACACAAAGTATTATCTGGCGCAGCTTCTATTTTTTTTCCGTACTGCTTGTGAATGTTTTTTTATCAAGATATTTACAGGCTGCAGGCACAGGAAACTTATTTTTTTTAAACGTTATTTTTTCTTTTATGCAAATAACGTTAGGCTTGGGCGGCGAAGCAGGTATTATTTATTTTGCTTCAGGCAATTTAATTGAAAGAAATAAACTGGTTACTTTAAGTGCTGCCTGGAGTTTTGTTGCCGGCGTTATAATGATTATTGTTATTTACATTTATTTTTTGTTCGATAATTCTGCGAATAAAATTTTTTTTTACTGGTATTGTGCTTATGGCTTTTTTTATGTATGCGGGTTGTTGCTTGCCAATTATTGCATAGCCGTTTATTATACAAGGCAAAATTATTTTTTGCCTAATTTTTTGCTTGCGGTTGTAAACATAATTTTTGTTTGTTTTATACCAGGCAAATCAGCACATATTAGTGCAGCAGCGGTTAACTGGGTAACATTTTTTTATTTTTCAACTTTTCTTGCTGCAGGAGTTTTGATCTTTGTTTTTTACATCTTTCAATATAAAAATGAAAGCGCTTTTGGCATACCTGATAAAACTTATTTCAAAGAGCTTTTAACCTATTCTGTAACTGCGTTAGGGGCAAATGTTGTTTTCTTTTTTGTGTACAAGGCTGATTACTTTTTTGTGCGCTACAGTCCTGTTTGCACAACCGCTGATCTTGGAAATTATATACAGGTTTCTAAGCTCGGACAGTTAATGTTAACGGTGCCGCAAATTATTGCCAGCGTTGTTTTTCCGCGAACCGCAAGCGGTATTGGTCAAAAAGAATTAAACAATGCAATACTTACCATTGCAAGATTATTCTCGCAATTATTTATATTGATTTTTATAGTTGTTGCTGTGTTCGGCAGGCAATTGTTTACAATTATTTTTGGCGAAAGTTTTAATAAAATGCAGTTGCCAATGCTCATTATTATTCCGGGGATTTTTTCGTTGAGCGTGCTTGTTTTATTATCAGCATATTTTGCGGGCAAAGGCAATGTAAAAATTAATTTATATGCCGCAATAATTGGTTTAATAATTATGATTACCGGCGATTTTATTTTTGTTCCGCGTTATGGAATTATTGCAGCAGCAGCAGTAAGCACTGCAAGCTATACAGCAAATGTTGGTTACAGCATGTGGCATTTTCACAAGAAATATTCAATACATTGGTCTGAGTTTTTTAAGTGGAAAAAATCTGATTATCATTTATTATCCTCGCTTTTAAAATTTAATACAACTGCATAATGAAGGTGTTATGGCTTACAAGCTGGTATCCGAATAAAGTAAGCCCAACCAACGGAGATTTTGTTCAGCGTCATGCACAGGCAACAAGTTTATTTTGTAAGGTTGATGTTATTCATGTTGAAAAAGACACACGTTCTATTTTAAATCAATCAATAGAAATAAAAAGAAATGTTGAAGGCAATCTTACTGAAACAATCGTTTTATTTAAACCAAATAATTTGCCTTTTGCCGGCAAATTATTTTCATTATTAAAATATAAAAATCTTTATAAACAACAGGTAAAAAAATATATTAAAGAAAATGGATTACCGGATGTTGTTCATGTTCAAATTGCAATGAAAGCCGGCATTATTGCCTTGTGGATGAAAAAAAAATTTCGTGTGCCTTATGTAATAACCGATCAATGGACGATCTATAACAGCACAGCAAAAGATGCATATGAAAAGCGAAGTATTTTTTTTAAAAACTTCACCAAAAAAATTTTCAGCAACGCAACGCTGTTTATAACTGTAAGCAAAAACCTTTCAGAAGTTATTGGTAAAAAAATAAAACAGTTGCCTTTTACCATTGTTTATAATGTTGTAAACACAAATTATTTTTTTTATAAAGAAGAAAGCAAACAGCAGCAATTTACTTTCGTTCATGCATCAACATTAGGCGAGCAAAAAAATCCTGAAGCAATAATTGATGCATTTATCGCTTTCAATAAAAAACATCCTGCAACAAAATTATTATTGATCGGAGAAGCGCCGCCTGCTTTAAAAAATTATGTACTTCAAAAAAAAATATCTCCACAACTTATTCAGTTCACCGGCTTTATTCCGTATCAAAATTTAGGTGCTGTTGTGCAGCAATGCCATGCATTTGTGCTTTTTTCAAAACGTGAAAATATGCCTTGCGTAGTGGCGGAAGCTTTGTGCTGCGGGCTTCCTGTTGTTACGTCAAATGCGGGCGGCACTGCAGAAGTTATTAATGAAAATAATGGCATCGTTGTATATGATTATTCAACGCAGGCTTTAACCAATGCTATGAACGCGTTGTATGAAACTTATGATAAATACAATCTTAAAAAAATTGCAGAAGAATCATCAGCAAAATTTTCTTACCCTGTAATCGGGAAAAAAATTACAGAGGCATATCAATCTGTGCTTCATAAAATTTAGGAATTAACTGCACAGTACTGTAAATTTCAAATGTCAATATTCAAACAATTATTAACGAAAATATTTAACGTCTAAGCTGTTTCTAAAGCGAATAATTTAGAATAGGCTTTCTTATCTTTGCCGCTTATGAAGCAGATCAGGAATTTTTGCATCATTGCACATATTGATCACGGAAAAAGTACGCTTGCAGATCGTCTTTTGGAATTTACGCACACCATTGGCGAAAGAGACATGATGGACCAGGTGTTGGATGATATGGATCTTGGAAAGAGAAAAAGGAATTACCATTAAAAGCCATGCCATTCAAATGCAACTATGTGCTATAATGGCACAATTATATTTTCAATTTAATTGATACTCCAGGCCACGTTGATTTTAGTTATGAAGTAAGCCGTGCCTTAGCTGCCTGCGAAGGCGCATTGTTGTTGGTAGATGCTACGCAAGGAATTCAGGCGCAAACCATCAGCAATTTGTATTTCGCAATTGATAATGATCTGGAAATAATTCCCGTCATCAATAAAATTGATATGGATGGCGCGATGATTGCCGAAGTAAAAGACCAGATCATTGATTTGATTGGTGTAAAGAAGATGAAATTTTGCTGGCAAGCGGAAAAACGGAATTGGTGTCGAAGCAATTTTGGAAGCCATTGTTGAACGCATTCCTGCGCCAAAAGGCAATGCAGATGCGCCTTTGCAGGCTTTGATATTTGATCAGTGTTTTCAACAGTTTCCGCGGCATTATTGCTTATTTCCGAATTTTTAATGGCATCATTAAAAAAAGGTGATAAAATAAAATTTGTTTCAACTGGTGCAGGAATATGATGCTGATGAAGTGGGTATTTTAAAATTGGGTTTGCAACCAATGAAGTGAAGTAAGTGCAGGCGATGTTGGATACATTATAACCGGAATAAAAAATGCAAAAGAAGTAAAAGTTGGCGATACCATTACACTGGCAGTGTAACCCAGGCGAAATGATCAAGGGTTTTGAAGAAGTAAAGCCAATGGTGTTTGCCGGAATTTTTCCTGTTGTTACAGAAGATTTTGAAGAGCTGCGTGATTGCATGGATAAACTGCAATTGAACGATGCTTCGCTTAACTTATGAGATTGGAAACTTCGCAGGCACTTGGGTTTTGGTTTTCGTTGCGGATTTTTGGGTTTGCTGCACATGGAAATTATCCAGGAACGTTTGGAGCGTGAGTTTAATCAAACGGTTATCACAACGGTTCCGAACGTAAGCTTTCATGCGTATACAACAAGAGGCGAAAAGATTATTGTAAACAATCCCGCACAAATGCCTGATCCTTACAAAACTTGAACAGATTGAAGAACCATTTATCCGAGCGCAGATCATTACACTTGCCTGAATACATTGGCAACATCATGACGTTGTGTTTGGGCAAGCGTGGCATTCTCATCAATCAAAGCTATCTCACACACAACACGTGTTGAATTGATTTTTGAAATGCCTTTAACTGAAATTGTGTTTGATTTTTACGATAAATTAAAAAGCACAAACCCGCGGTTATGCTTCGTTTGATTATTCGCCAATTGGCTACCGCGAAAGCGATATTGTGAAGATGGATATTTTATTAAATAATGAAAAAGTAGATGCCTTAAGTGCGTTGATCCATCGCAGCCGCGCACAGGATTTTGGAAGAAAGCTTTGTGAAAAATTAAAAGAATTGTTGCCGCGTCAACAATTTCAAATTGCTATACAAGCTGCAATTGGAGCAAAAGTTATTGCCCGAGAAAACATCAGCGCTATGCGAAAAGATGTTACGGCAAAATGTTATGGAGGTGATATTAGCCGCAAAAGAAAATTGCTGGAAAAACAAAAAGAAGGCAAGAAACGTATGCGGCAGATTGGTAACGTAGAAGTTCCGCAGGAAGCATTTTTGGCGGTGTTGAAGTTGGATTAAAATTGCAAATTATCGCGTTAAAATTTTCAGCAATTTTATTACATGAAAGATGCAAAAGAAAAATTAAGACTTGATAAATATTTATGGAGCATACGTATTTTTAAAACGCGTTCACAGGCATCAGAAGCATGTGAAAAAGGAAGAATAAAATTAAATGATGTTGCAGTTAAAGCATCAAAAAGTGTAACAGTGGGTGATGTTTACACCATTAAAGCAGAAGAAAGAAAATGGGTGATTCAGGTTAGCGGTTTACTCGATCATCGCGTACAATACAGCGAAGCCATAAAATATTATATTGATATTACGCCGCAGGAAGAAAACGATAAACCGCAAATACAATCTTCGAGTTTTTATACAGGTAAACGTTTAAGTAAAACCGGCAAGCCAACAAAAAAACAAAGAAGAGATTGGCAACAGCTAACAGATGACCATTAACTGTTGCAGTATATTTGTTTTTATGAAGATTGATATTTTAACTGTATTACCAGAGCTGCTGGAAAGCCCTTTTAAACACAGCATAATGAAAAGGGCGCAGGAAAAAAATCTGCTTTCAATAAATATATTTAACCTGCGTGAATGGGCTATTAATGAATATGGCCAGGTAGATGATTACCAGTATGGCGGCGGTGCCGGTATGGTTATGATGTGTGAACCTTTGGCAAATGCAATCGATACATTAAAACAGCAAACGGATTACGATGACATTATTTATCTTACGCCCGATGCTGAAGTGTTTGATCAGCGAATGGCAAATCATCTTTCTCTAAAAAAAAATCTGTTATTTATTTGCGGTCATTATAAGGGCATTGATCAGCGTATTCGCGATAATTACATTACCAAAGAAATTTCTGTTGGCAATTTTGTTTTAAGCGGCGGCGAACTTGCCGCTGCTGTTATTGTTGATGCTGTTGGAAGATTAATTCCGGGTGTATTAAACAACGAAACTTCTGCGTTGTTTGATTCTTTTCAGGATGATTTGTTAGCTCCGCCTGTTTATACAAGACCGGCCACATTTAAAAACTGGAAAGTACCGGATGTTTTATTAAGCGGCGATCAAAAAAAAATTGATGAATGGAGATACGAACAATCGCTGCAGTTAACTAAATTAAAAAAGCCTGAATTATTAAAAGATGATTCAGTCTAAAATTTAACCGTAGGGCATTTTACATTTTTACCGGTTGATTCAGAAAACAAACCAACTTTTGTAATTGATAATTCATACGCGCCAAGCGTTTGGCTATAAGTGCCTAAAGAAGAACCGGTAGCATCGTAACTTACGGTTGCAGAAATACCCGCAACTGTAACACCCACCATTGGTATAAGTGCATCTTTTAACCGGTAATATAAACCACCTATTAATTGCGTGTTTCCATCGCCGCTTAAATTATAATGTGCGTTTAAACCACCTACAATTTCTGTTGATTTACTCATCATGCTGAAATAAGCATTTGGATTAACTATCCAAACATCATTTACTTTAAAACTGCCATTTATAAAAGTGTTAAACCGCATCGGCACTTTTGCAGTGGCATCGGAATTTGAAAAAAAGGATTCGCTTGGCATGTTTACATGATCTACACTTATACCTGCATTTATATAAGCATTGTCTGATGGAAAAATTGCATAATTTAAACCGGCATTCAAATCAAAGTACCAAACAGATGTTGAATTAAAAACTTCGTTGCTTGGAATGGTAACATCGAAAAACTGGCCATTCCACTGATCGTCGAAAGTAAGTTTTGTAACATCAATTCTTTTATTAACAACACCAACCCCAAAGCCGCCGCTTAATAAACTTTTATATCCAACAAGCTGGTGATAGGCAACAGAACCATAAACTTTTGTGCTGCTTAAATTGCCGCTTCCTGCCTGGTCTTTTAATAACACAAGCCCGGCGCCAACCCAGCCATCTTCAAAACGATTATTAAACAATTGCGCATCTGCCCAGGCACTCATTGTTTTGTATGGATTATTTAAAATGCCTGCCCATTGATCGCGATAATTAATACCGGCACGCCAGTCTGCATCGGGTTCAAAACCAGTGTTGGCAGGGTTTGTTAAAAGCGGCGCATTAAAGTATTGCGAAAAATGCAAATCCTGCGCAGTTGCACAATTAAAGCATGAAAACATTATAATAAAAAACAAAAAATAAATGCAGCTTAAAATTCTTTTCATACAAGCCCCTCCTTATCTTAATAAAGTTATATCACCTTTTTTACTCAATTTAATTCCATTTGTAAACTCTATATTTAAAACATAAGCATAAACATCCTGCGGTTGCAATTCTCCTTTATAACGGCCATCCCACCCTGTATTTAAATTAAATGAAGTAAACACAAGTTGCCCCCATCTGTTATAAATATTCCACGACATTTTATTTATTCCATAACCTTTTACAAATATCATGTCATTTGTTCCATCACCATTTGGCGAAAAAGCGTTTGGCACATCGGCCACCGGCGAAACAATTGCAGTAACCTGCTGGCATAACGTATCTGTACATCCAAACTGATTAAAGGCAATAAGACAAACGGCATAGCTGCCTGCCGTATTATAAATATGCGTTACAGGCAACATGCTCGTGGTAACCAAACTATCACCATCACCAAATTCCCACTTATAATTTACAGCGCCAACAGATGCATTTGTAAATTGATACGGCGTATTTTCTTTTGGCGTTGTTGGCGTGTAGGTAAAAGAGGCTGCCGGGCTTTCGTGCACCGTTATGGTTACGCTTGTGCTATCGTTATGATTACAGGTTAAATTATCTGTTGCAGATAACTTAATTGTATATGTTCCCGGATTTGCATATAAATGTGTTGGACTTGCTTCCGTTGATGTTGTTCCATCACCAAAATCCCAAACAAAAGTTTGGCCGCCAAGAGAGGTATTATTAAACACTGCATTATAAGGCGCACAACCCCCGGATGGTGTTTGAAACTGCGCTTTTAATACACCGGCAACTCTTAGCTGGTACACGGCCGAATCGGGCGAATTACAAAACGCAGTATCGTCAATATACAATTTTACATTATACACACCGCTTGATGCATATTGATGTGTTACCGAAGCGGCGTTGGTAACCATCGTTGTTCCATCACCAAAATCCCAGGTAAAATCGTTTGGCTGAAAAGTATAACCGGGCGGAGGTGTTGAAGTATTGTTGAATTGATAATTGAACGATTGACATGGCGGCAACTTGGTAACCGTTAACCCGATTTGTGCACGGTTGCTTCTTGCTTTAATGGTTATGTACGAAGTATCGGCAATATTGCATGATGCTGAATCGATGCTTATTAATCTTACTTTATAAGTACCAACATTTGGATACGTATGGCTGGTGTTGGGAACGGTGGTAGTTGTATCGGGCGAACCATCACCAAAATTCCATACATATTCTTTTCCCAGCGCAATAGTATCCGCAAAATCTACGGTGAGCGGAATGCAGCCGGAGCTATCGCGTATTATGCCGTTAATGGTTGAACGTATTGATGAAATAACGCCTGATAATTCAAATGCAATTTTTACAGCAGCTTCATTACACATGGCGCCTTCCTGCGAGGGATTGCCAGGGCTCCATGAATCCGGTTGTTGTGGGAAATATCCCAATTTTATCACAGTTAGCGCACATGGCTTCATAAATTACACCACGCCTGTCGAAGCGGCTTGTGCCACCGTCAACATGATCGCCAAAAGCATTCGGGTCGTTTTCTCCAAAATAACTTCCGAATAACTGGCTGTTTGCATTTTTTTCCAAAACAAAAAAGTAAAAATCGCTGCCATCAGTTTGTTTTGAAATAGCGTTAGCTGTAACGCTCATGCCTATTACATTGCTGCCATGATAATATTCGTCGTTGGCTTTGCCTCCCCAGCCTGAAACATAAGCATTACCGCAAACATCAACCAAAAAAGCTGTTGGAGAAATATCAGGCGTGCTTGCGCCTTTACCAAAATTTGCAGAATATATAACCTGTGTTAAATCCGGATTTAATTTGCTGATGAATTGTTTTCCGCTTGCCTGGTTACCATTTGCATTAAAAGCCGATTGATAAATTGGAAAGCTTTGCGTGGTTGTGCCCGTTACATACGGAAACCCAAATTTATCTGTTTGAATGCCGTACACCATATCATTACCTGCGGTGCCAATGTAACAGGTTTTAACCAAGGTTTTAAGGTCATTGCTTATTTCAGTTACAAAACCATCTACTTCGCCGCCCTGGTAGGTGCTGTGAATAATGCCCTGCGGTGCATCGGTTGCATTAACTGCAAGATCGGTGCTGGATGTTCCGCCCGCTATATAAATATCACCGGTGGTATTGCTTATTGAAAGCACAAAAGCAGCATCACTGCCGTTACCGCCTAATAAAGTGCACATGTACACTGTTGAAAGATCTGTTGAAGTCTTTATAAAAACACCATCCTGGTTGCCGGAAAGTGTTGTTTTAAATGCACCGGGTGATGTTTTAAAATCTGTTGACTGTGTACAGCTGCCAAGTAAATATTATCCTGGAAATCTGTTATTACTTCGCTTCTTGCATCATCGCCATAATTTCTTCTTGTTGTTGATATACCGCTAATGGCAGTTGAATATTTCGGAGCGATGTTTACGCCATCGGTGCCGGTGCCTCCAAATTTGCGTGAGGATAAAAGTGTTTTGCCATCTTCGCTAAGCTTTGCAAGAAAAATATCAAAGCCGCCGCCCGGGCCATAAGTGGCAATTGTTGTTGGAAAATCAGAAGAAGTTGTTCTGCCTGAAATAACAAGATTTCCCCGGGAGTCAACAATTAAACTGTGTGGCTGTTCATCGCCGCTTCCGCCAAGATAAGTTGCGTATAAAGCCAGCGAACCTGTGGGATTGAATTTCATGATAGAAATATCACAGGCAATACCGGCGCCTTCACTCCCATCGCCGCCGTTGTAGGTTTCATCATAACCGCCAACGTGCCGCGGGTCATAACCATTGGCGAAAGCAATGCCGCCTGCATAAAAATTACCCGCATTATCGTAGGTGGCCGTATACCCCCACACATCTGAAATGCTGCCAACAAACGTTGAAAATATTTCTGTAGGATCGATGATAAGCGTGCTGTTTTTATCATAATCATCTACATCAAAATGAACGGTATTTCCTTTTAATTTAAATTTTGCTTTTACCTTAGTTTTTACATTTTTTATAATTTGATAGCTTGACGGAATGCTTTGATAAATTTCTCCTACCGAAGTTTTCATGGTTAGATTTCCAAACTTGTTTTTTACAAGACCTTCAAGGCCGTTAAATTGTAAAGCAATTTTGCTTACATCAGCGCCGGGTTTAACTATCAAATCGTAGGTAAGATTTCCATTGTCTGAATAATATCTTACATCAACATTTTTATAAACATTTTTATAAGTAATGCCGTTGTAAATTTTGCAGCCTGTTTTCCATTTGCTGCTATCATTTCCGATAAAATAATTATTATACAAACTCGATGGCTTATCGGGCTCAATCACCGCATTTGAATCTGCATTTAAAAATTTTATTTCGTATGCATGAGAATGCACTACAAATTTATTTATATCGCTTATTGTTGCCCTTTTTCCGGTGCTATCAAAATGATTTCCCAAATAATCCGAAAGGGCTTTAAGACTTTTTTTATCACAGTATAACTTTGTAGCCAGATGATTTTAAAAACAATGCACCGCCTTTAAAATCGGTTTTATATTTAACTGATTTATCCCACTGGCCTTTGTTTTCTACGAACTGTAAATATTGCGCAGACGATTTTAGGGCAAACCCAAAAACCAGCACAGTTGTTAATATGAAAATGTTCTTCAAGAAAAATTTTTATTAAGATACAAATAAAACGCTTTGGCGTTTGAATTGTTGTTATGAAATCTTACTCCAAACAGTTTTTCCTTTTTGCGAAAAAAGATAGTTTTTAAGCCCGGCATTTTTTGCTTGAATTAATTCTTCATCTTGCTGTAAAACCATATCTGCATAAAACTTTGCGGTGTTAAGCAAATCTTTATCATTGACTAAACTTGCCAGTTTAAAGTTTAACATTCCGCTTTGTTTTGTGCCTTCAATTTGGCCGGGGCCACGCAGCTCAAGATCTTTTTCAGCAATTTTAAAACCATCGTTTGTAGTGCACATAATTTTTAAACGCTCTTTTGCTTCGCCGGATATTTTATAAGGTGATAAAAGAACGCAATAACTTTTATCTGCGCCGCGGCCCACCCTGCCTCTTAATTGGTGAAGCTGAGATAAACCAAATTTTTCTGCGCTTTCAATAACCATAACCGTTGCATTCGGAACATCGATGCCCACTTCAATTACTGTGGTGCCAACCAAAATTTGCGTATCGCCGGTTTTAAAACGACGCATATTTTCTTCTTTTTGTTCAGCCGGCATTTTACCATGAATCATGCTGATGCTGTATTGATGTTCGGGAAAAAAGCTTTTTACCTGTTCATAACCCTGCATCAGATTTTCATAGCTCATCTTCTCACTTTCTTCAATTAAAGGATAAACAAAAAAAGCCTGCCTGCCTTTTTTAATTTCGTCTTTTACAAAATCCATCACCGAAGCACGCCTCGTTTCATAACGGTGAACGGTGATTACGGGTTGCCTGCCGGGTGGCAATTCATCAATCACACTATAATCAAGATTGCCGTAGGCAGTCATTGCCAATGTGCGTGGAATGGGCGTTGCAGTCATCACTAAAACATGTGGCGGCGTGCTTGCTTTTTCCCAAAGCTTTGCCCGCTGCGCCACGCCAAAACGATGCTGCTCATCAATAATGCCGAGGCCGAGATTATTAAACTGAACAATTTCTTCAATTAATGCATGTGTGCCCACCAAAATATGAATGCTGCCTTTTTTAAGTTGGTCTAACATTAATTTTCGTTCACGCTGTTTTGTACTTCCGGTTAATAAAGCAATATCAACGGGTAAATCTTTTAAAAGGTTTTTTAAATTATTATAATGTTGTTGCGCAAGAATTTCTGTAGGCGCCATCATGCAGCTTTGATAGCCATTATCGGCCGCAATTAGCATTACAAGCAAAGCAACAATGGTTTTACCGCTGCCAACATCGCCCTGCAACAAACGATTCATTTGATGTGCTTTTGCAGTATCTGTTCTAATTTCTTTAATAACTCTTTTTTGCGCATTGGTTAGCTTAAAAGGCAAGAAATTATTATAGAATGAATTGAACAATTCGCCCACTTTTTTAAACACCACACCTTTGCTTTTACGATGTCTTTGGCCGCGGATCATGCCCATGCGGATTTGTGCATGAAAAAATTCCTCGAACTTTAAACGATGCAGGGCTTTTTCATATTCGGTAAGATTTTTTGGAAAATGAATTGAGGTGATGGCATTAAATCTTTTTATTAAACTTAATTTTTCCAACACATCTTCAGGAATATTTTCAACAATATCTTTTTCTGAAATTAAGGCAAACAAAGCTGATGTAAGTTTTGCAATTTGCCTTGCATTTAAACCTTTTGCCTTTAATTTTTCTGTAGTTGAATATACAGGTTCTAAAAACGATTTTCCTTTTGCTAATTCGGGGTTAAACAATTCAATTTCTGGATGCATTATTTGTGCCTTTCCATTAAAAAAACCTGTTTTGCCGTAAACAACATACTCGCTGCCTTCATGCAAAATTTTTTGCACCCATTGTATTCCCTGGAACCATGTTAGTTCAACAGCGCCGGTTTCATCTTCAAGCGAGGCAATCATGCGTTTTGCTTTTCGTTCGCCCAGTATTTCAATTGCTGTAATTTTTCCTTTAACCTGAATATAATCTGTGTTAGGTGTAATGCCGGCAATAGTTTCTATTTTGGTTCTGTCTATATACCGCAGCGGATAGTAATTCAGCAGATCTTCAAATGTAAAAATGCCCAATTCTTTTTTTAAAAGATCGGCACGCAACGGCCCAACACCTTTCAGGTATTCTATCGGTGAACTTAATATGGATGGAGCTTGACTGATAATTTTAGCGATAAACAAATATCGCATCATTAGCAATTGGATGCGTGGTTATATAGCAGTATCAGGCAATAAAAAAAGCAGGCACACATGTGCCTGCTTCAAAAATCAATCAATGAAAAATCCTATTGTTTAACCAGTTTAAGGGTTTTAGGTGTTTTAGAATCTGTGCTTAAAACTACGGCTGTATAAACGCCCGCAGCTAAATTAGGGCCTGTTATAATTCTGAATGTGTTCATCCCTGTTTGCACATTACCAAACTCGTTATGATAAACAAGCCTGCCTGAAATATCATACAACATTACCTGTACACTGCCGCCGTTTTGTGAAGGCACCAGCAAAGTAAAATCGTCGTGGAATGGATTAGGGAATGCTTTTATTTCGCCAGCATTGTTTGCAACTTTATTCTGAACAGTGGCTGCCTGAACAATGCCCTGAGATTGCATACCTGATGAAGGCAATGCCGGCACAACTGTTGAAGCTGATGGCGTGTAACCTCCGATGATTAATGCGCCAATTAATCCAAACTGTGAAGTTGAAGTAGCTGCAGAAACACTGATGCTTACATTGCCATTATTATCTGGCGTTACCCCGTAAATGGTTTCTGTTCCATTAACATTTAATGAAGAATTGAGTATAGTTGTAACTCCGTTTATTGTATAAGCAACGTTTACATCGCCGTAAGCCTGTGAGCTTGCAAAGAATGTAAAGTCGTACTTCATTCCAATATTTAAACCAGTGATCTGGAATGTGGCTGTTTGGCCCGGGAATAATCCGTAGCTGTCTATCATCACTGTATCCGGAACAACGCCAGAATTATTTAACGGGTTCATGCCGGCACTATACAAACCAGCCCAATTGGTTATAAGCTGCATACCTGTGCTTGTTGGCATTCCTTTTTCATCAAAGAAATTATTCCATGTATAACCAACCTGAGGTATAGCGTCTGTATTGTTCCAGGGCAACGTTGCATAATCACTTCCTGCATTATAATTCAGGTAAACGCTGTAAGCATAAGTGCTTGCCGTAACCGTATTTGAAAAACTTGAATAAGAAGAGCCATATATACCTCTCACCGCATAATTATAGGTTTTATTTGTTGTGAGGTTAGCATCAGTATATGTTGTTGTGCCTGCAGCAACTGTTGCGAGCAATGTATAACTGCTTGCGCTGTCTGCAGCACGCCATACCTGGTAACCGGTTTCAGTTGAACCTCTGTCTTGCCATTGCAAGCCGATTGAATTGCGTGTAATTGTTGTTGTACGCAGGTTTGCCGGTGCAATGGTTGTGTATGCTGGCGCATAGCTTTGAATGATGAGCGAAGTGATAAATGCATAATCTGCGCCTGCCACTTTTGATACAACAATATTTACAACTCCGTTTGTTGGAGATATGCCATTTATCTGAACTGTTTTGCTGATATTATCAGTTGCGTTTAGGTTAACCGTTGTTGAGCCGATAGTAAAATTGGTATTGCCAACCAAACCATCATCATGGCTATTAAAGAACACAAAATTGTACAGGTTTGAACTGTTAAGCCCTGTTATTTGTATGGTATCTTTAGTTGTGCTGCCTTCAAATTCTGCAGTACGCATAACAACATTAGGATAAATACCCGATCCATCAACCGGTTGCATACCAGATTCAACCACACCCTGGAAACCATTTTTAAATGTAACCGTTATGCCTGTTGGCGTGTTGCTATCATCGGTAATATTAGTGAATGATGTGCCTGCAAAAGGATAGCCTGCAAGCATGTTCCATGGTTTTGGAACACTGTGTGCACCATCAGAAAAGCTTAGATAAGTTGATGAAATATTTGGATCTGAAACCAGTATGTTAAACGAAGCTGAAGCGCTTGAATCTGCAAGATCAGTTGCAGTAACAGTTACCGGATAAGCGCCTAAATTATTTGTTGTAGGCGTTATGGTAATAGTTCCTGTTCCGTTTCCATTATCAACAAAACTTGCAAATGATGGCAATCCTGATACAGATAATGTGATGTGATCTGTACTGTCATCTTTCGCCGTAATATTTACTGTTGCGGTTTGATTGTTCTTTAACGCAACATCGCTAATGGCTGTTATTTGCGGAATTCTGTCAATGGTTGTAATGGTTGCAATATTGCTTGAGTCTGAAACGCCATGTGCATTAAACGCAACCACTCTGTAAGAATACTGCGTATTACCTGTTACACTGGTATCAACATAATTTGAAACATCAGCTTTTGTTTGGCCAATTAATGCATACACATTTTGAGCCGTAAGTGCACGGTAAACATTATATCCTGTTTCGTTGTAAGCAACATCATTCCATGTAAGCTGAACGCCTTTACCTGAAACGTTTTGTGCTGCAAGCGAAGTAGCTGCTGCCGGTTTTGTTCCATCATCATACAAAGAAGAAATAACCAACGCATTTATATAACCAACCGGTGTGTTAACGCCCTTTGACATTGTGTAAGTTATAGTGCCGTCAGATGCCGGTTTTACGTTGCTTATTGTAACCGTATTTTTTGTGTTTGCCTGAACTGCTAATGTATCGCTCTGGCTGCCTACCGTGTACACGGTAGAACCATTATCCTGTGCACCCGGGAAAACACTTGCCCCAAAAAAAGTAAGGTTATATGATCTTGTAGTATCGAGACCTGTAATTTTTGTGTCAACAGTTTCAGGACCTCCGAAAATTCCAAAATAATAATAGTCTTCTAACACAGCATCAGGATAAACGCCTGAATTATTACCCGTTGTTGGGCCGGTGTTATATACTGCAAACCATGATGTTTGTAATGCAAGACCAACATTGGTAGTTTTTCCGGTTGCATCAACAAGATTATTTGTTGTGGTGGCGGTAATGCTATTCCATGGGCTGCCGATGGTATCAACATATTGAAATCTTGCATAAATATTTGTATTTGGATTTACATCTTTTACAACAATATTAAACTGCCTTGTTGTAACGCCGCCATTACCATCGTTAACCGTTACAACAGGATTGTACGTTCCGGCTGCGAGGTAATTTGGATGAAGGAAAAGCGTTGCATTACCATTGCTGTTATTTATAATTGAATCGGCATTTGGTGCATTTGCAATGGAGAAGCTTAAAACATCTCCGCTGTTTTGATCGTGTGCAGTTAACGGAATGCTTAAAGTATCATTCTCATTCATCACATAATTAGCGATCGAGTCTATAGTTGGAGGATAATTATTATTTACTGTTAATGTAAATGATGTACTATCTTTTCCTCCATACGGATCAGCAACAATTATTCTTACATTGTTATAAACGCCCTGGTTTGCCTGTGCAGGATTTAATATTAAAGAAACACCGTTGCTGTTATTGCTGATGCTTGCAAATGCAGGCAGATTGCGGGTTGTGTACGTTAATACATCACCATCAGCATCTGTTGCATTCACTGCAATTGTAGTAGTTATTCCATAAGGAACCGCAGTTGCAGGAAGCTTCGTAATAACTGGTGCATTATCTTTTGTTGTTGCAAAAACCACAGATGCTGCACCTAAAGTGCCGCCTGCGCCAGTTGCCTGAATTTTATAATAGTGCTTAAGATTTGCATTAAGGCCAGTATCAGTATAAGAAGTAGTTTTTGAACCAAGTAAAATTAATGATCTGAAATTTAAGCTGTCACCAATTGATCTGAATAGCTGGTAACCTGTTGCACCTGTGGTGCTGCTCCATGTTAATGCTATTTGTGATGTTGATTTTGCAGTTGCCTTAAAATTAGCAGGCGCTGCCGGTGGTGCCGGTAAAGCAAGTGTTGTTGCAGATGCAATTGGAGAAATTACCAACTGGTAAAACGCAGTAACAGGAATTGTTGCTTGAACCAAACTGCCCGGAGCCTTGTATGTTGTTAACATAGAAGCGCCGCCACCAGATTGGAAGAATTCTATACAGATGGGATATGTGCCTACCGCTAACGTTATAGCACTGCTTGTTTTTGAAGTAGGTGCATGCAAACCATCATTATTTACAGTTGGTGTGCCTGTTGGGCTAAGCGAGTTAAACCATAAATTGCTTCCGTCATCAGAAGTAGTTCCAAAAGTATAAGAACCAGCTTTTGTAATTTTTAAATATCCCTGCCACAAATAACCATAATTGGTAGTTTGCGAAGCTCCGGTAATGTCAGTGCCGGTTGTAGAAACGCCTGTTTTTGCTGCTGTTAATGTTGCAAAGTTTGGAAGTATTGACCAGCTTCCCGTGTAATAACCATAATTTAAACCGTTTGAAGAAGAAGCCGTGGTATCCTGGTGGCTTAAGCCTGAATTACCATATTTATTTATAGCCTGAATTTTATAATAGTATGTTGTAGATGCAGACAATGAAGAATCAGTAAACGCAGTTGCATTAGCGGCTGCACCTCCAACAATATTATATGTGCCTGATGCACTTGTTGAACGATATACTTCAAAACCTGTTTCATTGTTGCTGTTATCTTTCCAGCTAATATTAATTTTATTGTAAGCGGTTGCCGTTGCTTTAACGCCCGTTGGCAATGCCGGAACAGCACCTGCATTTACATAAGTTCCTGTAAAATATTTATTATCTATTGCATGTTGCGTGGTATTACCAAACAATGCGCTGCATGCCCATGAAACAGACATATTAGCGCCGCCGCCTGCCTGGAAGTATTCAATACAAATAGGATAAACGCCTGCTGTTAAAGTAAGTGCAGCACTTGTTTTTGATTGGGAACCATGCAACCCATCATTGTTTACGGTTGCCGTTCCTGTTGGCGTCATCGAATTAAACCAGAGAGCGCTGCCGTCATCTGAAGTTGTTTGAAAAGTGTACGTGCCATTAACGGGAACCTGTATATATCCCTGCCATAAAAATCCATAATTGGTTGATTGCGTTGTTACCGTAATATCAGTGTTGGCAGATGTACCTGTTGCTGCCGGAGTTAAAGCCGAAAAGTTTGGCAGCAAGCTCCATGCGGTTTGTGTTGTATAATATTTATACTGCAATCCGCCTAAAATGGGTTCGGCTGTAATTTGATTGCTGGCCAAAGAATAATTATTACTTGCATCTACAGCCTCAACAAAAATTGGATATGGCTGATTTTGCGTAAGACCAGTTAAAACAAATGATGTTTGTTTGGTAACGTTGGAAAGAACACCGTTCACATAAATTGCATAATGATCAACGGCAACATTATCTGTTGAGGCAGACCATGCAATTGTAACAGTTGAAGGTGTGGTATAAGTTGATTTTAAATTTAATGGTATTGATGGCGCAATTGTATCAGAATATGTTGTAGCACTTGCCTGATTTGATATAGCTGAAGCACCAGTAGAATCAACAGCACGTACCACATAAAAATATTTTACTTTAGGTGCCAGCGCTGAATCGATATAGTTTGTTACCGAAGGCGCTACCTGCCCAATGTATGCGTACATTCCGCTTGTTGTGCCGCGGTAAATTTCAAAAGCTGTAGGCGCATTGGTTTGTTGTGCCGGCTGGCTCCAGCCAAGCTGTATCTGTGTGTTTGATAAAGCATTTGCAAGTACGCTTTTTACCGCTGTGGGTGCATTTGGTCCCTTTGCATCAATTACTTTAAATGCAGGAGAATATAAACTTGAACAACTGTATTGCTGAGTTGCAGCTACAATATAATAACCCGGCTGTGTTGCCATAAAAACGGGCTGCGTGCTATACACACTGTCAGACCCAACTTTTTTCCAGGTGTAACTTGTGTAAGATGCTGTGCCTGAAACCTGCAGGTTCACATAATTTTTACCATCTGCAGAAGGAATAACCTGGCTCATTAAGCCAGAAATCTGTATTGGCGGTGTTGTGCTTGCTGTTTGAACAATGATTTGAACAGGCGTTCTTGACCAGTCTGACCAAATTCCATTTCTTTCAACACGTGCATCATACGTGCCTGCCTGCGTAGCCTTGATGGAATTAGTTGCAGCACCGTTTATTAAATTGCCATTATACCTCCACTGGTATGCATCAAAACCCGGCGCTAAACCTATTGTAACGTTTATATTGTCTCCAGGGCAAAATTTTGTTCTGCCTGTTAAAGGCCATGGATTTGAACAATATGCCCGCAACATATAGGGCCAAAAATCTGGTTGAAGCCATGTTGAATCCCAAGTGTCGTGGCCAAGTGTTGGATATTCTTTATAAGTAAAATCTCCGCCTGCAGCCAGCATCGCATCCCGCACCTGTTGTGCAGTAGATGGCGCAGGTGCTCCGTCAACACCACCCTGGAAAAGCCACATTGGTGTATATTTTACAACGTTTACTACGCTGGTATCTTTATAACCGATAGAAACGTTCGACATAGGTAAGGCTGAAGAAATATAATTAGGATGATCGAGCAACATTTCCCATGTGCCCTGGCCACCGGCAGATAAACCATTGGCGCTAACCTGGAAGGGATCCAGCTTGTTGTTAGCAATCATATAATCAATGATCTCTGTTATATATTGATATTGGCCGCTGCCCCAGAAACCCTGGCTTTGCATGCACAATATATATCCGTCAAAAGTTCCATTATCTACTGCGGCCTGAAACACGTCGCCGCCATGATAGAGCTGGTATTCATTATCATAAATACTTCCTGTTTCTCCCAATCCATGAAAAAATACCATCATCGGGTATTTTTTACCATCGTTGGCAGTAGGATTATAACTTTTTGGAAAGTGCAGCCTAAATGCACAACCTTTATAAATGTAACATTTATATTCTGTTGTGTTCCAGCCCAACCGAACAGTTCTTACCCATTTGCCAATTTGGCCAAAAGGCGGCTGCGTTGGCGGCTGAGAAGAATTGTAGGTTATAACCGAATCGCTCGGATTTAAAACAGACTGACTGAAAGATGGTAAAGTAAAGCAGCAGATAAACAAAAGCAGGAAGTAAAAATTTCTCATAAAAAATTTAAAGTTCTAAATCACCGGTTTTGAAAGAATAGATTTTTTTGATTAATTAAAGCGTAAAACTATTTAAGCAAGCCTTTGCCACATTTAGAAAATTGGTAAACGATGCGTTTTTGTTAGTAAAAGAAATAAATGAGGATGCGACTAAAGGCAGAATTTGTATTTTTTGTGCAAATCAGCTAAAACCGGCACGATAAAAACATCCGGATATATTATTGGTTTAAAGCTCAATAATTTATTAGTGAAGGTTTTATTTGCTATCTTAATAAAGTGATGTCGCCCTTTTTACTGGTATTGGTGCCATCAGTAAAACTTATGTTTAAAATATAAGCATAAACATCCTGTGGTTGCAATTCACCTTTATAGCGGCCATCCCATCCGGTATTTATATCCTGAGAAGTAAACATGAGCTGCCCCCAACGGTTATAAATTCTCCAATTCATTGCGGCTATTCCATAACCTTTTACAAATATCACATCGTTGGTGCCATCGCTATTGGGCGAAAACGCATTGGGCACATCAGCAAGCGGAGATACAATTGCTACAACTTGCTGACATGTTGTGTCTGAACATCCATACTGGTTAAATGCAATAAGGCAAACTGTATAACTGCCTTTTTTGTTATAAATATGTGTTACAGGCAACATAACTGCGGTTAGCAAAGTATCTCCATCACCAAAATTCCATTTATAATTTGTTGCACCTGCAGAGGTATTTGTAAACTGGTACGGTGTATTTTGTATGGGCACAGTTGGCGAGTATGTAAACGATGCAACAGGGCTTTCATGCACAATTATGGTAATACTTGTATCGGCAACAGGATTGCAGGTTAAACTATCTGTTGCAGATAATTTTATAGTATAAGTGCCTGCCTGGGCATATAAATGAACCGGGTTGGTTTCGGTTGATGTGGTTCCATCACCAAAATCCCACACAAAATTCTGGCCGCCAAGTGAAGTATTATTAAATACCGCATTGTAAGGAACACAACCGGAAGAAGGTGTTTGAAACTGCGCTTTTAGCACAGATGCAACCCTTAACTGATATACTGCTGAATCTGGCGAATTACAAAACGCAGTATCGTCAATATACAGTTTTACATTATACACACCGCTTGATGCATATTGATGTGTTACCGAAGCGGCGTTGGTAACCATCGTTGTTCCATCACCAAAATCCCAGGTAAAATCGTTGGGTTTAAAGCTAAAACCTGCAGGCGGCGTTGAAGTATTGCTGAACTGATAACTAAACGACTCGCAGGGAGGAAGCTTTGTAACTTTCAAGCCTATTAACGCCCGGTTATTTTTTGCTTTAATAGTAATGTATGCAGTATCAGCAATATTGCATGATGCTGAATCGATGCTTATTAATCTTACTTTATAAGTACCAACATTTGGATACGTATGGCTGGAGTTGGGAACGGTGGTAGTTGTGTCGGGCGAACCATCACCAAAAGTCCAAACATATTTTTTGCCGAGCGCAATGGTATCTTCAAAATCAACCGTTAAAGGAATGCAGCCGGAGCTATCGCGTATTATGCCGTTAATGGTTGAACGTATTGATGAAATAACGCCTGATAATTCAAATGCAATTTTTACAGCAGCTTCATTACACATGGCACCTTCCTGAGAGGGATTGCCAGGGCTCCATGATCCGGTTGTTGTGGGAAATATCCCAATTTTATCACAGTTAGCGCACATGGCTTCATAAATTACGCCCCGCCTGTCGAAACGGCTTGTGCCGCCATCTACATGATCACCAAAAGATGCAGGCGTATCTTTATTACCGTAAAAGCTTCCAAATAACTGGCTGTTGGCATCTTTTTCTAACACGAAAAAATAAAAATCATTGCCATCAGTTTGCTTTAATAGCGCATTTGCAGTAATACTTAAACCTGTTGTATTTTGTGTTGGATAGTACGCAACGTTTGGTCTTCCGCCCCACCCTGAAACATATACATTGCCGCATACATCAACCAAAAAAGCTGTTGGAGAAATATCCGGTATGCCAGAACCTTTGCCAAAATTTGCAGAATATATAACCTGCGTTAAATCCGGATTTAATTTGGTTATAAACTGGTTACCTTTTGCCTGGTAATTATTTGCGTTAAATGCGGATTTATAAACAGGAAAACTTTGCGTGGTTGTTCCGGTAACATAAGGATAGCCGTATTTATCGGTTTTCATTCCATAAATCATATCGTTACCAGCAGTACCAATATAACAGGTTTTGATAAGTGCATTTCCATTACCACTTAATTCTGCAATAAACCCATCGCAATCTCCACCCTGGTAAGCACTGTGCGCAATGCCCTGCGGCGCATCGGTTGCATTATAAGCAAGATCGGTGCTGGTTGTGCCGCCGGCTATATATATGTTTCCGGTGGTTTTACTAATATCAAGCACATATGCGCCGTCATCTCCATTACCACCCAATAAAGTAGAAGTATAAACTTGTGAAAGATCTGAACTCAATTTTAAGAAAACGCCATCCTGACCACCACTAAGTTTTGTTTTTGATGCATTTACCGTTACCGGAAAATCGGATGATTGTGTGCAACTGGCTAAATAAATATTATCGCTGTTATCGATCATTACTTCACTTCTTGCATCATCCCCATAATTACGGCGCAGAGATAAAATACCTTCGCTTATATATTTGGGTTGAATATTAACTCCATCGCTGCCAGAACCGCCAAACTTTCTTGAAGCCAGCAACGTTTTACCATCTGCACTCAATTTACTTAATACAATATCAAAGCCGCCGCCTGGCCCAAAGCCGGGCAGTGTTACAGGAAAATCTGTTGAAGTAGTTCTGCCTGATACTATTAAATTTCCTTCGTTATCTGCAACAAGGCTGAAAGGAACTTCATCGCCGCTGCCGCCAAGATAGGTTGCATATAACGCTAAATTACCGGTGGGATTAAATTTTATAAGAGATATATCGCATGCTACTCCATTTCCTTCGCTTGCATCGCCGCCATTAAAAGTTTCATCATAACCACCAACATGCTTTGAATCAAAACCTTCATCAAAAGCAATTCCGCCTGCATAAAAATCACCTGCATTATCGTAAGTAGCGGTATAACCCCAATCATCTGAAATGCTGCCCACAAAAGTTGAAAATATTTCTGTAGGATCAATTATAAGCGTGCTGGTTTTATCATATTCACCCAGTTTAAAATGTACTGTATTGCCCACAAGCCGAAATGAAGCTTTTACTTTTGTTTTATTGTTTTTTGATAGTTGATAACTCGAAGGAATGGTTTGATACACATCACCGACAGAAGTTTTCATTGTAAGATTGCCGTATTTATTTAACAGCAACGCATCCAAACCATTAAACTGCAAAGCAATTTTATTTACATCGGCACCCGGTTTTATTATAAGATCGTATTTTAAATTTCCATTGTCTGAATAATATCTTACATCAATATTTTTATAAACATTTTTATAGGTGATGCCATTAAAAACGCGGCAGCCGGTTCTCCATTTACTGCTATCGTTGCCAATAAAATAATTGTTGTAAATACTTAAAGGCTTATCAGGTTCAGCAATGGCATTTGTATCTGCATTTAAAAAATTTACTTCATAAGCATGCGAACGCAGCACAGCATTTTGAATGCTTTTGATTGATTTTTTTGCACTATCTGCATGGCCGCCAAAATAATTTGCTATGGTTTTAAGATCGTCTTTGTTGTGCAGCACTACTTTATAACCTGAAGGTTTTAAAAGCAAAGCACCCGCTTTAAAATCTGTTTTAAATTTTATGGATTTATCCCACTGGCCTTTGTTTTCAACAAACTGTAAATATTGAGCAGAACATTGCTGAACAAGCGCTGCAATAAATATGCAAATAAGTATAATTGTATGCTTCAGAAATTTAGATTTGATATACATACAACGCCCGGCCGTTTAATTTGTTGTTAAAAAAAAGCACTAAAAGTTACAGCATTTTTTATTAAACACGATAACTGTTTATCTTCAAAGAATTAGTTTTGAAAACACGAACGTGCATCATGTACAATGATTCTTTTTTAGAAAAAAAATTGCAGCAGCGTAAAAATCAAAATGCATTCAGGCAATTAAAACTGGTTGAAAATAAAATTGATTTTTGCTCGAACGATTATCTCGGCATTGTTCATAATAATTTATTAAACCAAAAAATAAATCATGCTCTTAAAACAGGGTCAACCGGTTCACGATTGCTTGCAGGAAATTATGCTTTGATAGAAGAAACAGAAAAACAAATTGCGGCATTTCACAAAGCGGAAGCTGCTTTAATTTTTAATTCAGGATATGATGCAAATCTCGGGTTGTTAAGTTCTGTTCCGCAAAAAGGCGATATAATTTTATACGATCAATTATGCCATGCATCTTTAAGAGATGGCATTCGCTTATCGTTTGCACAAAGTTTTTCTTTTGCGCATAATGATATGGATGAACTGGAAAAAAAATTAAAATCAACAGCAAACAATATTTTTATTGTAACTGAATCTGTGTTTAGTATGGATGGAGATTTTTGTCCGTTGCAACAACTTGTTTCGCTCAGCAAAAAATACAATGCACATTTAATAATTGATGAAGCACACGCCATTGGCGTTGTTGGCCAAACCGGCGAAGGTTTATGCCAGCAGCAAAATTTGCAACACGAAATTTTTTGCCGTGTTTATACTTTTGGTAAAGCCTGCGGTTGTCACGGTGCTGCGGTAACCGGCTCGCAAAATTTAAAAGATCATCTTATAAATTTCGCAAGAAGTTTTATTTATACAACAGCGTTGCCTCCGCATGCTGTTGCCGCCATCCAGGCATCGTATAACACATTTCCGTTTTTAAATGATGAAAGAAATTTTTTACAAAAGCTTATTCATTTCTTTCAAAATGCTGCTTTAAAATTTGAAAAATTATGTTCGCAAACTCCTGTTCAAATTGTAATAATTCCAGGTAATGATGCAGTAAAAAAAACAGCGGCACAATTACAGAATTCTGGTTTTGATGTTCGTGCAATTTTATATCCAACCGTTGCTGCCGGAAAAGAAAGATTGCGCATAGTGCTGCACGCATTTAATACATTGAATGAAGTGCAGGAGCTTGTAAAAATTTTATCCTGATATATTGAAACAAGATTTACCCGAACAACTGCTGCATTCCCTTGAAGCAATAAACGGCTTTAATAAACCTGCGTTTGAAAAAGTTCATGTTGATGCAAACACAATAACTTCTGTTCGTTTTAATAATGATAAATACCAGCGCTTTTCATCTTTACAAAATCTTACTAACTCATATTTTAATTTAACCGAAAATGTTCCGTGGTGCCTGTATGGTTTTTATTTAACCGAACGGCCGCAGTTTACTTTTGATCCGTTGCTTCATGCCGGCGCCTATTATGTGCAGGAAGCAAGCAGTATGTTTTTGTGGCAGGTTTTGCAGCAAACATTTAATCATAATTCAAACATAAAAATTTTGGATTTATGCGCTGCACCCGGCGGTAAAACAACATTGCTTGCATCATTTTTTAAAAATGCATTGATTGTTTCTAACGAAGTAATAAAAACAAGGGCTAATATTTTATACGAGAATATTACTAAATGGGGATCGGAAAATATTGTAATTACCAACAACGATGCTGCAGATTTTAAACGCTTAAAAAATTATTTTGATTTAATTGTGATTGATGCGCCCTGCAGCGGTAGCGGCTTGTTTAAAAAAGATAAAAATGCCATTGACGAATGGAGTGAAAATAATGTGCTTTTATGCAGCCAACGCCAGCAAAGAATTTTAGCTGACGTATATACATCGTTGAAACAAGATGGCATTTTAATTTATTCAACGTGTTCGTATTCGCAGCAGGAAGATGAAGATATTTTAGATTGGCTGCAGGAGAATTTTATTGTTGAAAGTTTAAAGCTGAATGTTAAGGATGATTGGCATATTGATGAAACAACATCATCAAAACACAAATTGTTTGGTTATCGGTTTTGGCCGTACAAATTAAAAGGTGAAGGTTTTTTTATTGCTGCATTACAAAAAAAAGATGGAGAAAATTATTCAGAAAAAAATCGTTTAAACTTATTGCAGGCAAACAATAAAGAAGCGGGCGTATGTGCAAATTATTTGCTTAAAAATGATTGGCTTTTTTTTAAACAACAGCAAATAATTCGTGCAATACATAAACAATGGAATAATGATGTTGCACTGCTTCAAAAAAATCTTTACTTAAAAAAAGCCGGCATTCAAATGGGTGAAATAAAAGGCAATGATCTTATTCCGCATCATGAACTTGCTTTGAGCGTTCAAATAAATGATGCGCTTAAAAGAATAGAATTATCATACGAACAGGCGTTACAATATTTGCGCAAAAAAGAAATAAATATCGAAACAGATCATAAAGGCTGGGCATTATCCACACATAAAAATTTTCCGCTGGGCTGGATAAAAATTTTGCACAATCGTGTTAATAATTATTATCCAACAGAATGGCGCATCCGTAAAGAATAAATTTGCAAAAATTCTAAGTATGAAATTCACAAAGAGATTTCTTGTTATTGCAGTTGCAGTTTGTTTATTTCAACTTGCATCAGCACAAAATAATTATACAACACATATATTAAAACAAGGCGAAAGTTTATCAATGCTTGCCAAACAATACAACACATCTGTTGGCGATATTATGCGTTTAAACGGAATGCATGCAGATACAAAACTTGTTTACGGTGCTGCAATAAAAATTCCTTCAGCAAAAAAACAAACAGAAGTTGCCAAGAAAAGCAGCACAACTATAATGAAAACCGCAACTGCCACGGCACCTTCAAATGAAATAACGCATATTGTTGCAAGAGGTGAAACTTTATACAGCATCAGCAAAAAATATAATGTTACTGTTGAACAATTAAAATCGTGGAATCATCTTGGAGATGGCAGTGCAAAATTAGGCACGTTGCTTATCATCAGCGATAAAGGCAATAACAAACTTGCAGCAACACAAACGCAAAAACAAAGAGTTGAAACGGTTGCTTCAACTGAAGAAAAAAAACAACCTGTTACTGAAAATGTGAAAGAGCAACCTGCGCAAACCGCATCTCCTGAAAATAAAAATATTGAAACACAGCCGGCGCTTCCCGTTCAAAACAATACAACTGTTTCAGTTGCTGATGCTGCTGTTACAAATTATTCAGGCAATGGATATTTTGCCTCTCAGTTTGCGGAAAGAAAAAACAGAGACAGGCAAAACATAAGCGGCATTTCAAAAACTTTTAAAACTGCAAGCGGTTGGACGGATGGAAAATTTTATATTCTTGCCAATGATATTCAGCCCGGAACCATTGTAAAAATAACTGCAGATAATGGCAATTCGGTTTATGCAAAAGTGCTGTGGAATATGGGTGATTTGAAAGAAAATGCAGGTATAAATTTTCGTGTTAGCGATGCCACTGCAGCGGCTTTGCACGAAGATGAACCAAGCTTTAATGTGAGTGTGAGTTTTTAAAAATTGAACATTGCTGTTTGTTTGCTGATTGAAATTATACTGTACAAGTGTGCGACGCAACCGTGATGCCACGAAGTATAAAAAGCTGGTAACATAATAAAAAAAATGCGAAGCGTTTAAGGGTTTGTTTATTGCTGATTAAATAAATAAACGTTCTGTGAATTTGGGCATCCCTCTCCATCGTTGGAGAGGGAACGAGTGAGGGCTTAACCAGCCGTTGGAATATTTTCGAAGCCATCATTTGATTGGCCCATCGCCATTTTTTTCATTTGCGTTGCGGTTGAATGGCCCACATATTTTTCAATTCTTTTTTCAACCAAAATAATTACCGGCGTAAGAATTATTGCCATAATAAATTTATAGATGTAGTTCATGGTTCCAACAGCAAACACTTCGGCCCATGACCAGTTGCTTCCAAACTTAAATGCAATGGTTAAAACAATGTAACTATCAACAAGCTGCGATACCAGCGTTGAGCCTGTTGCACGCAGCCAAATATGTTTATCACCTGTAACTTTTTTTATGCGGTGAAAAATAGTAACGTCAACAACCTGGCTTACCAAAAATGCAGTTAAGCTGCCAAGAATTATCCATAAACCCTGGCCAAAAATTCCGTTGAAAGCAGTTTGCATATTATCAATGCCTTTGGTTTGATTGCTCGTTATCCAAAATTCTGCAGGCGGAATTTTAATGCTGCTGTAAAACATAATAAATGCGTAGCTTATTAAAATAACAGCGGTATAACTAATGCGGCGCACCGCTTTGGGGCCAAAATATTCATTCACAATATCCGTCATCACAAATTCTAATGGCCACAATAAAACACCGCAGGTAAGGTTGAATGATAAGCCGCTTTGTCCGAATAAAGTTAGGTTTGAAGGCTGCCATCCAAATAATTTTTCAAGCGAAAATATTTTTGTGCCGATGCACTCTGCTATCAATGCATTGGCCACAAAAAAAGCGGTGAAGCCAAGAAACAGTTTTGTTGGTTTGTCTTTAAGTAGGTTATGCATCTTTCAGAATAAAGAAAAAATAAATTTGAATAATAAAGCAAATAATATTGGTGTATAAAAGCCAGAACGGAACCTGTTTTTTTTTGATGCGTGAAAGTAAAATTAAAGCAAGAATAAAATTGATAAAATTAATAACCGGTGCAAACCATCCTAAAATAATTGAAAACTCTATTAAAGGCTGCGGCAAATGTTTTGGCGCATTTGAATAACGCAAGATCATACAAATAATAAAAAAAATATTGCAGATAAATGCCAGCCTGAATAATATGCGCAGTTTGCTCGATCTCTTTTTTTCTTCATCCATGCGCTAAATGTAAAACGATTTATGAAATATGATGATGCATGTACAACGCGTATTACTTTTGTTGCCTAAACTATTTTGCAATGGCTGTAAACAGGCGTGTATTAACGCTGGATGAATTTACCATTCATGCATTCAGGCAAATACCAAATGCCACAGGCGAGTTAAGTGCTTTGCTTCGCGATATTGGCCTGGCTGCAAAACGCATTCATGTAGAAGTTAATAAAATTGGTTTGGTTGATATGCTGGGCGAAACCGGCGAAGTAAATGTGCAGGGCGAAGAAGTAAAAAAGATGGATGTGTTTGCAAACAACCAGCTTATTGGTGTTTTAAAACACGGCGTTAGCTGCGCCGGCATTGGCAGCGAAGAATTAGATGATATTGTTGTGTTTGATGATGAGTTGAGCAACCAGAGCAAATATGTTGTAATGTTCGATCCGCTTGATGGCAGCGCCAACATTGATACCAATGTTTCTATCGGAACTATTTTTGGCGTGTATAAAAGAAAAAGTGAATTAGGAAAGCCGTGTAATGAAAAAGATTTTCTGCAACCGGGTATTGCACAGGTTGCGGCAGGATATGTTGTGTATGGTTCATCAACCATGCTGGTGTATGCAACAAGAAGAAGTGTAAATGGTTTTACATTAGATACGGCGATCGGAGAATTTTGTTTAAGTCATCCTGATATTAAATGCCCTGAAAACGGAAAAATTTATTCTGTAAATCATGGCAATTTTTTTAAGTACGAAAAGCCGGTGCAGGAATACATTACCTGTTGCCAAAAGAAAACAGAAAAAGATGGCGGCCCATACACAAACCGTTATATCGGCAGCATGGTTGCAGATGTGCACCGCACTTTAATTAAAGGCGGAATTTTTATGTATCCGCAAACAAAAAACAAACCTTCAGGCAAATTAAGATTGATGTATGAATGCAACCCGTTTGCATTTATTATGGAAGTTGCGGGCGGCAAAGCAAGCAATGGCAAACAACGCATTGTTGATATTGAGCCGGAGCATTTGCACCAGCGTTCTCCTGTTTTTATCGGCAGTAAAAATATGGTGGATGAATGTTTATCGTATATGTAAAAGATGAAAGCTTCGATCAAAAAAATTAATCATCAATAATTATCTATACATACTATAAACAATTTAAAGTTAAACGTTTTAAAACATGAGCTTAACAGCAAAACATATTTTAGTTAAGGGAAAAGTACAAGGCGTTTTTTTTAGAAAAACGGCAAAGCAGGTTGCTGATGAACTGCATGTTGCCGGCTGGGTTAAAAATACGGATGAAGGCCATGTTGAAATATTAGCGCAGGCAACAAAAGAAGCAATGGAAAAACTAATTAAATGGTGCAGGCAGGGGCCGCCAAAAGCCGATGTAATAGATGTTATAATTAATGATGCTGAACTTAATAACAGCATCAAAGAATTTTATATTGACCGCTAAATTTTAAAAATTTATTTTGAAAGCTGAAGGTTAAATCTTTTATACATCATTTGATTGTACAGCATAATAAATACAGGAAGAAATATTAATGTTGATAGCAAGCTGTTTCTGTAAAACGGCAATCCAAATGTGTATGATTGCATTAATCCGCTGAAATCTTTATTATAACCCATTATTGCTCCCTGGGTTTTCCATACAAAAAAATTAGACAATAAAAAGAAAACCGTTGGGCCAATAAATGCCGAAGCAAAAATGCCTGCTGTTTTATAATTTCTAAATGCAATGCCAATAAGTGTTAGCAACATAAACAACACATAATTTATAATTTGTCCGCTGTAAAAACCTGCATACGGAAACAGGTTTGCCACATGCAAAAGTTGCAATAAAACATCGCTTATAAATAAAGCAAGTAAAGGAAATATAAACGCCAGTTTTTTATCTTTTATAGTTAAGCCGGCAAACAGCGATACTGCAATTACACAGGTAAAACCGCTTAAATTAATTTGCGGTGCACATATAATTTTTACAATGGTTGATATTGCTACTAAGATCAAAAGAAAAATAATTGTTTGCTTTGTTAACTTCATATCAAAAAATTTGAACTGCAAAAATAAGCAATTCGTTTATGGAACGAAAGCTTTATATGCATATAGTTTATTAGTTGTTGAAATTGTATATGTTTCGCCAGGCAATATTGCAATAGCTTCTCCCCTTTTTACGCTGATCGAATTGCTGCCTTGGGCTTTTAATTCGCCATCAATAACCACAATAATTTCAAGAGATGCAGTTGTTGATCGATACATTTCACCATCATTTAATTCTATTTTATTGATGCCAAAATCTTCCGCCGCACACGGATAATTTTTTTCACCAACTGCAACATCATCTCCTTTCATAATATTGGGTTCAATGCCTTCAAACACAATATGCTTCATCAGTTCAGGCACATCAACATGCTTTGGCGTTAAACCGCCACGCAGCACATTATCGCTGTTGGCCATCAGTTCTACATTCTGGCCTTCAAGATATGCATGAGGCAAACCAGCACCCTGAAAAACAGCTTCGCCCGGCATAACTTTTACAATGTTGAAAAAATAAATAGAAAAAATACCGCGGTCAATATTTAAAAATTGCTTTTCATGCTCAAATAATTTTGCAACCCACCAGCCTGCATCCTGTTTTGTAAGCTCATTATTTTTTTTGCGATCAATTTCTTTTTCAACTAACGGAGCAAGCAACCTGTCAACTTCATTTTGCGGCATCATCATTACATGTTCATACAATCCTTTATAACCATCATCAGCAAAAATTTTTTCCATGCTTTTAAATACATCAACCGTTTGTAAAACCTTTAATAATTTATCTTTCATTAAAAAACCATGCAACAACCAAAACTCGCTTAAAGCAATCATTACTTCGGGTTTATGATTTTTATCTTTATAATTTCTGTTTGATGCATTTATTAAAATTCCGTTTGCTTCTTCTTCATCAAAACCTTTTGCTGCAGATTCTTTTGAAGGATGCACCTGAATGCTCAGCATATCTTTTACATCAAGAATTTTAAAAAGATAGGGAAGCTCTTTAAAATGATCATATACTTTTTTACCGATAAATTTTTCAGGCTGTTGTTTTATCAGCTCAAATAAATTTTCTTCTTTGTTATTAATGATGATGGTTGATGAAAACAAAGCATGCGCACCCATCCAGTATTCGGCAAAAGGTTTTTTTTCTTTATTATCAATGCCAAGCCAGTGCGGAATAAAATCTGTTCCGCCCCACGCATAATGCTGCACTTTTCCCTTTAATTTAAAAATTTTATCTTGAAGCATAATCAACCTTAAATTTTGTATGAGCAACTGGAACAAAACTACCGGAAACAAAGGAGAAGAACTTGCTGCAAATTATCTTTCTGAAAAAGGGTATACAATTATTGAACGCAACTGGCGTTTTCGAAATGCTGAAGTGGATATTATTGCGGCAAAAAATAACCGGCTGCATTTTTTTGAAATAAAAACAAGAACGTCTGATGCATTTGGCAAGCCGGAAGAAAGTATGAGTTATAAAAAAATGAAGATGTTAAGAATAGCTGCGGAAGAATATCAATATAAAAATCCGGATTGGAAATATGTGCAGTTTGATGTGCTTGCCATTAGTTTGCTGCATGGTGCGCCCACAGAATTTTTTTTAATTGAAGATGTTTATTTTTAGTTCATGGTTCATAGTTCATGGTTTATAGTATCAACATTAAACTTAGATAATGGCATTTAAATTTGAAAAGCTTTCGGTTTGGCAAAAAGCTTTTAAGTTGGCAAATGAAATTGATTTACTTGTAGAAGCATTTCCAAAAAAAGAATTGTTCAGTTTGTCGTCGCAGGTAAAACGTGCTTCTGACTCTGTAGTTTTGAATATTGCTGAAGGAAGCACCGGACAAACGAAACCTGAGTTCAAAAGATTCTTAAATATATCTTTAAGAAGTGCAGTAGAAGTTGTTGCATGTTTAATGATGGCGAAGGAAAGAAATTATATAAACGAAAAGCAATTTAAATTGTATTACGATGAATATGAGATTTTATGTAAGATGGTTACAAAGCTTAGAAATTCTCTTGATTAAAATCTATGAACAATTAACTATTAACCATCAACCATCAACTATAAACCATCAGTTTAATGTGGGATGCTTATAAAAAAAGTTATAAAGCTTATTTGCAACTCGAGAAATCGTTAAGCGATAATTCTGTTGAAGCTTACATGCGGGACCTTGAGAAACTTACGCAACATTTGCAGGCAATAAATCACCTTAAAAAACCTGCTGAAATAAATTTAAAAGACCTTGAACAATTTGTTCAATCAATTGCAAAGCTTAATATAAATGCGGCATCGCAGGCAAGAATAATTTCAGGCATAAAAAATTTTTTTAAATATTGTTTGATAGAAAATATCATTTCAAAAGATCCTTCTGTTTTGCTGGAATCGCCTAAATTAAAACGTGCGTTGCCTGATATATTGAGCTTTGAAGAAATAGAAAATATCATCTCAAAAATTGATGTAAGCACACCGGATGGCACCCGCAATAAAGCCATTTTGGAAACCATGTACAGTTGCGGTTTGCGTGTAAGCGAAACTGTAAATTTAAAGATCAGTTGTTTGTATTTTGATGTTGGCTTTATTCGCGTTATTGGCAAAGGTGATAAAGAAAGATTGGTGCCGATAGGTAAAGATGCCATCAAACACATTAAAATTTACAGAGATAATATTCGTACACATATTACTCCTCAAAAAAACTATGAAGACATTTTGTTTTTAAACAAGTTTGGAAAGAGTTTATCACGTGTAATGATATTTTATATTATTAAAGACCTTGCAAAAAAAGCAGGCATCACAAAAATTATTTCACCGCATACATTCCGCCATTCTTTTGCAACGCATTTGGTTGAAGGCGGCGCAGATTTGCGTGCCGTGCAGGAAATGCTTGGCCATGAAAGTATTACCACAACAGAAATTTATACGCATTTAAACAGGGATTATTTAAGAGAAACGCTGCAAAGCTTTCACCCGGCATTTAAAAAATAATATCAGCACGTTATAAATAAAAAAGCATCAGTAATTGAAACAGCTTTCATTAAATTAATTGATAAGTTTTAAATTCAGCTTTTTAATATAAACGCTAAACAAAGCAGCCATGATGAAAATAACTAAGCTTTTAGTTGTATTATTTTTTTCGCAACAAATTTTTGCGCAGGTAAATAAAGCACCTGCTTATCCGTTAATAACACATGACCCATATTTTAGTATTTGGTCTATGACCGACACATTAAACGCCTCGCCCACCAAACACTGGACAGGCGCTGAACAGTCATTAACCGGGTTAATAAAAGTGGATGAAAAAATTTATCGCGTTATTGGAAGTACAGGCACAACTTATGAAAACATTGCGGCTACCGCAGATGATGCAACTTACAACGTAAAATATACAGAAACGCAACCCGCCGATGGCTGGCAAAATCTAAGTTTTAATGATGCAAACTGGAAAACAGGCAAAGCGCCATTTTCAGATGATAAAAAAGTTTCCGGCACTGTTTGGAGAAGTAAAAATATTTGGGTTAGAAGAACTTTTAATTTATCAAAATCCGACTATAAAAAACTGTATTTAAAAATAAAACATGATGACAACACAGAAGTTTATTTGAATGGCGAAGAAATATATAATTACAAAGGATGGCTGAATAAATTTAAATACATACCCATTGATGATGCCATCAAACAAAAATTAAAAAAAGGAAAAAATATTTTAGCCATTCATGTTGCAAACACATCCGGCGGCGCATATCTTGATGCAGGTATTGTAACCGATGCTGTAATTAAAACAAACGCATCAGAAATTGCGGCGCAACAAAAAAATGTTACCATCAATGCAACACAAACTATTTATCAATTTAACTGCGGTGCAGTTGATGCAACCATAACTTTTACATCGCCGCTGCTTATAAAAGATCTCGAACTTTTATCAAGACCGGTTTCTTATATCACGTATGCTGTAAAAGCAAATGACGGCAACACGCATAATGTGCAATTGTATTTTGGCGCATCAACAAACCTTGCAGTAAATACACCGGCAGAGCCGGTTAAAGCCAATATATATTCTAAAGAAGGATTACAAATTTTAAAAGCCGGAACAGTTGAGCAACCTGTGTTGCAAAAAAAAGGTGATGATCTGCGAATTGATTGGGGTTATATGTATGTGGCTGTTCCATCAAACATACATGCGATACAGTATGTTAGCAATGCTTCGAATGCAATAAATGGTTTTAAACGGCTGTCTTCTAAAATTAATTCAGTTTGGCGTGCATCAACCACAGGAAAAAATCTTATGCTGAATACAATTGTTGATGCAGGACAAGTTGGTGCAGATGTTAAAGAACAATATTTTTTATTGGGTTATGATGATATGTATTCGCTTCAATATTTTCATCAGAACCTTCGCCCGTGGTGGAACAAAAACGGAAATGAAACAATCGAAAATCAATTATCAAAAGCCGCTGCAGATTATAAAACCGTAATGCAACAATGTGATGACTGGAATAAAACTTTATACAACGATCTTGTAAACGCCGGCGGCAAAACGTATGCTGATCTTTGCATCATCGCTTATCGCCAAAGCATTGCCGCACATAAATTATTGCAAAGCCCGCAAGGCGAAATTTTGTTTCTTTCAAAAGAAAATTTCAGCAATGGTTCTGTAAATACGGTTGATGTAACTTATCCTTCATCGCCATTATTTCTTGCTTATAACACAGATTTAATGAAAGGCATGCTGAACGGTATTTTTTATTTCAGCGAAAGCGGCAAATGGACGAAACCCTTTGCAGCACACGATTTGGGAACATATCCCATTGCAAACGGGCAAACGTATGGCGAAGGAATGCCTGTTGAAGAAAGCGGCAATATGGTTATTTTAACCGCTGCAATAAGCAAAGCAGACGGCAATGCAGACTATGCAAAAAAACACTGGCAAACTTTAACCACCTGGACTAACTATTTGGTTAAAGAAGGTTTCGATCCCGCCAACCAATTATGCACAGATGATTTTGCCGGGCATCTTGCACGCAATGCAAATCTTTCTGTAAAAGCAATTGTTGGCATTGGTTGTTATGGAATGATGGCGGATATGCTGGGCATGAAAGATGTTTCGGAAAAATATACCGATACGGCAAAAAATATGGCAAAACGATGGATGCAGATAGATGATGAAGGCGATCATTATGCATTAACCTTTAATAAAAATAATACCTGGAGCCAGAAATACAATATGGTTTGGGATAAGGTTTTAAACCTTGATCTTTTTCCAAAAGAAGTGTATGAAAAAGAAATAAAATTTTATCTCACCAAACAAAATGAATTTGGCTTGCCGCTCGACAGCCGTAAAACTTATACAAAAAGCGACTGGATTATGTGGACTGCCACGCTTGCCAGCAACCACGATAATTTTGAAGCATTGATTGATCCTGTTTACAAATACACGCAGCAAACGCCAACACGTGTTCCGTTAAGCGACTGGCATGAAACAACGGATGGCACGCAGGTGGGCTTTCAGGCACGCAGCGTGGTTGGCGGTTATTTTATGAAGCTGCTTTATGAAAAAATAAATGCTGCAAAAACCAACTGATGCTTTGCCTGTTACCGTTAATTAAAATGGTATGTATAAAATAATTCTTTAAAAAAAACTGACTTTAAATAAAAGAACGCTTTTTGTATATAATAAAATGAATGCATAAACCTAAAGATATTATTATTAAACAAGAGGAACCGTTTTTCCCGGTAATAGGAGTTGGCGCCTCGGCAGGCGGCCTGGATGCTTTTAAAAAATTCGTGGAAGCCATTCCTGAAAGTTCAGGCATGGCGTATATATTGGTTCAGCACATGAACGCAGAACATGAAAGCGCATTATCTGCCATACTTTCAAAATCAACCAAACTGCCGGTAAATGATATAACGGATAATGTGCACGTTCAGGCCAATAATATTTATGTAATTCCCCCCGGAAAATTATTAATTGTTCAGGATGGAGCGCTTAAATTAAGCAACCGCAATAAGCAAAATAAAAATATAAAACCCATTGATCTTTTCTTTACATCGCTGGGTGTGGTGCACCAGAATTTTGCAGTGGGCGTTGTGTTATCGGGCAGCGCAACTGATGGCACTCTTGGTCTTAAAGTTATTAAGGCCTATGGCGGTTTAACCTTTGCGCAAGACGAGGCGTCTGCTGCTTTTGAAAGCATGCCAAACAGCGCCATTAAAGCGGGTGTGGTAGATTTTGTTTTGCCGCCAGAAAAAATTCCGGCAAAGCTTGTAGAAATAAATCAGCCTTTTCATGCGGTAGAAACTACAGAGGAGGTAACTGAAGATGTTGTAAAAGAAGAGGAAGACATCTTCAGGCAAATTATTACGCTGCTGCGTTTGCGTAAAGCTGTTGATTTTACTTACTATAAGCAAACCACTATTAAAAGGCGCATTGTGCGCAGGATGGCCTTAAATAAAATTACAGCGCCGGTACAATACTTAAATTTTCTGCGGGAAAACAAGAATGAACAGGATGCCTTGTATGATGATATGCTTATTTCAGTAACCAATTTTTTTAGGGATGAAAAGTATTTTGAAATTTTATGTGATAAGGCATTGCCCTTTATCTTAAAACAAAAAACGTCTAACGATCCCATTCGCATTTGGGTAGTTGGCTGCGCCACAGGTGAAGAAGCTTACTCAATGGCAATTTGCATACATGAATTTTTAAATAAACAATCGCCTGGCACAAGATTGCAAATTTTTGCAACGGATATTTCTGACAAGGCTATTGCAAAAGCAAGAAAAGGCGAATACAGTTTAAATGACCTGGAAGATGTTTCTGCTGAAAGGTTGCAGAAATATTTTACAAAAGCCAACGGCAATTTCCAGATAAATAAAACAATAAGAGAACTGTGTGTTTTTGCGCATCATAATGTGCTGAAAGATCCGCCATTTGCAAAAATGGAAATAATCAGTTGCCGCAACGTGCTTATTTATATGGAACCTGTTTTGCAAAAAAAAGTATTAACCACCTTTCATTACGCGTTAAAAGAAAACGGGTTTTTAATTCTGGGCAAATCAGAAACCACCAGCAGCGCACCGGATCTTTTCACCAATTTTATTGAACATGACAAAATATATTTGAAAAAAGGTTCAAGAGGCAGGTTTATGCATGTTACCAGCGAAAGCTCAGAAGAAGTATTTAAAAATATTGATCAGAAAAACCGGCCGGCAGATGCTTCCGTGCTTAATTATCAAAAAATCGCAGACCAGGTTTTACTTTCAAGATATACGCCTGCCGGCGTAGTTATAAATGATCAGTTTGATATCATACAATTTCGCGGCGCAACAGGTGCGTATCTCGATCCTTCACCAGGCGACGCAAGTCTTAACCTGATGAAAATGGCTAAAGATGAACTTGTTTTTGAACTGCGCAATCTTTTGCATAAAGTAAAAGGCAGCCAAACCAGTGAAAAGAAAGAAGATATTCTGATGCATATAAATAATACGCAGCAATTGGTTTCTATTGAAGCCGTTCCCTTGCCAAACACCATCGAACCGTATTTTTTAATTCTTTTTCAACACAAACCTTTGGCTGAAAAACCAAAAGAAAATCAAACCAAAACATCAAACCAAAAAGAAAATAAAGACAGTAAAGATTTACGGATTGAACAATTAGAAAAAGAAATTGTGCAGATGCGTGAAGATATGCGCAACATAACAGAAGAACAGGCAGCCGCCAATGAAGAGCTGCAAAGTGCCAATGAAGAATTGCTTTCTAGCAGCGAAGAATTGCAAAGCCTGAACGAAGAATTAGAAACAGCGCAGGAAGAGCTGCAAAGCACCAATGAAGAATTAAATATTACCAATCATGAATTGATTGACCGTAACGAGCAATTGAATAATGCACGTTCGTATGCAGAATCTGTTATTGAAACCATACATGAACCTTTACTTATTTTAACTGCAGATTTTATTGTAAAAACAGCAACAGAAAATTATTATAAAGCTTTTCATGCAACGGCAAAAGATACAGAAGGCAAATTGTTATTCGATCTAAATAACAAGGGCTGGGATATTGAGGCACTGCATGAATTGCTTGAAAAAATTCTGCCTGGTAAAACAAGTTTTTCAAACTTTGAAATAACACAAAATTTTAAATATTTAGGAGAACGCACCATGCGTTTAAATGCAAGGCAAATAGATAATCAGCAATTAATTTTGTTAGCTATTGAAGATATAACTGCCAAAGAAAAAGAAAAAATTGAGTTGTTTAAAAGCAAAAAATTACTGGAAGAAAAAACAGAATTACTTTCAGAAGCCGTACGCAAGCTGGAACGCAGCAATCAAAATCTTGAACAGTTTGCGTATGTAGCTTCTCACGATTTGCAGGAGCCTTTGCGAAAAATTAAAACGTTTGCAGCACGTTTGCACGATACTGCAAAGAATGAAAAATTAAGTAATGATGAAAAAATTTATCTTAATAAAATTGTTGAAGCTTCTAACAGAATGTCAACCTTAATTAATGAGCTGCTTTCTTTTTCTAAACTTTCGAATACACAAAATTTTGTTGATACAGATTTAAATGAAGTTTTAAATATTGCATTAAAAGATTTAGAACTGGTTATTCAACAAAAAAAAGCAAAAATTAATTCACAACGGCTGCCTGTAATTCATGCAATACCGTTGCAGATGAACCAGCTATTTTATAATCTTATAAATAATGCACTTAAATTTTCAAAAGATAATACACAGCCTGTTTTGCATATATCCTGCGAAATAGCAAGCGCAGAGGAAAAAAGTAAATATCCTGATCTTAATGCGCATGCCGATTATTGTAAAATATCATTTGCCGATAATGGAATTGGTTTTGAACAGGAAATGGCAGAAAAAGTTTTCGATATATTTCAACGGCTTGTTGGGCGCAGTGAATATCCCGGAACAGGTATTGGATTAGCGCTCTGCCGTAAAATTGTTAGCAACCACCAGGGCGTAATATTTGCAAATTCGCATGAAGATAAAGGCACGGTTTTTCATGTTATTCTGCCTTATAAAACGAATGATTTGTAGGAATTGTCTGAACCATGATTTATTAGATTTATCTGATTACACGGATTAAAATATTTAAACAGGTAAATTAATAATAAACGTTGAACCTTCACCTTCATTACTTTTTACTTTAATTGTTCCTTTATGTTCTTTGGTGATAATGTTTGAACCATGATTTATTGGATTTATCTGATTACGCGGATTAAAATATTTAAACAGGTAAATTAATAATAAACATTGATCCTTCACCTTCTTTACTCTCCACTTTTATTGCTTCCGTTATGTTCTTTGGTGATGATATCATAAGCTAAACTTAAACCCAAACCTGTTCCCTCTCCCGTTGGTTTTGTTGTAAAGAAAGGCTGAAAGATTTTATCGATGATGTTTGCAGGAATGCCGTTGCCGTTATCACTTACAATGACCTCAACCCAACCCTTCTCCAAAGGAGAAGGGCTTTTGGTCGCGACGGTTACAAGCGGCTTATAATTTTCACCAGCGGTTTTTTGTTTTTCTAAAACTGCATAAAAAGCATTATTAAAAAGATTGAGCAACACTCTTCCAATATCCTGCGGAACGATGTTTATTTTTCCAATGCTTTTATCAAAATCTGTTTTAAAATCAACAGTAAAACTTTTGTCTTTTGCACGAAAACCGTGATAACTCAATCGCAAATATTCATCACACAAAGCATTAATATCTGTTGGTTCTTTTATGCCTTTTGTTTGACGGGAATGTTGCAACATTCCTTTTACAATTGCATCTGCACGCTTGCCATGATGATTTATTTTTTCTTCGTTGGCAATTACATCGTTTATCAAATCATTTTGTAAATCATCATCTCTTTCTGCGTTTGGCTTTAAGCGTTCTGCTTTCAGCTCTTCCAGCATTTCTTTATTCACTTCAGAAAAATTATTCACGAAGTTTAACGGGTTTTGTATTTCATGTGCAATGCCTGCAGTGAGTTCGCCAAGCGAAGCCATTTTTTCTGATTGAATAAGCTGGGCCTGGGTGGATTTGAGCTCTGATAAAGTGGTTTCTACTTTTTGCTTTTGTTGCGTTATAAGATTGTTTGCTTTTTGCTTTTGTTTGTTGTTCTTAAACTGTATTAAAGCAATTATTAAAACGGCAAGCACTATAATACCTAAGGTACCAATAGCAAAGTATTGCTGGTTCTTTATACGTTTTGCGTCAGCATCTTTTTTTTCTTGTGCTGTTTTGGCAATCGATTCCTTTTTATCGAAGTCGTATTGCATGGAAGCTTGTAAAGATTTTTTTGTGTTCTGGTCATTTACGATACTATCCCTGTAAAAAATATATTTTTTATAAGATTCAAAGGCACCTTTAAAGTTTCCCGTAGTACTATCAATGGTAGACTGAAGGAGATAACTATGTTTAAAATTGTCAGTGAATTTGGATATTTTGGCATATAGCAATGCTGAATCAGCATATTTCTGTGCTTCTGAAAAATGACGTAGTGTTATATTAACTGATGCAAGAGATTGATAAGCATCGCCCATTCCACCAACATCTTCTTGCTTTTTATAAAGGTGCAAAGCTTCAACATAGTTAGTGAGAGATTTTTTTAAAGATATACTTTGCTCAACTGTTATACCACCAGATTGTGCACGGTCATTTTGATTTGCATATATATCTCCAAGGGAGTAGTAAGCCATTGCCTGATCATGTTCATCTTTTATTGATATAGAAATTTTTAAGGCTGTAGAATCATAATTTAAGGCTTCATTATATTGCTTTTGAATTCGATAAATATTGGCAACATATATATAACACGAGGCCAATCCTTTAAAGGAATTAATCTTCTGGTAAATTTTTATAGCCTGCAGGTAAGCAGTATGTGATTGTTGATAATTTTCAAGATAATAATAATTGTAACCAATTTTTTCCAGGCAGTCTCCGGTAAGGTTCTTGTTTCCTGCTTTTTCAAAAAAAGGTAATGCTTTATAATAATCAGAAATAGCTGTAGCACGATTTATAAACTGATTAGTATTTGCAATACTCCAATAAACATCTCCAATTGATTCGTTATCCCCGCTTTTTTCTGCTGACTTCAGGGCAAGATCATAACATTTAACAGCATTATAGTTGTCTGATAATTTACGATAAATAAAAGCAACCTGGCTACATGTTCTTAGAAGAGCTTCACTATTATTTACTTTGTCATAAAGAGATAATGCATTGAGGAAATATTTTAATGCCTCATTAGAATTATTAAGATAGCCGTAGGCATACCAGCCACCCATAGCCGAGTAAGTATCAGCAAGACCTGCCTCGTCATTTATCTTCTTATAAACTGATAAGGCATTATTAAAATATTTTAACGAATTGGTTGAATCTTGCAAATCATTGTATGCGTTCCCTATATTAGAAAAGGAAGCACCGACAAGCTTATTATCTCCAAGGCTTTGCGATATTGAAAGAGCAATAAAATAATTCCTGATTGCCTCTTTGAAATTTGCTTTATTTTCATTTGCCGCCCCGATGTTAATATAAGCAATTGATTGGCCTTTTTTAAACTTTGTTTTTTGGGCAAGCGTTAATGCATCACCAGCATAGTTCAAGGCATTTGTACTATCACCATTATAGTAATATTGGTAGGATAACGCATTTAATGTATTTACCTTACTGGTGTCTTGTTTTTCTGTTGCCAACACCTTCTTCAGCGAATCAATCTTCAATGAATCACTCTGCGCAGACAAATTACTTGTATAAGCAATGAAGAAAAAGCATATGGAAAGAAGATGCTTCATTATGCAGTTGTTGGTATTTGAATAATAAATGTTGTTCCTTCACCTTCTTTACTTTCAACTTTTATAGTGCCGTTATGTTCTTTGGTAATGATGTCGTAAGCTAAACTTAACCCCAAACCTGTTCCCTCTCCCGTTGGTTTTGTTGTAAAGAAAGGCTGAAAGATTTTTTCTTTATGGATGATGGAATGCCGTTGCCGTTATCGCTTACAATGACCTCAACCCAACCCTTCTCCAAAGGAGAAGGGTTTTTGGTCGCGACGGTTACAAGCGGCTTATAATTTTCACCAGCGGTTTTTTGTTTTTCTGAAACTGCATAAAAAGCATTATTAAAAAGATTCAACAACACTCTTCCAATATCCTGCGGAACGATGTTTATTTTTCCAATGCTTTTATCAAAATCTGTTTTAATGTCTGCGTTAAACTCTTTGTCTTTTGCACGAAGCCATGATAACTCAATCGTAAATATTCATCACACAAAGCATTAATATCTGTTGGTTCTTTTGTGCCTTTTGTTTGGTTTGAATGTTGCAGCATACCTTTTACAATAGCATCTGCTCGCTTACCATGATGATTTATTTTTTCTTCGTTTGCTTTAATGTCATCAGCAATAATTTTTGCATCATCATAATTTCCTTTGTCAATTTCTTCTTTCAATTCACTTATCAACTCTCTGTTCACTTCACTAAAATTGTTGACGAAGTTTAATGGGTTTTGTATTTCATGTGCAATGCCTGCAGTGAGTTCGCCAAGCGAAGCCATTTTTTCTGATTGAATGAGCTGGGCCTGGGTGGATTTGAGCTCTGATAAAGTGGTTTCTACTTTTTGCTTTTGTTGCGTTATAAGATTGTTTGCTTTTTGCTTTTGTTTGTTGTTCTTAAACTGTATTAAAGCAATTATTAAAACGGCAAGCACTATAATACCTAAGGTACCAATAGCAAAGTATTGCTGGTTCTTTATACGTTTTGCGTCAGCATCTTTTTTTTCTTGTGCAGTTTTTGCAACAGATTCTTTTGTATCAAATTCGTATTGCATTTGGGTTTGAACTGCTTTTTTCGCATTTTCTTCATTTACTAAACTATCTCTGTAAAGTATATATTTTTTATAAGATGCATAAGCATGCTTAAAATCACCGGTTGAGCTATCGAGCTTCGACTGTGTAAGGAAGCTTTTTTCGTAGTTATCTTTAAAATGAATTGTTTTGGCACATAACATAGCAGAATCAGCATATTTTTGCGCCCCCGAAAAATCCTTTAGCCTAATATCTATTTCAGAAATATTCTCGTAATTATCACCCATGCCACCACTATCAGGAACTTCTTTAAAATAAGCTGCCGATTGAATATAATTTTTTCGGGCTTCTTTAAGGGATTTCGTGTTTTTATCTGATGTCTGATTTTGTGTTTGTTGTAATAATAAATCTCCTAAAAAGGAATAAGCATCTGCTGAAATCTGTTTATATCTTCTATCCAGAGAAATTTTTAAACCTATGGAATTATAAGCTAATGCTTCTTTACTTTTTCCCTGGATCAAAAGAGTTTTTGCCAAATAAACATAGCAAAAAGCACTTTCATAGCTATCGAAATCTGTTTTCTTGTAAAGTTTTAATGCTTTTGAAAATGAATTATAGGCTTCCTGGTAATTTTCTTCTCCAAAATAGTTTAATCCAATCATTGTAATACATTCAGCGATTGCGCTATTGTCGCCTGCCGCTTCATACAATTTTATAGCACTATAAAAGCTTTTTATTGCTTCGTTGCGTTTATCCATATTCATATAAATATTTGCAATACAATAAAAGCAATTAGCAGCTTCAGATTTAGAATTTATTTCTTTAGAAAGTTGTAATGCGGCGTTTGCATATTTCAATCCCTGATCATAATTACTTTTGAAGCCTTCAATTTCTGAGAGATAAATTAAAGCATTTGCCTGTCCTTTTTTATAGCCTATTTTATTTGCAATGGATAGTGCTTTGTCTGCGTTCTGTATTGCAGTATTAACATCATTGCCCCTCATTAACTCATAGCTTAACTCATTCAGCGTATTCACCTTATTAGTATCCTCTTTCTGCGTCAACAAAACTTTCTTCAACGAGTCAATTTGTAATGAATCACTTTGTGCCTTTGCAAATAATGAACAAACAATAAAGATTATTAACAGGTAAACTTTATAAAGAAGCGTTTTCATTATGCAGTTATTGGTAATTGAATTGTAAACATTGTTCCTTCACCTTGCTTACTCTCCGCTTTAATAGTTCCGTTATGTTCTTTAGTAATAATATCGTAAGCTAAACTTAAACCCAAACCTGTTCCTTCTCCGGTTGGTTTTGTTGTAAAGAAATGGTTGAAAGATTTTATCGATGATGTTTGCAGGAATGCCGTTGCCGTTATCGCTTACAATGACCTCAACCCAACCCTTCTCCAAAGGAGAAGGGCTTTTGGTCGCGACGGTTACAAGCGGCTTATAATTTTCACCAGCGGTTTTTTGTTTTTCTGAAACTGCATAAAAAGCATTATTAAAAAGATTCAACAACACTCTTCCAATATCCTGCGGAACAATATTTATTTTTCCAATGCTTTTATCAAAATCTGTTTTAATGTCTGCGTTAAACTCTTTGTCTTTTGCACGAAGTCCATGATAACTCAATCGTAAATATTCATCACATAAAGCATTAATATCTGTTGGCTCTTTTGTTCCTGATGTTTGCCGCGAATGTTGCAACATGCCTTTTACAATTGCATCGGCACGTTTGCCATGATGATTTATTTTTTCTTCATTTTCTTTTATATCATTTGATATTGCAATTGCTTCTTCTGTATTTCCTGATTTTAATTCCGTTTGTAATTCATCAATCATCTCTTTGTTTACTTCACTAAAATTATTCACGAAGTTTAACGGGTTTTGTATTTCATGTGCAATGCCTGCGGTTAACTCACCAAGTGAAGCCATCTTTTCTGATTGTATAAGTTGGGCTTGCGTAGATTTAAGTTCTTGTAAAGTGCTTTCTACTTTTTGTTTTTGTTGTTGAAGTGCAAGATTTGCTTTTTGCTTATTCCTGTTATTGCGAAACTGTATTACTGCAATAATTACAACAGCTAACATAACAATGCCAAAAGCAGTAGTTATAAAAAGTTGCTGGTTCTTTATGCGTTTTGCATCTGCATCTTTTTTGTCCTGGGCTGCTTTGGCGGCAGCTTCTTTTTTATCAAAATCATACTGCATTTGAACCTGTACAGTTTTCTTAGCATCTTCTTCATCGTTAGCACTGTCATAATAAATTTTATATAACTCATAATTTTTATAAGCATCCTTATAATTGCCCTGCATGCTATCAATTTGTGCGTAGTCCTCATAAATGCCCGCAGTTGCTCCTTTAGGTCCAGAACCAAATGATTGAAAGATAACAAGACTACTATCCAAATATTTTTTTGCGGCGTTTAATTTTTTTAGTTTAATATCTATATGACCGAGACTACGATAATACCATGCCGCCTGATTAGAATGCAAAGCCTGCCATGTTCTTAAAGAAATAAAATAATTTTTTTCAGCTTCAATATATTTTTTCGCAGCTAAATTTTTGTTCCCTTTATCAAACGCCGAATCTCCTTGGTCTTCGTATGCTTCTCCAATAGAGCCAAAAATATTACCAATATCTTCTAATGTCCCGCTGTCTTTAATTACTTGTAAAGCATCTGTAAATTTATTAAGGGCTTCAGCAGATTTATTCTGATCTAAGTAAGCACGCCCAATATAAAGTTGAGCAGTGCTAATGCCTTTTTTATCATTTAATTCTTTGTATAACTTTAATGCAGAAAAATCATTTTTTAATTGCCCTTGTGCATTAGCCCCAGGAGCGTTCATGAATGTCATGGCAATCCTTAAAAATCCATCAGCAATCGTTTTTTTATCGCCTGTTTTCTCTCTTATTTTTTGTTCAGTATATATACTTGCAAACGCTTTGGATGCTTCATTATCTTGGGTATATAGGAAACTCATCCAGTCGTAACAGCGAATAATTTTCTGTGTATCTTTTGTTTGTTTATATAAAGCCAATGCTTTATTAAAATATGCGTCTTCATTATAATGGTCTTTTTTTAAGTTATAAGCTGATCCAATATTCAGATAGCTATCAGCCATTCCTTTTTTGTAATTTATTTTGGTTGATAGTGCCAGCATTGCTTTAGCGTTTTGCATTGTATTTTCATAATCACTGCCATCAATGTAATACCCACATATTCTATCAAGCGTCTTTACTTTATTGGTGTCATCTTTTTCAGTTAATAAAACTTTCTTCAGTGAATCAATATTATCTTGTGCATGCGTATTAAACGCAATTACAATCAACAATAGAACAAAGCAAGACTTATGTAAAAGCGTTTTCATTAGGCAGTTATTGGTAATTGAATTATAAACGTACTTCCTTCCCCTTCTTTACTTTCAACTTTGATACTTCCGTTATGTTCTTTGGTAATGATGTCATAAGCAAGCGACAAACCTAAACCTGTTCCCTGTCCTGTTGGTTTTGTTGTAAAGAATGGCTGAAAAATTTTATCAACAATGTTTGATGGAATGCCGTTGCCGTTATCGCTAACAATGACCTCAACCCAACCCTTCTCCAAAGGATAAGCGCTTTTAGTTGCGACGGTTACAAGCGGCTTATAATTTTCATTAGCGGTCTTTTGTTTTTCTGCAACTGCATAAAATGCATTATTAAATAAGATTGAGCAAAACTCTGCCCAATATCCTGCGGAACGATATTTATTTTATCCAATGCTTTCATCAAAATCTGTTTTAAAATCTGCATTAAAATTTTTGTCTTTTGCACGTAAGCCATGATAACTTAATCTTAAATATTCATCACACAAAGCATTAATATCTGTTGGTTCTTTTACGCCTTTTGTTTGCCTTGAATGTTGCAACATGCCTTTTACAATCGCATCTGCACGTTTGCCATGATGATTTATTTTTTCTTCGTTAGATATTACATCATTGATAATTCGTTTTGTAAATCGTCATCTCTTTCTGTGTTTGGCTTTAAGCGTTCAGCTTTCAGCTCTATCCAACATTTCTTTATTCACTTCACTAAAATTATTTACAAAGTTTAACGGGTTTTGAATTTCATGTGCAATACCTGCAGTAAGCTCTCCAAGGCTTGCCATCTTTTCGCTTTGTATTAATTGCTTTTGCGTTGATTGTAATTCTGCAAGTGTTTCTTCTGCTTTTTTCCTGGCGGCTTTTATTTCGACTAAATCATGTTCTGCCTGTGCAGCATGCGCTTCGGCAACTTTTAAATCGTTAAAACGTGTGAAAGTAAGATTGAATACCGCTGCAAATCTTTCTAATAAAAGCATTGTTTCTTGCGGCTGTTCATCCGGCGAAGCCATGCCAATAAACCCCCTGTTAAAGTAAGCAATGTATTGCAGTCTTCTTTTTTGAGTAAGCCCACCTTTGAAGGGAATATGAATGCTGCTGAGATAATTTAAATAATCTTCAAGCACTTTGCCTTTCATGTCAATCAACAACGATTTTTTTTGCTGCTTCCATCCATCATACATTTTTTTGAATGAAGGATTATTGTTCAGGTTGTCTTCATACGCCATGCTTACTTTGCTTCCATCTTCATCTGTTATCCAAAACTCCGCTTCACCTTCATCATCTTTCATAATGCTGATGTATAAACGGTTTGGTTTAATGCCAAGACTTAATTAATTGTTTAAAAAGAACGGCAGAAGTTTCTGCAAGCTCATCAGCTTTTCTGCATAGCCAATGTGCGGCTTCTTACTCTTTCTAATGCCGCTTCAATCTGCGCTTCTCTTGCCTGCGCTTCTGCTTGCTGTAAATCAGCTGAAACGTGTATATGCCAATGAAAAAACTGAAGTAGCACGTTGTAATAAATCCCAGCTTTCGGCTGATATATCACTTGGCGATGCAAAGCCAATATACCCATTCCGAAAATGAATATAAATAGTAATGCGGTTCAGGTATATCATTGCCATAAAATCCTTTTCCAATAGCTTTTTGAATGATCTCAGAGATAATATATCCATTCATCTAGTTCTTGCATTGTGTAATTGCATTATAAAATGAAAGCATCGCCTGCGTATTTAATTATCAGAATATGCATTGTCTTGTGTTAGGATGGTCTGTTATAGGCTGACATGTCATATTTATCAGCATACCAGTCATTATCTGAATAATCATAATTGAAAATTTTTGTTTGTCATCATTGATATATAAATCTGTGTTGCCCAATTCGTCCACGCCAAGAATTTGTAATTGTTTAAATACGACTTCTACATACTTCAATCAATTCATCTGACTTATCATTGCTCATGGCACTTGATCTTACTTTTTCCAAAGCTGCTTCAATCTGTGCTTGCTCTTGCTTGCGCTTCTGCCTGTTTTAAATCATTAAAACGAGTATAGGTTTGCTGAAACACTTTTCCAAAACGCATGAGCGTTTTATTCTCTTCATCTGAATAAGGAGTGCCTGAAAAATTTTCAATATACAAACCAACATTATCCAACAATACTGTTGATATTGCAAGACCGGGACAACTAAAATAAAATTTCTTGTCATCTTCAGGTACGGGGAATAATTTGAAAAGTTCTTGATAAAAAATATTTTTTTCTTCGAAATTTAAGTTGTTAGCAAAGAAATCCCATTCATTCTCTTTTGCTTCATTAAAGCTATTCCAATACGCAGAATCAAAATAGGGAATTGTAAACTGGAAGGAAATCGCATATTTACTGGCTAGCCAAATGTTACGGTCGTCCCTTTCTTTATAATCCATAACAAATCCGGTATGCTCAACATTGATATTTAAGTGAATGAATTGATCATATACAATTTGAATTACTTCTTTTAACTCCTCACTTTTTTGCATCGCCATTGAACGGCTTCTTACTCTTTCAAGAGATGTTTCAATCTTTGCTTCTCTTGCCTGTGCTTCGGCTTTTTGCAGATCAAGAAAGCGTGTATAAGTTTGTTCAAATACATTACCAAAACGTTTAAAAATATCATGTGCTTCGGGAACGGGTTCGTAGGTAATAAACATGAGACTCACATTGGCGCCGAACACAAAATGATTGAACTGGCGTACCGGGAAGTGAAAGCCGCCTTCCAGCATTGTTTCATATTGCATCTTATCCCCAAATTTGGCAAGTTCCAAATACGTTTGTTTAAGCATGTTGCCTTCTAAATAGCTTACAAAAAATTCTTCGCCTCTTTTCCTGGCATCGCTTACTTCTTTAAAAGCAGGAAAATTAGTTGCTGCTATTGTATAAGGTTCTATAAAACCGCCGGTGGGGCTCGTAAATATAATCCGTGTAGTAATTGTTGTCGTCGCTCCAAACATTGAAACCAGTTGTCCAGGGTTTAATGCCTAATTCATTTACCTGTTTAAATAAAATGGCTGCCACATCTGTAAGCTCATTACTTTTCTGCATAGCCATTGTTCTTGCACGCACTCTTTCTAATGCCAATTGAATTTGAGATTCTCTTGCCTGTTTTTCTGCATTTTGTAAGTCAAGAAAACGTGTATAAGATTGATCGAAAACTTTTGTAAATCGTTTTACTATTTCATTTTCTTCATTTGAAAACTGCTTTACATTGTGGCGTGTAACCTGAATGGCTATTTTATTTGTTATAGCCGTTGAAATACTTACTGCATCAGTGTCGAAAATAAATTTTTGTCTTTCAGGCGGCGCATATTTAAAATCAGTTTGTGTAAAAAGATAACGGAACAATTCTTTTTTAACTTCGCCATAATAAATTGCTGCAAAAATTTCTTTACCCTGTTCCTTTGCTTCAAACAGTTCTTTCAAAATAAACAGATCGGCATACTTAACATATATGCTTGAATATTGCTGATCATCCCTGTTAATAAGCCACCATTCAGAATCACGGGAGCCTTCTTTAAAAATGAGAATGAACGCTGTATTTATTTCAATATTCAACTCATCCAGTTTTTCAAAAACAGATTTTGCTACTTCTATAATCTCATCACTTTTATGCATGGCTAAAGAACGGGAACGAACTTTTTCAAGCGCAGCTTCAATTTGCGCTTCTCTTGCAGCGGCTTCTGCTTTTTGCAAATCGAGAAAGCGTGTGTATGTTTGTTCGAAAACTTTAGCAAATCTCTCCAGCAATTTTATACTTTCTTCTGAACGTTCTTCATTTGATTGAACATTCAATAATCCTTTTGAAAAAAAAGCCACATTAATTATTCTTCTTTTTTCATTCGGATTTATTGCTGCACCGCCTTTGCCTGCACGATAGGTCATAAACTCTGTTAATGCATCTCCGCTCAAATCAATCGCCAGCGATTTTTTATTTTCCTTCCATGCATTATAAATTTTAGCAGTAACGTTTGGTTCATCGAGAGAAAATTTAAAAACTTTATTTATTTGGTTGCCATACATCGTAACCCAATACTCAATTACATTTTCATCTTCGTTGATTACACCAATTGTTGCCTGGTCAGGATTTTCGCCCAACTCTTTAAATTGCTGAAAAAGAACATACACTGTTTCCGAAAGCTCATCACTTTTCTGCATCGCCATTGTTCTTGCACGCACTCTTTCTAATGCTAATTGAATTTGATTTTCTCTTGCCTGCGCTTCTGCTTTTTGTAAATCAAGAAAACGTGTATAGGTAAGATCAAATACACCTGCAAATCTTTCTAATAATTCGATGGTTTGTGGTGGTACATATTCGAATGATATAAATCCAAGATATCCTTTGGAGAAAAAAGCGAAATTGAAAACAACCTGGTCAACCGTACTGCGAGCATCCTGCGCTGCACCCAACGATTTCCAGAATTCCGCATATTCTTTTAACGGCTGACCATTAAGAACAAACACCAGTGATTTGTTTTTCTCCTTCCATGCCTTGACGCATTTAGATAATACATGCGGCTCGTTTAAAGGTAGCTCGTAAAATTGTTTTTGCTCATTGGCTTCACCACTTGTCGCCCATAATTCAAGAACTTGTTTTTCTTCCTGAATAATGCCGATGGTTATTCGATCGGGCTTATATCCCAAATCCTTAAATTGGCTGAACAAGAGTTCTGCAGTTTCAAATAACTCAGAACTTTTATACATCGCCATCGTTCTTGCACGCACTCTTTCTAATGCTAATTGAATCTGCGATTCTCTTGCCTGCGCTTCGGCTTGTTTCAAATCATTGAAGCGCGTATAGGTAAGATCAAAAACTTTTCCGAAGCGAAGGAGTATATTAAAATGTTCTTCTGATAAAGGTTCAAGTGTGGCTAAAGTTAGATTTCCGAAATTGTTGAATGAGGCATTTAAATAAACGCGATCAGGAGCCCGCATTCCTGCTATTACAAAATCAGGCAATAATGAAAGTTCAGTTTCAGTAAACAGAAAGTCGTCTGTTCTTATTTTGTTTTCGCCTTCGAGACAGTATTGCCATTTTAATTCTCTGTTATACCAGCCTTTAAAATATTCATTGAAAAAAGGCATATCAGCATACTTAACAAAGAAGTTCATTGGTGTAGATGGTGTTTCAGAATTTGCCATCCACCATCGAACTCCTTTTTCGGTTCCTTCATAGATTATTATTACACATCTTGTAAGCAGAAGATCAAGCTTTGTCAACTCCGTGAATACAGTTCCGATTAGTGGATTCAATTCTTCAGAAGTTTGCATTGCCATTGCTCTTGCACGTACTCTTTCCAATCCTAACTCAATTTCTGCTTCTCTTGCCTGCGCTTCTGCTTTTTGAAGATCGAGAAAACGTACGTATGCCTGTTCAAAAACTCTTGCAAAACGTTTAATGATGTCTGTTTCATTTTCGGATAAATATTTTCCTTCGAAATCATTAACTGCAATCATTGAATTCTTAACCGTTGCTAATGAAATAGTATATGCAGGACTTTCAAGTATCAGTTTTTTTATATCATCCGGCAAATGCTCTAATGCAGAATGTTCAAATACATATTTATAAAATGAATTTTTTTCTTCTTTTGAATAATTGCCAACAAAAAAATCCAACTGCTTTTCACGGGCATTGTATAAATCATTCGATATTATATGTTCGAAATAGGGAAGCCGGTAGTTATTAATAACTAAACCATTTTCATTTTCTCCGCATACATACGCGTTCAAATCTTTTGAGTCTTCGATATAAATATGGATGCCCGCCGCTGTTACAGGAATCTGCAATTCTTTTAATCTTTCAAATAACACTGTAACTACATCATTCAGTTCGTCACTGTTATGCATGGCTAAAGAACGTGAACGTACTTTTTCTAATGCAGTTTCAATCTGCGCTTCTCTTGCCTGCGCAATTGCCTGCTCTATATCTAAATATCTTGTGTATGAAAGTTCAAACACTTTTAAAAAGCGTTTGAATAAATTAATATCATTTTCTGATAGTGGTTGATATGTTGAAATGCCCAACGCAACTGCACCTAAAGAATACCAATAATAGGTTAATGAAGATGCTGTGCTGATATATTCATCAATAAAAACGTTTGTCGTTTTTTGATAATTGATCCAATCGTTTAGTTCTTCTTTTGGAATGGTAGTTACAAAAAATTCGCTGGGTCCTTTAAGCATTTGTTCTGCAAATTCACGATGCATTTTATGATTGGTAAAACTTGTTTCAGTTATAATAGTTTTATCATGCTTTGCATAATATTCATAATTCATGTAAGTGCCTTTGTCTTCATGAAAAATAGCAGTTTGCACATTGCGGATTTCTTTTACATGCAACAGTTGTAATTGTTGTGAAATGGTGCGACATATTTCAAGCATGTCTGCAGGTTCTTTCATTCCTAAAGCAATTGCACGAACTCTTTCAAGCGCTGCTTCAATTTCGAGTTCACGGTTCTGGGCTTCTACATCTTTTCTTTTTTTCTCAAGTTCTTCAATGGTTTCTTCCAATAAAACAGCGGTAGTCTTTTTTACTTTTTCTGTGCGATCAAGTTTAAATTCAAGAATATTCCATTGCTTATCCGCAGTTGAAATTGATTTCAGCAGTTGTTGTTTTTGTTCTTCCGTTAATTCAGATTGCTGAATAAGCAGTTCTATGTTTGAGAGTTGTTGGTTCATTTAAAATTATTCTGTTATTGTTTGGCTAAAGCCAATTTTTATTTTATTTTTTTGCCCACAGGCTGAAGCCTGTGGCAATTCATTCATCTTTAAATTTTTTGAAGCCATATTTAATAATGAATTCATCATATTCCTGCAGAAATGTTTTTTTGCTGTGATGAGTTTCCTGGTTCTTTATATATTCTCTTACTTTATTTAACATTGACTCTGAAACAGAAACTGCAAAATATTCATCCTGCCATTCTAATTTTTCTGGAATAAAGTTTTGCTGATTAAACCAATGTGCTGCTTCACCTTTTATCAACTGCATTACTTTACTGATTGTTTGTTCGGTTCCTAAAGAAATCAAACAATGACAATGCTCTTGAAAACCATTTACAAAATCAATGAATATTCCTTTTGCCTCTCCATTTTCTTTTATGTGTTGCCACATTGCTGTCTCTAATTGCTTTTGTTTTGAGATAAGGCACTCTGTATTTTGTGCTCCACACAAAATGAATATAGACACTTATAAAGGCATGTTATTTAATGCTTTGGCTAAAGCCCAATTTAATTGTTATTTTTTAGTCCATAGGCTAAAGCCTGTGGCAATTCATGAATTGCATCCAGCTTTTGAATTGCATCCAGCTTTGAGATTGCATCAGCTTTTGAATTGATCAGCTTTTGATTGCATCAGCTTAAGACTAGCTGGATGATGATAATAATGATTTAATAAATTCAAATTGGCTTTAGCCAAAAAATAATTTCATTTTTCTTTCAGTGCCACAACACAAGCAGTTAAATTATGCATTTCTAAATTTCCACCGTTAGCTCTTGCAAGTTCTGCGTTGCTAAACATACCAACTGTTGGTGCATTCCATACTTTTCTCATGCCTTCAATTTCTTCATTTATCAAAGGGCCAAGCGTAATAAATCTTCCCGCACAACTAAAAATAATTATAGCATCAGCTTCAGGTATTTTTGTTGCTTTTAAATCTTCACAAGCATTGATTACAATATCTATTACATCAAAATCCGGCGGTAATGAAAATCTTATTTTGCTGCCCTGCGGCACTGCGCCGCTGCAATAAAAGGAATGGTCGCTCCAATCAATTAATAAACCAGGACGCATAACAGGGTCGCCTTTTTCTCTTTGCAACTGTAATGGCAATTGTGCTGCCACTTCAACAGAAAAATCTTTTCTTTCTTTCAATTCAATGCCGCCATATTTTGCAGTAAGGTCAAGTACCGGTACATCATCTACAGTATATACATGGTTACCCTCGCTTTTTGTAACCGTACGCACAGTACCTACTGCTTTCCATCCGCAAATTGCACGACCTTTAATCTGCATTTTATCTTCATCAAAAGCGAGCATTACAATACCTCTGCTGGTTTCTTCATTATTGATAAAAACAAATTGTTCACTGAAAGTAAAATCATCACCAGCCATGCAGCCATGTATGTTTACATTTTTACCAATTACATCTTCAAATCCAAACAGCAATTGCTCTGCGTCCGTTTCAACATGACTGCCGGCAATTAAAAAAGCAGGATGTTCGATTTTTTGCAATACTTTTTTCGCCATTGATGCAGCTACTTCACGGTAATTTTTTTCAGGATATTCTTCTAAAAGAATAGTGAAGTATTCGGGATTAATTTCAAGTAACAAAATAGAAGAGCCTGCGAGTTCAATATGTTCATCAATAAAATCACCATTAGTAGTAACGCCAAAAATGGCAATGCCAGCATCACTGAAAACTTTTCGAATACTATTTCTGTCTTGTTTTATAGAAATAAAAACAATGGCAAGTGTTGGTTTAAAATCATCATGCATACTTTCAGTTAATGCTAATTGAATTTCTTCTGATGATTTTCCTTTAATAGATTTTGCTTTCATAAAGATTGATTTTTTAGTCCACAGGCTAAAGCCTGTGGCAATTCAAGCTAAAAGCCTGTGGCAATTCAACCTAAAAGCCTGTGCAATTCATGAATTGCCTCCAGCTTTTAAATTGCCTCCAGCTTTAGCTGGAGGAACAATTATTGTGTCGCTGGTATTTGCCCAAGTTGTTGCATAAAACTCAGGTTATCAAAAAAATCCTGTTCTTCTGCAATCTTTCCGCCGCGCATTTTTACAAGCGTTACACCTTCTAAATCTACATCTTTTCCTGTTGCAGGTATCCCGAAAAAAGTGCCTGTGTGTTTGCCTTTAAACTCCCAATGCTTTACCAGTTTATCGCCTTGCCCAAACACATCAATTATTGTAAATTTAATGTTTGAAAATCCAGTGAGATAGTTAGCATAATAAGCTCTTGCGCTGTCAATGCCAATAATATCAGGATGCGCATGCATTACAACGTCTGTTGTAAAATTTGAATCGTTGAACAAATCAAGCTTGCCATTATTAATAATTTCATCCCATGTATGTGTGTACATTTTTATGTTAGCTGCAAGAGAATCTGTTTGTGCAGTTTTAGATTTTTGATTTGATGTGCAAGATGTAAATAAGAATGATAATATGATAACTGATAATGCAAATAGTTTTGATAGTTGTTTCATGGTTTTGTTTTTGTGATCATTGATTTTTATAAATGCTCATTCATTTTTTAAATCATATTTTTTTGTAAATACTTCCATTGTTTTCAGTTTGCAGTTAATTCATTCAATACAACCTTATTTATTAAGCTCTTCGTTTATCATTTTTATCAGGTTTTCATTAGATGAATTAAACAGCCTGATACGACGCAAGTCACTCTGCGCCTGCACTACATACGCTTCGTAAAAAAACATAATTGAACGTCTTTCTTGCGGCAATAAGTTTGAAAAAGGCTCCATTGCCGGAGTGTGTGCCAAAATATTATAAGACCGGCTCGTATCAGAAGAAACCATATCATGAAAATCTTCGAGTTTGGCAATTTCAAAAGTATTATTTATTATGCCCCCGAGAACACGTGTATTATAATTTTTGAACGTTTCAATTTGCCCGCGATATGCAGCCATGCTATCGCGCAGTTGAATATTATGAATGTATCGCAAGGCGCCTGAACTCACCATTTGGTCATAAGACGGCATACTAACAGGCACTTCTATATTTTGAACACCAAACAACATCAATCGTGCTAATGTTGGCAATTGATTATTTTCTTCTCCGTTGAAAAAAATGTTTTTAATGCTGTCGCATACAATTACTTTTTTTTGATACAGGTTTTTATAAACTGCAAACACATTTTGCTGTTGCAGCAATTCATCCCGATAACTTTCGAGATATTCTTTTGCATTTGTTTTTTCAGTGTAATGTTCTCTTATATTTTCTGCAAAAAAACCCAGCGTTACGGCAAGAAATATCATTAAGAATTCTAAAAAATATTCTTTGAAATTTTTCTTTTCAACGTTTGGGTGATGATGTACTTCCATAGATTATTCTTTTTCCAGATGGATTCTTTTTTTATATCGCTGATTAATTTTTCACTTGCCTCTTTGCAATAAAGCAACCAGAAATTATACACTTTTATTTTTATTTCAAATTCCGCCGCACCTGTATATAATCTTTCAAGGTCGGCAGGATCCGTTTTTAATAATTTCAAAGGAGGATCATGTTGTAACAGATTTTGATAATTATAATTTGCGTCGTACGTTTTCGAAGGCATGCTGTCATACGATTCCACATAATTATCTATATCTGTAAGATTGAAAAATTCGTTGCCGAGCTTTGTAGTTTCATCTGTTTCAGCTTTTGTAGGCATTTTTGAATCTACGGCAAGAAGTTTTCTTTGATAATAATCATATATCTCTGCGGTAAGATCTTTATTTTCAATCAATCTGAAAGAGCCTGAATTTTTTAGCTGAGTGATAGCAGAATTATTAAATGCTGCGTGGCTAAAGCTTCCAAGATATCTTAATGAATAATAGTAAAGCGCATTGGAGTTAATGTTGCCATTTATACCTTTTTTTATTTCCGCTCTTAAAGAATCCATTCCTTTTTCACGTACCACGTTTACTTTATAATTAATAGTGCAGCGAACAGAATCATATTGAAGGTTCTCTACCATTTCCTGCATGTAGTCGTGAATACGATTTTTATCGACAATATGTTCCCTTTAACTCTCAGCAAAAAAACCAAATGTAACTGCAAGAAAAATCATTAAGAATTCCAAAAAATATTCTTTGAAATTTTTCTTTTCTACATGCGGGTGATGATGTACTTCCATACAATTTTTTATTTACTGGTTTATTCAGTGATAATTTTATTTCTTCTTTCATGCAATCCATAATTTTCAGTTGCTTTCAATTTCATCCCGTCATGAAAACATCAAATATCATACTCCACATACGCCCTCATATTTTGTGATATGCCCTTTGAACTGGGTTTAATTTATCAGGTAACACAGGAGGGGATCTCCTATCTTTTATAGGGGATAGTTAAAGGATAATATGGGCGATAATTATTTTATTAAAATGTAACTGGGGTCTGTTACAGGCTCGCCGCTATATCTGCCCATTTCATCCTGGTCAATTTTTATTTCCAGTAAAGAACTAACGTTTGTAAAATCAGTTTTCAGAAAATCATATTGCGAAATAAAACCTGCCAGGCGAAATCTGTAATTGTAATAACTGAAAAAAATACCCGGCTCTCTTTATTTCTCTTTTCTTGCCGAGGCATTGGTTGGGTGAAAACATTTTAGTATGTACTGCCCTTTGTATATCCCTGTAAAAAATATTGTTGATTAACATCTGATCGAAAAGGGAGAAAAGGTCAAACCGAATACAACCTATCCAATGGCAGAAAGTTTACTGCGGTTAAAAGCTATAAGAAAATTTAACTGCGAGGTATCTTTTTTTAAATCATTTTCAAGGGATATTGCAAGGATTGTAAGCTTTATCGTTTTCACTTATAAATGCTCCCTGATATTTTCAGCGAAGAACCCCAGTGTTACGGCAAGAAATATCATTAAGAATTCCAGAAAATATTCTTTGAAATTTTTCTTTGCTACGTGTGGATGATGATGTACTTCCATTGTTTATTTTGGTTGTTGGATTTGATCTATTGTTTATTCTTTCCCTCGAGCCGTTATTCTTTTTTTTTTTACCATTTCCTGTTAAAATATTTGCCTGCACGATTTATTTCCTTAAGAAAATTTTGAACGCACCATCTCAATATATTGAATGTGAACAGTAGTTTTATCATAACTTAATAAAGGTGGATTTGTTCTTTGTAAAAGAATCCACTTCGCTAGAAAATAGAATTGATTTCAGTTTCTTAATTTTATTTTTTGCTACTTAATATGTGTTTGCTTCATCATTGTAACGGAAATCCGAAAATCTGGGGCTCTTAAATACTTTTCTGGCGTCACCATATATTCCCTGGTCCATTTGTTCGTAAGATTGCAAAAAACCCTGCAAAAAACCGATCGTTACTTTGCTGCAGATGAAGCGGTTTGTTCTCCAAAATATAACGGAGCGAGCCGTGGAGCTTTTCATCTTTGCTGAAATGTTTCATCGTTTTGGTATCGAAAATACTGTGAGCACCTGACCGAAAATAAACCGTACCAGTACAAACTTAGCCTGTTGGTATATTTTTTAAACATGTAACTGGTTGGAAATAAGATTTGCTGTAAACGTATCAATATTATTGGCAGCATAATTATAGTATCTGCTGGGTACGATGTTAATCCTGGCTTGTGTCTTGTTCCAGGTCTTTAAGCATCGAGCTGTGCAATTTATTCTTTGGCACGTGTATGTTCTGGAGAAATATTCCCCGGATATCTCTGCAAAAAAACCCAGTGTTACCGCAAGAAATATCATTAAGAATTCAAAAAAATATTCTTTAAATTTTTTCTTTTACTACATGCGGGATGATGATGTACTTCCATGTTTATGTTTTTATATTTGTACTGGTTGTTGATCATTGTATTAATGCTTCGGCATCTTTTTTTTGTTTATAAAGAATTAATATTTCGCAGCAAAGGTTGATCTTCGCTGGTGCAGGTAATAAACAAAATCATTAATTTTTTCTTTGTCGTTGGGTAAGCAATTACGGATTCCTGTTGGTTCTTTAAAAACATTCCGATAGCCGCCTAACAAAGCGTTGGCTGCTATTTACGGTAGAATCGGTTATAGGCTTGCTCATATCATTAAAAACAAAAGCATCAAAAAGTTTAATTGCGGTTCATACAAAGCACGTGCTTCTAAGAATCGTATTCATTTATTCTTTTATAATCATCAATATCAGTTTGATATGCTACAATTTTTTCCGCGTTATCTTATTGCGAATAAGCCTGAAGTTTCCTGATATGCTTAATTGAATCATAGTATTGTTGTTATCTTCAAACACAGTTCCACGGGTTGTGACCCTTGCCATGTAATACAACTTTGCTCCGTCTTTTATGCTATCAGGTTGCCTAAGCATGTTAACCACTGTATCATATTCATTAATGCGTGAATTGAAAGACTGCATCCATGTTTCAACATTAGCAGTATCAGTTTTAAGATCTTTTTTTAAAGCTAGTGATATATTCTTTTTCTTTAGAGTTATCACTTACATGTTCTCTTAAACTTTCGGCAAAAAACCCAAGCGTTACAGCAAGAAATATCATTAAGAATTCAAAAAATATTCTTTGAAATGTTTTCTTTTATGATGCAGATCAGGATGATGATGTACTTCCATTGTTTCTAATTTTGGACATTATAATTTTTACGGATAACATTCCTTATGTCAGACGTCTGCTGTAAAATATTAAGCAGATTAATTTTTTCAGCTGCCATAGTCGATTTAGCCTGGTGCAAATAATAAATAAACCGGTTGTTTAATTTCTTATCGCTTATATCGATAGTATGTAATCCTGAAATTCTTTGAATATGGTTACTGCTGTCAACCATAATTTGAAAAACATTCGCATCAAAAATGGAAGCAATGAAAGGATATAAAGATTGACGTTCCTGAATATCAGTAGGACGATTATCTTTATATGCAGCAAGGTTTTTTTCGTACTCTATAATACTGTCTGCAAGTGCAATATTTTTAATGAGCCTGAAATTGCCCGTGCTATTTAATTGTTGTATGGTGCGATCTGTTTCGTCAAAATAGAATGATCTTGTAGCAATTCTTGCAGCAGAAGTAAGCCGTATTTATTTCGTTACTGTCTGGTGAAGGCTGATTGATAATATAAATCAGTGAGTCAATTTTCTGTATCTGTTTGCTGGTGAAAGCAAGTGATGAGCTTATCCTGATACTGTCCTGACGCATATCATCGTACAAAGAGTATACATATTGCTTCTCTTTGCTGGCATCACCGAAATACTCACGAACATTCTCTGCAAAAAAACCCAACGTTACTGCAAGAAATATCATTAAGAACTCTAAAAAATATTCTTTAAAGTTTTTCTTTTCTACATGTGGGTGATGATGTACTTCCATGTTTTTCGAATTATTTTCAGATGGCTTTGTTTATTTAAGATGGTACGCTTTTTTTAATACATCAATTAAGCGCTGTGCATGTTGACAGCTTAACACAGCTACCTCATTATTTATTTCAGTAGTGGCATAGAGATAATGATAGGCAATAATAACTTTATTAACAGCATTAAAATCATTAGACAACAGCGGAGGATTATTTTCAGGTTGTAAAATATCAACGTCCAAACTTGAACTTAC
>CAVSVA010000018.1:0-62023 GCA_963731245.1 uncultured Bacteroidota bacterium
GTAACGCCTACACTTTCGCCATGCGATTCACCAAAAATATTTACACGAAATATGTGACCGAATGAGTTCATAGTTGTAATAGTTCACGTAGTTCTTCACTATTATACACAAAATCAAATTTTTTTTGCTTTAATGTTGTATATAGTTTTTTATCGCCCGTAAATAAAATACTTTTCGATGATAAAGCTGCGGCAACAATCGGCAATCATCTATATCAACATCTTTTAACCAGTTCAAATGCTACTAAAATATTTTCATCAGAGAAAGAATCTGAAGATATTACAGCAAAATCTCTTTTAAAAAATTTAATGACTTTATCAAGATTCTTTTGCGAAAGTTTTGATAAGACTAAAAGTCTTTGTTTATGATTATTTAATTCTTCAAAACTAAAATCACTAATAAAAAGTTTATGGTTTGTTTTTATTGCCTCAATAGTTTTTGCGATTGCTCCGGCAGGTGAAATAATAATGCTAAATAAAATATTTGTATCAACAGGAATATTCATCTATAGATTGATGTTTACTCTTTTTAGTAAAGCCTCAATTTTTGGGCGGCGCTCTTTTTTTATTTCTTCCACAAGATTATCTATATCTTGCTGGGTTGCCTGAGATTTACTGACAATTTTTTTGTATTCAACATAGTCAATAAAATCCTGAATATTTTCATCATATAAACTTTTAGGAACCCGGATAATGATATCAGCTTCTGCATTTTCCATTATTTAAAATTTACTTTAAAGTTACCCAAAATTTACAGAAGCGCCGAGTTCTTGTAAATGTCTGTAAAAATCAGGATATGATTTATTGATTGCTTCAGCTTCTTCAATTGTTGTTTCACCATTTGCTTTTAATGCAAGCACGGCGCACATCATGGCAATGCGATGATCGTGATGTGAATGAACTGTTGCTGCTTTTATATTCTTTGTACCTTCAATCAGCATTATATTGTTATCTAATTCAACTTTAATATTCATCTTAGCTAACTCTTTTTGAATGGTTAATGCACGATTACTTTCTTTATGCGCTAAACGATGCACGCCTGTAATTTTTGTTGTGCCTTTGCAACATGCAGCCAATGCAGCAAGCGGCGGAAAAAGATCGGGGCAATCTGTTGCATTAAATTCAAAAGCAATGCCCCCATCCCCTGAAGGAGAGATAGAAATTTCTTTCTCCGTGATAAAAATGTTTGCGCCACAATTTTCTAATGCTTCAAGAATTTTTTTATCAGCTTGCGTTGATGCAACATCTAAACCAGCCACTTTTATATTGCCTGCAACAGCGCCTGCAACCAATAAAAAAGCGCCGCCGCTCCAATCGCCTTCAACAGTATAATCTACAAAATCATTTGTATCTGTAACAGGTGTTTCGTCAAAATAAAATGCTTCATAATTTCTGTTCTCAGGAACTTTTAAAAGAAAAGATTCCATCACATTTAAAGTAAGATCAACATAAGGTTTGCTTTTAAGATCATTCACTTTAATGGTTATATTTTTTGCATCTAACGCTGCATAAGCCAATAATAATCCTGTAAGAAATTGTGAACTTAATGATCCATCAATCGTAATATTTTTTGGTTGCAAGCGGGCCTTTAATTTTTAAAGGAAGTTTTCCGTTATTTGATTTGATTTCAACGCCAAGCTGCGGCAGCACTTCATCAAAAAAATTCATTGGCCTTGTAAGCAAACTGCCTTCACCATTTATTATGCATTTCTTTTTTGCTTAATGCAACAATTGGTGTAAACATGCGAATACCCAAACCCGCTTCGCCATTGTTAACAGCGCCTGAAACCGGATCAACTCCAACACTAATAATTTTCAAACTTCCATCTTCAATATTTTCAACTTCTGCGCCTAAAGTTTGTATAACATTTAATCCAGCAATATCATCATTGCTTTTGCCGGGATTACGAATGATGCTTTCACCTTTTCTAACCAATGCTGCAGCGCATGCACGTTGCATTGAACTTTTTGATGCCGGCGCATGAACATTACCTGATATTTTCGAAGGTTTAATTTTTAAAATCATTAAAACTTGCTTTCTAACTGCTTAATTATATTTTCAATTTCGTTAATTTCTATCGGTTCAATAACTGCTTTGCCAATCTTTTGCAACAACACATAATTGATAACATCTTTTACTTTCTTTTTATCTGCCATCATTACATCAATAACTTTTTTTGCATTGTATGATTGATGAACAGGCAATCCATATTTTTTTATGAGAGCAACAACACGATTGGTGTGTTTAAAGTCTTTATATTTTTCCGATACAATGCAAGCCATCACCATGCCGATTGCAACTGCATTGCCATGCGAAAGCTGGTACGTATTTTCAATTGCATGACCAAGCGTATGACCAAAATTCAGCAGCTTTCTTTCACCTTTTTCAAACTCATCTGCTGCACAACTTTTGTTTTCAATAAAGCATTGCGCTGAATCAATTTATTCAACAAAGAAATATCTTTCTTGAAATCGAAATTGAATGTTCTTCCAACAGCTTGAACATTGCTGCATCTTTAATGCACGCATGTTTAATAATTTCGGCAAAACCATTTATCCATTCATCTCAGGCAATGTTTTTAAAAAGAAGAATCATACAATAAAAATGAAGGCTGGCGAATAATCCAACCATATTTTTATAAACGCCAACATCAATTCCGTTTTTACCGCCAATTGATGCATCAACCATTGCAAGAACAGAAGCTGGCACAAATCCAAACTCAATTCCACGCATAAAAATACCGGCAACATAACCGGTAATATCTGTAACAACGCCGCCGCCAACACCAACAAGAAACGTTTTTCTGTCGCGCCAAAATTCAATTAATTGCTCAATAATTGTATCAACTGTTTGCCTGAATTTTATACTTGCTCGCCTGCTTTTAATAACAATCGTTTTCCAGCCTAAAAATTTTTTTTTATGTGATGTGAAAACATTTTCATCAGTAATAAATATAGCATTGTTTTTTGAAGTTATTTTTTCAAGCTGATCAAATGAGGCATCAAAATAAAACGTAGTGGAAGATGAACTAAAATTTACAGTTTGTTTTTTCATTTCAAGCAAAGAGCAAATTAATGCTAAGCAAGGCTTTATCATTATCAAATTTTCAAATTAACGAATTATCAATTTAGCTTAATCATTCATAATTTTATTTTGATGATTGATGCTTTCCATGTGCACCGCATCAAAATATTTTGTGATAAATTCTTTGCTTAATCCAAGCTTCTCTCCTTTTTGCAATGCTCTTTCCAAAATTGCATTCCAGCGATTGGTTTGCAAAATGGTAATGTTATTTTCTTTTTTATACTGGCCAATTTTATCGGCCACTTTCATTCGCTGACCTAAAATCTGCATCAATTCATCATCAAGATGATTGATTTGCTGCCGCAGTTTTTCCATGCTGGCATGAAATTCTTCCGAAGAAATATCTTCTTTTCTCCAGACGAATTGCATGGTTAACATTTCGCCCAAACGTTCAGGAGTAACTTGTTGTTTTGCATCGCTCCACGCATTATCAGGATCAATATGGCTTTCAATCATCAAACCATCATAATCCAGATCAATTGCTTTTTGTGCAACATCTAACAAAATATCTCTGCGTCCGCAAATATGCGACGGATCATTGATCATCATCAATCCGGGATTGCGTCTTTTCATTTCAATTGCCAGATGCCACATGGGTGCATTGCGGTATTCTGTATTTCCATAAGAAGAAAATCCGCGATGAATTAAACCAATTTCTTTGATGCCCGCTTTCGCAACACGTTCAACAGCGCCAATCCATAATTCAAGATCAGGATTAATAGGATTTTTAATCAGCACCGGAACATTTACACCACGCAACGCATCCGCAACTTCCTGCACACTAAACGGATTTACTGTTGTGCTTGCACCAATCCACAATACATCCACATCAAAATGCAAAGCATCTTCAACCTGTTTTCCTGTAGCTACTTCAACCGTTATGGGCAAGCCTGTAATTTGTTTTGCTTGTTGCAACCACGGCAATCCTTTTGTGCCAATGCCTTCAAAACTTCCGGGACGTGTGCGGGGTTTCCAAATGCCTGCACGCAACATATCCACCTTACCGGTTTTTTGCAAACGCACCGCAGTTTCTATAACTTGTTCTTCGGTTTCTGCACTGCACGGGCCAGAAATAATCAGCGGTCTTTTATTCCAAATTGCATTTATTAATTCTTTTGTATTTACTTCAGTTGCTTGCATGTTTGCGAAATTTTATTGTGTAGCCGCAGTAGTAAAAGCTGCTCATAAACACGCTAAATTAATTACAAATATTGATTATGTATTTTATGAAGGAAAGATTTATATGAATTCTAAGAAACTACTGTTAGTTATTTTTTGGTATTGATAAAAACTGTTTGAGGATAACGTTATCAATAATTTTTTTCAATCTTGTTTGCAGTAAAATTGTTGAATACTTATAACTTTTTTGATGTTATAAAACTCATGCAACATTAAACAATCGCCCAAAAAATATTTTAATATAGGTTTGAAGAAATTATCTTGAACGCAGCCAGCTTTCCGGATTAAGATAACCGCCATTACTGTTGCTTACCATAAACACAACCTGGCCATCACCATCATCACCTTTATCTGCATTGCCTAAAACAGTGCCTGCATGCACCTGCGTTCCGCGCTGAACTTTAATTGAAGTTAAATTGCTGTATGCTGTAAAATATTTTCCATGCCGCACCACTACAGCTTGCTGGCCGCCAATATCAAATACCGCAGAAACTTCGCCATCTGCAACAGATTTTACCGCAGCGCCAACAGGCAAAGAAATGGTTATGCCATCGCTGTTGCCGCTAAGCTTTGTGCCCGGAATTTCGTATGCACCAAAATGAATACTTACAATGCCTGAACTTACCGGCCAGGGCAACCTGCCTTTATTGTTTTCAAAATTAAGCGAGCTTGTCAGGCCTTCTTCTGTTGATTCAAACGGGCTGTATACACGATTGCTTTTTGCAGGTGTTGCAGCAACACTTGACGCATTATCAGCCGGAGTATTATTTGTTTTTGTGTTTGATGATGAAGCGGTATTTGCGGCAGCTTCTCTTTTCTTTTCATCTTCAATTGCTTTTAAACGCGCCGCCTCTTTTTTTCTTGCTTCTGCAATTTCACGATTGATAATTGCCTGCAAAGCGCCTTTTAATTTTTGCTGGTTGCGCTGGTTTTGTTTAATCTGTGCAGCCACATCGCTTTCCTTGCTTTTTAAATCTTTCAATACATCGTTCTGTTCTTTTTTATCTTCCTGCAACACATTTAATTGTTTGCTTTGATCAACCAATGCCGTTCGCTTTTCTGTTTTGTTTGATGTAAGCGCCGCTACTTTTTCCTGCAATAAATTTTGTGTTTTTTGTATGGTGCTTACCTGCGTTTCCCGGTATTGTTTGTAGCTTTTTAAATAAGCAATGCGTTTAATGGCATCGTTAAAACTGGTGGCTGAAAAAATAAAATTCAGGTAATCGTAACTGCTTCGGTTTTTATAGGCAAATACAAGGCTTTTTGCATAATTCATTTTAAGCGAATCCAGCTCAACCTTCATTGTTTTAATTTCAACCTGGTTTTGAGCAATGGTATTATCGAGGCGGTTTAAATCTTTGTTTATATTATTGATGAGTTCGTTACGTGCGGCAATTTTTCTTTGTACCAATGCCAGTTCACTCAAAGACTTTTTCTTGTTTGATTTTATCTGGCCAAGTGTTCTGTTTAAATCATCAATTTCTTTTTGAAGCTGTTGTTGTTTTTTCTGAATGTCTTCCCTGGTTTCCTGTGCGCTTGCTGCAAGAACCAGCATTACACAGGCAAAAATTGCAAATATTTTTTTTATCATCAACTTCAGATTAATAAGGCCGCTAAGTTAAACGCTCTGCAAACTCTATTCGTACTTAACAGTATAATTTTTTGAAATTGTAAACACAAAACTTTGCGGCTGGTTAAAATTATATTCTTTAAAATTTAACTGCAGTTGCATAGGCGAAGCGCCTGTTACAGCAATATCACGACTTACAGAAAAATCTATGTTATTTACTTCGTGATAATTATTATAAAAAATATTTGCATCAATAACAGATGTATTATTTTTTGTTTGAAGATTGCTTTGGCCAAGAAGAAAATTATTTTTAGTGAACCAATACATGTATTGCAATGCATTGTTTGCTGATGTTACCATTACAGAATCTTTTTTAAACTGATAATTTAAATTAGCAGTATCATTAATTAATGGTTTTCCTAAAATTAAATTTTGAAAATCGCTAAACGTTAATGGCAGTTTTGTTATCTGCTGCAAATGTGCAATACTGCTTAACTGAACGCTGCCTTCAAGTTTATTAATTATTTTAATGCTGTCCGGCGTTATTAAAATTCTGGCACCTTCAATGTTTAACGGGCCCGTAATTGACATCCATATAATGCTGTCTTTCTTCATTTTTATATATACCGTTACATTTCCCGATGCCTGTGGCGAATTAAAATTCGCTTTGGCTTTTCCATAAAAAGTTGTAAAGTTCAATGGCATATTTATTACGCCTGCAAGCTGATTTTTTAACGCCGCTGTTGAATCAACAGGTTTTAATGTTACTGCCGGCGATTGGGTAATTACCGTATCTTTTACAACATGCTGTATACTTTTTGTGGTATGACAGCCGGTTGCTATTAATCCCAAAAAAATACTTGCTGCAAAAAATTTTTTCATGCTTTTATTTTCCTGTATGACCAAAGCCGCCTTCGCCGCGTTTAGATTCGTTTAAAACTTTCACAACCTGCCATTCTGCTTTTATAACGGGCTGAATAATTAATTGCGCAATTCTTTGGCCATGTTCAATAATAAAAATTTCGTTTGAAAGATTTATTAAAATAACTTTTATTTCACCACGGTAATCACTGTCAATTGTGCCCGGAGAATTTAAGCAGGTGATGCCGTGTTTAATAGCCAGGCCGCTTCTTGGCCTTACCTGCGCTTCATAACCCAAAGGCAATTCAATAAACAAGCCAGTTGAAATTAATGCACGTTGCATTGGTTCTAATTTAACAGCTTGTTGAAGATTTGCTTTTAAATCCATGCCCGATGAACCAATAGTTTCATAAGCCGGTAATGGGTTTGAAGAATTGTTGACGATATTTATGGTGATGGATTGCATAATTTTAGAAACACTCAATATTCAACAATCAATAATCAATGTTCAATCTTAACTATTATTGTCAGGAGTTTGTTTATTAATTTTTTCTTTTTGTGCATTTCTTTTTTGATTATTCTTTTTAGCCGTTTCAATACTTTTAGAAACAATCGCAATTAATTCTTCGTTCTCTTTTTTTAATGGTTCAATTTTTTAGCAGGTTTAATCAATTCTTTTATAAATATCAACTTTAAACATGCTTTTGTTTCTTTTAATTCTTTTGCAAGCATTTTCATTTTATGAATAAAATCGTCTCTTGATTCAGCAGCCTGAGCCTCGCCATACATTAAGGACGGCGCCAATCCGCAACGAATAAGTTGAGCTGCAATATAATTACCAGCCCTGGTGGTTGGTAAAGCTTCAACAACATCAATAATTCGGGAAGAAAAAGCGATTAGGCGGTCTTCAAGATCAAATTTTTTTTCATCATTCATATTTAAAAATTGATTATTGAATATTGAATATTGCGCATTGAATATTTATCTATAATATCTTTTCAACCAGCACCGTTGCATACGCAACAATACCTTCTTCTCTTCCAACAAAACCTAAACGCTCGGTTGTGGTTGCTTTAATAGAAACATCTTTTTCATTCAAACCTAAAATATCAGCTATAACTTTTTGCATTTGCAAAACGTAAGGTTTTATTTTGGGTGATTGCAGGCACAAAGTGCTGTCGATATTTATAAGCTTATAATTTTCTTTTTGTATGATTTGATTTGTGCGCTTCAACAATAGCTTACTGTCGATATTTTTAAATTCATCTGAAGTATCGGGAAAATGTTCGCCAATATCTCCAAGGCACGCAGCGCCCAGCATCGCATCGCAAATAGCATGTAATAAAACATCTGCATCGCTGTGGCCAAGCGCACCTTTAGTATGCGGAATTTTTATGCCACCAATCCATAAATCACGGCCTTCAACAAGGCGGTGAAAATCTACACCCGAACCTATTCTTATATTCATATATTATTATAAAAAGAAAAGCGAAGGTAATGCCTTCGCCTGTTTACAATATTGTAAGAAAAATTTATTGCTGCTGAGGTGCTAAATCGAACAGCACACTAAACCGTAAAGTGTTTGATAATGGATTTCTCGTAACGCCATTACCGGAAGGCGCCAGGTATGAAAAATTAAAATCGAAAACATTATACCTTAAGCCAACACCTGCGGTAAAATAGCTGCGGTCGCCCATTTGTTTTGTTTCCATATAATAACCGGCACGCAAAGAAAACTGGTTATTATACGTATATTCTGCGCCAAGCGAACCGGAATAAGCATTATCACTAAAAGATTTAAACCAACTGCTGAAAACGCTTTGCGTGTGGTAATCATCTATTGCCTGCTGAGATGTATCAGTTGGAAACGCAGGCACCAATAATTTATTTGCATCAAAAGACAAAGTAAATTTATGTTCTTCCTGGAAAGCCCAGGTATAAGCAATGCCTGCTCCAAAATTAGCGGGAATATAATCTTTAGATTCAGCATTATCAGTATAACCAATCTTAGAACCAAGATTTGAAAGCGCAATGCCATAAGTTAAACCGCTGCCATCATCAGTTGTATTATTTCCATACAAAGAAAGATCTGCAGCAACAGCATTACCTGCCTTGTAAGTAACACCGTTTGTGGCCACACCATTTGCCAAAGCTGAATTTATGTAACGCAGCGTAACGCCGAGGCCGATGGTGTTTGATAATTTTCTTGAATATCCAAGATCAATGGCAAATTCATGCGGACGGCCGGTGTTTAAATAATTTCCAAAAGCATCGGTAAACTGAATTTGCCCCAAATTAAAATAACGGATGCCAGCAGAAAAAGCCTGGTCTTCATCAAGCTTGTGATAGCCTGCCAGCGTTATCATGTAAACATCCTGCGCAATATCCTGCAACCAGGGCGTGTAAGTAATACCAATGGCATCTGGCGTTGTGGCAAATGGAGTTTTACCCAAATCCCAAAAACCTGAATTTGCATCAGGACTAATGGCAATACCTGCATCGCCCATGCCACCGGCACGTGCATCGGGTGAAATTCTTAAAAAAGGTACAGCGGTGGTTACAATGTTTATTGGATCTTGTGCGCTTGCAGTGATTAAAAAATTATAGCAGACAATAGCTAAAACTAATGCCAATACTTTTTTTTGCATCATTTTTTTAATTTAAATATTTTGGTTCTTACCAGTTCAACACTTTAGCGTTGGGCTTTGTTAAGGAGTAAAATTTATTCTATAGGAAGTTATTAAGACGATTAATAATTACTGGTTAGTATGGCAAATATGTAATATTTTCAGTTTTCTACCAATTATACGTAAAAAAACATTGTAACGTTTGCCTTAATCGCCACTTTTTTGCCGGATGATCTTATAAATTTTAACCGCACTCATCAACAACAAAACAAAACATACAAGCCCAATTAATCCCCAAACAAAACTTATACTTTGCTTTACGGTTGCCAGCATTACAATGGCTACCAAAAAAATAGTGGCCACTTCATTCCAAATTCTTAATTGCTGAGAAGTGTATTTAAACACGCCTTTAGTTTGCTGTTTATAAATTGCATGCAGCGAAAAATGATACGCATATAACAACAAAACAAAACAAAGCTTTATCAGCAACCATCGTGCTGGTTGCGTAAATAATATTTTGTTCCAGCCGCCTGCAAACAAAACGGTTAATCCTAAAATTAAAGTTATGATTGCTGATGGCCATGTAATGCCAAACCACAATCTTTTCATCATTACTAAAAATTGCTGATGCAAAGCCATTGAAACATTTTCTTCTTTTTCTTCTGCTTCGGTGTTATAAATAAAAAGTCGTGGCATATAAAACATACCGGCAAACCAGGTAACTACAAAAATTATATGTAATGCTTTTAAGTATTGATACATCATGCAAGCATTTCTTCATCGCCTTCAAAATAATTTTTAAGCCATGTTGTAACCGTTTGCACCCACAACGGTTGCGTGTTCATACAAGGAATATAAGTGAATGATTCTCCGCCTGCACTTAAAAATGTTTCTTTTGCACGAATGGCAATTTCTTCGAGTGTTTCAAGGCAATCGCTTACAAATGCAGGACATACAACCATTAATTTTTTTATTCCTTCTTTTGGCAACTGCGGCAACCTTTCCTGCGTTGAAGGCAACAACCATGGATCATTACCAAGCCTTGATTGAAAACTTTGCTCCGTTTTTTCTTCAGAAATTTTTAATGCCTTAGTTACAAGTTCTGTTGTTGTTATGGTTTGATGGCGATAACAAAATTTATGTGCAGCCGAACGGGTATGGCAACAGCGGTTTACCTGCAAACAATGCGAACCGGTTACGTCGCTCTTTTTAATATGCCGTTCAGGAAGGCCATGATAGCTGAACAAAATTTTATCAAATTCATCATTTATATAAGGCCTTATACTTTCAGTTAAAGATTGTATATAAAGCGGCTCATTATAAAAAGGTTTAAATGTTTTTATTACGGAATTGAATTTGTTTTTTTGATGAACTGATTTTATATCTTCTACCGCAGTTTCGTAACTCGACATTGCATAATGCGGATAAAGCGGTATTAAAATAATTTCTTTAAGCTGCGGATTTTCTGCGTGCAGTTTCTTTAAAACATACGATGCAGACGGATGCCTGTAACGCATTACCACTTCAATAGTTTCATTAAAATTTTGCTGCAATGCTTTTTGAAATTGATTGGTTATAACAATTAACGGCGAGCCTTCATCCGTCCAAATCTTACTGTATGCTTCCGCAGAATTTTTTGCCCTGAACGGAACAATAATTCCTTTTACAAGCAAACTTCTTAAAAGATAAGGTTTATCAATAACTCTTTCATCCATCAAAAATTCATTAAGATACGCTCTTACATCTTTTACACTTGCTGGATCCGGAGAACCAAGATTCATTAAAATAATTGCACGATCATTTTCATTCATAAACGCGCAAAAATAAAATGTGTTTGTTTGAAATTCAATATAAAAAATTCAGATGCAAACATGACAGTTTAATGACATTTAATTGAGGCAGATCATGTTCTCACAAAAATGCAGAAGTTATTTTTGCGCCCATACGAATGATGGATATAAATAAATTTTGCGTTGCCGGTATTAACTATAAAAAATCCGAGGCTGAACTACGCAGTTTATTTGCTGTGAATAACAATAAGTGTGCTGCCATATTTTCTAATGCATCTTCATTTGGTTTGCAGGAAGTGATTGTGCTTTCTACCTGCAACCGCACAGAAATTTATGGAATTACCCATAATGCAAATGATCTTATACAACTTTTGTGTCGCAGAAACTTTAGGCGATGCAGACGATTTAAACAATCGGCTTATATAAAATGCGGCATAAGAGGCTATTGAACATTTATTTAATGTTGGCGCTGGTTTAGATTCACAAATTTTAGGGGATTATGAAATAGTAGGCCAGTTAAAAACAGCTGCAAAATTTTCAAAACAACACGGTTTTTTAGGTGTTCATTTTGAGCGGCTTATCAATTCTGTTTTGCAATCTTCTAAATTAATAAAAAATAAAACACAGCTTAGCGGCGGCACAGTTTCAGTTTCTTTTGCTGCCATTCAATACATAAAAAAACATGTTCAGCACATCAGCAATAAAAAATTTTTGTTGCTGGGCATTGGAAAAATAGGAAGCAATACCTGTAAAAATCTTGGTTGATTATCTCGACACAAAAAATATTACTCTTGTAAACCGTTCTTCTGAAAAAGCTTTTGAACTTGCGCAGCAGCTTAGTTTAAAAGTTGCAGATATAAATAATTTGCACAATGAAATTGAAGCTGCAGATATTATTATTGTTGCCACCAATGCTTCAAAGCCAGTTGTGCTTTCATCGCATATTGAAACGCATCAGCCAAAATTAATTATTGATCTTTCCATTCCTTACAACGTTGAAGAAGCTATCCGCAACCTGCCATACGTCAAATTAATTAATGTGGATGAATTATCTACATTAAAAGATAAAACACTTAAAAAAAGAGAAGCTGAAATTCCAAAAGCAAAAGCAATTATTGCTGAAGCTATGAAAGAATTTAATGAATGGTACGATATGCGCAGCCATGTGCCGATGTTAAAAAGTTTAAAAGTTCAATTGAAAGAATTGAAGGCTTATCTCATCAAACATTAATACTGCATTGCTGCCCTGTGATGATGTGTCGATACAAAAATTCAGCGGGTTATAAATGAAACTGCAGGCAAAATAAAAAAAACCGATACAAAAGGTTGCCAGTATATTGCTGCAATAAATGAGTTTATTTGCATTGATTAAAAGTTAAAGCGCAACGCTGAATCTGAAAATAAATCATCTAAATTCTTACCATGAATTTAATTGTAAGAATAGGCACAAGAGAAAGCCCGCTGGCTGTGTGGCAGGGCAAACAGGTGCAACAATTTTTAAGTGCTTCTCAAATTAAATCAGAACTGGTTTTTATAAAAAGCGAAGGTGATGCTGATACCATTACGCCATTGTATGCATTAGGCGTTCAGGGAATTTTTACAAAAGCTTTGGATGCTGCTTTATTAAATAACCGCGTTGATATTGCAGTGCATTCTTTAAAAGATGTGCCCGTGCAAATGGCGGATGGAATTATGCAGGCCGCTGTTTTAAAAAGAGGTTCTTATAAAGATATTCTTGTTTACAAAAATGCAGTTGATCCTGAAAAGATTGGTTATGTCAATAGTGAATGGTTAGAAAATGCAGAACTTAAAACGCAATCAAAATTTACCATTGCTACAAGCAGTGTAAGAAGAATTGCGCAATGGTTACATCGCTATCCAAATCATGCAATAGAAAACTTACGCGGCAATGTAAATACACGTTTAAATAAATTACAAACGCATAACTGGAACGGCGCCATATTTGCCGCTGCAGGTTTGGAAAGAATAAATTTGAGACCTGCAAACGCCATAGATTTAGATTGGATGTTACCTGCACCGGCGCAAGGTGCTATTGTGGTTGCTTGCAGAAAAAATGATGAACAAGTTTACAATGATTGCCAAAACTTTTAATGATGAAGCAACAGCTTTATGCGTAAAAATTGAAAGAGATTTTTTAAGGGTATTGATGGGCGGATGTTCAACACCCATAAGCGCTTTGGCCGTTATAAAAAATAATAAAGTTATGTTTAAAGGAAATATTTTATCTGTTGATGGCAAACAAAAAATTGGCATTGAAAAAGAAATTGAAGTAAACAATGCAAATGAACTTGGAAGAATTGCAGGCGAAGAAATTTTATCAAAAGGTGCAGACAAAATAATTGAACAAATACGCAGTGCACTTAAATAACTTGGCCATATTAATTACCGCTGATATTAATAAAATATTGCTGAATGAAATAAGATCAAAAGGTTTTATTGTTGATGTTATTTCATTTATTCAAACAAAAATTATAAAAGAAGAAAAAGTTCAAAAACAAATTGAAGATGTTTTGCAATTAAACGCTAATGTTGTTTTTACAAGCAGTAAAGCTGTTGAAGTTATTGGCAGGCATTTTAAAAATATAAAACCTGCCTGGAAAATTTATTGTGTTGGAAATGCCACAAAAATTCTGATAGAAAAAACATTTGATAAAGCTTCGGTTATTGCTGTTGCTGATAATGCAGCAGATCTTGTACAAAAAATAATTGCTGATAAAAAATCAGTAAATGAAATTTATTTTTTTTGTGGCGATAAAAGAAGACATGAACTGCCATACTTACTTCAATCAAATAATATTAATGTTAATGAAATAGAAGTTTATCAAACAATAATTCTTAAACACACGATTGAAAAAAATTATGATGCAATTTTATTTTTTAGTCCCAGCGCTGCTGAAGGTTTTTTTAAAATTAATTCAGTGAATGAACAAACTGTTTTATTTGCGATAGGAAACACAACTGCAATGGAGATAAAAAAATATTCACAAAATAAAATTGTTGTTGGTAACAAACCGGGAAAGCAAGATTTAATTGAAAAATTAATTGGGTTTTTTAAAGAATAATATTCCGCTGTTGCGGAAATAATTTGCAACAGGTTTTAATATTTATTGATCGTTATAAAGGCAAGGGCAAAATTCAACTGTGTCGTCGTTATGCCCGGCGCCGCTCGGGCATCTCACTATATTTTTCTTGATTGTTTATAACCATTCTTCACCAGCCATTGCAAAATTTTTTCGCGCTGATCTCCCTGGATAATTATTTCATTGTCTTTAACACTGCCGCCTGTTCCGCAAACATTTTTGAGTTGTTTGCCAAGATTTTCCAAATCATCATTTGTTCCGATAAAGCCTTCAATTAAACTTACAACTTTGCCGGCCCGGTGCTTTGCATCTAAACGTATTTTTAATTTTTGTTGCGCTGCCGGTAAAGTTTCCCGCTTTTCATTTGTTTCAGCCTGAAAAGAAAAATCAGGATCGGTGCTGTACACAAAACCTCTTGCATCGGGTTTAATTTTTTTACTCATAATCGTGATTATTTTTCTTGCCCCCTCTTCTTTTGGAGAGGGGTTGGGGTGAGGCTAAATTATCACTGCTTTCAAACTCAGGTCAACGCTTTGCGCCTGGTGAATTATACCGCCAACGCTTATATAATCAACGCCGGTAGCTGCATACGATTGAATATTTTTAAGATTGATGCCGCCGCTGGCTTCGGTTTCAAAATCATCTTTAATAATTTTTAACGCTTCAGTTATTTGCTGCGGCGAAAAATTATCAAGCAGAATGCGAAACACTTTTTCTTTTCCAACAACACAAACTTTTTTTACATCATCCATATTTCTTGTTTCCACTTCAATTTTTAATGCAGGTTTTTTTGTTTCAACATATTGCCAGGCCTTATCAATGGCGCTTTCAATGCCGCCCGCATAATCAATATGATTATCTTTCAGCATTATCATATCAAACAAACCAAAACGATGATTAACGCCGCCGCCAATTTTTACGGCTTCTTTTTCAAGCAAACGAAAATTGGGAGTTGCTTTTCTGGTATCTAATAATTTTGTTTTATAGCCTTTTAATTTTTCTGTGTATTGATGTGTGAGTGTTGCAATGCCGCTCATTCTTTGCATGCAGTTTAAAACAAGTCTTTCGCATTTTAAGATGGTATGAATGTGGGCTTCAACTTCAAAAGCAGTTTCGCCATTATGCATTTTATCGCCATCTTTTTTAAATGCATTAAAAATATTTTCTGCTTCAACAAATGAAAATATTTTATGCGCAACATCAACACCGGCTAAAATTCCATCTTGCTTTATTTTAAGAATGGCTTTGCCTTTTTTTGTTGATGGAATGCAGCTTAAAGTGGAATGATCTCCATCACCAACATCTTCTTCAAGTGCTTCTTTTATTAAATGTTGTAAACGTTGATTAAAGGTTTGCATAGAAAGAATGTAATAAATTTTTCGAGTAGAATTTTCTTGATAATTGACAACTTCTAATTTTAAATAATCAGACTGCCTCGTGCCTCGCAGTGACGTTGAATTGTGCCGCCATGAAAATATGCAGTACAAGGGAGTGACACAACGAAGACGCCATGTAAAACAACAGCCGGCTACATAAAAATTCTTTATTTATTTGAGCCAAAATTTTGTTGCCATGCAAGCATGCCGCCGGTTAAATTTTTTACGTTTTCAAAGCCAAGCTGTTCTAAAATTTGCGTTGCAATGCCGCTGCGGTTACCGCTTCTGCAATACAAAATCACTTCATCATTTTTCAGGTTATCAATAGTTTCTGTTTGCATGTTTCTAATATCGCCAAGCGGCAGTAATGTGCCGCCAATATTAAAGTCTGCATTTTCGTTGGGTTCACGCACGTCAATAAGATGAATGCTTTCACCATTATCAAGCCGTTCTTTTAATTCCTGTACCGTTATTGTTTGCATAAAAAAAATTTATTGATTTGATGGTTGTGTTTGCTGCGTTGTGGTGTCTTTTATCGGCGGCGTCATGCTTATCCAAACATCCATTAACTGGCCAGGGCGAATGTGATTATTTACTTTGTCGCCGGTGGGCAATTGCGTTGTTGGTTCAGGATTTTGTTTAACAATATACGCACTTGCCGTATCTGAAACGGCGCCTGTTGTTAATATAACACCGATGCCGATATTATCGCCCGATAAATAATCTTTTGCCTGTGAAATGGTTAAGCCAATTAAATCAGGAACAGAAAGTTGCGTATCGCCAAGCCCGTTGCCGAGCACAAGATCTATAGCTGAACTCATAGGAATTTTTGTGCCGGGCACAATGGTTTTGCCTTTGTATAATTGATCTTTTACCGCGTTGCGTGCAATATCAGGTGTATAACTTGTATCACCTACTTTTAAACCAAGACTTTGCAAAAACATTTGCGCACTGCGAAAAGAAAATCCGCGCAAATCAGGCATATTAATTAATGGCGGCGTTGAACGGTTTATGGTAAGATAAATGGTTCGATGCGCTTTTACCACATCATCAGATTCGGGTGCTTGCTTTACAACTGAAAGCGGCGGCAACGTATCTATGTACACAGAATCCTGCACAGAAACATCAAAACTTTTTTGCTTTAAAATAGCGGTTGCATCTGAAAGTGATTTACCCGTTACTGAAGGAACGGTTACAGATTCATTATGCCTTGTTATTGAATCGAGCGATAAAAAAAATATAAATGCAATTAAGAAAAGAAGCGCTATGGCAACCAAAAGATTTAAACCGAAAGAACGTTTTGTAATGAATTTAAACATTTGTGTTGTTATTATTAACCTTACCCCAAACCCCTCTTCAAAAGAGAAGGGCACAGAGCCCTAAAATCTATAATTAAATTAATTCCAGCATTCTTCAATAAGTGCTGTATAAAATTGTTCAAGCGTCCAGCCCATAGCTTTTACCTGTTGCGGCACAATGCTGGCAGCACTTTGGCCGGGCACCGTATTTACTTCAAGCATAAACGGCTCGCCTTTTTCTTCATTGTAAATAAAATCAATTCTTACAACACCGCGGCAATTTAAAACCGAATAAATTTTTCGTGCTGCTGTTTGTATTTTTTTTATGATGGATCGATCTGCTTCGGCCGGCGTTATTTCTTCACTCATGCCTTTATACTTTGCTTCAAAATCAAAGAACTCTTTTTGTGATTTTATTTCTGTAACAGGTAACGTAATTATTTCGCCTTTTGTTTTAAAAACGCCAATTGTAAATTCTCTTCCTTCAATAAATTCTTCAATTAAAACCTGGTCATCTTCATTAAAAGCTTTTTTTAAAGCAAGGCCAATTTCTTCAGATGGCTGGTTCACTTTGCTCATGCCGATGCTTGAACCGCCGTTATTTGGTTTTACAAAAACAGGAAATTTCAATCGCTTTAAAATATCTTCTTCATTAATAACATCGTTGCGAAAAATGTGTATTGACTTTGCAACATTTATTTCTGCAAAAGCAGCAACGGCAATGGTATATCTTTTATTAAATGTAAGTGCAGATGTGGCTGCATCGCAGGTTGAATAAGGCATACCAATACAATCGAAATAACCCTGCAGCTTTCCATCTTCGCCCGGCGTACCGTGTATGCACATAAGCACGGCATCAAAGTTTATCTTTTCATCATTCAGCATTAAAGAAAAATCATTTTTATCAATGCTTATTTTTTCACCATTTGCATTTTCATACAACCAACCTTCTGGTGTTACATCAATTAAATACACGTCAAATTTATTGCGGTCGATATTATTATTCACCGTAATTACGCTCTGATAACTGATCTCTGCTTCTTTACTGTAACCGCCGGTAAGCAATGCAATTTTTTTCTTCATGAATAAATATTAGCGCAAAGAAATAGAAAAATAATATAGACCTCACCTAAATCCTCTTTAAAGAAAAAGACTGAGGAATTCTAAAATAGAGAAACGTTTTTATTAGTTTTTTTCTTGCCCTTCTACTTTGAAGGAATGGATGAGCCGAAACAAAAAAGTGAGCGTTGTTACCCTCACTTTACTAACAAAAAATTTCACCGCCGAATTATGCTGCTTTCGCAACAGTTGTTTATTATTTTTACTACTGTTTATACTTTAAATCTTGGTTTTAAATATGCAGCTTTTCTTTTTTAGCCAGTAATTCTTCTACAGTTTCACGATACATTTCATCAGGCACACAACAATCAACCGGGCAAACCGCAGCACATTGCGGCTCTTCATGAAAGCCCTGGCATTCAGTGCATTTATTGGGAGTTATATAATAAGTGTCAACAGCTAACGGCGCCATACGCTGCTCTGCATTTACAACCGCTCCTTCCATTGTTACAACTTCTCCGCGTACGGTTGTGCCATCAGCAAAAGCCCATTCAACACCGCCTTCATAAATAGCATTATTAGGGCATTCGGGTTCGCAGGCACCGCAGTTTATACATTCATCTGTTATTTTAATTGCCATAATTCATTTTATTATCTGGTTAAATACATTTGCAGTGTAAAATTAAGAAGTAGTAATGAATATTAATGAGCGCATTGAATTGCTGGTAAAACTTGGCGAATATTTTACGCTGAATAATGATGAATTACAACTGGTAAAACAAAAAGCAAAAGATCAAAATGCATGGTTTAGTATTGAGTTTATTGATCTGGCTTTACAAAACATCCGCAAAAATTATCTGCAAAAAAATTTGTTGACAGAATGGACTAAAAAGTTATGATGTAAACGAACCATCAACCCAAAAAAATATCGGAATTATAATGGCAGGAAATATTCCGCTGGTTGGCTTTCACGATTTTTTATGTGTGTTTGTAAGCGGCCATAAAGCCATTATAAAACCTTCTTCAAAAGATGAAGTGCTGATAAAATATATTGCGCAAAAATTTTTTGAATGGAATAATGATGCAAAAAATTATATATCATTCCGGGAAAATTTAAAAAACTGCGATGCATACATTGCAACGGGCAGCAACAACAGCAGCCGTTATTTTGAATATTATTTTTCGAAGTATCCGAATATCATCAGAAAAAACAGAACATCGGTTGCTGTTTTACAGGGTGATGAAACAAAAGAAGATTTAAGTTTACTGGCTGATGATATGCAGTTGTATTATGGAATGGGTTGCCGCAATGTTACCAAACTTTTTGTGCCAAAAGATTATGATTTTATTGCCTTGCTTGATGCTTTAAAAAAGTATAATTATTTTATTGACTTTCATAAATACAAAAACAATTACGATTATCAACTGGCGCTGCTTATAATGAATCGTAAATTTTATATGACGAATGATTCTATTATTTTAACAGAAAACGAAAGTGTTTTTGCGCCGGTAAGCCAGGTAAATTATAGTTTTTATGATGATTTAAAAACTGCAGCAGAAAGTTTAAAAAACAATGCCGACATTCAATGTATTGTTGGGAAAAATTTTATTCCGTTCGGTACTGCGCAATCGCCTTCACTTACAGATTATGCAGATGGAATGGATACGATGCAATTTTTAAAACAGTTATCACGGCCCGTAAATAAATTATAAAGAAACATTAATAAAATTCAACAATCTTTTTTTCAAAACATCTTATCATAGTTTAGCATCATGAAAAAATTTCTATTATTCATATTCGTTGCTGCAACAATAAATTCTATTCATGCGCAGGATTATGATACCATTCCGCCCTATCAAAAAGATTCTTTACATATTCCCTCTTTTACGGTATTGCAAACTGATAGTGTTTATACCAACGATAAAATGATTCCCAAAGATAAACCTGTGGTAATTATTTATTTTAGTCCTGAATGCGGGCATTGCCAGATAACCGCAGATGAGTTTGGTAAAAAGATGAAGGAGATGAAAAATATTTATTTTGTTTGGGTAAGCTATTATCCTTTACCCGAAATAAAAGAGTTTGCAAAAAAGTTTAATCTTCAGCAATTCAATAATATTATAATTGGCCGTGATGAAAACTATACAATTCCGTCTTATTACCGCGTTAAGTTTACACCGTTTATGGCTGTGTATAATAAAGAACATCATTTAATAAAAACATACCAGCAGGGTACGGAAGCAGATAAGCTGATAGATTTATTGAAAAATTAATATATAACAGTAATATCGAAATTAATGGTGGTTGCAGCAAGAAGTGAGAGCAAACCTGTAAAACCAATAGTTATGATATTGGCTGAACTTACATAGCTGTAAGCAATACTAACACCTGATGGCAGATTGGTTTGAGGATTTACAATAACCGTTGAATTAAGCGGTGCATTGGCTACAGCCACAGTTTTAGTAACGGTAAATAATCCGGTTACACTTGATGGAATAGTTAGGGATGCCGAAGTTTTATAGATGTTGGTTAAAACACTGCCATTTGCACCCAATTTAAAACTGCCATTTGCATTTAAAACTTCGCTGCCGGCAGCAGTGCTTGTGTTTATTAATAAAGCGCCGCCGGAAGTTAAACGCATCTCCTCTGTATTATTTGTTTTAAAAACCAGTGCTGCTGCATCTGTAGTTCCAATAAAATTAGTTGAAGGTGCAGTTCCTGAATTACCGGTTAAACTCCATCCTATGCTTGATGGGTTTGTCCAGGCGGGAGATGCGCCTGTGCCTGCAGAAGTTAACACATATCCTGAAGTTCCTGCAGAACCGCCGGGCATAAAAGCGCCATTTAAATAAAAATTACCAACAAGATGCAATCTTTCACTTGGCGTATTTGTGTTAAGACCGATATAGCCCGTGCTTCCATTTAAAAAGAAATTATAACTGCCTGAATTGTTAGTAAAAACAAAATCACTGCTATAAACATTAAAATAATCTTTTCCTGCAAAAAAACCTCCTGTTGCAGCATTTGCATATCCAAAAGTGCCTTTGAGGTTTCCGCTGTTATCAATCATATCTACACTGCTGTATCCTGTTGAAGAAGTGTTTTGAATGGTGATAACATTTTTATTTGTAAAATCACCGGTAACATCCAATGAACTTCTTGGAACTGTTATTCCCATGCCAATCCATCCGGCTTTACTTGAACCATTTGCTGCACCCAAAATACGCATGCGTTCAATATTATTGGTTCTTGTAACAAAATCTGTTGCATCAGAAGTGCCAATAAAATTTGTTGATGCGCTTGTTCCGCTGTTGCCTGTAAGTGACCAATAATTTAAAGCAGTAGTTGTATTTGCAAGAAAATTCCAATTGCTTCCATCCCAATAATAAATACCGGTTCCTGAGCCGCCAATGGTTGTGCTGTTGGTATTATAAACAATTGTGCCTTCAAGTAAGGTGGAAGGAAGCGGAGAAGAAGCGCTCACATCAGTTATAGAAACACGTGGCAGCACAAGGCCTTTATTTGTTGATTGCAATTCAAGAAGAGAAGCGCTGTTAATAATGTCTGGGTTATCACCTATTTTAACCTGCGCATGAACAACTATATGCAGAAATATAAAACCCGTTAACAGGTAATGTTTGTTCTTCATAATGGATATTCAATAAGATATTACGCGATACTAATTACTCCTGCGGTTATAAACAGCGCGTAAAACTGTTTATCAAAAAATCCGGGCTGTTGAATGATAGGAGCATATTAAACCAGGCTTTTAAGTTTATATGTTGAATACGTTTCGAGAAATCAACTAAATTAAAATTCATTAATGGTAACATATAGTTGCCCTGAAATAGTTTGCGCTGTAGTTGATGCATTTACAAATCTTACTTTAACCTGCGAAGTAGAGATCATTCTTGCAGAAGCAATAGAAACACCTGTTGGAAGATCAAAGCTGGGAGATATTTCAACTGTTGCCTGTGTTGATGTAAGATAATTAGCCGATGAAGGAATTGTTAAGGTTACATCTGTAACAGATGCCGTAAATGTAACTGTTCCGGTAATAAAAATCGGGCCACCGGTGCCGGCTGCAATAGCTGTAGTTCCTAACGTAGAAGCAAAGCTTACAACATTTTTATTCACTGTACCTATATCACCCAATTTAAACTTTGCATTTACATCAAGCGCAGCACTGGTATTAGGTGTTGATGTAGCGATGCCCACATTAGTGCTTGTACCGCCTAAAATAAGTGCATTGGTTTGACTTGTACTTGCACCATAGCCGATAGCAGTAGAATTTATACCCGTTGCTGTTGCACTGTAACCCAATGCGGTTGCATTTTGGGCGCCCGCCTGAGAAGATGCTCCAATTGCTGTTGCCTGGTTATTGGTTGTTGCCAATGCTGCATAACCTACAACGGTATTATTTTGAAAACTGGCTTGTGCGCTCGAACCTACAACAGTAATTTTATCGCTATTATTGGCTTTTGCAGAATAGCCTATAGCTATGTTGTTTTGGCCCTGGGCCTGCGCAGATGAGCCCATTACAGTTTCCTGGCTGCTTACAGTAGCTAACGCATTGTATCCTACGGCAACATTACCCTGATAAGTTGCCTGGGAAGATGCGCCAATTGCAGTTGCCTGTAAACCGCTGTTTGCAGTTGCACTATTACCAATAGCAACGGTATTTGCCACGCTGGCAGTAGAACTGGCACCTATGGCTACGGCACCATTGGCTGCGGTAGCAGAATAACCTATAGCGGTATTATTACTTCCTGAAGTGGAAACCGAACTTGTACCTAATGAAGTATTGTTTGCATCAAGATAACCTGCTAAGGTGCTATTAAATTTAAACTGAAGCGGTATTGTATTGGTGGTTCCTAAAAAGCTACCGCTTGCTGCGGCATTTCCACTTAACGTCCAGTAAGTGCCGCTTATAGTTGCAGGTGTTATATAACCAACCACACCAGACGAATTGATGGTTAAGATATTATCTGTACCTGCTGTGCCGGTTGGCAAACCCGTCATCTGCAAAGGATAATTGGTAGTTGTTCCACCAACAATATGCAACTTGGCAGTAGGTGTGGAAGTACCAATGCCTACATATAAATTTGCTGTGGAGGCGCTGCCTAATACAATAGTATTACTTTGAGAAACTTGTGCATTATACCCTATTGCAGTAGATTGTAATCCTGTTGCCTGTGCCTGGTAGCCAATCGCATTTGAATATTGCGCTGAAGCAAGCGATGAATAACCTATAGCTGTAGATTGTGAAGCAGATGCAAGCGAACCATATCCTAATGCCAATCCATATGAACCGGATGCTTTTGCCTGGTACCCTAATGAAACAGTTTGATCTGCACTGGAAACAGCACCATATCCTATAGCAATAGATTCTGCGCCAGATGCGGTTGGACCAGAACTTCCATTGCCTAAAGCGACTGATCTAACACCTGTTGCAGTGGCATTATAACCTATAGCCAAAGTATATTGGTTGTTGGTAGTAGCATTATAACCTATTGCAACATTATGGTCTGAGCTTCCGTTTACCGCTCCATATCCTAAAGCTATGCTGTAAAGATTACCATCAAAGTATGCCAGTTGCCTGTTTAAAGATTTTATAACTAAAGGTTGTGCATCTGTAGTACCAATAAAGTTTGTGGTAGAATTTGTGCCGCTGTTGCCTGTAAGCAACCATGAATTTCCGCTGCTTGATGGTAATGAAGAATAAGGCGCTTTTTTTACAACTCCATTATAAATTGTAAGAATGCTGTCGGTTGTAAAAGCAGTAGTGGCTTGCACACCAGAAAGGTATAAAGGATTGCTTGCGGAAAGTACTGATAATGCATATCCCGGAGCACTGATTCCAATACCTAACCTGTTGTTCACATTATCCCAGGTCATATTTGAACCTGTGCTTGCAATTTGGCCTGTTGAAGCAGCCGTATAAATCAACCCTCCTGTTGTATTAAACTTAGGCAACAAAATGTTGTTATTGCTGTTACCAATTGTTACATTGGAAGTGTTTGTACCTGTGTTGATATTAATAGCATTGTTGGTGGTTGTGTTAATATTAACATCACCGCCAGCAGTTGTAAAACCACCTGTATTTATAATTCCTGCATTAGAAGTAACAGCTCCGTTTAAAAGCGATTTAGCGGTAACTGTTAAGATACCCCCGATAGTTCCATTGCCACTAATATTAAAGTTAGATGAACTCTGCTGCGTTGTTTGGTTTTGAATATAATACCCTGAAAGCGAAGGAATATCTGAAGCTACTAAGGCACGAAAAGTGGGAACCGCTGGTGAGCCACCTCCACTTGCAGAGGCCAAAGGACCTGCAAATACAGTACCCGGTGCTTCTGTACTTAGATGATAAAGTTCCGGTAGCTGCACCTGAAGCTACTGAAAAATTTACAGGCGTACTAAAAATTGACGGTGCATTTAATGTAATACTGCCTACTTTATTATTAAACGTATTCCAGTCTGTTGAAGATAAATAACCATCTGCAGAAGCACCTGATTGATTAATAGCAAAAACACCTGTAGTGTTATTGTATGTTAAGGGAGCAGTAGCTGAAAAACTGCTTAAAAAAGATCCAGTTAATGATGAATAGGGCGCCTTCTTTACAACTCCGCTATAAATTGTAAGAATACTATCTGTATTAAAAGAAGAAGTTGCCTGTACACCTCCCAGGTAAAGCGGATTGCTTGCGGCCGCAACATGCAGCTTATAGGCAGGACTCGATGTACCAATACCTAATCGTTGGTTGATACTATCCCATGTCATATTAGCCCCTGTTGTGCTTATTTGCCCCGTTGATAATGAAGTATAGTAGATGCCGCCAACGGTTGAAAATTTTGGCAATAGAACATTATTGGCATTTCCGCCAATTGTTGTATTTGATGTAGAAGTGCCGGTATTTATATTAGTTGCGCCGGCAGAACTAACATTAATATTAATAGCCCCTGCTGTTCCGGTTACTGAAGTTCCGCCAACCATATTTATAGCTCCTCCTGTTCCTGTGCCTGTAGCACTTCCACCCTTTAATGTTAAAGTTGCGCCTGATATATTTGTTCCTAATGCATTAGGCGCACGTATAGTATTTCCAAAAGGTATACTCGTATTATCTCCTCTGCCTAAGATTATATTGTGGGTAGGACCATCAATTCTAAAAGCAGTATTCTGGCTTATCTGCCCACCACCCACCATAAAAATTATATCTGAACTTGCCACCTGTGTGCCTATTAACAAATATCTGGAATTTGTATATAAATATCCATCATGAGGACCACCCCAGTTTTCAACGCTTGGAGCGTAGGTAGAACTGTTTATACCCATATCTATATAATTAGTTGAGTCGGTTCCATCGTTTGCTGTTGCTACAAAATCGCTTGAGGCACCGGTACCACTGTTGCTATTTTGAACACCTATCTGCAAATAATCATTTATACTTCCTTTAAAAGTAGCAATATTGTTGGATGTTGTTGTACCATAATCCACCAACAATCTTTCCCTTGAAATTGGATCAAATGCAACTGAACCAATGGCTACATCACCCAAACTATCAATCAGCATTCTTTGCGTGTTATTGGTTCTGAATGCCAGGCTGTAATTATTGGTTGTTCCTAAAAAATTAGTTGATGAATTAGTAATGGCATTTCCTGTAAGCGACCAGTTGTTTAAAGTGGTAGTGCTATTTGCTAAAAAATTCCATTTACTTCCATCCCAATAATAAATACCTACGCCCGAGCCGCCCGTTGTACTTATGTTTGTGTTGTACACCACGGTGCCGGTTAATAAACCTGCAGGTAACGGAGAAGATGAAGAAACGCTGGTTAAAGAAACCCTTGGAAATACAAGGCCCTTGTTAGTGGTTTCGAGTTCAAGAAGCGAAGCGCTGTTTATGCTGGTTGAATTATCGCCTATTTTCATTTGCGCTTTGGCAATTAGCTGCATTAACAGCAGAAGCACCAAAATAGAATATCTGGTTTTCATGATGGATTATTGAATAATAATTTAAAACTATGCAAAATATCAAATAATAATACGTATTATATGCGTTTATCTTGCAAGATTGCTTATACGGATAGTAGTTTGTCTGAATTTTAAATTGATGAAATCGCTTGCTGCAAGTATTGCATCAACACAATAAATTTGTTGCAAACATGTGCATCAATCCACATCTATGGCGGCGGACGAACGGCTAACCTTTTCCCAGGTTGCAGCCTGCTTATTAGAAATGAAGCGAAAAAAGCCTTGTATTACAGATACATTCATAAACACAAAATATCCGCTGAACTTTAAAAATTTAAGTTTTGAGTTGGATGAAATGAAAGTTGATAAAATTGCGGTGAAATAAAAAACTACCTGAATAACGAGGCAGAAAATATAAAAAATGCTTTTTGTTTCAGCAGCAAGAACAATGTTTGAAATAAGAATTAAAATAAGCGAAAGCGGGCTCAGCGTCCACCGTAATACGCGGTGAGAAACATATAAAAATGTTAGCCGCGGATGTTTCCAGAATTTAAACAAAGAAGCAAGCATTTTTATTGATTGAAAGCCGCCTGCCGCAATGCGTATCTTTCTTTTTTTCTCATCATTTATTGATGCGGAGGCAAGTTCCATGGCATAAGCACGCGGCTCATATATTATCCTGAAACCTTTTTCGGCTGTTTTTAAAGAAATGATGAAATCATCAAGTATAGTGGCATCGGGTATATTTTCATATAAGTTCCTTCTTACAGAAAACAACTCGCCCGCCGCACCTACAACCGAATAAAAATCAGAATCAATCTTTTTTAATAAAGATTCATATTTCCAGTAAAAACCTTCTCTGCCGCCAACGTTATCACTGTCATCCGGCGATGCGGCCACTCTTTTTTCGCCCGCAACACCACCCGTTAAAGCATCTGCATAATGCGCTGTTATGTATTGTACCGCTTCTGTGTTTAAAAATGTGTTGGCATCGCTGATAATTAAAATATCGTTTGATGCTTGCTTTATTGCCCTGTTTAAAGCCGCTGATTTTCCTTTTCGTTCCGGTTTGTGTAATAACTTTATGTGCGGATAACGTTCAATTATTGCAGTGGTATTGTCAGCAGATCCATCTGTTATAAAAATAAATTCAATTTTTTCCGGCGGATAAGCCAGCCGCATACAATTCTGAATTTTTTTTTCAATAATTTCCTGCTCGTTGTAAGCGGCTACAATAAAAGTAACCGCAGGATAATAATTGTTTTGCACAGGTGTATTAAATTTCGGGTTAATGCGATTAATGATGTACGCAAAAACAGCATAACCTGCATAGTTATAAAACACAATAAAAATGCCCAGAAAAAAAACACATTTCCAAAAAAGCATAGGCGCAATTTATATAAACATCAAGCATTTATTGTTTTTTACAATAATTACCCGAACGTTTTTTTGCGTTCCCGAGCATTTTTTGAACGTTTACCAATTTGTCTCTCTGCAACTAAGTTGCGCTGATTAATTTTAGGTTATTAAATTAAAACACAGATCAATAAATATTCCTTAGAAAAATGAAAAAAAAATTACTGATAGTTGATGATGATGAAGTAATGGTTTTATTACTGAAAAAGCTGTTTGAAAAAAATTACCAGGTTTTTACTGCAGATGATGGTGTTGAAGCTATGGGCTGCCTTTCTCAGGGCATAATGCCGGATTTGATAATCAGCGATATTGTAATGGAAAACATTACAGGTCGTGAGTTTATTAAACATTTGCTAACCAGCACATTGTATAAAAACATTCCGGTTATTATTGTTTCAGGTGCACCAACAGCCGAACTGGTAAAAGATTTTCCATCTATTGAAATTGTACATAAACCTTTTGATCCGATTGTGCTTAAAAAATCAGTTGAAAAAGCCATTACAAAATTGGCAAACCTCGAAATTTCTTGCAATAACTAATTATTTATGAACACTTTACTAAATCCGCTTTCTAAAAGCCCTTCTGAAGTTTTCAGGGTAAAAAACTTTCCGCAGAAACAGAAATTAAACCTTTTACTGGTTTTATCGCCTGCTGCTTTTGAAAAAGGCGAAGTTTGCTTTGCCGGCGTAGATTTAATTATTGCCCAAAATATTGCTGAAGCAAAACAAATTGTAACTGTTTCTGATAAAAATTATTTCGACGCTATTATTTGCGATGCGGAAATAAACAAAAAACATATTTCTGAATTAAGCGCCTTTTTGGCCGCCAAAAAATTATCCAGTCAAATTCCTTTATTGTTATTGATTTTAAAAGAACAATTGTATTCAACTGCGCAATTAAATCTTGTTGAAGGTGTTGATGATATTATTTCCTGCAACACTTCTATAACCGATTTAACTGATAAAATCAACATTCTTAAAAAATATAAATTCTTTCAAACCAAACTGCCTTATCATACTGAACCATCTAAAGAAGAATCAATTAATTACCAGTTTATTTTAAAACGTACGGTAGATATATTGCTTTCTTCCTGTTTATTAATTGCGTTGTCTCCGCTTTTTCTGCTTATTACAATTGCTATAAAATTAGAAAGCAAAGGGCCGGTTTTTTATAAATCGCTGCGTGCAGGCAAATGGTACAAGGTTTTTACTTTTTATAAATTCAGAACCATGGTGGTTAATGCAGAAAGTATGGTGGTTGATTTAAAATATATGAATGAATATAAAGAAAATCAAACATCGTTCTTTTTTAAAGTGAAAGATGATCCGCGTGTTACCCGCGTTGGAAAAATTTTACGCAAATTCAGCCTTGATGAATTGCCTCAGCTTATTAATGTTTTAATAGGCGATATGAGTTTGGTTGGCAACCGCCCGCTGCCTTTATACGAAGCACGCACTATTACGGTTGATAAATCTGCAAAGAGATTTTTTGCACCCGCAGGCATCACCGGTTTGTGGCAGGTAAAAGGAAGGTCTAATTATGATCTTTCTATCCAGGATAGAATTAATATGGATATAGATTATGCTGATAAACATTCGTTTTTGTTCGACATGAAGATTTTGCTTAAAACTCCAAAAGAATTAATACAGAAAAATAATGTTTGATTTATTTTTTAAAATATTATTCAGTGTGCTGCTTATTTATTGCAGCTTTTCGGTACTGTATTTTTTTATTTTTTCTCTTGCAGCCACTGTTGCCAGAAAAAAAGATAGCTCTAATTATTCATTACCGGTAAAACGCATAGCCATACTGGTTCCTGCTTATAAAGAAGATGGTATTATTTTATCTACTGCACAAAATCTTTTAAAGCTCGATTATCCAAAATACTGGTACGACATATACATTATTGCAGATTCTTTTAAAAGCGCAACCATTCAGCAACTAAAAAAATTGCCGGTTAATGTTATAGAAGTTTCGTTTGAAAACAGCACTAAAACAAAATCTTTAAACGAAGCTTTTAAACGCATTACAAAACCGTACGACATAGCATTAATATGCGATGCAGATAATATTCTTTCAGAAGATTTTTTGCGCCAGGTAAATTACGAATTTGTAAACGGAGTTAAAGCAATACAGGGCAGGCGCATTGCAAAAAATATTGATACCAATTTTGCCATGCTTGATGGCTGCAGCGAAGCTATAAACAATCATATTTTTCGCAAAGGCGCAAATGCACTTGGCTTATCATCTGCAGTTATTGGTTCAGGAATGGCCTTTGAATTTAATACGCGTAAAAAAAGTATTATCTGAAATTTCTGCGGTTAGCGGTTTTGATAAACCCCTGCAGTTAAAAATTGTTGCATCAAACAGCAAAATAAAATATCTTGAAAATGCTTTAATTTTTGATGAGAAAATAGATAATTCACATGCTTTTAAACAGCAAAGAAAAAGATGGTTATTAAGCCAGTTTACTTATTTAAAAGAATTTTTTGTTCCCGGTTTTAAACAGGCTTTCAAAGGCAACTTCAGCTATTTTAATCTTGCCGTTTTAAATAATGCAGTGCCGCCAAGAGTGCTTTTAATTTTTGGTTTGTTTATGTTATCGGCAATCAGCTACGCCTTTCAGCCGGCATTAATTTATAAAGCATTTATTGCCATTACTCTTTTATATATAATAGCGCTGTTAATGGCTTTACCGCATCAGCTAATAGGCAAAAAATTATTTTTAGCAGCACTGCAATTGCCAAAAGCTGTATTAATAATGCTCGCTTCTTTATTCACTTTAAAGAAAGCAAAAAATGTTTTTATTCATACAGTTCATACAAAAAATGAAATAACAAACCCGTTGTATAATTTAAATGATAAATAAGCCGCTCATATCAATTATTACTGTTAATTACAACAATACAAATCTTACTGCAGACTTGTTTCGTTCAATACTGCATTTGGAATACTCAAATATAGAAGTGATTGTTGTGGATAATGATTCGTCCGAAAATCCCACAGAAGAATTAAAAAAAATTATTCCTTCGGCCAATATTATTTTAAGTAAAAAAAACCTGGGTTTTGCCGGTGGCAATAATTTAGGCATAAAAGCGGCAAAAGGTGATTATTTGTTTTTTGTAAATAACGATACTGAACTTTCTCCTAAAATACTGGATGGTTTAATTGAGGTGTTTGAAGATTATCCTGATGCAGGTGTGGTTAGTCCTAAGTTTCATTATTATTATGCGCCGGGCACCATTGAATTTGCAGGCTATAATGCCATAAATACTTTTACCGGCAGAAACAGCATGGTTGGATGCCGCACAAAAGATGAAGGACAGTACGATGCTATTTCAAGAACAAATTATGCACATGGCGGCGGAATGATGATTTCACGAAAAGTAATTGAAGATGTTGGTTTAATGCCTGAAGTTTATTTTTTGTATTATGAAGAATTTGATTGGTGCGAACAAATAAAAAATAAAGGTTACGGCATTTACTATCAATATAAATCATTGATATATCATAAAGAATCAATGTCCGTTGGAAAACACAGCACATTAAAAACATTTTATCTCAACAGAAACAGAATATTGTTTATGAGAAGAAATGTAAAAGGCTTTTCATTTCTTGGGTTTGCCTTTTATTATGCATTTTTTACTTTACCCAAAAACACGTTTAGCTTTTTATATAAAAAACAGCTTGATCATTTGAAAGCTTTCTGGAAAGGTTTATTATGGAATCTTTCAAATATTAATCTAAAAAAAATTGAATTATGTGCGGAATAGCCGGCTTTTGCGATTTTAATAAAAATACATCCTCATCTGTTTTACATAAGATGACGGATGTATTAACACATCGCGGGCCGAATGATGCAGGTTATGAAGTAATTAATAATAAAGATGCACTTATTGGTTTAGGCCAGAGAAGACTTTCAATAATTGATCTTTCAGCCAACGGAAAACAGCCCATGCAATTTGATAATCTAGCGGTTATTTTTAACGGTGAAATTTATAATTACCAGGCAATACGTGATGAACTGATTATGGAAGGATATTCTTTTAATTCAACTTCTGATACTGAAGTAATTTTAAAAGGATATCATCGCTGGGGAGATGCTGTGGTTGAAAAATTTATCGGCATGTTTGTGTATGTAATTTATGATGAAGAAAAAAATGAAGTAACTATTTGCAGAGACAGGGCGGGCGTAAAACCATTATATTATTACTGGAATAATTCTGTTTTTTTATTTGCATCTGAATTAAAAAGTTTGCATCAGCATCCTGCATTTTATAAAGAGATAGATGTAAACAGCCTTTCGCTTTTTTTGCAGTACAGTTATATTCCTGCGCCGCACACTATTTTTAAAAATACCTGTAAATTAAAACCGGCGCATTATCTCAAACTATCTTTATCAAACAGAAAAATTTCTGAAACAAGGTATTGGGATGTTTGCGATTATTATAATAAACCTACACTCGCCAATTTCAGAAAATGAAGCCATTGATGAAGTAGAAAGATTATTGATTTCTGCTTACGAATATCGCATGGTGGCCGATGTGCCTGTTGGCTTGTTTTTAAGCGGCGGATATGATAGCACCAGCGTTGCAGCCATCTTACAAAAAAACAGAACAGAAAAATTAAAAACATTTACGATAGGTTATAAAGAAGCTGCTTTTAATGAAGCGCCTGAAGCAAAAAAAATTGCAGAATACCTCGGCACAGATCATCACGAATGGTATGTAACCGCTTCTGATGCGGCAGATATTTTTCACAAGCTGCCCGAAATTTATGATGAGCCTTTTGCTGATAATTCTGTTGTGCCAACAGCATTGGTAAGCAAGCTGGCAAGCAATCATGTAAAAGTTGCTTTATCGGCAGATGGCGGCGATGAAGTTTTTGCGGGTTACAATAAATTTAATCAATCGATTCGCTACACAGAATCCGTACCCTCCTTTTGTCCAATCATTTTTTGGTAACATGATGGGTTACATCAACCCTGAAAATATTCCTTACTTCAACAGGCAATATAATTTTGCAACCCGCTATAAAAAAATGCAGAAGATATGGGAAGAAAAATCTGCATCAGCGGCAATGAAATATATCAGCCAGTATATAACTGAAGATGAGGCCAATGTTTTTTTGCGTAATAAATATGTTGGTTACAAAACCAACTTTGAAACGGAGAAAAATTTATGTTCTACTGTAGACTACGCTCAATAAATTGCTGGCAATTGATTATAAAACATTTTTGGTTGATAATAATCTTGTAAAGGTTGACAGGGCAACCATGTCTGTTGGTCTCGAAGGCCGTGAACCAATGCTCGATCATCGCATTATAGAATTTGTTGCGCAGTTGCCGGCTCACTTAAAAATTCGTAATCAAACAAATAAATATATTCTTAAACAAATTGTTCATAAATATGTTCCTCAAGGTTTAATGGACAGGCCAAAAATGCCTTTTATTGCGCCGTTAAATGTTTGGTTTAAAGATGAATTGAAAGAAAAAATCCAGTATTACTTAAGCGAAGAAAAATTAAATGAAACCGGCTTGTTTAATAATGCTCCGGTTATAAAATTAAGTAAAGATTATTTACAGGGCAGGCGTGTAACCTATCAAAAAGTTTGGAATATACTGGTGTTTCAGTTGTGGTATGAGAAGTGGTTTAATAATGCGGCTTAACACCGGTTATAAATGAATGCGAATAAAAAAATAAAAGTATTACAGGCTATACGGCAGGGTAAAGTTGGTGGCGGAGAATCGCACATTCTTAGCCTGGTAAAACACCTTGATAAAAACCGTTTTGAACCGGTGGTATTATCGTTTACTGATGGGCAAATGATGACCGAATTGAAAAATACAGGCATTGATAATTTTGTGATTCCTTCTGAAAAAGCTTTTGACTTTTCTACATGGAAACAGGTTAAAACTTTTATGCAGCAGCAAAAAATTGATCTGGTGCATATACACGGCACAAGGGCAACATCCAATATTTATTGGGCAGCAAAAAAATTAAAACTGCCTGTTATTTATACCATTCATGGATGGTCTTTTCACAACGATCAATCTTTACTGGTAAAAAAAGCACGTATTTTTTTTGAGAAATGGATCACAAAAAAAACAAACCGTAATATTTCTGTTTCTTCATCAAACCAAAAAACAGGAAAAGAAAACATTACCGATTTTAAATCAGACGTTATTTATAATGGAATTGATCTTGAAAAATTTAATCCTAAAAACAGCAGCTTAAAAAACACCAGGCAGCAATTAAATATTTCTGCTGATGCTGTGGTTATATGTTTTATAGGAAGAATGACTTTGCAAAAAGATCCGCTTACTTTAATAAAGGCTTTTAAACAAGTTGCAATTAAACAACCGAACGCTGTTTTATTAATGGTTGGCGATGGAGATTTAAAAGAAGATGCAATTAAACTGGCAAAAGAACTGGATATTGAAAACAAAATAATTTTTGAAAGCTTCAGAACAGACGTTGCAGATATTTTGTTTTCATCTGATGTGTTATTGCCTTCCATCTTTATGGGAAGGATTTCCTATTGGCTTGCTCGAAGCAATGGCCATGTGCAAACCTGTAATTGCAACAAAGGTTGATGGATCAAGCGAAATAATCAATCATAACAAAAATGGTTTATTAATAGATGCACAAAATATTCAAATGCTGGCTGAAGCCATGCTTAATTTAATTAATAATAAAAATTTAAGAACACAATTAGGCGAAGCAGCAAGAAAAACAATCATCAAAGATTTTGATGTGTGCAAGATGACAAAGAAAATTGAAAATGTTTATGAAAATGTTTTATCTGAAAATTAAATAGAAATGCAGGAACCGATTAAAAAATATGAGTTTGATAGAATTGCCGATATAAAGCGCATTGATTTTATAGCAGATTTTCTGCAGCATTCATTGCCTTTAAACGCAAATATTCTTGATGTTGGTTGCGGCAATGGCGTTATAAGCCGGCATCTTGGCCGCTTTGGCTTTAATGTAACCGGCATTGATGTAAGCGAAAAAGCCATTGAAAAAGCGCAGCAATTAAATAAATACAGCAACGTAAAATTTATGAAAAAAAGCGCAGAAGAATTAATTGCTGAAGGCGCAAAATACGATGCTATTATTTGCAGCGAAGTGCTTGAACATTTAAATGATCCTGATGCTTTGCTTGATGTTTTAAATAAAAGTTTGCTGCGAAACGGCAAACTAATCATCACCGTTCCTAATGGAAAAGGGCCAAGAGAAAGTTTAGTTACAAAACCTATATTAAAACTTAGAAATAAAGATAATTGGGCGTGGAAATTGATAGTAAAAACGAAAAAAAATTTAGGCTATAGCGGAACAACCGTACAATCCGCAGCTGATAATTTAGACCACGTTCAGTTTTTTTCAAAAAAAGATATCCAGCAACTTTCAGTAAAACACAATTTGAAAATTATAAGATTTGGAAAAGCAAATTTTGTTGAAGATGTTTTTCCGTTTTCTTTCTTTTCAAAACGAATGAAATTTTTACAAAAAATTGATTGCAAACTTGCTGATTGGTTACCATATTATTTCACCGGAGGTTTTTTTTTCGTTTGTGAAAAAACAAATACTTAAACAGAATTAGGAAAACAAAAAATGAAGATAGCATACCTCGCATTAAATGATCCGTTGGATAAAAAATCATGGTCTGGCTTAAGGTATTACATTGCAAAGGCATTAAGAAATGGTGGCAATGATGTAGATTTTCTCGGGCCTTTACAGCTTCCTAAATGGCTTGATAAAACTTTGCGCGCAATGGCGAAAATAACAAGAATAATTTTCAGAAAAGAATATATAACCAAATACAGCTTACTGTTAAGCTGGTTTACGTCAAAGCAATTCAACAAAAAACTTAAGGGAAAAAAATATGATTGTATTTGTGCACCTGCGGCATCAGTAGAATTATGTTTTCTTAAAAACCAAGCTGCCTGTTATTTATATAAGCGATACAACTTTTGAATTAATAAGTAATTACAATTATACCGAGTTCAAAAAAATGTCGTGGCTTTCAAAAATTGAAGGAAATTTTTTGGAGAAGAATGCATTGAAAAAAAGCGCTGTTGTTATATATTCTTCTGCCTGGGCTGCAGAATCTGCAGTGAACAATTATCATATACCAAGTGATAAAGTTTTTATTGTACCCTTTGGAGCAAACATTGATAAAACTCCTGATGCAAGCATCATTTATAAAAAGTTAGACAATAAACAACTTACCTTGCTTTTTTTAGCAGTTGATTGGGAAAGAAAAGGTGGCAGTATTGCTTTTGATGCTTTAAAATTTTTGCAATATACACATGGCATCCAGGCCAAACTTATTGTTTGCGGATGCATTCCGCCTTCACATATTTCAAGCCCGAATATGGAAGTAATTCCTTTTCTCAATAAAAATAAAAAAGAAGACTATGAGAGGTTTACATATATCATGTCTTCTTCTCATTTTTTATTGGTACCAACCCGTGCAGATTGCTCGTTGCTGGTTGGCTGTGAAGCAAACGCTTATGGCATGCCAACAATAACAACAGAAACCGGCGGTGTACCTGAAATTATAAAAGACGGCATAAATGGATATTGTTTACCTTATACTGCTGATGGCAGTATTTATGCTGCCTTAATTGCTGAACTATTTTTAAACCAGGAAAAATATAAAACGCTTATGCTTTCAAGCAGAGCAAGGTTCGAAGCATATTTAAACTGGCAAAAATGGTTTGAAAGCTTTAATGAAATTTATGAAAATAAAATAGCCAAAAAAGAATTCGCTTCCAGCCTTAGTTAAATATTTCTATGACTGTATAACTTGAAGCTTGATCACTCAAAATATATATGTACAACAAAAAATACCGGCAAACAAATTAGCCGGTATTTTTTATAAAAAGAACACAGATATGCCTTTTGAAAAACCACCATTATAAATATTCCAATGCCATTAAAACACTATTGTTTGTTTTTTAAAATTTTCGACCTGAAAACACTTTTAATAATTTCTGAAAAGGCTACAGAGGCATCCCGAAATTCCTGAGACATGCTTTTATTGGGGAAGAAATCATCAGCCCATTCATTACTCCATTTACCTTTAAAAAATTTTGTAATTTCAGGATCAGTCGGTTCCACTTCATAGTCAAAATCATTTTCCCACTCAATTCTAACGGTCATTAAATTGGGATGAGTTCTTTCAAGAATCTTGAAGCCAATACTATGTGTGGGAAGATAATCCTGAATAAGTTCGGTAATATTATATCCGGAACTAAATCCTAATTTATTTTTTTCTACAAGATATAACTTGTTTCTATGCTCATGCAAAATCCATTTATGTGATTCACGCGGAAATAGATATTCGCCAATGAGCGATGGCGTTTCAAGATAACCTTTCTTACCCACTCTAAACAATTCAGATAAAAACTGCTTAGGGTTTTTAACGTGTTCTAAAACATGGCAACAAATTACATAGTCAAACTCTTTATCAGAAAAAGGTAAATGTTCTCCATCGGCATGAATAAACTTTTGCTTTTTTAAAACCTTTATATCGCCGCTTCTGTGAAAGTTGGAATCAGTAAATTTATCAACTACAACGTTAGCTCTTGGATGAGGATTATGCCCACCGCCAACATCGAGTACTTTATACCTGGATGGTACTTTTATATCAAACCGGCTTTTCGGATTACGAAGCTTCATAAAACAGATAGTTTATTGTAAAAAATAGATTTTAATAATAAAAATAAATTGGTTAAGAACTAAAGTTGCCTAAGATTGTTGCACTTTGCCTTTGAAAGAATTGATTGTATAGTCAGTAATATTAAAGATTGCATGATTATTATATAACTTCCTTTTTCTTTTGTGTAATGTAATCTTCAAGCATATTTAAAATTACCGCATCTTTTTCTGCATCAAATTTTCTTGCAAATAATTTTAAACAATCTTTCATTGCATCAAAGTCATCAACTGTAAGAAATTTAGGATGTGCTTTGCCTAAGCTCCAATCTACATAAATAAGGTTATTTTCAATTTTATCTCTAAATGAGGAATTATACAAAATTGTTGAAAATATAAATTCATCAGCACCCCAGCAATATTTAAAATATTTTATTACTGCCGGATTTTTATCTAAAAAATCAAGGCAATATTTAACGGCGTTCGTTGTTAGTGTAAACCAGTTTGCCCTTCCAACAATTTTATAATCTAATGGAAATTTTCTTTTCGGTAAAATAAAATTTACTAAATTTTCAAGTCGGTACTTTCCCGGTATTCTCCAGTTTATTAAATGATATTTTCTTACTCTTGGCGCTACCGGCCATTCATCTTCTATTGATTGGCAGGTGATGAATTCTGTTCCTGATCTTTCTAAAATATAATTATAGATATAGTCTGCAGATTTAAGTGGAAAATCCTGTGCAGAAATCACATTTATATAATCGTATTCAGAAAACGGAATTTCTTTAAAGCCATTTACTGTTGCCTGTATGGTACCAAACCCTGCCCAATAAATTTTAGCTCGTTTCTTTATAAAAAAAACATTTTTATTATTGGCTAAATATTGAAAAGGGGCAGCGTTTGTTTTTTTATCAATATGAATATAAAAAAAGAAAGAAGGATGTTGCAATGCATATAACAGCCTTTGCAGTTGTATTGGATTTTTATGTGCCAGTATAAGATGCGCTATTCGCATAAAACAAATCAGGCAGCATTTTTTTGTTTATTAAAAAAAGTAGTGGTTTGTATAAATGCCAGTTTATACAAACCTGCTATGTGCCCCGCAATATTTGAAACCTTTGCCCCAATTTGTTTCTTCATAATAAAATACCAAAAAGTTGTGCCGATTACAGAAGAAATAAGTGTACCGATCGCTGCCCCATAAAATCCGAAATAATAAAGACAGGTATAATTTATAAACAGCATTTCAACAAGACCTAATGTATTTATCCAAAAGCCCAATGCAGGTTTATCAATTGAATTTAAAATATTTGCTGCCTGGTTTTGCATAGGCCGTAATAAACCTGTAAGCATATACAATTGTAAAATTGGGGCAGCAGCAGCATATGATTTACCTGCAATAATTACTATTATCCACGATGGAAATATTATAATAAAAATTGCCGCCGGTATAGTAAAAGAAAGCAGGATAGCAACCATTCTTTCATACAGATATTTTACTCTGTCTTTACCTTCATCTACCGAAGCTTTGGCACTCTTTGGAAAAAGAATATCTGCAGCTGCGTAAGATGGAATATCAACCAAACCGTTTATTCTTGATGCCGCATTGTAAAATGAAACAGAGCCGCTTGAAATAAATTTAGCCGTCATAATCTGATCTACATTAGAATAAATATTTCCCATTATTCCAGATCCAAAAATATATCCTCCATAACCCAGTATTCTTTTAACCCATTCCCATGATGGGCGAAACTGATGCATTAAATATTTTCTTGTAAAGATGTATAAGGTTACAGTACCTGCTAAAATACTTATACATTGATATAATGCAAGTGTATTTAAAAAGAATGAATGCTTAAAAAAGCCTTGCAGTACAATTAAAACAAAAAAAGTGGCCTGCCGTACAAGATAGCCGGCAAATATGCCTTTAAAATCCATGAAAGATTGTTGGATAGCTTCTAAATGGGAGAAAAAGATCATGCTTAAAATGCCAGGAATAAACCATATAAGAATAGAAGATAAATCTGTGCCTGCATTTAATTCAGCACTTATCCAACGGGAAAAGAAAACTATAATAAGTATAAAAATAATACTTACAATTAAATTAATAATTAAAGAAGATGAGGCAATTGTTACCTTTTCGCTTTCTATATTACTGCTGCTTACATATCTTACATGCGCATTTTTTAATAACCCGCTTTTAGTGGCTTCAAAAATGGAAGTGGTTGTTAAAAAGAGCGCCCATATGCCCATTGCAGTGTGCGAAAATCCTCGCACCAAAATCATAAAATTAATAAGGCCAAAAAATGTAAGCGAAAAACGTTGCAGTATTGTATAAAAAGCTGAACGTATCCAATAAGAAGAAAAATGTATTTTCAATTTTCTGCAGTTAAAATAATATAAGTACGTTTCAAACTTACAGTAAAAAATTATTCTAAAAGAGAATTTGATTTAAATTGAAGGCGAAAACATAATTATATTTTGTGAACGTTTGTTATTTATAAAAGATCATAGAAAACCACTACAATTATGCAAAATATTGTTATTGCACCTTGTGGCAATAAATCAAATATATTTAATACTTACTGGCTTGATAAAAAAGAAGAAAAACAATTTGATTTATGCCTGCTTTTTTACCATGAAAAAATAAATAATCCTGAATTATATAAAGATGTTGATTACTTCTATCATTTAAAAGACTTTAAATACCATATGTTATATAAACTGTTTACTGAAGTTCAGCCAAACTGGCTTCAAAAATATAAATATTTCTATTTTTTAGATGATGATGTAAAAATAAGTACCGATCAAATAAACAGAATGTTTGCTTTAAGTTCAGTTTTTGATAGTTGGATAAGCCAGGCTTCTTTATCAAAAAATTCGTTTTGCAGTTGGCCCATGTTTAAGCAGCAGCCGGATAGCTTTTGCAGGTTTGTGGGCCAAATTGAAGTGATGGCGCCGTTGTTTAATGCAATATCGCTGGAAAAATGTTTGCCCAGTTTTATTGGTAATAAATCAAGCTGGGGTGTTGATTCAATTTGGTCTAAAATACTCGGTTACCCCGAAGATAAATTAATAGTATTTGATGATGTAATAATGCAACATACAAAGGAAGTTGGCGGCGGAGAGCTTTACCAAAAAATCGGTATTGATCCGTGGAAAGACTGGGAAAATATCAATAATAAATACGGAGCAAAAAAACAGAACTACAAAGAATATGGAAGACTGGCAATCATTAACAAAAACCACTACCTTTTTAATTTCTTATCTATTAAAGGCAAAGAATTTTTAACCACTTTGCAAAGGCATGTTAACGATTATGATTTGCCTTCAAGAATAAAAAACCAATTAAAAAAATTAGGTGTTGCCAAACATTCACAAACCAGAAAAAAGGATGTATAAAAAAGCATCGGTTAAAATTCTTTATTGTATAAAAGCTTATTCGCTTATTTTTTTGCTGTGCATTTTATATGCAAACAGTTTTTGTAAATCATCAATTCATTATTCAAATCAACCAATTAATTTTTCAGATACAACCATTCATGAAGCCATTACAGATTCAGCGCTTTTACAAACATCTCTAAAAAAACCAAATTGTACAGGTAAAAAAATTTACGTAACAAAAGGTGGCGATAGCGGTATATATGTGGACGGCAATTCATTTGGTTGTAAGCCTGGCGATACTTTGGTTTTAAAAGCATCTAATAATCCTTACACTTATTTTGCAATTACAAATCTTTTCGGAACAAAATATTGTCCTATTACAATTATTAATGAAGGCGGCCAGGTAAATCTTATCAATGGCATTGCTTTATATGGTTGTCGTTTTATAAATGTTTCAGGCAATGGCTATCCACAGGAAAACTATGGGTTTAAAATTGAAGATTCAAATTCTAATGGTGTTGGTATAGATATACATGACAGGTCAGCCTATATTGAAGTGCAACATGTTTTCATTCATAATAAAACATACGGTTTTTTGGTAAAACAGGAAGGAAGCTGCATCGATTCGCTGCAATATCCAAACTGGATCATCAGCAATATTTATATTCATGATAATAAGATCGTAAAAATGAACCAGGAAGGAATGTATCTTGGCTCAACAGATCCAAATGGTACAAGAGATATTTCATGCAATGGAAAAATTATTCACCCGAGACCTTTAAGTTTAGGCAACATAAAAGTGTATAATAATATTGTTGACAGCACAAATCGTTCAGGTATTCAATTATCATGCGGTGAAAAAATGCTGAATGAAATTTTTAATAACACTATAAGCAATTGCGGTTTTGAGTTAAGTACCATTCAGGGCAACGGAATAAGTCTCGGTGGATATACCAGCGCAAAAGTGTATAATAATAAAATTGATCATACGTATGCGCTTGGCATTTTATGTTTAGGCAGTGGAAAAATTCTGATCAAAAATAATATTATAAACAACAGCGGAAATTTAAACGGCAATAAAGCTAATGGCATGGCAGGAATTATGGTTGATACACGCCCGACAAGCCCGGTTGACAGTACAAACTTTTTTATAATAAATAATAAAATCGGCTCAAATACAGATCATGCAATAACAATTTATAAAACGATGGATAGCTATGCAAAAGGAAATGTTATCTGTAATAATTCGGGCAATATTAAAGTTGCTGATGGAGTAGATTGGAGAGATTGTTCTTCTAAAAAGTAATTCGAATTTTATACACAGTTTCAACCTTCGCTTCAATAAAAAATATCTCTGAAAGGTTTATAGTTTTTTTCGGTGGCTAAATCAAGCATTGGCAGATCGTCTTTTGAATCGCCATAAGCATGAATTTTTTTATAGTCCGATAATTTATATTTTGAAAGAATATGCCTTACTTTTTCTGCGCCCGAACAATTGCGGCCTTCAATTTTTCCGGTAAGCTTTCCATTTTTTACTTCAAGCTTTGTTGCAATACATTCAATGTTGTATTTAGAGCACCAGGGAAAAATCCAGTTTTCCGGCGATGCAGAAATAACTATTACAGGCGTTTTACTTTGCAGGTGCTTTCTTATTTCGTGCAAAGCACTTTTCTTTAATAAACGAGGTAATTTTTTTTCTGTAAACTCTTTGCATAAAGCATTAAACTTATCTACATCATAACCTTTTAAAAAATAAATAAGTAAAATTTCTTTTGCGCGATGATTTGATAACAAACCAATTTTATATAAAACAATTATCGGAGAAAGAATGAGAATGCCGATGTAATAACTGATTTTGCCTTTAATAAATTTCAGCACTTCAGCCAACGTATCTTTTGATGTAATTGTTCCATCAAAATCAAAAAAAGCTATTTCTGTATCATCAATTTTAACTTCAGTGATCATAACTTTTTTTTCTTGAACATATTTTCCGGAACTGATTTTATAATCTTCATAATCCATTTCCAAAACCATTTTACATACACAACATTTTTTTTATTGCGTATAGCTTTTTCAACTGCATCGGCAACCTGTTCAGTATTTGCTGTTAACAAAGGCGGCAATTTTAATTCAGCCGTCATTTTTGTATGTACAAAACCAGGCAAAACAGTTATCACATGCACATTATCATGATACAAACGATTTCTTAAGCCAGATAAATACGCAGTAAAACCCGCTTTTGCACTGCCATAAATATAATTGCTTTGCCTGCCTCTTTCGCCGGCAACAGAACTTATTCCAACAATGGTTCCACTTTTTTTTGCAGCATAATCTTCAGCTATAATATTTAAAATTGAAACAGCGCCTGTATAATTACTGTTGATCATTTTCTGCGTTTCGTTCCAATTTTTTGTTGCAAGAATATTATCGCTCATGTATCCAAACACGCAAATTGTAATGTTTGGTTTTGGAGATAATGACTGATAAAAAGATTGATGCGATGCAAAATCAGTTGCATCAAACTCATGGGTAGTGCAATCAACATTGTAACGCACAGAAATATCTGATTGCAAGGCCTGCAAACGGTTTGAATTTCTTGCGGCAAGCTGAATGTTATTTCCTTTCTCAGCCATTTTGCGTGCAATGGCAACAGCCATATCTGATGTAGCTCCTAATAATAAAACTGTTGACATATTTACAACTGCGGGGTTAGTAATAAACGATCTGATTGTACGGACCGAATTTTTCCTTTGGGATTATATTGCTTTATTATTTGTCGAAATTCTTCAAGGCGCGGATAACCTGCTTTTAATATTTCGGGTTTCATTCTTGCATCTTTGCTCATATATAAACGGCCGCCGTAATTCAGCACAATTTTATCAAGTTCATCAAGAAATTCAAACAAACCATCTTTTACAGGAAAATCAAGCGCAAGCGTATAACCTTCTGTTGGAAATGATATTAAACTTTCCTGTTTGCCAAACACTTTTAATACAGCAAGAAAAGAACCCATGCCTTTATCGCTGATGCGGTTAAGAATTTCAATCAATCCTTTTTTTGCATCAAGCGGCAACACAAACTGGTATTGCACAAAACCTTTTTTTCCATAGCCGCGGTTCCAGTTTAAAATGGCATCGAGCGGATAAAAAAATGGTTCGTAGCTAACAACATTATTAATTTCTTTTTTAAAATTTTTACCGTAATATAAAAAATTAAAAAGCTTTACCGTAAATTGTTCAGCACCCACGATGGAAGATTGATTGGAAACGGAATGCTTTTCTTTGCCGGTAATTTTAATGGATTGGATCTATATTTTTCAGGCAGTTCATTAACCGTTGCATGTTCGCCTAAAATAAGAATGCTTCTTCCAAAATCATCGCCTTTTTTTAAGCAATCAATCCAGGCAACAGAATAAGTATAATGATTGTATTCATCAAACAAACGAATAACTTCATCAAGATTTTTAGCCTTTATTTGTTTTTGTTTGATGTATGAAGTTTCAATTTTTTTCAGCCTGAATTTTACTTTTGTTATTAAGCCTGTTAAGCCCATTCCGCCGCAGGTTGCTTCGAATAATTCTGTATTTTTTTCGGGTGAACAAACAATGGTATTTCCATCAGCCAAAATCAATTCCATCTCAAAAATATGATTGGAAAATGAACCATCAATGTGATGATTTTTTCCATGCACATCGCTGCCAACAGCGCCGCCAACGGTAATAAATTTTGTGCCTGGCGTTACAGGAAGAAACCAGCCTTTCGGAACAATGAATTCTAAAATTTTATCAAGCGTTAAACCGCTTTGACATTCTAAGATTCCATTCTTTGCATCGAAAGAAAGTACTTTATCGTATTTTAAAGTATTGATTGTTTCGGTTGATAAAGAAGCATCACCATAACAGCGGCCATTGCCACGCGGAATAAAATGCGTGCTTTCTTTTACTAAGTTTTTTAACTGATCATCAAAACTAAAGAAACGTTCATCGCTTTCCATCACCGGATAGTTTCCCCAGTTTGCAATTTTTTTCTCCACAATTATTTATTTAAATATTGAAACGTCTGGCAAATAAATTATCGAATAAAAACTAATGATCCATAATACCAGCGTTGCCTGCAAAAATTTATCCTTGTATAAAAGATCTGTTGGCGAGCCGCTATCTTTTTCTATAAAAGTTATTTGCAAATATCGCATTAAACCAACTATTACAAATAATGCAGTGTAATAAAGCCTGTACGTGTGCCAGTGCTGCATTACTTCCGGCGAAATGGTGTACATTAAATATGCTATGATGATTATGCCTGTAAACAACGAAAGCATTGCGTTTAAAAATTCAAGGTTATAACCTTTAATTGCTTTGCGCATATCAAGCCCTGAATCAAGTTTTATTAAAACATCATCGCGGCGTTTTGCAATAGCCATAAACATTGCGAGCAAAAAAACCATTATCATCAGCCATTGCGAAATACCAATTACAGCAATAACGCCACCGCCTTTAATTCTTAATACAAAACCCATTGCAACCAGCACAATATCTAAAACAGAAATATTTTTTAAGCCGAAAGAATAACCAAGGTTCATTAAAAAATAGATCATCAACACAAATAAAAATTTTATTTTTATAAGTGCCGCAATTGCAATTCCAAATGCAACGCACATAACAAATAAAGTAAGCGCTGCTTTTGTAGAAACGGCGCCGGAAGCCAAAGGCCTTAATGATTTTTTTGGATGCTTTTTATCAGCTTCAATATCTCGGTAATCATTAATAATATAAATTGAACTGGCAATAAATGAAAAAGCTATAAAGCCTGCTAAACAAGCTAACAGTTTTTGTGCATTAAAAACTTCGCCGGAAAAAAACAACGGAAGAAAAATAAAAGAATTTTTTATCCAGTGCTTTGGCCGCATCAAGCTTATATATTGTACCATTAATTTATTATCTGCTGTTAAACCAGAAGTAATCATTTTCTTTTTTAACTTAAATGTTTATTGATAACCTTACTTAATTCTTCAAGGCTTTTTTCCCATGTATGTGTTTTTGCAAATGCCTTTCTTGCTGCACTTAATTCTTCGCTGTTTTCTGAAAGCGCTTTTTTAACAAGGCTAACAAATTCCAGCGGTGAGTCAGATAAATACGTATAAGGTTCAAACATGCGCATTGCTTCGGTTCTTGTTGCAATAACAGGCTTACCCATTGCCAGGTATTCATCAATTTTTAAAGGATAATTTCCTTTTGTGATTTCATTTTTAACCTGCGGATTTATGCAAACATCAAATGCATTAATATAAGCAGGCAATTCCTGCAAAGATTTTCTTCCCAAAAAAATGCACGTTATGCATGTTATGCAGCACCGTGTTCTCAAAGTTCTTTAATTCAGGGCCAACCAATACAATATTAAAATTGCTGTATGTTTCGGCAATTGACGCGATGATATTTATATCCAGCCGGTCTGCATCCAATGCGCCTGCATAACCAATTACCGGATACGGAATATCTTCCATATCAACAGGCGTTGCATAATTTTTATCGCCATTAAATAATTGTATGTTACAGCCCTGGCCGATGTAATAAGAAGATGAATTATGCTGTTTGCAATAGAATGTATAAAACTCAGAATTGGCAACAACGGCATCTGATTTTTGAATGAGTTGCGGTTCTAAAACATCGCAATGCTTTTTCCAGTAACTGTAACCTCTTAAATAATCGCGGCAATAATAAATGTATAATGATGGCGATAATAATTCTTTTAAATAATAGCCGTTATAAATATCATTATCATTAAACAAAATAAAATCTTCAAATTCTAAATAATCAAGCGCTGCTTTTATATCTTTTGCCAAACGCCTGTTGTTTAAATAGTTTATTTTTTTAAATGCTGATGTTAAAGGCAGCCAATTTATAGATTCAATAATAGATTCAGGAAATAACTGCCATATGTTTTTGCTGATGCTTTGAACTTTGCTGCGGTTATTTTTTATAATATCGTAATGAAGCTGCACGCCTTCATCTTTTTCTTTTGAATGCCATGTTTTGCGGTTAAGCGGCTTATTTACATACAATACCCTGTTGTGTTTTGAAAGGCGAGTTGCAATGTCTTTACAATTACTGCCGATATTATAATACCATGGTTGTAAACCAATAATTAAAATATCTTTTCCTTTTATTTCAGAAAAATCAGCAATATCCGCATCATTATCCGCAAGTGATAAAACTTCCATGTACTTATAAAAATGTTTAATTAATTTTTTGATTTGCCTAAACCCTGCAATAAAATTGGCGGTGTAATTAATTTAATGGTTTCTTTCATAGAAGTTACAAAACGGGATTTTCTGTCTTCTTTTCTGTATTTGAAAATAGTGTTATGATCTGCTTCGCTTACAGACTGTTCTTCAACAGGTCTGCCGTTTGTATAATAATATAATGCAAGTGATTTGCGTGATCTGCCTTCAGGGCATTTTACAACATTCGGATTGCCATGATATGATGTGCTTGTGGTTGAAAACATTGCCATGCGATTAAATACCGGCAAAATTGATTTGCGGCAGGCCTTCATATCTTTATCCCACAATTCAAACTGGCCGCCATAATCTTCTTTCCAATCTTCATTCAAATACACAAGAACATTTAATCTTCTGTCAAGCTTTGTTCTTGGATGTTTATTAAAATCAGCATGAATTTTAAGCATGCCTCCGGGAAGAATTTGGTGGCAACCGCCGCCATCATAAAACGGATCAGGTATTAAATTTTCTATGCCCGTAAGCTCTGATAAAAATTCAAGAAAAGGCTGAGAATTTAAATAATGCATAAACTCTTTTGTGTTTTCGCCAAACCTGTACTCGCCTTTTGAAGCCAGCTTAATTTGGTTGGCATCATTGTATTTAAAATCTGCATTTTTTGACAAGTCAGGAAATTCGCCCAATACTTTTTTTAATGCGTCTTCATTAAAAAAATCGTCAAAATAAATACTCGGAAAAGGATCTGCAGATGCATAAGCAGATTTATATTCGCTTGCAAAATTTTTTAACTCTTCGGGAGATTTCGAAATAAATTCCATGGTGCTTTTTTTACTTTATTAATATAATTTCAGGGCACTAAATTAGTGAACTATGGCAACCTCAAAGGCCTTTTTAAGTGAATATTTCGTTTTATCCTATATACGTTTAATTTTGGCAGTTGAACGATTTTTTTATTGATTGATATTTTAACCATTTAATGAAAGCCAATATCCTGTTTACAAAAAATTTCTGGCTAAAAAATGCCGACCTGTTTATAATTGCCCTGTTTTGTTGTGTTCCGCTTTTTTTAAGTTTTCCGTATCGCGTAAATATTTTTCTTTCATGGGAAGGCGCTTACCGTTTGTATTTGGGCCAAATACCTTATAAAGATTTTGGCCTGCCCATGGGTTTTATGTATTGGGTTGTGCCGGCAATTTTTTTTAAAATATTCGGGCCTTATTTAATTACCTTGGTTAAAGCGCAGGTTTTTTTAAACCTTATCTGTTGCTTATCGTTCAGAGGTATTTTAAAAAAATTAAATGTTATTGATGGAATACGGGTTTCTGTTATTATAATTTTTTGCCTTTCTTATATACTTATAAATTTTTGGCCGTGGTATAATAATTCAGTTATTATTTATGAAATAGTTGCGTTGAATTTTTTGTTTGGATATTTTATAAGAAACAATAACCGCAAATACATTTATCTTATTGCAAGCAGTTTTTTCTTTTTTCTTTCATTCTTTACAAAGCAGGATGGCGGTTTTCTTGGTTTTGCAATTGCTGTTGCTTTAATTTTTTATAATGCAATTGTAACAAAAAAATGGAAAGATCTTTTTCTGTTTATTGCTTGTTATGCACTAATTGGTTTTCTTATAATTTTTCCTTTTACTAAATATAGTTTTGGTTATTGGTTTAATCACGGGCAGCCGCCGCACACAGCAAGATTTAGTGCGCAGGATTTGTTTACTGAAATTTTTGCCGGTTCGCAATGGATAAAATTTTATGTTTTATTGATAGCAATAATTGTTGCTTTTAAAGTGCGCAACAACAAAAACTTTTTATCTAACAAAAGCGAAATGCTTTTTTTGTTATTAACATTAGGCATTTTAGCAGAAGCTGTAATTTTTGGCATAACCAGTTATACGCCGCCGGATAATAATATTTTTTACCACAGTTTTGCGCTGGCATATATACTTACGGGTTTTGCACAAATTGCTGTTATTGATTTTAACAGGAGCCGCTATTTTTTTGGATTGATATTGCTGATTTTATTCTGGTGGTCTGGCGGATACTGGCAATATTTAAACAGGATAACAACGCGGTTATTTCCAGCGCAGCCAACTGCTTTAAAAAATGACAGCAGCGCAGAAAATGTAATTAACCAGCATACGTACATGCTTAATCTTGATACAACTCATTATGAAGATGAAAGCACATGGAAACAAATAGATTCATTAAAGTCTTTTAAGAAAATATATTTACCGCCATCAACCATTGCAGGCATTAAACGTTTGGAAAAAATGCAAGTTTTAAAAAATAAAAATGCAAGTGTTTTAAATATGACCGAACTAACGCCGCTTGATTATGAATTTGGTTATAAACTTGAAACCGGGCAAAATTACCCGTTGTGGGATCATTTAGGTGTTTGTATGTTTAATAAACAGTGCACTGATTTTTGTAATAAAATAAAACGCAAACAATACGATGTTGTGCTGTTTGAATATGTGCCTTCGCTGAATAATTTTTATCCGTTCAGAATAAGAGATTCTTTAAAAGTTTACTATAATAAAGTGGATAGTTTTTTTGCGCCACGCAGGCCAACTAACGGAACAATCGAAGTGTATGTGAAGTATAAACCTTAATCTTTACCACAGAGTTGTGTGACTGTTTGCATAAAGTTATTCAGTGTTTTCTGTAAATTACTTTGAGCAATTGTGGTTTAATTGCTGCATAGAATTAATACAGTACAAGTGTTGCGACGCAAGGAACGATGCCACGAAGTACTGAAGCTGGTTACCAAATATTTTTTTAGAAAGAAATTACGCCTTTTAACTCCTCGAAGAAAACATCTTTTTTACGTGCGGAGATTGGGATGGATGTTCCGTCAGTCATTATAATGGATGCGCCTACACCTTTTACAATTTTTATCATGTGGCGAACATTTATTAAATAAGATTTATGCACACGGTAAAAGCCTTTTTCGGTAAGCAGTTCTTCAAAATCTTTTAAAGACTTTGAAGCCACATAAGTTGTATTGCCGGTTAATTTTATTTTGGAGTAACTGTCTAAAGCTTCGATGTACATTATTTTATTTATGTCAACAATATCGTAACCATCTGCAACGTGCACTACTATCTTTGAAAAATTTTCGGGCGAATTTGAAAAATAATTTTTTACGAGGCCGGTTATTTCTCCGAATTTGCTTTGCTTGTTTCTTACTTTTTCTATGGCGGCAATAATATCAGATTCTTTAAAAGGTTTTAAGATGTAATCCATTGCTGCCATTTTAAGGGCACGCACTGCGTATTCCTGGTAAGCAGTTACAAAAACAATTTCAAAATTTAAATTGGAAATTTTTGGCAGCAGTTCAAAAGATGTGTAGGGCGGAAGCTGAATATCCATAAACACCACATCAACCCTGTCTTTTTCTATGTTGGCTAAAGCATCGTCGAGGTTATCGGCAGTCCAAACCACCTCAACATTTTCGAGGTCAAGCAGTACTTTTTTTAAAATCTCAATATTGGAAATTTCGTCGTCAAGTATGGCAGCTCTTACATTTTTCATAATATTAGAATTTATACAAAAATGGTTAATTATTTTGAATTGGCAAGGCTAATTCAACCAAAACGCCTTCTCCGCCGTTTGGTCTTTTATCGGTTATATTTATGTATCCTTTTTTTGCCATTCCATCATTATTTAACCGTAATCTTTCGCTTATAATTCTGAGCGCTGAATTTTCATATCGCGGATAACTTTTCAAATCTTTTTTTAAGCCGATGCCATTATCATCAATTTTACATACTATTAAATTTTCATCTATATAAAAATCAATTTTAAGTTCTGCGTCGTGTTTTTTTGGAGCCAGGCCATGCCTGATTGCATTTTCAACAACGGGTTGTATCATCATGGCAGGTATTGAATAATTTTTAGGATCATCTATTTTAATCACATTCATGGTGTACGTAAAACTGTCGTTAAATCTTAATCTTTCCAGTTCAATATATCGCTTTACAAAATTTATTTCATCAGCCAAAGAAACAAAAGGCTTTTTTGCGTTTTCGAACATTTGCCTTAAAAGCAAAGAAAAATCTGACAAATAATTAAATGCTTTTTTGTTCTCATTAATCATTACCAAATACTGCGCTGCACTTAAAGAATTGTATATAAAATGCGGGTTCATTTGGCTGCTGAAAGCCTTTGTTTTAAGCTCAATTAAATTTTTTTCATATAAAAGTTCTTTGCTTTTATTAGTAAGATTATTATACATTCGATTGTAATAAAAAACACCAAATGCAATAACGGCCAGCAAAACATAGTATGCAAAAATGGCTAAGCTCATAGCAATTAACTAAGATTATTTAATGGGTAAAAGAACATCAAAATAAAATATACTTTTTTAAAAATTATGCTGTTAGTAAAGTTATTTATTTTCAATGCAGGCTGATTGTATAATTTTGAGCGCAGAGATGTAAATAAATTACCATTAATTTTATTTATGCCCTGGATAAAAATTTCTAAAAAAGAAAAGCAAACCTGGAATGAAAAACTAAAAAACACTGATGCTGCATTTTATCAATATCCCTATTACGCCGCAAGCGAATATAACTCAGCTTTATCAAAAGCTGTGTTTATAAAATATGTTGAACAAAACGAAGAAATTGCTTTTGCAGCTATAATTGAAATTGGTTTTTTTCCTTTTAAAGTTGGTATAATTGAAAGCGGCCCTGTGCTTTTAAAGCAGTATGGCAATGCAGATAAATTAATAACTGAGCTAAAAGAATTTGCGCATAAAAAAAATTATATGCACCTGCAAATACGGCCTGCATATAATTCTGCTTTCGGTGAATATTTAAAAGCCGATGATTCTTTTGATACACGCACTTATTTTCCTTTTCATTTAAAAGATGAATTTGATCTTAATATTTATAATAAGCCTGAAAAAGAATTATTGGCCGGCTTTAAACTGCAATGCAGAAGAAAAATTGTTTTAGCAGCAAGGGTGCCTTATGTTTTTTCAAAGGCAGATGATAAAAAAACGCTGGATGATATTCGCAAGGTATTTAGCGAAGTATCTAACACAAAAGGTTATGGTTTTTTACCATTTAAAATTTATGAAGCCATTTATAAAGAAGGCAAAAAATACAACCTCTGCGATTTTTATACAGTGCATCTTAATGGCGAACTTGTAAATGTGGCTTTAATTGTAAAAGATGCAAAGTCATATTATCATTATACAAGCGCGCTGGTAGTTAAAGGTTTTAAAGCAAGCGAATCGCCGCCGGCCAAGCTGCATTTTTTTATTATGCAGGATTGTTTTTATAAAGAGAACAAAGATTTTTACAACATAAGTTTTGGAGGCAGTAATAATTTAATACGTTTTAAAGAATTATTTAATCCCGTTGAAATTGAAAAGCCGCCTTATTACACTTTTGTTAATAAAAAAAGATTTTTAAAATTTCTTTCAAAAATTTCATTAAAGCAAGCCGCATCGTTAAGAAACTTATTTAAAACTTTCGACAGTGTGTTTATAAGATCTGTTTTGTATTTCGCCCTGCTGCTTCAATTGTATTGATAAATTCAAAAGGCAGCGAATGCTGCCTCAAAGTGAACCGGATTGGATTCGAACCAATGACCCTCCCGATCAGAAATCGGGATGCTCAATCCGGTTGAACTTATCAATAATTCAATATATTTTCTGCTTTTCATCTTCTTAATATACAACTCTCTTTTCCGTGTTTCAATAAGCGTTAAAAATTCTTCCTTGTAAACAAGTATCCACGGAATACCTCTGCAAAGAGGTTTTGTGAACCGGATTGGATTCGAACCAATGATCCTCCCGATCAGAAATCGGGATGCTCTATCCGGTTGAACTTATCAATAATTCAATATATTTTCTGCTTTTCATCTTCTTAATATACAACTCTCTTTTCCGTGTTTCAATAAGCGTTAAAAATTCTTCCTTGTAAACAAGTATCCACGGAATACCTCTGCAAAGAGGTTTAGTGAACCGGATTGGATTCGAACCAATGACCCTCCCGATCAGAAATCGGGATGCTCTATCCGGCTGAACTTATCAATAACTCAATATATTTTCTGCTTTTCATTTTCTTAATATACAACTCTCTTTTCCGTGCTTCAATAAGCGTTAAAAATTCTTCCTTGTAAACAAGTATCCACGGAATACCTCTGCAAAGAGGTTTAGTGAACCGGATTGGATTCGAACCAATGACCCTCAGCTTAGAAGGCTGATGCTCTATCCAGCTGAGCTACCGGTCCCGCAATTAAAACCGCAAAAATAATTTTTAATTAGTTTGCATCCAAACCATAAAAAAGATGGATGTTCAGATAGAAGAAAGCTGGAAAAAAGTTTTACAACCTGAATTCTTCAAATCTTATTTTGAAAACATAGTTGCTTTTTTAAAAACGGAAAAAGCACAGGGCAAAACCATTTATCCGCCAGGTTCTTTAATCTTTAACGCTTTTTATAAAACACCATTCAATAAATTAAAAGTTGTATTGCTTGGGCAAGATCCTTATCATGGAAAAGGCCAGGCAATGGGCTTATCTTTTTCGGTGCCCAAAGGCATAAGGCAACCGCCATCGCTTATAAATATTTTTAAAGAATTGCATGATGATGTTGGTGTTTCAATTCCTGCAACGGGCGATTTAACACCCTGGACTAAACAAGGTGTTATGTTGCTGAATGCTGCATTATCGGTTCGTGCCGGTGAGCCAAATTCGCACGCAAAAATTGGCTGGCATCAATTTACAGATGCTGTAATAAAAAAAATTTCTGATGAAAAAGAAGGGATGATTTTTTTGTTATGGGGCGCCTTTGCGCATCAAAAGCAAGAATTGATTGATCAAACAAAACATTATGTTTTAAAGGCTGCACATCCATCGCCTTACAGTGCCGACAAAGGATTTTTTGGATGTAAACATTTCAGCAAAACAAACGAATTGCTGGTTGCGCAAAAACAAGATGCAATTAACTGGGCTTTATAAAATTATTTCATGCATAATTATATACTTTAATAATGTTTTCTCTTAAAGCTGCCGCTGCGGGTGTGCAATGCCAGTAAATTACATCTGCAATTGCTTCAGGCTTTGTCCATTTATTAAAATCTGCGCCGGGCATTGCGCTTCGGTTTTGCGGCGTATCAATTGTTGATGGCACAACAACATTAACAACAACATTTTTTCCTTTCGCTTCATCATTCATTAATTCAGCCAATTGAAAAATGAGTGATTTAGATAAACTATATGCAATCATGCCTTTGCCGTTTTTTGCATGTAAACCAGGCTTTGAACCAATAAAAAAAATTCGGCCGTTGTTTTGTTTCATCATCTGCAAAAATATTGGCCTTGCAATATTGTAAGCTGTTTCAAAATTTAGTGCTAACTGATGCTGAACATCGCTGATGGCAGTGTCTGCAATTTTACCCATTGCAAAACCGCCGGCTGTAAGAATGGCTGCATCAATTTTATTGTGCTTCGAAATAATGTTCTCAACAAATTTTTCAGTTGCAGCTTCATCTTTTAAATCAACAACAGCTTTTTCAAATACATCAGCAGAAAAATTATTTTCAGCAGAATCATGCGTTACAGTTGCCGCTGCAAAAAAATTTTCAGCAATAAATTTTTGTATAACTGCTCGTCCTAAATTACCATCACCGCCGGTTATAACTGCAATTTTTTTTTCTTCCATAATTATATTTTTATCAATTGATTTTAAAGATGAAATTTAAGTTACACTGTTCAAGATATTCATACAAAAAAATAAAGTAAAGAATTAAAGCGAACGTTTGTTATTCTTTTCCGAAACGTTAATAGTTACAAATGGCATAAAAAAAGAGTACCGCTGTTTATTTTTAATGTGTTTAAATAAACTTCGGTAAGTAAATTTATACCAGCAATAATTTTTAAGCGCTGACAGATTGAGATAGCAAGGATTGAACTTTTTCTCATTTTAACAAACTACGGGTGGTTTCTACCACCTGTTTTTTTATAAATCGTTTGCGCCTGATTTATCCTTTAAATAAATTAAAAGTTTTAAGTACGATGCTGCATAATAAATTGAGCTGCGAAATATATTGCATGATATTTTAAATGAAACAAAACACATACTTCATCTGCGCTGTTTTTTTTGCTGCATTATTTGCTGCATGCAATGTAGCTGCCGATAAAAAAATTTCAACCGATACAACAAAAATTGTTTCAGGAGAAATTGCTTTTAATACACACTGCAGCGGTTGCCATAATTTTAAACAAAATGATATCGGGCCGCAATTATCAGGCATTACAACCGAACAAACGGCTAATTGGATTTTTAACTTTATAAAAAATCCGCAGGCAATTATTCAATCACGCGATAAACATGCATTGTTGTTATTGCATCAATATAAAACAACAATGCCATCTTTTAATAGTTTAGATGATAGCAGCATTAATAACATCATCGCTTTCTTAAATACACGCAAACAAAAACATACTTATAACGATACGGTTGGCGCATTAAAAGATCCCATCCCTCAAAAGATACAGGTTTCAAATCTTATTGTTTCGATAAAACCATTTATACAAATGCCTGCATCAGGCAATGAAAAACCGTTGGCAAGAATTACCAAATTAGATTATGAACCCAACTCAAAAAAAATTTTTATTGTTGACCTGCGTGGTAAATTATATAAGCTTCAAAACAACAAAGCCATCGTGTATATAGATATGGCAAAACTTAAACCTGCATTTATTAACGAGCCAGGTTTGGCAACAGGTTTTGGAAGCTTTGCTTTTCATCCGCAGTTTGCAAAAAATGGTTTGTTTTATACAACGCATACAGAAAAAGCAGCAACATCAAAGGCAGATTTTTTTTATCCTGATTCTATAAAAGTTGCGTTGCAATGGGTGCTTACAGAATGGAAAACAGATAACCCGAATGCAGATACATTTAAAGGTTCATCACGTGAGTTGCTTAGAATAAATATGGTGAGTGCCATACATGGCGCACAGGAAATTTGTTTTAATAAAATGGCAAAACCCGGCGATGAAGATTACGGACTTTTATATATTGGTGTTGGTGATGGCGGCTGCACTGAAAATGGTTACCCGTTTTTAGCGCACAGCCCAAAAAAAATTTGGGGAACAATTTTGCGCATCGATCCTTTGGGCAGAAACAGCGCAAATAAAAAATATGGAATACCTGCAGGCAATCCTTTCGTAAATAATCAAAATGATTTGGGTGAAATTTATGCGTATGGTTTTAGAAACCCGCATCGCATTACATGGATTGATTCTGGAAAAATGATCGTGTGTAATATTGGTCATGGTAATATTGAATCGATTGATCTTGTTAAAAAAGGAAACGATTATGGCTGGCCAATAAGAGAAGGCAAATTTGCATTACATACTTATGGTGATTTGAATAAAGTTTTTCCGTTGCCTGCAAACGACAGCCTGTATAAAATTACGTATCCGGTTGCTGAATATGATCATGATGAAGGCAAAGCTATTTGCGGCGGCTTTGAATACACCGGTAAAAAAATACATGCTTTAAAAGGAAAATTTTTATTTGGCGATATACCAACCGGCAGGTTATTTTATATTGAAACTAAAGATATAAAACAAGGCAGCGAAGCAACCATTAAAGAATGGAATATTTCAATTGATGGTGCTGTAAAAAAACTTTCTGCAGTTTGCGGAAGTAACCGGGTTGATCTTCGTTTTGGCAAAGATGCGGATGGAGAAATATATATTTTAACAAAAGCAGATGGAAAAATATATAAACTTGCTGATGCAGAAAATCATTAAAAATTTACGCAAAGCTTGTTTAAAAACGATTTCACAGATTTTATAGTAGTAAATTTTTCATTTGTTTATCTCTATAAAAAATTTTGGCTAAAGCCGCAATCTGCTTTTCATCAATCCCAGACTTAAGTCTGGGGCTATTTATAAAGAACGTTCACGGTTTTATTCTAAGAATATAAATTTAAACAGGCTTTAAAAAACCAATAAAAAAAGACTGCTTAAAACAGTCTTTTTTATTCGCCTTTAAACTTTATTGACCGCCGCCGCCGCCATATTATTCATGCGGTTCATCATTCTTGCTCTCATTTCATCTTCATGCTGATGAATGGTTTGAATTTGATCGTTCGTTAAACCAATAGATTTATACCGGCTATCCATTTCTGTTCTTAAACCCTGAAACTTTGTTTGCTTATCTGCAGGCGTTGAAGACTGATCCATAAAAATCTGGCGCATCTGAGGCTGGTATTGCATCCGCACCGCCATCACCGAATCAACCATTGGGTCGGCCAACTTTACAGAATCTTTTAAATAGGTTTTCCATGCCTGCTGCATATTCATATTCTGGGCATGTAACGTTGTTGCACTTACAGCCATTATAATCGCTAAAAACAAAATCATTTTTTTCATAAATATTATTTTGCCAACAATCAGCAAATTATATGCTTATTAATGTTAAATCATTCATTAAACAATACATTTTAAAATTTACTTTTAACAATCTCGCTAAATTTAAAAAAATAAAAACATCACTGCTAACTTCGCTTTATGATGCAGTTTAACCACAACAATTTATCTAACGATCAACTAACATTTTTCTATAAAAATTTGCTGCTGCCACGAATGGTTGAAGAAAAAATGCTGGTGCTTTTAAGGCAGGGAAAAATTTCAAAATGGTTTAGCGGCATTGGCCAGGAAGCTATTGCCGTTGGCGCAACGCTTGCCTTGCAAAACAACGAATGGATAATGCCGCTGCATAGAAATCTTGGTGTTTTTACAACGCGCAACATGCCGCTGCATAAATTATTTATGCAATGGCAGGGCAATGCAGATGGTTACAGTAAAGGCAGAGAACGCAGTTTTCATTTTGGCAATAAAGCGCATTTTATCTGCGGCATGATTTCGCATCTTGGGCCGCAACTGGCAATTGCCGATGGTGTTGCATTGGCTTATAAATTAAAAAAAGAAAATAAAGTTTCGCTTGCATTTACAGGTGAAGGCGGAACAAGCGAAGGCGATTTTCATGAAGCATTAAATGTTGCTGCAGTTTGGGATTTGCCTGTTATTTTTTTAATTGAAAATAATGGCTACGCATTAAGCACACCAACACATGAACAATACCGCTGCGCAAATTTAGTTGACCGTGCTAAAGGTTATGGAATAGAAGGCGTGCAGATTGATGGTAATAATATTTTAACGGTATACGACACGGTTAAAGGTGTTCGTGATTATTGCATTCAACAACAAAAGCCTTATTTAATTGAATGCATCACATTCAGAATGCGTGGCCATGAAGAAGCAAGCGGCACTAAATATATTCCGCAAAATTTGTTTGATGAATGGAAGCAAAAAGATCCGGTTATACATTTTGAAGATTTTTTATTGAATGAAAAAATTTTATCAGATGAACAGCTTGCATCTGTTAAAGAAGAAACAAAGAAATATATTGAAGAAGAACTTGCTATTGCTTTTAACGCTCCATCAATCAAAATAAATACAGAAGATGAATTAAAAGATGTTTATGCGCAGCAGTTAACTGTTAACGGTAAACGGTTAACCGTAAAAGTTATTGATAATGCAGAACTGTCAACTGTCAACAGTCAACTGTCAACTGAAAAAAGATTTATCAACGCAATCAGCGATGATTAAAGCAAAGCATGGAGCAACATCCTAATTTAATTTTAATGGGCCAGGATATTGCAGCATACGGCGGCGCCTTTAAAATTACCGAAGGTTTTATTGATATGTTTGGAAAAGAACGTGTGCGCAACACGCCTATTTGCGAAAGTGCAATTGTTGGTGCATCGTTGGGTTTAAGTTTGGAAGGTTTTAAGGTGATGATGGAAATGCAGTTTGCAGATTTTGCAAGCGTAGGCTTTAATCAAATTGTAAACAATCTTGCAAAATTGCATTATCGTTGGGGGCAACATGCTGATGTTGTAATAAGAATGCCAACAGGCGCCGGTGTTGGTGCAGGCCCGTTTCATTCGCAAAGCAACGAAGCATGGTTTGTGCATACGCCGGGTTTAAAAATTGTTTATCCTTCAACACCTGCTGATGCAAAAGGTTTATTGATCGCTGCTATAAACGATCCCAATCCTGTTTTATATTTTGAGCATAAAGCCTTGTACAGAAGCATCAGCGGCAGTGTGCCTGATGACTATTATGAAATTGAAATTGGCAAAGCAAGAATTGTTCAGTATGGAGAAGATATCAGCATTATAACGTATGGAAGCGGCGTGCACTGGGCGCTGGAATATGCAAAAGATCATGAAAATATTTCCATTGATATTTTAGATTTGAGAACGTTGTTGCCATTAGATTATGATGCAATAAAAGCAAGCCTTGAACGCACGGGAAAAATTTTAATTTTACATGAAGACACTTTAACCGGCGGCATTGGCGGCGAAATTGCAGCATGGATAAGTGAGCATTGTTTTGAACTAATGGATGCGCCCATTGTGCGTTGTGCATCATTAGATACGCCCATCCCTTTCAACCTTGAACTGGAAAAGAATTTTTTGGCAAAAGCAAGATTGCATGATAGTGTGCAAAAATTGTTGGGCTATTAAATGTTTAAGATCAGTTTGAACCGCAGCTTTAAATGTTGCAGGCACATAAAGCGCATCGGTTGCATACAAATAATTTCATCATTAAACAATCGGCTCGTCTTTAAAACAAAAATTTATTTGAAATTTAGGAATGAGTAAGTCGTTAAACTTTTATATCAATCATACTTATTTAATACATTTGTAACCTAATTTTTTTTAATGGAATATAATACTACGCGCAACGATATGAGCATGCGCGAATATGGCCGCCATATACAAAAAATGGTGGAATACCTTCTCACCATTCAGGACAAAGAAAAAAGGCAGCAACAAACGCAGATTGTAATTGAACTGATGGGATTTTTAAATCCGCATTTAAAAAATGTTGAAGACTTCAGGCATAAACTTTGGGATCATCTTTTTTATATCAGCGATTTTAAGCTGGATGTTGATAGCCCTTATCCCATCCCTAAAAAGGAAACGTATAAACAAAAGCCTGATCCGTTGCCTTATCCAAAGCGCCATCCTAAATTTTCTCATCTTGGAAAAAATCTTGAAATAATAATTGATAAGGCATTAAAAGAAGAAGACCCTGAAAAGAAAGCAGGCTTTGCAAATGCCATTGCTTATTATATGAAGCTTGCATACAGCAACTGGCATAAAGAGCTGGTGCATGATGATGCCATTCGCAGCGAGTTAAATAATATTACCGGTGGTGAACTTGAGTTTAGCAATACGCCGTATATAAAACACCGCAACCAGAATTTTGAACGCGACGAATACCGCAGCAATACTGGAAGAAGGCAAAATTTTGGCGGAAGAAATAACAATAATAATAACCGCGATAGCCGCAACCGCAACAATAACGGCAGAGATAACCGCGACAATCGCAACCGCAACAATAACGGCAGAGATAACCGCGACAACCGTAATCAAAATTTTAAAAAGCGTTTTAAATAATTGTTTTCTTACCAATTATAATTGCTTATTAACAGGTTCAGTTTTTGCATGTGTTGATGTAAACATGCGTATGAAAAAAGCAATAAAGCAAACAAAAAAATCAAGCACATCATCAACCGGCAAAAAAAATACAAGGCCATTTACTGCTAAACAAAAAGGGTATAAAGAAGAAGTGTATAATAACGAACAGCAAAGCACTTACGAAAAAAGTGATGTTTCAAAAACCAACAAAAAAAATACTGCAGGCCCTAAATCGTAATGCTTATAATTTGTTATGGTGATGTTTGATTAAATTTTTATTGTTCTCAAAATTATATCTCCAATCAAAATTTTATTTGCAAGCGGCAAACTTTGTTTCTTTGTGCAGTATCATCAACTCATCTTTCTATGCCAAATAATCCAAACATAAAAATTCTTACAATTGATATTGGCGGCTCTCATATAAAAGCCACTATTCTTAATGCACAAGGCGCTCCTGTTTCAGATTATGCAAGGCTGCCAACGCCGCAGCCTTCAACACCAAAAAATATGATGGACGCTATTCAGCAGCTTGTAAAAGGTTTTACTGAATACGATAAAGTATCTGTTGGATTTCCCGGTTATGTAAAAAACGGTGTTATACAAACGGCGCCAAACCTTGGTACTGATGTATGGAAAGATTATACGCTTCAAACTTTTTTAGCGGCCATGCTTAAACGGCCTGTGCGTGTAGTAAATGATGCAGACCTGCAGGGCGCCGGCGTGGTAAGCGGCAAAGGTCTTGAAATGATGATAACTTTAGGAACCGGTTTTGGCACTGCATTGTTGCTTAACGGAAGGTTATTGCCGCATCTTGAACTGGCACATCACCCCATTAAAACAGATAAAGTGTATGATGATTATATTGGAGAAAAAGCGTTTCAGAAAAAAGGGAAAGGAACACTGGAATGAGCGCATGAAGAAAGTGATTGAAATTTTAAAAACCGTTTTTAATTACGATCGTTTATACATCAGCGGCGGCAATGCAAAAAATATTGATTTTAAGCTGGATGAAAATATTACAATAGTTAACAACCGCGAAGGCATTAAAGGCGGCGCAAGGCTGTGGCAATACGATGAATAATTTATGCGCTTTAATGCAAAGCCCACACTTTTAAAACCTTAATTTCTTTTTCTAAAAATTGAAAAAAGAACAATAATTATTACAACAACTATTATTATTCCAACCCAAACTCCTGTTTTAAAAATATCTCCGATTGCCTGGCAGGAACTAAGCAACAGCATTAGTGAACAGGCAAGTGCAGCAAACTTTACTTTAATCATAAGATTTTTTATATGAATATAAAGATATAGTTTATTGAAATAATTATACAGATTGAAGACGATTTTCGAGTATTTGAATTAAATAAAGACTACGACGGATTTTTAGCACAACGAAAATTTTAATTAAATTGTATATTATGAAAACAGTTGAAGAACTTAACAAACATAAAGTACCAATTGTAACCGTTGAACCTGCGCTTGCAAGTACAAAGACAAAATTATGTTTCCTGAAAAATTGGAAAAGGCAAACAAAATGCTAAAGACCGCTAAACTTCCGCCCAATAAGCACCATAGCTAATAAACTAATTTCCGTTAAACATTCTGATATTTTGCAGAAGAAATAAATAAATTCAGTACAAGCTGATGTTCCAATACGATACGCTGTATAACAGCTATGTGCCTATGTTTCTATATAGTTCAAATATTGGTTGATTAATTAATTTTCATAAAAAAAGGATACTTATTAAAGTATCCTTTTTTAGTTATAAGGATTGAAGATTACTTACTTACAACCAGTTTTAAGTTGATTGCTTTTTTTCTGATCATCACTTATTATGCTGATAACATATACTCCGTTTGCCCACGATACGG
>CAVSVA010000019.1:0-246117 GCA_963731245.1 uncultured Bacteroidota bacterium
CAAAGTAAAACATCAATTAACCAGCATACGTTCCGGCAAAGCCGAAGATAAATATGGATGGATGGTTAAAGTGTAATAAACATAAATGAAACTTTTTTTACTTAGTCTTTTTTTATTCCTACTTTTTGCTTTTCGCAGGAATTACTTAAGAATGGCATTGATGAGTTTCAAAAGGTCTTGGTGAAAGAAACATCGTTTGAAAGCATTTCTTCAACCATGTCATCAACCAATTCATCAGTGCGGGCTCGTCAATATGATTCAACAAAATACCTTGCAATTCAAATTTATGCATTCTGGCGAAGGCTTTGTAGTTATCGCAAACAGTCAATATGTTAAAAACTGACACTGATTCAATAATAACGATTACAAACCCGAAGTTCACTACGAGTTGCATTGGATGTGGATCTAAAGGTCTTAATGGCAGCGGAACATTAGGAATTGATATAACATATATCATTTATAATTCACAAATTACTTACCTAAAAAATCATTCTGTTGTGAAAATCAGATTTTATACGCAGGAAGGGTATATCGAACTTGATGTAAAAGACAGGTTTCGTGATGTTATAAAAAAAGAGTTGAGTTTGATTAATTAACACTTATACAACCGCTTTATTAAAAGTGAGCTTCAACTTTTTGAATAGAATATTGAATTTTTTGGAATTTCTTTTTAAGACAGTTACCTTTGCCGTCCTAAAAATTAATGGGTATAGAATGCCAACCATACAGCAGTTAGTAAGAAAAGGCCGCGAAATCATCCGGGCAAAAAGCAAATCCAGAGCATTGGATGCCTGTCCGCAACGTCGTGGCGTTTGTACAAGGGTTTACACTACCACTCCCAAAAAGCCGAATTCTGCGCTTCGTAAAGTTGCCAAAGTTCGCCTGACCAATAAAGTAGAAGTGATTGCTTACATTCCTGGCGAAGGTCATAACCTGCAGGAACACTCGATTGTGTTGATTCGTGGCGGTCGTGTGAAAGACTTACCAGGTGTGCGTTACCACATTGTGCGCGGCAGCTTGGATACGGCTGGTGTAAAAGACCGTAAAAAAAGCCGCTCGAAGTATGGCACTAAAAAAGGCAAAGCTGGCGCACCGGCAGCACCGACAAAAGGTAAAAAATAATTTTTTCAAGTTATCATCATAACAGTCTCTTTCCATGAGAAAATCACAAGCAAAAAAAATTCCGCTCGCACCCGATTCAAAATACCACGATAAGCTCGTAACGCGCTTTGTAAACAACCTGATGTGGGATGGCAAAAAAAGCACGGCGATTAATATTTTTTATGATGCCATTGATAAAGTTGCTAAAACAACTAACGAAGATGGTTACGAAATCTGGAAGCGTGCTTTATCAAACGTTACGCCTGCTGTAGAAGTACGCAGCCGCCGCATTGGTGGTGCTACGTTTCAGATACCAACCGAAGTGCGCCAGGATAGGAAAGTTTCGTTAAGCATCAAATGGCTCATTCGTTACAGCCGTGAAAGAAACGGTAGAACAATGGCTGATAAATTAGCCAACGAAATTGTATCTGCCTCTAAGGGTGAAGGTGCTGCTTTTAAAAAGAAAGAAGATACGCACCGCATGGCAGAAGCTAACAAAGCGTTCTCGCATTTTAGAATATAGTCTTTAAACTCATTATTAAAAAAGCTCCGTTTAAAACGGAGCTTTTTTATTTTGGTTACCAACTGTTGGAATGCTATGCAGCACGGTTGCGTCGCAACACTTCTGCTGCATATTTTCATGGCAGCAATCAGCCTTTCAACTTTTTTATTTCTTCTGTAAGTTTCGGAACAATTTCAAAAGCGTCACCAATAATTCCATAATCTGCCGCTTTAAAAAACGGCGCTTCTGCATCTTTATTAATAACAACAATTGTTTTGCTGCGATTAACACCGGCAAGATGTTGAATAGCACCTGAAATGCCAACAGCAATATAAAGGTCAGGCGCAATCTGGATGCCCGTTTGGCCAACATGCTCATGATGCGGCCTCCAGCCCGAATCTGCAACAGGCCGGCTGCAGGCAGTAGCTGCGTGTAAGGCATGCGCTAAATCTTCAATTATCTTCCAGTTTTCAGGGCCTTTTAAACCACGGCCGCCGCTAACCACAATTTCTGCTTCGGTTAAAGGCACTTCGCCCTTTACTTTATTAACAGAAGTGATTTTTATTTTAGGCGCTTCAACCTGTATATTTAGTTGTTCAACCGATGCAGTGCCGTTTGTTTTTTTAATTTGAAAGCTGTTTGGATTTACTGAAATAATTTTTACAGCAGTTTCAATTTTTACATTGGCAAAAGCTTTACCGCTGAACACATTTTTTTTAACAACAAACCCGTTTGAGGTATCAGGCAATGCAACTGCGCCGGAAACTAAACCTGCCTTTAAACGCGCCGAAACCCGCGGTGCCACTGCTTTTCCCGGTTTGATTATGACTGAAAATAATAACATCTGCGTTTAATGAAGTTGCCACTTCTGCAACCAGTTTTGCATACAATGCGGCATCAAGCTGGTTTAATATTTCGTTTGAAACCTGGTTAACTTTTGAAATACCATAATTACCAAGCTGGGAAAGATCATCTTTCACGGTTCCTAAAACAAGCGCTTCAGCCGAAGTGCCTAATTTTTCGGCAAGCGCTGCACCATAACTTAAAACTTCGTAAGACGATTTCTTTATTTCTGAATCTGAATGATCTGTAAAAACAAGTACCATTTATATTTAATTTTTTTATGCTTTGAGCCATGAGTTGTGAGCTTAGAGCCTTGCAGTTCACAACTTGCAGCTTGTATTATATTACTTTGGCTTCTTCATGCAGCAAGCGCACCAATTCCTGCACATTATCTGCTGCAATAATTTTTACGCCTGCTTTTGGCGGCGGCAATTCATAACTTACAATATTGGTTAATGCATCAATCGCCGCGGGTTCAATTACTTTAAGCGGTTTTGTGCGTGCAGCCATAATGCCTCTCATATTTGGAATGCGCTGCTCTGCAACACCTTTCTGGCAACTGATAACAACCGGAAGGTTTATTTCATCCGTTTCCTCACCGCCTTCAATTTCGCGTGTAACAGTTGCTGTATTGTTATTCAGCTCAAGCTTTGTAGCAAGAGAAATAAACGGCAAATCAAGCAATTCGGCAAGCATTCCGGCTACAGAAGAACTGTTGTAATCAATGGTTTCTTTGCCGGTAAGAACCAGATCATAATTTCCTGCTTTGGCAACTTCGGCAATCTGCGCAGCAATAAAATAACTGTCGCTGCTTGTTGCATTAATGCGGATGGCCTCATCGCCGCCAAGTGCCAATGCTTTACGAATAATAGGATCGCTGTCTGCGCCGCCAACCATAATAAGATGTAATTGGGCGGATGAATTTTTTTCCTTTATTTCAATGGCTCTTACAAGTGCATACCATTCATCGTAGGGATTGAGTATCCATTGCACGCCAGCTTATTCAAACTTTGTATTATTATCTTTAAAAGCAATTTTTGAAGTGGTATCGGGCGTTTTACTTATACAAACCAGGATTTTCATATAAAAAATATCTGGCGCAAATTAAAAGAAAAGTTGTTTATGCAACTAAAAAAATCGCTTAGCCAATTGTTTTTAGGTTTGTGTTTAAAAGGCAGGTTTTGTTAAAAACTTTAAGAAATCGCTCATTAAAAAAAATTACTGTATTTTCGCTGCCCTTAATTTAAAAATTAAGGTTTATGGCATAATTGTTGCGAATTGTGCCACGCCTTTCAAACGGAGATTATTCAAGGAAACAGGAAGACTATTTATTCATCTAAAGTCTTAGTGCTTTACAAATAATTCATAATGAAGCGTTTTATTTCAATTTTTTCATTTCTTTTGATTTCAGCTTTATTTTCACACATTAGCAGCAGTGCCCGTACAAACATCTGGCCTCCAATTTTTCTTTTTGCTAAAAGTGCTAATAAGATCGCTTCTTCAAAAGATAATATTATTACAGGACTTGCCACTTTTTATGCAAATAAATTTGAAGGAAACAAAACAGCAACGGGTGAAACTTTTCACCACAGCAATCTTACCGCTGCCAGTAATTTGTTTGCTTTAAATACCTGGGTTAAAGTAACCAACATTTTAACCGGCCGTTCTATAATTGTTCGTATTAATGATAGAATGCACCCGGATATGTCTAAAAAAGGAAGAATTTTAGATCTTACACTTACAGGCGCTCAACAATTAAAAATTGTTAATCGGGGCATTGCCAAAGTAAAAATAGAACCTGTTTCTAACCAGGTTGCAATGGCAAATTAACGTATCAAAATTTTATTCCTACAGTTAGCAACACATTTGTAATTCTATTGTTTAGAGTTGCAAATGTGTTTGCTTTATCAGTTAAACGGTAAGGAAAATTTACATCTTTATTAAAAATTTCAGATACAGTAAGATCTACAAACATTCCATGATTACGATAACCCACGCCGCCTGCAGCTAATATGCGGTTTGCCTTTAAAGTTTTATCGCTGTAAGGGCTTCCATAATAAGCAGCTCCCAAACGAATTGCCAGCGGAGAAAATTTTAATTCGCCGCCTATTCTAAAATCAAATGCACCTTTATAATAAGCTTTTATAGCATCATTTAAAGATTTATAATAATCTGAAGCTGAAGGATCGTCAGTGCCATCATCGTTAGATTGTTGTATAAATCTTGAACCGCGATGGTTTACAAATTCCGCATCAGCCGTAATAAATCCTTTTTGAAGCCTTACATCTTCCACTTCATTAAAAACATACGCAGCGCTTGCAATGATTTTGTATGGCGTTATTTCGTTATAATGCACTTCAGATGCCGCATTTGAAAAGTCGCTGCTTTTTGAAGTTACAACACCTGCATAATCTTCTGTATCGGTTGTCATCACTGCATTTAATTTATCAGTATAACTCATATAAGAAGGCGTATGAAAAGCAAGCCCTAACCGCAAAGAAGGTTGCGGTTTGTAAATAATTCCAAAGCGGCCGTTTAAACCTGCACCATTTATAGTATGATCTTGTGTAAAACTTGAATAATTAAAATTATTGTGTTGATCTGAACTCATATCAAATTCTTCATAGTTCAGGTTTTGTTTATAAAAAGAAAGCGGGATATTTATGCTTCCACCCAAATAAACTTTATCTTTTGCATTGCTGGCAAAACCGAGAGATATTTCGTACAAACCGCCGCCATCTGTTTCGTTATATTGTTGCTTAATTCCATCTGCAACGGGCACAAGACTTCTGTAACCGGCAAGCGTTCCCGACGGGCTGGTAATGCTGTCAATTAAATAAGTAAAAAAAGCCAATGATGCACCAAACGGATAATTATTAGAAGCACCATTAACATTGGCATTATCTGCAACAAGCTGTTCAAGGTATTGTTCAGAATAAGAACTGTAATTATTTACACCTTCGTACTGAATTTTGTTGTTATAGCTCGCAAGCTGATTTATAGAAATTGAAAATGCAGTTGATTTATTTGACTGATTTATTTTGCCGCCAATTACCAAACCTGAAGTACCTAACTGAAAACCCGATTTTTTTATATTGTTTAAAGAAGTGCCGCGGTAATCTGATTTATTATTTACCATTAACAATTCAGGAGAAATAACAAACTCACTGGTTTTGTAAAAACCAAGTCCTGCCGGATTTGTATAAGCCGAAGTTATATCACCGCCCAAAGCACCCATTGCACCGCCAATTGCATTACTGCGGGCTGTGCCGTTTGGTATAAACCAGGCATTTTTTAAAACATCATCCGGGCTTTGACAAAAAGCATTTGCAATTGAACAAAAACTAAAAATTATAAATAGCAATTTCCTCATAAACATCTTAAATGATTTTTATGTATTGAATATTTAAAGCCGAAATATTAATAATTATTATCGCGACCGAAAACCTCCGCCGCTTACTCTTGAGCCGGAACTCATGCTACTGCTATTGCTGCCGCTGTTAAACATACGCACAGGCCTTGATTCAACATTTTGATTCTGGTTGAAATTAATGGCTCTTGTTCTGTTTGAATTAATATATGCATTGCTGCGGCTGCCGGTTTGCAAAGGCATATTGTAGTTATTATAATTCTTGTTGTTATAAGAAGAAAGATTGTACCTGTTAGCAGGCCTATAATAAACTGTTGGATTTTTATAATAAACCACTGTATAATATGGGCTGTACCACGATTGCCATGGATTATACCAAAAAGAACCGTACGAATAATAAGGATAGCCAAAACCAATGCCCAAAGAAAAAGCTGAAGTCCATGGGCTGTAATAATTGTTATAATAATACCGGCTGTCGTACCAGTAATCATAATCATCAAGGCTGCTCCATTTATCATAATCCTGCACTTTCATGCGCAGGTAATCGTCATCAGATGAAGAAGTATAACTTTCATACCTGTCTTCAGCATAAACCTTTTGCGCAGGCGAATAATAAACATCATCCGGTGTTTGAGATGTTCTGTAAGCAGATGAGCAACCTGAAAGCATGGCCATCGCACACAACATATAAATCAAATTCTTTTTCATTCTCACAATGTTTGTATGCTAAGTTATTACATTTGCCGCTTTCTGCAATGTAAATAAATTTAGTTTTTTATAAATGGTATGGGCAAAGCAATAACAGCACGAAACGAAGATTATTCTCAATGGTATAACGATTTAATTTTAAAAGGAAATCTTGCCGATTACAGCGCCGTGCGTGGCTGCATGGTGATAAAACCTTATGGCTTATACTTTTGGGAAAACATGCGCGATGTGCTGGATAAAATGTTTAAAGATACCGGCCATGTAAATGCATATTTTCCGCTTGTTTATTCCTAAAAGTTTGTTTGAAGCCGAAGAAAAAAATGCCGAAGGATTTGCAAAAGAATGCGCCATTGTTACACATTATCGCTTAAAACCAAATCCTGATAAAAAAGGCGAATTGATGGTTGACCCCGAAGCGAAGCTGGAAGAAGAACTGATTGTTCGCCCAACCAGCGAAGCCATCATCTGGAACACTTACAAAACCTGGATACAATCCTATCGCGATCTTGCCCTTGCTTAATTAACCAATGGGCAAACGTAGTGCGTTGGGAAATGCGCACCCGTTTGTTTTTGCGTACCGCCGAATTTTTATGGCAGGAAGGTCATACGGCTCATGCTACAAAAGAAGAAGCCGTAACTGAAGCAAGACAAATGCTGGACGTGTATGCCGATTTTGCCGAAAACTACATGGCAGTGCCTGTGATAAAAGGAATCAAAACCGAAAGCGAGCGTTTTGCCGGCGCAGAAGACACTTATTGCATTGAAGCGCTGATGCAGGATGGCAAAGCATTGCAGGCAGGCACATCGCATTTTTTGGGTCAAAATTTTGCCAAAGCTTTCGATGTAAAATTCAGCGATAAGCAAAATAAGCTTAGATTATGTGTGGGCAACAAGCTGGGGCGTTAGCACACGTTTGATTGGTGCTTTGGTAATGGCGCACAGCGATGACAGCGGTTTGATTCTTCCTCCTAAAATTGCGCCGTTGCAAGTGGTAATTATTCCCATTTATAAAGGTGAAGAACAAAAAGCAAATCATTGATAACAAAGTAAATGGGGATTAGTGCCTGCATTAAAAGCATTCGGAATTTCAGGTAAAATATGATGACAACGATAACAGCCGCCCGGGTTGGAAATTTGCCGAATATGAATTAAAAGGCGTGCCTGTTGCGCATTGCCATCGGGCCAAGGGATTTGGAAAATGGCGTTGCTGAAGTTGCACGGCGCGATACAAAAGAAAAGAAAGCCTATCCGCTTGGATGGCTTATCGCAGACAATATTAAAAATTTGCTGGATGACATTCAGCAAACCATGTTTGAAAAAGCCAAAGCTTATTTCGCGATGCACACATTACCGAAGTGAATACATGGGATGAATTTGTGGATGTGCTCGATAATAAAACCGGCTTTGTTTCTGCCCACTGGGATGGCACTGCCGAAACCGAAGAACAAATTAAAGAGCTAACCAAAGCCACCATTCGCTGCATTCCACTTAAACAACAAACAGGAAGAAGGTGTTTGTATTTTAACCGGCAAACCATCCAAACAAAGAGTGTTGTTTGCAAGAGCGTATTAATTCAAACTTTATTTTTCATTTCAATTACTTTGCATGTAAATTTTTTTTAGATGCAAACGCCTGATGAAATTTATAAAGATCTGTTTACAGATGTTCAGCTTAAAAAAATATTTCCTGATAACAAAACTTTTGTTGATTGCACGCCAAAAAGAAGCGCAGCAAGCATTGTTGCCGATTATGAAAAATTAAGAAGCAACCCTCTTTCAAACGAAGAAATAAAAAAATTTGTTGAAGATAATTTTGATGTTCCCCGTTCAACAGCATCAGGCTATCATACAGATATAAAAGATAATGTTGCCGAACACATTGAAGAATTATGGCAGGTGCTGAAACGCAGTGCCGATAAGCCTGTTGAAGGCAGCTCATTAATTCCGTTGCCGCATCCTTACATTGTTCCCGGCGGCAGGTTCCAGGAAATTTATTATTGGGATTCTTATTTCACAATGCTTGGCCTTGCCGAAAGCAAGCATTGGGATATTATTGAAAACATGATCGAAAATTTTGCTCATCTCATTCATCAATATGGGTATATTCCAAACGGCAACCGCACTTATTTTTTAAGCCGTTCGCAACCGCCGTATTTTTCATGCATGGTTGAATTGCTCGCAACTTATAAAGGCAATATTGTTTATGCAAATTATCAATCTGCTTTGCAAAAAGAATATGATTACTGGATGGATAAAACGCATGCAACAAAGCATGTTGTTCAATTAGATGATGAAACAATTTTAAATCGTTATTATGATCAATCAGATAAGCCAAGACCAGAAGCTTACTGGCAGGATGCAACATTAAGTAAAGACTATAAAAGCGATCCTGAATTGCTGTTCACCAACCTGCGTGCTGCTTGTGAAAGCGGCTGGGATTTTAGCGGCCGCTGGTTTAAAGATGGAAAAACTTTTTCAACCATTCAAACAACTAATCTTATTCCGGTTGATCTAAATTGTTTGTTATATCATCTTGAAATTTCTTTAGCCAAATCATTCATGCAAAATAATTTTATACAATTGGCTGATGAATATAACGCAAAAGCGCAGCAACGAAAACATGCCATCAACCAGTATTTTTTTAATAAAGATGATGGCTGGTTTTACGATTACAACATCAGTGAAAAAAAATTGAATGATCAAAAAACTATTGCGGGCATTACACCTTTCTTTTTTAATATTCCGCCTGAAAATTATATTGATAAAGCCGCATCAATAATTAAAAATGAATTTTTACAGCCCGGCGGTGTTGTAACAACATTAATTAATACAAAGCAGCAATGGGACTGGCCAAATGGCTGGGCGCCGCTGCAATGGATTGCCATAAAAGGCTTAGAAAATTATGGCGAAAAAGAATTGGCTGCAGAGCTTGCGAAACGTTGGGCGCAACTTAATATAAAAGTATATCGCAACACCGGTAAGCTTATGGAAAAATACAATGTTATTGATACAGAATTAACGGCAGGCGGCGGCGAATATCCATCGCAGGATGGCTTTGGATGGACGAACGGCGTGCTGTTGAAAATTTTGAAAACCTATAAATTGAGATGAAGCAGAATGATCTTAATTGCTAAGATTTTTTACCCGTAATTTTCATCTTAATATCTGTTGTCATCGGCATTGTTTGGCCACCCGCATTTACAGTAAGATTCAGGTTCATATTCACATCACCATTTAAAGGAACACCTGTTGGGATATCAAACTGCATAGTGCCTGCAGACGTGCCCGTTACTGCAGTAATTGCTGTTGTTGAAGGCGCAGTTATTTTTGAATTTACTTTTACATTAGCAATATTACCAGAAACAGATTCAAGCGTGTAGGTGTTATCCATTTGCAGTGTTGCACCTGAACTGGTGGTGTTTGTTGTGCTTGTCCATGTATCACCAACTTTTACCGGTTTGCCAGGGTAAACGCCAAACGCTTGCTTCAGGTTTTGTTTAAAATTTTCTTCGCTGAAAGCATTGCCCAATCCGCCTGTGATGCCACCGGTAGCATCAGCCTGTGTCATTTTATTCACCATTTCATCAATACCCGTAACAGAACCAATATCACCATTTTTATTCATGGTAAATTGAAATTGTGCGCCTTTCATTGTGCCAAGCACTTTGCCAACGGTGCTGTTCATCACATCTGAGGTATCAAGCGGTTTATCAGAATCGTAATTAATATTTACACCTTGCGTATTAACCGTAAGTGCAATTTTTGAAATGGTTGATGTCATTTTTTTCCAGCCGCTGCTATCGCCGTTTACGGCAAAATGATATTCAACAATCATTGCATTTTTTACATTTATATCCTGCCCGTTTACATTGCCTTTTGTTGTTACATCCATATTTATATTATAATCAAAACCAGAACCGGTTGGTAAATTAAACGCAAGATCAACAGGTTTCTGCCCAAAAGAAACAAACGCAACGCACATGAAAGAAACAATCAATGCTATACTAAACTTTTTCATTTTTATTAATTTAAGCCGCAATAGTAAATCAAATTTTTTTGTTTTAAGTAAAGAAAAAAGGATTATTACTTTTGAACTTTACATTGGCAATGATCTCTCCGCAAACCATAGAACAAATTACAAACCGCATCGATATTATTGATGTGGTGAGTGAATTTGTAAAGTTGAAAAAACGCGGCGCAAATTATCTTGGTCTTTGCCCTTTTCATAACGAAAAAACGCCTTCATTCACCGTATCTCCATCAAAAGAAATTTATAAATGTTTTGGCTGCGGCAAAAGCGGCAACACCATTACTTTTTTGATGGAGCATGAAAAGTATAGTTATGCCGAAGCGCTTAAATGGCTTGCACAACGCTACAATATAGAAATTCAGGAAACAGAAATAAGTGATGAAACGCGTGTTGTGCAGCAAGCTGCAGAAAGCTTGCATGCCATTAATAATTTTGCACAAAAATTTTTCAGTGATCAATTATTACATACTGAAGAAGGGCAAAGCAATGCTTTTACTTATTTGGAAGAACGCGGTTATGATTTAAATACGATTGAAAAATTTCAGCTTGGTTACAATCCAACACAAAAAAATGTATTTACAACAGCCGCTTTGCAACAGCAATTCAATAAAGAAATTTTATTAAAAAGCGGGTTGGTTGTTAACAGAAATGATGAATTGGCTGATAATTATCGCGGCAGAATAATTTTTCCTATTCATAACACAACAGGAAAAATTATTGGTTTTGGTGCACGCATAATTGGCAAAGCAGATAAAGCGCCAAAGTATATCAACACACCTGAAAATGAAATTTATGTAAAAAGTAAAATTTTATACGGCGCTTATTTTGCACGCCATTCAATTGATAAAAGCGATGAATGTTTACTGGTTGAAGGATATACAGATGTTATCAGTTTGCAGCAGGCCGGCATTGAAAATGTTGTTGCCAGCGGCGGCACATCGCTTACTGCAGACCAGTTGCGCATCATAAAAAAATATACAAACAATCTTACTATAATTTATGATGGTGATGCGGCCGGAATTAAAGCAGCCATGCGTGGTTTGGATATGGCGCTTGAAGAAGGCCTGAATGTAAAACTTGTTTTAATTCCGGACAATGAAGACCCGGATAGTTATGTAAAAAAAGTTGGCGCTTCATCATTCAAAAAATTTATTGAAGAAAATAAAAAAGATTTCATTCTTTTTCAGTTAGAAATTTTATTAAAAGAAGCAGGAAATGATATTACAAGAAAAAATGAAGCTGTAAATCAAATTGCAGAAAGCTTAAGCCGCATGCACAGGGCAGAAGATTTTACCCGGAGGCAATCTTACATACATGAATGCGCTGCTGTATTAAAAATTGATGAGAATGGGTTAATTAATCTTGTAAATAAATACATTAATGAAAGAGTAAATAAAGAAGAAAAACATCAGCCTTTAAAAACAGAAAACACAGCAACAGTTGAAGCGCAGGAAAGAGAATTATTTTTTCAGCCGGATGATGCGCAGGAAAAAAATGTGCTGCGTGTATTGCTTGAATATGGATTGAATAAATGGGATGAACAAAAAACTGTTGCTGAATATATAATAGATGAGTTGGATCAGTTTAGGTTTGATAACGGTGAAATGGAACATTTGTTTGAAGTATATAAAAATCAGTATGAACTTGGTTTGCATCCATCATCAAAAACATTATTATATCACGAAGAAGAAAAAATAAGAAGTCTTGTAGTGAATGTAACTTTATTTCCTTTTGAACTTAGCCAGCGGTGGGATGAAAAGCTTGAAAATATTAAAGTGAATGATGTGGATAGAAGTTTACAGGATGTTGCAATGAGCCTGAATTATTTTAAGCTGCATAAAATAAAAAAAATGTTTGAGCAAAATCAGCAGGATATTGAGCATTCAAAAAACTGGAATGAAACCATGCGCTTTATAGAAATTCATAAGCATTTAAAAGGTATAGAAAGAGAAATTACGCAACAGCTTGGAACGGTAATACTAAAATAGCAAAGACCTCATCCCAACCCTTCTCCAAAGGAGAAGGGCAAGAAACACGATAAAACCATTTATTAGCTTTAAGTTTTAAAGGTTGAAAGTCCTCTCCCTTGGAGAGGATTTAGGTGAGGTCTTCTAAAGCGTTCCATATTTTTTATAATAAGCAATAACCCAGGCCACCACTTCATTATAACTTTTTATACCTTCTGGCTGGTTATGCGCTTTTAAATAATTGCCATATAATTTTGTAAGCAACGGGTCAACAGGGTTTTCATTATCTTTTAAATATTTTCTGTAGGCGGCATAATCTTTTTTAACCAACGTATCTAACAGCTTTGCATTTTGTTTGGCAGCAATAGAATCGCGGCCATATAATTCGCCGTTGGCAAAGCCAAAAAGATCAAAATAAACTGAATAATTAAACGCCGGTAAATTGTTTGACCGTATAACAAGATAACCAACAAAACTTGCTTCACTTTCGCTTGCAAACCCAAGCTGGTGGCCAATTTCATGGCAGGTTGTAAACGGAATGGTAAAAACAGGCGCTTTAAAATTTACCTGCGCTTCGCCTGTGAAAGGGTTATAATATCCAAGAAATCCTGAAAAATTTCCAACATTGCCGGAAAGCATTTTTTTAACATCCGGCTGCCTGTAAATTAAAAAAGGGTATATTTTTTTGGCAGCATTATATAATTCAATTGCTTGTTTAAAAGTTGTTTTATCATCAGTATAATTTATATGCAAGCTGTCAATCAATTTGCTATTTGCATTTAATGAATCTCGCAATTGCGCTGTTACATTTTTTAAATCCTGCGTGCTATATGCTTCGGGATAAAGTTTAAGTTTATAGCCAATTCCAAATCTGTAATAATTCAATCCCCACATCAATAAAAAAAACAAATACAACCACAAAAATTTTACAACAAGATTTCTAAGCGATAAAAAAAAATTCTTCCATGTTGGTTTTCGTAAAAAAAATTGAATGGTTTTAAACAACAGCCAAACAAATGCAGCACCGTATAAAACATCGCCAACACTAAACGGAATAAAACGTGTTACTGTTCTTAGCAAAAAAGAAAGTATAACATAAATGTGTGCGCTGTAAATTTCTTCAATTAAATATGGCTGCAGTGCAAGTAAGTGCAGTAAAACAATTATTGCTAATAAAATTAATGGTTTAAGCCACCAATTTTTTTGTTGCGTTGATTGCATTGAAGTGCGAATATAAAAGCAGAAATTACATCAATACTTACAGCTTAAAATTTTCGGTTTTAATTAAGGTGAATGTTTTTGTTTAAATTTGATGTATGAAATCAGAAGAAATTGAATTGCTGAAACGAATTACTTCTAATACAGAAATTTTTAATGGCAAACCAATCATCAGGGGAATGCGTTTTAAAGTTTCTGATGTACTTGGCTATCTTGCCAGCGGAATGACACCGGAAGAAATAATTGAAGATTTTCCTTACCTGGAAAAAAAAGATATTGTTGCAGCACTTACATATGCAGCAAAAAAATTAGATCATCCAGTTTTATCAGTAAACTTAAATGCAGTTTGAATTACCTGAATTTTGGATTGATGTAAACCTTCCGCCAATTCTTGCAATATGGTTGCGCAATGAATTTAATGTTTCTGCAAAATCATTTCTTTTAAAAATGTAATCAGAATATTTTCGCAAACAAATCAAACAATCGTAGAAATAACAAAGTAATATGAGCAAATTTTCTCAATACAACTTCGCAAACCAGAAAGCATTGATACGCGTTGATTTTAATGTGCCGCTTGATAAAAAAACATTGGAAATAAAAGATGATACCAGAATGAAAGCGGCCATCCCAACCATAAAAAAAATACTGAATGATGGCGGCAGCGTAATTTTAATGAGCCATTTAGGAAGGCCAAAAGAAGGCCCTGAAGATAAATACTCATTAAAACATCTTATAAAACATTTAAGCGAATTGCTTGATGGTAAAGAAATTCAGTTTGCCGATGATTGTATTGGTGAAGATGCAAAACAAAAAACAGCTTCATTAAAACCCGGCGATGTTTTGCTGTTAGAAAATTTGCGCTTTTATAAAGAAGAAGAAAAAGGTGATGAAGCGTTTGCAGAAAAATTATCAAAGCTTGGCGATGTGTATGTGAACGATGCGTTTGGCACCGCACATCGTGCACATGCATCAACTGCAGTTATTGCAAAATTTTTTCCAAAAGAAAAAAGAATGTTTGGCCTGTTGATGGAAAGCGAAATTAAAGCTGCTGAAAAAGTTTTAAAAAATGCAGAAAAACCTTTTGTTGCAATTATTGGCGGCGCCAAAGTGAGTGATAAAATTTTAATTCTTGAAAACCTTTTAGAAAGAGCAAACGACATTATTATTGGCGGTGGTATGGCATATACTTTTTTTAAAGCAGAAGGCGGCCATATCGGTGCATCTTTATGCGAAGATGATCGCATTGAAACTGCCAAAGAAATTATAGATAAAGCTGCCGAAAAAAATGCATGTCTTCACTTGCCCAGCGATTCTATTATTGCCGATAAGTTTGCCAACGATGCCAATATTTCTTCGGCAATGAGCACCAATATTCCCGATAAATGGATGGGTTTGGATATTGGCACAATAGCCTGCGATATGTTTATTAAAGTAATACATAAATCGAAAACTATTTTATGGAACGGCCCGATGGGCGTGTTTGAGATGGATAATTTTCAACACGGCACAAAAGCTATTGCAAAAGCCGTTGCAGAAGCCACACAAAACGGCGCGTATTCATTGGTTGGCGGCGGCGATAGCGTTGCTGCTGTGAATGAATTTGGTTATGCAGATAAAGTGAGTTATGTATCAACCGGCGGCGGCGCTATGCTTGAATTTTTTGAAGGAAAAGAATTGCCGGGCATTGCGGCTATAAATGCTTAGAAGCAAACAATTTTTAAAAAGCGGTTGAATATTCAATCGCTTTTTTATTTCAATAACTTTATATTCAAACATTATTTTATGAAGTACAAAAAGTATCTTCTCTGTTTTTTGTTAGCATTTGTTTTGTTCACTAACATAAATGCGCAGGTTCCGGTAATAAAAGAGCCGCATCATAAACCGGTTTTAGTAAACGATTATGTGCGCTTGCTTGATGTGCACATTAAACCCGGCGATACTACTTTTTATCATATTCATGCGGCGCCATCTGTTATTGTTTTCATTTCAAATTCAATTATTGGCTCCCAAAAATTTGGGGATGCAGCTTCTGCGCCGGCACAAGTTTTACCAGGCCAAACAAGCTTTGTAAATTATGGTGAAAACCCAATTACGCACAGGGTTTTTAATGCAGGTAAAAATGTTTTTCATGTGATGGATATTGAACTCGTAAAGAAAAATCCATCAGTAGATTCATGCAATGCTTTAAGCGATGTTGAAACAACCATCAATGAAAAACTGGTTCGCGTATATAAGTTTGATGTAAGCAGCAATAAATCATATAACATACAAAAAAACAGTTGTGCGCATTTATTGATCTGTATTTCAGGAGAAATAAATTCAGCAGGTAAAACAATTAAAACAGGAGAATATATTTTCTTTAATCCAAACACAAAGCTCTTACTCAGCAATCATCAAAAAAATAATTCAACCTGTGTTTTACTTGAATTAAAATAAAAGCTGCATTTCATCAATATTGCAACATCATTTCAAAAAAAATTATTGTTTAAATAGATGACGAATCGTCATAAATGATATATGAGGTATTTGTTTTGATAATATCTTTAACAATCAAATCTAAAATAGAAAATGAAAAAATCAAGTGTTGGTTTAATAATAGTTATTGTTGCCATTCTCCTTTTAGGTGGATGCGGTTGCAACAGTTATAATGGATTGGTAACAGGAAATCAGAATGTACAAAAAGCCTGGAGTAATGTTGAAGCAAATTACCAGCGCAGAACAGATTTATACAACAGCGTTGTAAAAACCATTCAGGGTTCAGCCAATTTTGAAAAATCAACTTTAACTGCGGTTATTGAAGCACGTGCAAAAGCAACCAGCGTTCATGTTGATGTAAATGATCCGAATTCTCTTGCACAATACCAGCAGGCACAAGGCCAGTTGCAAAGCGCTTTTGGAAGATTGCTGGCAGTTGCAGAAGCATATCCGCAATTGCAAACCACGCAAGCCTTTCGCGATTTTCAAACACAAATTGAAGGCACGGAAAACCGTATTAATATTGCACGACGCGATTATAATGATGTTGTAACCGATTATAATAACCAGGTGTTACATTTTCCTAATAATATTTTTGCAGGTATATTTCATTTCCAGGCAAAACCATATTATAAGGCAGATGCAGGAAGTGAAAAAGCGCCTGACATTAACTTCGACACTAAATAATTTTTGCTGATGCTATCTTTTTTAAAACCAAAGCAGCAAAAATTTTTTTCAGCAGAAGAAGAAAAAAATATTGTTGATGCCATTCGCAAGGCAGAGCACCAAACCAGTGGTGAAGTGCGTTTATATATTGAAAGCAAATGCCGCTTTGTAGATCCGCTGGATCGTGCCGCAGAAATTTTTCTTCATTTAAAAATGCATGAAACGGCAAACAGAAATGCAGTGCTTATTTATGTTGCAAAGGTTCATCAGCAACTGGCAATATTTGCAGATGAAGGCATTTACAAAACAGCCGGTCAGCAGTTTTGGAACAATGCAGTGCACGCTATGATCAGTAATTTTAAAAAAGAAAATTATGCTGAAGGCATTATTGAAATAATACATAAAACGGGTGAATTATTAAAAACACATTTTCCTTACGATGCATCGTCAGATAAAAATGAGTTGCCGGATGATATTGTTTTTGGAAAGTGATTTTTCATATAGATTTTAGGTTATAAGCATCTGTTTTTCATGGCATCGTTCCTTGCGTCGCAACACTTGTACAATTTATTTTCATGGCATCTGCAGTTTCAAATTTCAAACGCTTTTCTTTTATTCAATAAACAAAATGAAACGTTTTTTATACCTTATTTTTTTTATTACCTGCGCCATTAATCTTTCAGCGCAAAATATTTTACCAAAGCCTAATCCGCCAAGATTGGTGGTTGATGCAGCAGGTTTGCTTTCTTCAGATCAGCAAAATATTCTTGAACAAAAATTAGATGCTTTTAATGATTCAACAAGCAATCAAATTGCAGTTGTTACTGTAAACGATTTAGATGGCGATGATATAGAAGATTATGCAAACAAGCTTTTTCGCAGTTGGGGAATTGGCGGTTCAAAACATAATAACGGCATATTAATTCTTGTTTCAAAAAATGATCATAAGATACGCATTGAAGTGGGTTATGGTTTGGAAGGCGCAATAACAGATGTGCAATCAAACGATATTATTGAAAATGATCTTTCACCAAATTTTAAAAATGGAGATTATTATCGCGGCATTGATGAAGCGGTAAATTCTTTGCAAAAAGCAGCCGCTGGCGAATATAAACAACGCGGCACGCAAAAACAGGATGATGGTAAGGGTGGAAATATTTTAGGTTTTATAATTATCATCATCGTTATAATAATTGCTATCAGCCGCGGACGTGGTGGTGGCGGCGGCATGATGAGCCGCAGAGGTTTTGGAAGCTGGTGGATACCTGCAATGTTTTTAGGCGGCTGGGGCCGTGGCAGCGGTGGCGGATGGAGCGGCGTGGTTTTGGCGGAGGAGGATTTGGAGGCGGCGGTGGCGGCGGCTTTGGTGGTTTTGGCGGCGGCAGCAGCGGTGGCGGCGGCGCAAGCGGAGGATGGTAAAATTATCTTTTGTTTAATGAACGAAAATTTATTCTTGTCAAGGTAAGTTGGTAAACCTTATAAATAAACTAAATCAACCAAACTCGGGATATTGCCAAAAATTTTTTAAAGAATACATTAAAAAATAGCTTCAATAAAATTGAAGGAACACAAAATTTTAAATCCTTCATTGTTTAATTAAGAAATTATTCAGTTTATAAAAACATCAATAAACTCAATCTTAATTATTTAATTTTTTTGAAATTATATTTGATTGTATAAATAATTGCCATGAAAAAAATCTGCTTGTTCCTGTTTTGTTTATTGTTTATTTCAGCCGCATCCATCGCACAACAAACGTATCAGCAAGATGTAAAGATGAATAAATTTATCAGCGACCTGATGAATAAAATGACGTTGGATGAAAAGATAGGCCAGTTAAATTTGGTAACACCTGGCGGCGCTGTTACAGGTTCTGTTGTAAGCACTGATGTTGATACTAAAATTCGTAACGGACAGGTTGGTGGTTTGTTTGGTATTAACGGCCCAAATGAAATTCGCCAGGCGCAGGATATAGCTGTAAAAAGTTCGCGGTTACATATTCCTTTGTTTTTTGGGTTAGATGTAATTCACGGCCATCGAACCATCTTTCCTATTCCGCTCGGATTATCCTGCTCATGGGATATGCCCATGATTCAAAACACCGCACGCATTGCTGCAACAGAAGCTGCGGCCGACGGATTGAACTGGGTGTATTCGCCTATGGTTGATATTGCCAGAGATCCGCGCTGGGGCCGCATTGCAGAAGGTGCAGGTGAAGATACTTATCTCGGTTCGCAGGTTGCAACAGCAATGGTTCGCGGTTACCAGGGCAATGATTTAAAAGCAAACAATACGGTGATGGCTTGCGTAAAACACTACGCTTTATATGGCGCTGCAGAAGCCGGCCGCGATTACAATACGGTTGATATGAGCCGCATAAAAATGTTTCAATATTATTTGCCGCCTTATAAAGCTGCTGTTGATGCTGGCGTTGGCAGCGTGATGAGTTCTTTTAATGAAGTAGATGGCGTTCCGGCAACGGGTAATAAATTTTTGCTGACTGATGTATTAAGAAATAGTGGGGTTTTAAAGGTTTTGTAGTGAGTGATTATACATCAGTAAGTGAAATGATAAATCATGGTGAAGGTGATCTGCAACAAGTTTCAGCGCTTGCCTTAAATGCCGGTTTGGATATGGATATGGTGAGCGAAGGTTTTCTTACCACACTAAAAAAATCTTTGCAGCAAGGCAAGGTTACGCAAAAACAAATTGATGATGCATGCAGAAGAATTTTAGAAGCTAAATATAAAATGGGTTTGTTTGATGATGCTTATCGCCATTGCGATTCAACCCGTGCAGCAACATCAATTTTCACTGATAGTAACCGCCTGGCTTCCCGCATGGCAGCGGAACATTCTTTTGTATTATTAAAGAACAATAATAATATTCTTCCGCTAAAAAAATCCGGCACTATTGCGCTGATTGGTCCGCTTGCAGATAATCAAAGAAACATGCTCGGCACATGGAATATTCGCGGTCAATTCAACGAAGACATAACAGTAATTCAGGGTATAAAAAACATTGCAGGCAATGGCATTAATGTGCTGTATGCAAAAGGCGCAAACATCAGCGATGATTCAATGGTTATCGTTAACACAAATATGCTTGGAAAAGAAATTGATGTTGATAGCCGTACGCCGCAGCAAATGATTGATGAAGCCGTTGCTGCTGCAAATAAGGCGGATGTTGTGGTTGCCTGTTTGGGCGAAGCTGCTGATATGACCGGCGAATCAAGCAGCATGAGCAATATAAGTTTGCAACAAAGCCAAAAAAATTTATTAAAGGCATTGCTTGCAACAGGCAAGCCCGTTGTTATTGTTTTGTTTAATGGAAGGCCGATGACGTTGCCTTATGAAGATGCTCATGCATCTGCTATACTTGATGTTTGGTTTCCGGGAACCGAAGCAGGCAATGCTATTGCTGATGTATTATTTGGCAATTATAATCCTTCAGGAAAACTAACAACAACCTTTCCGCAAAATGTAGGTCAAATTCCAATTTATTATAATCATAAAAATACCGGAAGGCCTTTAATGCCTGGTGATGGCCATAAATTTAAATCTGATTATTTAGATGTTACTAATGAACCATTATATCCTTTTGGATATGGTTTAAGCTATACCAATTTTTCTTTTGGCGATGTTCGTTTAAGTAAAACAGAAGTTAGCGGAACAGAAAGTTTAACTGCAACGGTTACCGTTACCAACAATGGCAATTATGATGGCGAAGAAGTTGTACAATTGTATTTGCATGATAAAGTTGCCAGCATAACACCTGCTGTAAAAGAATTAAAAGGTTTTCAGAAAATATTTTTAAAGAAGGGTGAAAGCAAGGATGTTTTGTTTAACATTAATCACAGCGATTTAATGTTTTATGATAAAGATTTAAAATTAATTGCAGAGCCCGGCGAATTTGAAGTGATGATCGGGCCAAATTCAAGAGATGTAAAAGCAGTTTCATTTTGGTTGAAGTAATGGTTTAATTGTTGCGCACCAAATCTTTTAATGCAGCTTCTATATCAGCAAATAAAAAATCAAACTTTGCTTTTCTGATCTTTTCGTCATTCACTGTTGCGCTTTTTAAAACTTCAATACTTAATTCACCTAATAATATTTTTAATGCAAATGCAGGCACATGCACCGGCATATAAAATTTGCCGCGCATTTGTTTTGCAAGCGTTAATGTAAGTTGTTTGTTGGTAACAGGTTTTGGCGCAACCGCATTATACACGCCGGAAATATTTTCGTGCTCAATTGCAAATAATAAAAGCCTGCATAAATCATCAATATGTATCCAACTGATGATTTGTTTTCCGTTTCCTAAAATTGCAGCAGTGCCAAATTTTAAAGGCTTTTTAAATGCTTCAAGTGCACCACCGCTATGGCTTAAAACAATTCCAAACCTAAAAATACATAAGCGCTTATACAATTTTTCTGCAGGGTGAATGCTTTCTTCCCAAAGCTTAACTGTGTTTCCTAAAAAATCATCAGCAGCAGGTGCATCTTCTTTAAAGCCGTGTTGCTTCGATTCGTTTGTATCTGCGCCATACCATCCGATAGCTGATGCACTTATAACTGCCTTAATTTTATTTGGGATTTCTTTTAAAGATTTAACCAGCAATGCGCCGCTTTTTGTACGGCTTTCAACAATTTCTTTTTTGCGTTTATCCGTCCATCTTTTTTCCGCAACATTGGCGCCGGCAAGATGAATAATATAATCTGCGATCGCTATTGCATCTTTATCTATTTCTTCATTTTCAACATTCCATTTTGCATAAGAGATATTTTTGTTTGATGATTTTATTTTAGTTTCATTTCTAACCAAAACAATAACTGAATAACCTTTTTCAATCAGAAAGTTTTGAAGATGTGTGCCGATCATTCCTGTGCCGCCGGTTAATAAAATTGTTTCCATGCAAAAGAATTTTGTATTTAATAACCATTAAAAAGAATGTTGAAAATTAAAGTTAATTTGGTTATGCAATCAGTGTTAAAAGACAAACATTATAGTGTTGAAGATTATTTTTCGCTTGAAGAATCAGGCGAAGTTCGTCATGAATTTTTAACGAAAACATTTATGAAATGAGCCGCCTGTATTGCTTACCATTTACCAAATTTCTCTTCAATAATTTTATACCTGAACGTGAATATAATTTTTAGTTGGTGGCGCACAATTAAAGCGTTTGCAATATCTCCAATAAACCAAAACGGAATTTTATAATGAACAATATCCATCATTTCAATACCATTATTTATTTGTTTGAAATGATGCTGATGATGCCATAAACTATAAGGCCCGAACCGTTGTTCATCTATAAAATATTCTTTTTCTTTTACGTGCGTAATTTCTGTCATCCAGTACAAAGGAATTCCAAATAAAGGTTTAACCGTGTACTCGATAATTTGCCCGGGATACATTTTTTCGCCATGATGTTTGCTGATAATTTTAAAGCCAAGTTTTTTTGGTGTGATGATATTTAAATTTTGCGGACTGCTAAAAAAGTTCCAGGCTGTATTAATATCAGCAGGAATTTTTTGAATAAATTTTAATGAATATACTTTACTCACAATTAATTTTTATAACAGTTTATCATGCATTAGGTTTAATAATTTTTAAAATCGTACAGCGTGAAAATAAAAAAGCTGCCTTTAAAGCAGCTTAATTTTTTATAATTTATCAGTGATAATCAAACCACTTCTTCTTTTGCAGTTCTGCTGTATTCATCCATAAGTTTACGTTGCAGATCATAAGGCACAGGCGCATATTCTTCAAAATAACTTCTAAATTTTGCGCGCCCCTGTGTTAATGATCTTAATGATGAGGAGTAACCATCCATTTCTGCCAGTGGAACTTTTGCAACCACTTTTTGAAAATGCCCTTCTGCATCTATGCCTTCAACAATGGCGCGGCGTGTTTGCAGATCACCCATAACAGCGCCGGTTAAATCATCAGGACATAAAACTTCAACTTTATATACCGGTTCAAGAATTTGCGGATCTGCATCTTTAAATGCCTGCCTGAAAGCCTGCAAACCTGCTATCTTAAATGATATATCATTACTATCAACCGGGTGCATTTTTCCATCATAAACACATACACGAATATCTCGTGCATACGAACCTGTAAGCGGGCCGTTATGCATTTTTTCCATCACACCTTTTAATATGGATGGAAGAAAACGCACATCAATTGCACCGCCAACAATGCAGTTATAAAACACAAGCTTACCACCCCAATCCAAATTGTGTGTTTCCCGTGCACGCACATTTAATCCGTGTGGTTCTGTAATGCCTTCATGCCATGGCTCAATGCGCATAAACACTTCACCAAACTGGCCGGCGCCGCCACTTTGTTTTTTATGACGATAACTGGCATCGGCTTCTTTGCGGATAGTTTCCCGATAAGGAATACGTGGCTTTATAAATTTTACATCCAGTTTAAAATTGTGTTCAATTTTCCATTTGGCAACTGCCAAATGCATATCGCCCTGGCAATGGATAAGAATTTGTTTTAATTCAGGTGAAAATTCAACAAGCAATGTTGGATCTTCTTCTTTTAATTGATGCAACGCCTGCGATAATTTTTCTTCTTCACCTTTTTTTACTGCTTCTACAGCAACGGTCATATTTGGCTGTGGAAATACAATTGGCTTTAACTCAATATTTTTTCCTTTTGCATGAAGCGTATTATTTACATGCGTATTTTTTAATTTGAGTGTTGCACCAATATCACCTGCACACAATTCATTTACAGCAGTGCGTTTGTTGCCTTCCACTAAAAATAATTGGTTGATTTTTTCAGTAACATTCGTGCTTTCATTTTCTAATTCCATTCCGCTTTTAATGCAGCCGGAATACACTTTAAAAAAAGATAAATCACCTACATGAGATTCGCTTACCGTTTTATAAATAAACATGCAAGCCTGCCCGTTTTGATTGCAGGGCAAATCTTCACCTTTAATTGTTTTTTGCGGCGGCATTTCGTTGGCACTCGGGCAAACATTATCAATAAAACCCATTAATCTTCCGCTGCCCATGTTGCGTTCTGCGCTTAAACAAAACAATGGAAATATATCATGATTGATCATCGCTTTCTTTAAACCAATTTTCATTTCATCTTCATCTAATTCTCCTTTGTCAAAATATTTTTCCATTAAAGTTTCATCGTTGCTGGCAATGGCTTCTACCAAATCGCGATGCAGTTGATCTGCTTTATTTTTTTCTTCTTCAGGAATGGTAAGTTTTTCAGGTTTGCCGCCTGCATCTTTAAATTTATACATCGTCATGCGTAGCACATCAATTATTTCATGAAAGCCTGCGCCTTGCTGCCGCGGATATTGAACAACTGTAATTTTATTTCCGAAATGATTTTTTGCTTCAGCAACGGTGCGGTCAAAATCCGCATCATCTTTATCTAATTTATTAACCGCAAAAATCATCGGTGTTTTAAACTGTTCTGTGTAATCCCAAATAATATCGGTGCTTACTTCAACACCCATTTCTGCGTTCAATAACATAACACCGGTGTCTGCAACACGCAACGCAGAAATTACTTCACCAACAAAATCGTCGTAGCCTGGTGTATCAATAACATTTATTTTATAACCACGCCATTTTGTGTGCAGCAGTTTGCTAAAAATTGAATTGCCGCGTTCCTGTTCTAATTCGTGATAATCGCTCACAGAATTTTTTTCTGAAACAGAACCGCGGCGGGTGGTTAATCCGGCTTCGTATAACATGCATTCCGCTAATGTTGTTTTGCCGCAGCCGGCATGGCCGAGCAAAACAATATGATTTTACGTGTGAAGTATCAAATTCAGGCATGGCAAAGTTTTTTAGTTGTGATAGAAAGCCATTGAAATTTTATTAAGACCTTGAAGGTTTTTGAAAACCTTCAAGGCTCTTTAAACCAGTGAATAAAAAAGCGAATGGCTGTTTAATTATTTAAGCTGTTTAACTTAATTATAGTGCATGAACCGCAGGCCGAAGCTGCCATAAAAACTGCAGCACAAGTGTTGCGACGCAACGAAGATGCCATGAAAACCGCTGCTGGTTACATACATTAATTAAAATAAAAATAGCTTTAAAATACTATTAATGAACCATTGTTATAAAACGATCAACATCATTGCGTAACGCGCTTAATGTTGTTGAAAGCGATTGATAGTTATCGTATAAATTTTCGTGGTAAGCAGAAACGTTATCAGAAAATTGCATGTCTGCATTTCCCGAGACTTCATAATGCAATTTGCGGTCGTGCAATTTTACCGCATGTTTAAGATCGTGAACGTTGATAAGCTGAATGTGCAACTGGTTTTGAAGATGCTCCAGTTCGGATTGTTCATCTTTGGATAAAGGACGATTTACCGCTTGCTGTAATGTTGTTTGCAACTGGTGCAATTCATCACGATGGGAACGCAAAGTTTCTCTCCAATCGTTGCATTCCCTGGTAAACTGCGAGATTTCTGTTTGAACCATGGGATTAAATTTAAGTGAGGAAATTCTCCCGATTAATCGGAAGATGAATCGTTGAACTAATGTAAAACTAATTTTTAAAAAGGCAAGCCAATTTTTTAATAAGGTGAAACGCTTTGATACGCAAAGTTTTAGGTTATTGTGCGTAAACTTGCTGAAGGGTTAATTGTATTTCGAGTGCCGGTAAATTGATGATTACACATCACTAAAAAATATATTCGCGTTCAGGTACAAAATTATTGAAGAGAATTTGGCAAATGCTAACGCAATACAGGCGGCATCAAATAAAAAACCGCCTCATGTTTTGAGACGGTTTTAATATAATTTTCTTACAGAATTATTTTAAAGTTCTTTCGTCTGAAACAGAAAGTTTTTTGCGGCCTTTTGTTCTGCGGCTGGCTAAAACTTTGCGGCCATTTGCTGTTTGCATACGTTTGCGAAAACCGTGTACGCTTTTGCGGCGGCGATTATGCGGCTGAAATGTTCTTTTCATCTTTATTAATTTTTATTGTATCGAATATTTTCAACAAAACAGGCAACAGTCACCATACTGCACCTTGTGAAAGGACGGCGAAATTAAAGAAATCAAATCAATAAAAAACAACAAATCTTAAACCGTTGAGTTTAAAACATTTATAGGTTTATTTGTTTTTGAATAAATATGATATACAAAACAAAAGGTATAGTGTTGCGCTCAATTCAATATGGTGAAACCAGTGTTATAACCACGGTTTATACCGAGCTTTTTGGATTGCAAAAATATATTGTAAAAGGTGTGCGGCAATCAACAAAAAAAACGCAGGCAAAGCAAATGTATTTTCAGCCCGCTGCTATGCTTGATATGGAAGTATATCACAACCAGCTTAAAAATCTTCAATTTGTAAAAGAATATAAATGGAGTTATTTATACAAAAAGATTTTGTTTGATGTTGTGCGCACTGCTGTTGCACAATTTATGATTGAATTGTTTCAGCATTCTATAAAACAACCTGAAGCTAATGCTGAATTATTTTATTTACTTGAAGGAAGTTTGCTGGAAGCAGATAAAGGTTCAGATGTAATTGCGGCTAATCTTCCGTTATATTTTATTTTACATCTTGCAACAGAATCGGGTTTTCAAATCAATGGAAATTATTCAACCAACACAATGTTTCTCGATTTAAAAGAAGGCGCATTTATTTCGGTTGAACCATCGCATCAAAATTTTATTGCAGGTTTTATTGCTGAAACAATTTCAAAATTGCAACACATACAATTTTATAATGACCTTGAAAATTTTAAGCTGAACAGGCAAACCCGCAGGCAAATTTTAGATGCTTTATTGCAATATATTTCATTTCACATAACCGATTTTAAAGAACTGAAAAGCCTGCCCGTTTTAAAAGAAGTATTGGAATAACTATAAAATTCTTTTTGTTGTTGATTGCGAAGTAATTTTTTTATCATTGATGTTATCTATCACAATAATTCCAGGTTTTTTTCCTTTTTCAAAACTGCCAAATTCATTATCAATCTTTAAAGCTTTTGCACCGTTTAATGTTGCCCATTGTAATAATTCTGTTAATTGCAATGATGGAAAATTTCTTTGCAGCGTTTTTATTTCATCCAAAATATTTAAACTCCAGTTGCTTGAATAACTATCCGTTCCTAAAACCAGATCGCAATTATTTTTTCTGAAAAGTTCAACCGGCGGCAACTTGTTCTCTATGTATAAATTTGCGTTGGCACACAAACACCAAAACAATTGTTGATTATTGATTATTGATTGCTGATTGGCAAATTCAATATCAGCCTGCGTTGTAAAAGTGTTATGAATCAAGAGAATTTGTTTTGGTTTATTAAGCATTGGCAAATAAGATTGCAAACTGCTTTTGTTGTAAGGCTGAAAAAAATCTGTGTTGATATTGAGATGATGATACAGCCTGAAAAAATCACCGGCTTTTGTTTGGTACAATTCATCTTCAGCCAAACATTCCTGGTTGTGTATTGAAATGATTTTTTGTTCGGATAAATCATTTATTAAACTAAACATTAATCTGCTTATAGTGTACGGTGCATGAGGAACAATTGATGTATTTTTTAATCCTGCGCTGCAAAACTCTTTATATACTTTTAAGTAAGATTCTAAAACAATGTTTGCTTTTTCTTCTGAAAAGCCGAGCACTTCAATAAAATTATGATAGTGAATTTTGCTTTGCAATTTTGTTTGCAGCGAATCTGTTGTATTGCTTATGTCTCCAACCGCAACAATTCCTGCATCGAACATTTCTTTGTCCGCAGCTTTTATTGCCAACTGCATTTCTTCTTTAATTGCGCCGCGTTTGCTTACAACCTTTATTAAAAAATCAATTAAACCCGTTCCGCTTTCAATCACATTTTTCATGTGACTTAATTCCAGGTGACAATGACAGTTTATAAATCCCGGAGATATTATTCCTTCAAAAACTTCAACATCATCGCCGGCATCTTTTTCATCAACAATACTTTGTATAACACCATTTTTGTCGGTGATTAAGATATGATTTGCATCAAGCAACTCGTTGGCGGTAAATAAGTATTCGGCTTTAAATTTTCTGTAAGACAAGAATTAAGGTTTATGCGGTGGCTTTATGTCTTCTGGTTGGCTTAATTACAGCTTGTTTTATTTTTAAATCAAGGTTAATAAGATCTAAAAATTTAATTAAGTTTTGAAAACTTACGGTTTTAAAAGATTCGGCTTCATAGCGCTGTAGTTGCTGCTCTTTTAAACCAAGTATTTTTGCAAATTCTTTATGAGTAAGATGATTGGCAATTTTGTATTCAATAATTATATCAGGCAAATTACTCAAGCTGCGTTCTTTAAGTATGGTTGATTTGTTTGATTTAAGTTTTTCATAATCGCGGATTTCTTTTTCAATATCTTCTTTAAAACCTTGTATTGAATTTAAAAAAATTTTATGCTTTATATTTTGATTAGGCTCCGCTTTTGTTTCGTTTATCTTTTCAATTACGTTATGCAAAGTCTTTTTTGAAACTCTATATTGCTTTTCATTTTTTATCATAAACCGGTAAATCTTTTAAATTTAATTTAATCATTCCCCGCCGATTGCCACTTTTGTCTGTTTTCATGAATTGCATTAGTTCTTCATCTTCTATTTTAATTTTGAAAAAAGGAATATGAACTAATAAATATTTATAAAATCTTTTATGCTCATATTGGTTGAATAAAGAATAATTTTTTTCAAGAACTTTTATATCTAAATTACTAATATCAAAACAAACATCAATATCATTTGGATGTTCTATTGATGTTGCAAAACTGCCGAAAACAAACATTGTTTCGCAACCAATACTTTTAAATTTATCAGCAACTTTAAAGAGATTTACAATCTTCTTTTCACGTTCTGAATTATAACCAAAGAGCTGTTTAAATTCCTCGCAAGTGAGAGTTAGATCTTTTTGTAAACTTTTGTTTTTATCAAATTGTAAATCCATTTTCAAATTTTAAATTGATGAAACGCATGTTCCTTAATTAAAACCTAATCTTCTCCTAAGGTTTACATACGATTCGCCGATTTCAGTCCCATTGAAAATGGCCAAATCATATTATTATATATGCAATATAAGCAAGAAACCTAAACACAACAAAATTATTGTGTTGTAATTTTTTTATTCGGCTTTAAATTTTCGATAATTCATGCGTAAAATTAAGCGCACAAAAACATATAAATTTGCACACTTTTTAAGTTTCAAAGTTTAATCGTTTTAAAGTTTCAGCATTAGCAACAATGAAACAATTAAACAATGAAACAATGAAACAAAACACATGATTGAACAATTAGAAGCATTAAAAGCAAGGTTTGAACAGGTAGGTATTGCCTTTACCAATCCTGAAATTATTAACAATCAAAAGGAATTTGGGACGCTCAGCAAAGAATACAAAAGCCTTGAAAAAATAATAAAGCCTTACGAAGAATACAAACGTGTAATGGCTGATTACGATTTTTCGCGAGAATGCTTAATGGCAATGATGAAGATATGCGCGAGTTGGCTAAAATGGAATTGCCCGAACTGGAAGAAAAAAAAGCATCGCTTGAAAAATTACTTACCAAACTTCTCATTCCCAAAGATCCGCAGGATGATAAAAATGCGGTGCTTGAAATTCGTGCAGGAACCGGCGGTGATGAAGCCAGCTTATTTGCCGGCGACTTATTAAATATGTATTTGCGTTATTGTGCACACAAAGGCTGGAAAACAGCAATTGTAAGCGAAAGCGAAGGCACAGTAGGCGGTTATAAAGAAGTGGTGGTGGAAGTACAGGGCGAAGATGTGTACGGCACTTTAAAGTTTGAAAGCGGTGTGCATCGTGTACAGCGTGTTCCTGATACTGAAACACAGGGACGCGTGCATACATCGGCGGCAACAGTTGCCGTAATGCCCGAAGCCGAAGAAGTAGATTTTGAATTGAACCCTGCCGATGTAAAAATGGAAACGGCACGTAGCGGCGGCGCAGGCGGACAAAATGTAAATAAGGTTGAAACCAAAGTGATGCTTACCCATATACCAACCGGAACAGTGGTAGTTTGCCAAACCGAGCGAAGCCAGTTGGGCAACCGTGAAAAAGCAATGACGATGCTTCGTACAAGGTTATATGAAGAACAGGTACGCAAGCAGGAAGATGAAATTGCACGGCATAGAAAAACATTGGTTAGCACAGGAGATCGCAGTGCAAAAATTCGTACCTACAATTGGCCGCAGGGCCGTGTAACAGATCATCGCATTGGCTTACTTCTTATAATTTAGATTCTGTGATGAATGGTAATATTGATGAATTTATAGAAGCACTCCAGGTTGCGGAAAACACTGAAAAAATGATGAAGCAAAACTGAGTTGTAGGTTATAAATTTTAGGTTTTAAGTTTAAAGAAAATTATGTACTTAGCTGCAGAACATATATTAAGCTTCGTTGTGTCACTCCCTTGTACTGCAACAATTCTATTCAACTTTTTTTAGAGCAGCAAAATATTGCAAGCTTTCTTCTTTGTCTTTATCAATCTGAAATTTTAATTCATCCAACGAATTAAATTTTAGCTCTGGTCTTAAATAGGCACAAAGAAAAATTTTTAATGTGCGCCCATAAATATCTTCATTAAAATCAAAAATATTTAGTTCAATGGTGCGGTTCTTTCCATCAACAGTTGGCCGCACGCCAATGCTCATCATACCTTGTAAGAGCGGTTGACCGTTGACCGTTGACTGTTGACCGATCATTTCCGCTTCTGCAACATAAATTCCATTGGCAGGCACTAATTTATTTTCATCATGAATAACAATATTCGCAGTTGGATAACCAAGCGTTCTTCCTAATTTATTTCCATCAACCACAATTCCTTCAAAAAAATATTTATAACCAAGATAATTATTTGCAGCCTGCACATCATTTTTTAGCAGCGATTCACGAATGCGTGTTGAACTTATGGTTACTTCATTTATTATCTGTTCCGGAATTTCTTTCACCACAAAACCCAATTGCTTACCCATAATTTCCAGCAGATGATAATCGCCTTTTCCTTTTTTTTCCAAAGTGATGATCGTAACCAATAATTAATGTATGCGGATGAAATTTTTCAAATAAAAAATGCTGCACATACTCTTCCGGTGTTTGATTGGAAAAGCTTTCATCAAACGGAACAACAACCAAATGATCGATTCCAAATTCATCCAACAGAATAATTTTTTCGTTTAAAGTTGTAAGAAGATGCACCGTTTTATTTGTTGCAACAATGGTTCGCGGATGCGGATGAAAAGTAATGATAACGGTTTCGCCATTAATTTTTGCAGCTTCTTGTTTTAACTGTTTAATAATTTGCTGATGCCCTAAATGCACGCCATCAAAAGTGCCAATGGTTATAACGGCATTATTAAATGTTGGAAGATTATTTATTGAACGATGAACCTGCATCAGCGCAAAACTAAAGTCATTTGGTCATTAGTCAATAAGTCAAAACAAAGCAATTCGTATTTACATTTGCGGCTTAATTATTATAATGTCTCTTTACTCAAAACGTGGTGTTTCTGCGCAAAAAGAAGAAGTGCATGCAGCTATAAAAAATCTGGATAAAGGTTTGTATGAATTTTCTTTTTGTAAAATTTTTCCTGATTTTATAAACGGCGATGCTGCTTTTGTAAACGTGATGCATGCTGATGGTGCCGGCACTAAAAGTATTCTTGCTTATTTGTACTGGAAAGAAACCGGCGATATTTCTGTTTGGAAAGGCATTGCACAAGATGCCATTGTTATGAATTTGGATGATTTGCTTTGTGCTGGCATTTATAACAATATTCTTTTTTCATCAACCATCGATAGAAATAAATTATTAATACCTGGTGAAGTGCTTGAACAAATTATAAATGGCACGCAGATTTTTTTTAATGAACTAAAATCATTTGGAATAAATATTCATTTTCTTGGCGGAGAAACAGCCGATGTTGGTGATGTGGTAAGAACCATTGCAGTGAATGGAACAATGATGGCAAGATGGCCAAAAAATAAAATTATTACCAATGAAAAAATAAAAGCAGGTAATGTAATTGTTGGCTTTGCAAGTTATGGCCAATCAACTTATGAAACTGAATACAACAGCGGCATTGCAAGCAATGGTTTAACCAGTGCACGGCATGATGTGCTGCATAAATATTATGCTTCAACATATCCTGAAACTTTTGAACCGTTATTACAAGATGATGTTATTTATATCGGAAAGCAAAAGTTGACAGATAACAGTTGGCAGTTGACAGAAAAAGAGCAATCAAACATTAAACATTCAACTTCAAACATTCAACATTCAACTTCAAACACTAAACAACAAACAACCATTGGCAGGTTGTTGTTAAGTCCAACACGCACTTATGCGCCGCTAATGAAAGTTTTGCTTGAAAATTATTTTGATAACATTGACGGCATTATTCATTGCAGCGGCGGCGGCCAAACCAAATGCATGAAATATTTGCCGCAACCTTTACGCATTATAAAAAATAATTTGTTTGATGTGCCTGAAATATTTCAGATCATTCAGCAAAATTCAAATGCAGATGATAAAGAAATGTACCAGGTTTTTAATATGGGGCATCGGCTCGAAATTTTTACGGATGAACAAACTGCATCATCTTTAATTAGTGAAGCAAAACAATTTAATATTGATGCAAAAATTATTGGCAGAACAGAAGCATCAAACAAAAAAGAATTGCAATTACATATAAACGGAAATATTGTTTCTTATTAAATTTTATGGATAAACATTCAAGAATTTATATAGCTGGTCATAGAGGAATGGTTGGTTCAGCTTTGCACAGAAAGCTTACTGCGCTTGGCTTTGATAACTTTATTTTACGCACATCACAGCAACTGGATTTGCGCAATCAAAAAGATGTATCCGATTTTTTTGAAGCAGAAAAACCTGAATACGTTTTGCTGGCTGCAGCAAAAGTTGGCGGCATTATGGCCAACAATATGTTTCGTGCAGATTTTTTATATGATAACCTGCAAATTCAAAACAATATTATTCATGCTTCGTACATAAATAACATAAAAAAATTGTTGTTTTTAGGTTCAAGTTGCATTTATCCAAAATTGGCTCCGCAACCTATTAAAGAAGAATATTTATTAACCGGCGAACTTGAATATACCAACGAACCTTATGCCATCGCAAAAATTGCAGGTTTAAAGTTGTGCGATGCATACAGAGATCAATATGGCTGTAATTATATATCTGTAATGCCAACCAATTTGTATGGAATTAATGATAATTATCATCCTGAAAATTCGCACGTGTTGCCAGCATTAATCAGGCGCTTTCACGAAGCAAAACTTAATCATGCAAATGAAGTAATTATATGGGGCACAGGTGTACCTAAAAGAGAATTTTTGTTTGCAGATGATCTTGCAGATGCCTGTGTTTTTCTTTTAGAAAATTATAATGAAAAAGGTTTAATAAATATTGGCACCGGAAAAGATATATCTGTAAAAGATCTTGCATTACTGATAAAAAAAATAATTGGCTTTGAAGGTGAAATTAAATTTGATACAACCAAACCCGACGGAACGCCAAGAAAATTACTGGATGTTTCAAAACTTCACGCTAAAGGATGGAAACATAAAATTGAACTTGAAGAAGGTATTCAACTTGCTTATCATGATTTTTTAAGCAAGCATTAACTTTCAAAAAAAAATTCCTTAAAAGTATTTAAACAATTCATTCAAAAATCTATTAGAAAATACTAACTAACTTGCACGCCTTTTTAGATTACAGTTATGACAGACCTTTCAAAGTTTGATGTAAATGCCGTTGCCAACCGCAACAATAATATTTTTGGTTTACCCTTTTCAGAAGAAGATGCACAGGTAGTGCTTTTGCCCGTTCCGTGGGAAGTTACCGTAAGCTGTAATGCAGGCACAGCAAGGGCTATAGAGCACATATTTAAAGCAAGCGCACAAATTGATTTGTTTGATGCTGATATGCCGGATGGCTGGAAAAAAGGCTTTTATATGCGCCCTATTGATAAAAAAATTTTAATGAAGAGCGATTACCTGCGCAAAGAAGCTGAATTATATATTGATTTTATTGCACACGGCCAGGATATAAACAACAATAAATTTATGCTGAAAAGCCTTAAAGAAATTAATGAAGGCAGCAGCATTTTAAATAATTGGGTGTATGAGCAAACAAAAGATTTATTAAATAAAAATAAACTTGTTGGGTTGCTTGGCGGAGATCACAGCGTATCGTTAGGTTATTTTAAAGCGCTGGCAGAAAAATACAGCAGCTTTGGAATTTTGCAGATTGATGCGCACTGCGATTTAAGAAATGCGTATGAAAAATTTAATTATTCTCATGCAAGCATTATGTACAATGCGCTTGCAGAAATACCTGCCATTGAAAGATTGGTGCAGGCCGGTGTTAGAGATTATTGCGAGGCCGAATGGAATTACATTTGTAAAAGCAATTTTAAAGTAATTACATATTTTGATCAGCAGATAAAAGAGCGCTTGTTTATAGGCGATCATTGGGTGCATATTGTTGATGAAATGATAAGCCATTTGCCCGAATGCATTTATTTTAGTTTTGATATAGATGGTCTTGATCCTAAACTTTGCCCCAACACAGGAACGCCCGTGCCTGGCGGGTTTCAAAGCGAACAGATCACTTATTTATTAAAAAGAATTGTAGAAAGCGGAAAAAAATTAATTGGCTTTGATTTGGTTGAAGTTGGTGTTGGCGATACCAGTTATGATGCCGTGGTTGCATCAAGATTGTTATGGAAAATTTGTAACCTGTTTGTGAAAAGCAATAGTGCATGAGGCAAAAAGAGGCATATGATTTTGTAGTTACCTTAAAACATCCTGACTATAAAATTTACAATGTAATAACCGTTTTAATGTGCGTAATTACGCTGGCTGCATCTGTGTTTGGCATGTTGCGAATACCGTTTTCAAACCTAAGCTGGATAAATGTTCTATTAACACTCGTTATTGTTTTTGTTCTGGCAGTTCCTTTCATCAATCAAAATAAAAAAGATAATATTGTTACATTTAAATGGGCTTTGTATGCTGCGGCATTTTTATGGCTGTTATATCCGCTGCATATTCCATTAATAGGTATTTTTTTTATTATCGCAGCCTTGCTTGAAAGGCAAATAAAATTTCCGCAGGAAATTGGTTTTAGTAAAGATGCCATAACATTCAACACATTTCCTTTTAAAAATTATTCGTGGCAGGAAGTAAGCAATGTTGTTTTAAAAGATAATATGCTTACCATCGATTTTAAAAACAATAAAATTATTCAACGCGAAATAGAACCTGCAGAATTAACGGAAGAAGAAAAAGAATTCAACGAATTTTGTAAGCAACAGTTGGCGAATGGTTCATAATTCATGTCTTCATTATAAGCATTCACCAATTTACTTTTACTATGCTCAATCAATCTCCATACTTATTATATTCAGATGGTAAAGGAAATATTTATGAAGATGAAAGCCTGTATGCTGTTGGTCGTGCCGGTTGGGATGCTTTTGCCATTGAAAAAGAAGATTGGATAGAATTACCCGGCGGCGGAAATTTATATGAATTGCCCGGCCGGAGAAGGTATTGGTATTGATGTACATACACACGAAATGCGTTTGTGTGAAAAAGGCTGGGCTGTTGCGGCTTTTATTCCGCCGGCACACACCGGTTTATATTTGGCTGCATATGAAAGTTTGCCCAATGCACCAACGCTTCCATTGTTTTGTTATACGGCTGCAGCCTGGTTAAATAATAAATTTTATGTGCCTGCTGTAAGAATTGAAAACGATGTTCGCCAGGAACATGCCGGTTATGATGAAAAACAAATTCACAGCGGCGCTGCTTATTTGTTAGAAGCATTATCCGCACAACCGTTTGGTGAAACATTTAATGCAGCAATTGTTGTCTAACCTATCATTGTCCCGCCGCAAGAAATTTATGCGTTAGCAAGATGGGAATGCCCGGTTCCATCATCGCCTGCATGTAATGCCAATTGCATTGGCTGCATTTCTTTTCAGCCCGAAGAAGAAACAATTGTTTCAACGCAAGACCGGTTAACATTTAAACCAACCGCTGAAGAAATTGTAGAGTTTACTGTTCCGCATTTATTAAACGCACCTTATCCGCATTGGTGAGTTTTGGGCAGGGTTGTGAAGGCGAACCTTTGCTGATGTGGGAAACGATAAGAGATGCCATCATTGAAATAAGAAAACATACGCAACGCGGAAGCATCAATATCAATACCAATGGTTCTAAGCCTGATGCCGTAAAAGCCTTGTGTGAAGCGGGTTTGAACAGCATTCGTGTAAGTACGAATCAGCGCACAAAACCAAATTTATACGCCTTATTACAGGCCGAATAATTATGCTGTTTGAAGATATTGATTGAACGCTTAAAAATGGTACGAAATTTTAGTGGCTGGACAAGCATAAATTATTTTGTTTTTCCCGGCATGACAGATACGTGTTGAAGAATATGAAGCGTTGCGAAAATTGATTATATGAAACAGATCTTTGCATGATTCAATGGCGCAATTTTAATATTGATCCTGATTGGTATTTGGGAAAAATCGGTGTTGCAGAAACTGGCAGAAATGCTTGGTATAAAACAATTGATGGAACTGATGCAAGAAGAATTTCCGAAATTAAAATTTGGTTATTATAATCCTCCGATAGAAAGAATAAAAGGAAGTTTTGAAAAAGATTTCGCTCATTTAGCGTAAACATTTTCTACTGCAAATAACTTTTCAAACTCCGCATTTCATACTGATTATTTTCTATTTTAGCTGCTCATAAAAATTATTTCAATGCCAATAAATTCTGCTTTAATTGCCGAGTTAAAACAAGAAGCTGCAAATACAAGGAAGATGATTGAACGGGTACCTTCAGATAAACTTACATGGAGCCCGCACGATAAATCTATGAAGATTGGAAAACTTGCAAAGCATATTTCCGATTTGCCAATTTGGGTTGAAAGAATTGTAAACGCAGATGAATTTGATTTTGCTTCAGCCGCTCCTGGCACTCCGATGCCTGAAAGCACAGATGGCATCTCTGCAATCGTTTGATGAAAGGCAGGCAGCAGCCACAAAAATTTTAGAATCTGCATCAGATGAAGTGCTGAACAGCCCATGGAAAGTTCGCCGCGGTGAACAGGTAATGTTTCAATTGCCTAAAAAAGTTGCTTTAAGAAGTTTTACTTTCAATCATATTTATCATCACCGCGGGCAATTAAGTGTGTATCTGCGTTTGCTTAATATTGCTGTGCCAGGCATGTACGGCCCTTCTTTTGACGAACAAAATATATAAGCACTTATATATTTTTATTGTTCTTTATCCTCATCTTTTAAAATAAAACTTATTCGGCCATTAGTTTCCATAAACGCTGTATCAATTTCTGCGAGCGTTAATTTTTTTGTTTCAAGGCGAAGGCTTTCATGCAAATCGTTTTCACTCATGCCGGTTCTTTCTAAATTGTTATCAACTAAAGCACCATTTTGATACAATTTAATATAAGTGCCTTTTACCAGTTGCTCAAATTTTCTGTTTATTACACAAAGCCATGCAAATAAACGATGCATTGCCACCATAACAACAGATGCAGCAACTGTTGGCAAATAGGGTGATGAACCTACAACGCCTTTTGCCAGCACCGCACCCAAAAGAATAACAATAATATTGTCAAATGCAGATCTTTTGGCAAAGGTGCGCATGCCTGCAAAGCGTACAAGCACAAGCAAAATTATAAATGTTATAAATGAACGTACACTCATCTGAAGCATATTAAGATGATCGCCTTCGCCAAAAAGAGTGTTTATTATATTCATACTATTTCTTTTTTATAAGTTTTAAAGCTTTTTTTGCATCAACTCTTTTTAAGGGTTTAAACTTTTTTCCGCTTAAATTATTATAGTTAATAAAGAATGTTTCTATCTGATGAATAACATCATCAGGCAGGTCTTTTATTTCATTCACTTCGGCAAACAATGCAGATGGTTCAGGTATCGCCAGAAACCTGTCGTTACGCACTGTTTTTCCATCTTTTTCTGTCTGTTCAGCGGTTATGCCGCCAATAACCCGGCATTCCATAACACAACCCGGAAAGCTTTTTAATTCTGAAATTATTATTATATCAAGCGGGTCTCCATCTTCACCTTTTGTATCTGGAATAAATCCAAAATCAAAAGGAAATACCATTCCTGCAGGCATGATCTTTTTTAATACGAACCATTTTTTTTCAGGATCATAATCATATTTCTGCGCACTGCCCTTTGGCGTTTCAACAATAGCAGTTATTGTTTGCATATTAAGTTACATTTTCTACAAAAAGGGTAAACAAAAATAAAGCCCTGTTTTTAAAAACGGGGCTTTGTCCTCTTTAAATCAAACTCACAAAATTAATGCGCCGGTGTATGAACACCTTCGCTTATTTCTTCAATCATTTTTTTATTAAACGCAGGTAAATCTTTTGGGCTGCGGCTTGTAACAAGTCCGTTATCAACCACCACTTCTCTGTCAACCCAATCTGCACCTGCGTTTGTTAAATCTGTTTTTAATGATGGATAAGAAGTGATTGTTCTGCCTTCCAGCAAACCTGTTTCAATTAATGTTTGCGGGCCATGACAAATGGCAGCAACAGGCTTTCCTGATTCTAAAAATTCTTTTGCCAGTTTAACGGCATCTTTATTTGTGCGCAATTTATCAGGGTTTAAAACGCCGCCAGGCAAAACCAATGCATCATAATCTTCTTCTTTTACATCACTAACATTTTTATCAACCGGCAATTCCATTGACCAATGATCATGATCCCATGCTTTTACTTTTTCTTTTTGCGGCGAAACAATATCTACTTCTGCACCGGCCTCTTCAAGCGCTTGTTTAGGGCTTGTTAATTCAACTTCTTCAAAACCCGTTTCAGTAAGTATGGCAACTTTTCTGCCTTGTAAAGATTTCATATTTCTTATTTTAAAAATGAAATAATAATACTTTCAATCAAATCAAAAATCAAACCAGCAAAAACAAGTTTTACTGCAGTTGCGCTGATAAAAAAATGTTATACTGAGAAATTTATACCGCATGTTTTTATGGTTACAAAAAAGTCTTTTTTGTATTAACACAAGAAAAAGATTAAGAAAACTAAACATTAAGTTTGAAGCTTATGATTGCTGAAGAAAGAAGACTTAAAGAAAACCAGCAAAAACCGGTTCCGCTTGTTCAGTGGGGTTCTTATTTAAGCGAACGGCAATGGGCAACAGTACGTGAAGATTATAGTGAAGATGGAGATGCATGGCATTATTTTCCTTTTGATCATGCGCATTGCCGCGCCTACAGATGGGGCGAAGATGGCCTTGCAGGCATTAGCGACTATTATCAAAATTTATGTTTTTCGATTGCGTTGTGGAATGGAAAAGATGCCATTTTAAAAGAGCGCCTTTTTGGTTTGGGGAATTTTGAGGGCAACCATGGTGAAGACGTTAAAGAGCTGTATTATTATCTTGATAATTTGCCCACGCATACTTATATGCAGTGTTTATATAAATATCCGCAGCAACAATTTCCCTACGAATTATTGCGCACTGAAAACCGCAACAGAACAAAGCTTGAACCTGAATATGAAATTCTTGACACAGGCATTTTTGATAACAACGAATATTTTGATGTTTTAATAACGTATGCCAAGTATGATGATGAAGATATTTTTATTAAGATAGAAGTAACCAACCGGTATCAGCAACCGGCGCCCATAACTGTTTTGCCAACATTATTTTTTTACAACAGGTGGCAATACACGCCGGATATGGTTAAGCCATCTCTCTCGCTTATAAACAAAAATTGCGTGCTGGCAAATCATCCAAAATTAGGCGATCATTATTTTTATTTTTTAAACGCTGATGACAGGCTTTTTACAGAAAATGAAACCAATACAGAAATTATAACCGGTGTTGCCAACACAAGCATTTTTACAAAAGATGCATTTCACCAGGCAATCATTCAGAAAAAAAATATCACCGCATTGCGCAACAAAAAACAGGGAACAAAATTTTCACCTGTATATGAATTTAATATCGCCGCAGGCGAAACAAAAACCATTTATTGCAGGTTAAGTAATAAGCGGTTTAAAAATGCTTTTGAAAATGGCTTTGAAAAAATTTTTGAAACACGCAAAAAGGAAGCAGATGAATTTTATGAAATGATATTGCCTGAAGGAATGAATAAAGATTTAATCAACATTCAACGGCAGGCAATAGCCGGTTTATTATGGAGCAAGCAATATTATCATTTTGATGTAGAACGATGGTTAACAACAGGCGATGGCATTACACCTCCAAGTGTTATGAAAGCCACCGGCCGCGACAGTGATTGGACGCATTTAAAAAACCAGGATATTATCAGCATGCCCGATAAATGGGAATATCCCTGGTATGCCGCATGGGACTTTGCATTTCAAACCATTTCAATGGCAGTGGCAGATGCAAATTTTGCCAAGCATCAACTGCTTTTAATTATGCGTGAATGGTATATGAAACCAGATGGCCAGTTGCCGGCATACGAATGGAATTTTAGTGATGTAAATCCGCCGGTGCAGGCATGGGCTGCATTGCAGGTGTATTATATTGAGCAAAAGCAAACCGGTAAAAATGATGTTCAGTTTCTAAAAAAAGTTTTTCAAAAATTACTCATCAATTTCACGTGGTGGATAAACAGAAAAGACATAAAAGGCAACAATATTTTTGAAGGCGGATTTTTGGGTTTAGATAATATTGGTGTGTTTAACCGCAGTTTTAATTACCAGGGCACCGTGCAATTAGAACAGGCAGATGGCACAAGCTGGATGGGAATGTATGCTTTAAATATGATGGATATTGCCATTGAAATTGCTTTGCATGATGATTCTTTTGAAGACACAGCCACCAAATTTTTTGAACATTTTATTCTTATTGCAGAAGCATTAAATGAACATAATTTATGGAATGAAGAAGATAAATTTTTTTATGATGTGTTGAATGTTGCAGGCTCTGATCCGCTGCCTTTGCGCATTCGTTCTATTGTTGGCCTTACGCCTTTATTTGCAGTTTCAAATATTTTTCGAGGAGAACTTAACCAACTGCAGGATTTTAAAAAGCGTATTTTTTGGTTTGAAAATTATCGCAAAAAAAATAATAAGTTTTGGCCAAATGAAGAACGCGGCGAAGAATCAGAAATCTTGTTATCACTTATTCGTAAAGAACGCCTTATTAAACTGCTTAATTATTTATTGGATGAAAACGAATTTCTTTCGCCGGGCGGCATAAGAGCTTTATCAAAATATCATCTCGATCATCCTTACACCGCAACTGTTGACGGCGTGGCATACACCATTCATTACGATCCGGGTGATAGCACATCAAACATGTTTGGCGGCAACAGCAACTGGCGCGGGCCTGTTTGGATGCCGATCAATTTTATCATCATTCAATCTATCCGCAAATACGGAAATTTTTATGGCGATACATTGTTGGTAGAATGCCCCGTTGGTTCGGGCAATAAAATGAACCTTGAACAGGTTGCGGATGAACTAACAAAACGAATTATAAGTTTATTTGAAAAAGATGCAGAAGGCAACCGTAAAATTTATGATGCATATAATTGGTTTTATAAAAAACCAGAAAACGAAAACCTCGTTTTATTTTATGAATACTTTCATGGAGATACCGGCAAAGGTTTAGGTGCATCACATCAAACCGGGTGGACGGCACTTGTTGCAGAATTAATAAGCGAGTATAGCGGCAAATTATAGAACCATTGTTATAATTTATAAGTGATTTTTACATTATTTTTCATGCTTTAAAAACTGCACATTTCTTGAAAAACTTTCTTCCAAAGAAATAATGGTTTCGGTGCGTTCGATGCCTTTTATTTTTTGCATTTCATCATGCAGCACAAATTTTAACTGGTTAATATCTTTACAAATAACTTCTGCAAACATGCTGTAGTTTCCGGTAGTGTAATTAAGACGAACTATCTCCGGAATTTTTTTAAGCTGATTTGCAACAGCATCATACAAAGAACTTTTTTCAAGAAAAATACCAATAAAAGCAATTACATCATATCCCAACATTTTATGATTGATATGCAGCTTTGTGCCAGAAACAATTCCCAACTCCTGTAATTTTTTTATACGCACATGAATGGTGCCGCCAGATACAAATAATTTTTTTCCAAGATCAGCATAAGAAATATTTGCATTATCCATCATTGCCTGGATGATCTTAAAATCAAGTTTGTCAATATTTAATTTCTCGGCCATATTATATTGTTTTATTAGAAAATTTTCAATCAAACATAATAAATAACTGAACAATTTCTATAATTTAAAAAAATTAGTTGAAATATTTCTATTAACATAAAAGTTGTGTTTTAATATTGCATCAAGCAAACGCAAATAGTTCTTATAAATACTGTGGGGTGATGAAATTTTGGCAGACATGCCCTCTCGTCTCGGGGGTGGGGATAACAGGATAAACAAAATGTAGAGCCGACGTTACTTTTGGTAAGGCCGACCAGGGTTGACCACTAAACTTTGCATTTTAGCTAACTGCCCCGTGGAGGTTCGAATCCCTCCCCCTACAGCTTTTTTATATTAAATAAGATTTATTATAAGAAGATTTTTATACTTCCTGCTTGTTTCTTAAGTTATACTTTATCAAACCAGTTTGTTTTTTTTATAAGAATTTTTATAATTAAATAGATAACTATACCTGAAATACTTGCGGCCAGTAAAAAAACATTTTTAGGCTTTGCACCTTCTTCATATTCTCCTGCACAGTAATATAAAAAAAACACAATAAACAAAGCGGCAAATCCTGTTTTTTCTTTGCTTAAAACCTTTCTCCAGTTAAAGGGCGTTGGGCACTTTTTAAATAAACTAAAATTTGGAATAAATGCCGGTGTTTTACTTGACCAATCAAGATAAGCAGCACCAAACTTCTTTCTTAAAAACTGTTCTTCTGCAAACATTATACGTTCATAATATAACCAGTATATTAAAGTAAAGGCAGCAACAAACCAAACACTTGCCGTTAGTAAACCCACACCTAACCACATAAAATAATTGCCTACATATAGCGGATGCCTAACAACTGAATATAAGCCTGTTTTATTTATTGTATCAGCTATTTGCTCTTTGGTGTTTCGGCCAGAAGTATTGTAAGGAGTTTGGCCTACCACATAAACTCTGATTGCAAAACCTAACATTGAAACAGCCAAACAAAAATATATGTATAACGTTTCACCAATAGAATCTTCAGGAAATGGTCTGTGCCCATATTTTTCAGTCCATACATAATAAATAAGGCCGCCTAATAATAAAATTATAGGCAGCGTACCCCTGAATTTAAAAAGCCAGTTGCCCTGCAGCTCTAATTCTTCTTGTAATGGCATAAAAGTTTTAGATTATCCGCTAAAATAATGATTACAAAATAGTGCTTGCAATCATTCTTATAATTATTTTCGAAATTGGTTTAAAAAAATTTCATTGTATGAATAAAATATTTGCTGCTTTTTTACCATTTTTAATACTTGCCGTTTGTGCGTGCAACAACAAAAAACAAATGAACACATCAACTTCAGACAGTACAAAAAACAATGCTGAAAATGCTGCAAGCTTACCGTTGGCAAAAAATTTTCAGGATACAATTGATGGCAAAGCAACCAATTTATATATTTTAAAAAATGGAAACATGCAGGTTGCCATAACAAATTATGGCGCAAGAATAGTTAGCATTGTTGTGCCAGATAAACAAGGTAAACCAACTGATGTTGCCGTTGGGTATGATGCAATAAAACCTTATACAGAAGGCGGCGATACTTATTTTGGCGCCATCGTTGGCCGTTATGGAAATCGCATTGCAAAAGGTAAATTTAAGCTTGATGGAAAAGAATATACACTGGCAACGAATAACGGACCAAATAGTTTGCATGGCGGCAATAAAGGTTTTTCACGGGAAGTTTGGAATGTGCAGCAGCATACCGATTCAACGCTTGTTTTAAATTATATTTCTAAAGATGGTGAAGAAGGTTATCCCGGAAATTTAAACGTAACGGTAACGTATAGTTTATTGGGAAAGAATCAACTTAAAATAAATTACGAAGCAACAACTGATAAAAACACCGTTTTAAATTTAACCAACCATTGTTATTTTAATTTGAACGGCCAGGGCAGCGGAACAATTTTAAATCACCGGGTAATGATCAACGCAGATAATATTACGCCTGTTGATTCAACTTTAATTCCAACCGGAAAATTAGAACCGGTTGCAAAAACGCCTTTTGATTTTTTAAATGCCAAACCCATTGCTGCAGGTGCAAGTGATACATCAAACCAGCAAATAAAATTTGGTCATGGCTACGATCATAATTTTGTTTTAAACACAAAAGGCAACATTAATACAAAAGCCGCTGAAGTGGTTGCAGATAAATCGGGTATTGTTATGGACGTTTATACAACGCAACCAGGTCTTCAGTTTTATATTGGAAATTTTATGGATGGAAGCCATACAATAAAAGATGGAAAAAAAGATGATTACAGAACTGCTTTTTGTATGGAAACACAACATTATCCTGATTCCCCCAATCATCCTGATTTTCCAACAACAGAATTAAAACCCGGAGAAAAATTTCAATCAGCAACAATTTATGCTTTTGATGTGCGCTGATTGATCTTCATAAAAAATCAGGCTTCAATTTTACTTCACTTTAAAGCAATGTAGTTGCTTCATAAACACATGTTATAGTGCTGCGTTTTTTCAATTTGCCAAAATGCTTTTTCAAACACTAAACTGTTGTTAGTTTTGTAATTGAATTGCCGTATGATTGAGTTACAAACTGTAACTCGTTCGTTCTTTCACAATCATTTTATTTGAATTACTTCCGGCAATTCGAAATAAATTTATTGAATGAATAAGCTTGAAAGTTTTGTTGAAAATAACTGGGTTCAGGGCGATGGTGAAGGGCAAATATTATACAATGCGGTAACCGGCGATGCCATTGCATCTGCCACAACACAAGGTTTGGATTTTAAAGTGATGATTGATTATGCGCATAAAGTTGGTAATAAAAATTTGCGCAAACTGAGTTTTTATGAACGCGGAAAAATGTTGCGTGCACTGGCCTTGCATTTGCGCAATCATCTTGAAAAATTTTATACACTTTCATATAAAACAGGCGCCACAAAAGCTGATAGCTGGATTGATATTGAAGGCGGCATCGGCAATTTGTTTTCGTATGCTTCTTTACGCAGAAAATTCAGCGATGAAATTTTTGCTGTTGATGGTGAAGGCATTAATTTAAGCAAGAACAACACTTTTATGGGTCATCATATTTTGGTGCCAAAAGAAGGTGTTGCTATTCACATCAACGCATTTAATTTTCCGGTTTGGGGTATGTTAGAAAAGGTTGCGGTTAACTGGCTTGCAGGCGTTCCGGCAATTGTAAAACCCGCAAGCATTACAAGTTATTTAACTGAAGCGGTTGTAAAAGAAATCATCGCTTCAAACATATTGCCGCAAGGCGCTTTGCAATTGATTTGCGGTAATGTTGGTGATTTGTTAGATCACGTAACATCGCAGGATGTGATAACTTTTACGGGCTCAAAATCAACTGCATTAAAATTAAAAAAACATGATAGAATTTTAAACGAATCGGTTCCATTTAATATGGAAGCAGACAGTTTAAATTGTATTGTTTTGGGTGATGATGTAACGCCGCAAGATGCAGAATGGGATATTTTTATTAAAGAGATAAGAAAAGAAATGACGGTAAAGGCAGGACAAAAATGTACAGCCATCCGCAGAATTTTTGTGCCTGAAAATAAGATGGAAGATGTATGGAAATCATTAAAACAATCGCTATCGCAAACCATCATCGGCAACCCGTTAAATGATAAAGTGAGAATGGGTTCGCTTGCAGGCCAATCGCAGCGGAAAGAAGTAAAAAAACAGGTGCAGAAATTACTCGCATCATCTCAAATTATTTATGGTTCATTAGATAGTGTTGAAGTGATGGATGCTGATGCAAACAAAGGCGCATTTCTTTCACCATTATTATTACTGAATGAAAAACCGTTTGCATCAAATGATGTGCATGAAGTGGAAGCATTCGGGCCTGTAAGCACCATCATGCCGTATAAAAATTTGGATGATGCCATTGCATTAAGTAAGATGGGCAAAGGCTCTTTATGCTCATCAATTGTTACGGCAAATAATGCTATTGCAAAACAATATGTGTTGGGTGCAGCTACACATCACGGAAGAATTTTAGTGCTGAATAAAGAGTGTGCAAAAGAAAGCACGGGCTTTGGTTCGCCGTTGCCTTCGCTGGTGCATGGCGGCCCGGGCAGAGCCGGTGGCGGCGAAGAAATGGGCGGCATTCGTGGTATTAAACATTATATGCAACGTGTGGCGATTCAGGGTTCGCCAACATCCATCACAAATATTACAAATATCTACCAGCAACATGCAAAAGGCAATGAAAGCGCTGTTCATCCTTTTAAAAAATATTTTGAAGAATTGAATATCGGCGATCAGATCATCACACAAAAAAGAAAAATAACAAGTGAAGATATTGATCGCTTTGCTGATATAAGCGGCGATCATTTTTATGCGCACATTAAAACAACAGATTTTAATGGAACTATGTTTGAACAACAAGTGGCGCATGGGTATTTTATTATGAGTTTGGCTGCAGGTTTGTTTGTTGACAGTTATGAAAAAAATCCTGTGTTATTAAATTATGGAATTGATGAATTGCGTTTTACAAAACCTGTTTATCCAGGAGCTGAAATTTATATAAAATTTACCTGCAAAGAAAAATTGCCGAATGATAAAAGAATAATAAACGCACCTGAAGATTTTAAACGCGGCGATGATATTGAGAAAGGTATTGTAAAATGGCTGGTTGAAATATTTGACGATACAAATGAACAGGTTGGCATTGCAACAATATTAACGATGGTGGCGAAGAAAAGCTAAAGGATTCCTTAACAAAAACTCATAAAATGATACATCAATTAAACATGGTTACGTAAAAACCGAAATGCATCAAGGCATTACAACAATTGAATTTTTTCATCCGCAAAGCAATTCGCTTCCATCAAAAATTTTAAATGAGCTCGCAAAAGAAATTCATATTGCCGGCTGTGATGACAGTTGCAAAATCATCATTCTAAAAAGTGCAGGCGACAAAGCTTTTTGTGCGGGCGCTTCGTTTGATGAATTGTCTGAAATAAAAAATGAAACCGAAGGGTTGCATTTTTTTAGCGGCTTTGCACATGTTATAAATGCCATGCGCAAATGCCCTAAGTTTATTATTGGAAGAATACAGGGTAAATGTGTTGGCGGCGGCGTTGGTTTGGCGGCTGCGTGCGATTATGCCATTGCTCTTGAAGGTGCTGATGTAAAATTAAGTGAGCTTGCTTTAGGCATCGGGCCTTTTGTTGTTGGTCCGGCAATTGAAAGAAAAATCGGTGTTGCTTTTTTCAGTCAGTTAAGTATTGATGCAGCATCGTGGCACAGTGCAGATTGGGCAAGGCGTAAAGGTTTATATACGGAGTTACATTCCAGCCATGAAAATATGGAAGAAGCCATTCAACAATTATCATTTTCGCTGACGCATAGCAGCCCGCACGCAATGGCGGAGCTTAAAAAAATTTTATGGAAGGGCACTGAAAATTGGGATGAGCTATTGCATGAAAGAGCAATTATAAGCGGCAAACTTGCTTTAAGCAACTTCACAAAAAATTATATTCAGCAGTTTAAAAATAAACACGCTGTTAAAAACAGGTAATTGCTAACTGATGTTTAGTTGAATAAAACAATAAAAAAAATCGCTACATATTCAACCCTTATTTTTGCAGCAAACCATACAAATGGAAAAATTAAGTAAGCTGGCTGAAACAATGGTTGGCAGTGAAATTGTGCGGCTTGGTAATGAAATAAATGAACGAAAAAGACGCGGAGAAAATATTTTTAATTTTACCATTGGCGATTTTGATCCATCCATTTTTCCAATACCGAAAGCGCTTGAAGAACTTATTATTGAAAGTTATAAAAATCATCATACAAATTATCCCGCAGCAGAAGGCTTATTAGATTTGCGTGAATCTGTTTCTGCTTTTTTAAAAGAATGGGAAAATCTTGATTATTCAACGTCTGAAATTTTAATTGCATCTGGCGGCAGACCGCTGATTTATACATTGTTTAAAGCTATTGTTGATGCAAATGATAAAGTAATTTATGCAACACCATCATGGAACAATAATCATTACACAAACCTCAACACCGGCAAACATTGTGTAATTGAAACAAAGCCTGAAAATAATTTCATGCCCACTGCAAACGATATTGCCAACCACATTAAAAATGCAGTGCTTATTTGTTTGTGTACGCCGCAAAACCCAACAGGAACTACTTTAAGCAAAGAAGCGCTTTCAGAAATGTGCCGGCTTATTATTGAAGAAAATAATAAACGCGGAGCAAATGAAAAAAAATTGTATGTAATGTTTGATCAAATTTATTGGACGTTAACCTACGGCGGCATCAAACATTATAATCCTGTTTCACTGCATCCTGAAATGAAGAAATACACCATTTTTATTGATGGCATTTCAAAAGCGTTTGCGGCAACAGGTGTGCGGGTTGGATGGGCTTTCGGGCCTGCTGACGTGCTTGCAAAAATGAAAGCTTTTTTAAGCCATATTGGTGCATGGGCGCCGATGGCTGAGCAAAAAGCAACGGCCCAATATCTTCCTCAAAAAAAATTATTGCAACAGCATTTTTCTGCGTTTAAAGCGGAACTTGAATTAAGACTGCATAAAATTTATGAAGGCTTAATTGCTTTAAAAAAAGAAGGCTTTAATGTTGATGCCATTGCGCCGCAAGCCGGAATTTATCTTACGGTAAAGTTTGATCTTGCTGGCAAAAAAACACCGCATACAACATTAACTTCGCAGGAAGATGTAACGGAATATTTATTAAGTAATGCTAAGCTGGCTGTGGTTCCGTTTTATGCGTTTGGAGCAGAAAAAAATTCGCCATGGTACAGGCTAAGCGTAGGCACTTGTAAAATAAAAGATATAGAACCTTTTTTACAAGATCTGAAAAATGCATTGCAGGCGCTGCAATAATTAATTAATTTTTATTGCTGATAAATACAAATGGCTTAAGCTGCTGCTCTTGTAATATTTGTTTTACACGATGAAGTTTGCGAATTATTTTGTAACGATTAATATCAATAACTTCATTGGCAATGCAAAGAGCATTAGAATTTTCCACAAAACAGAATAAATCATTCAAAAGCTCAATTTCATGCTCAAGCTCCTGTTGATTCATTGATTGCTTTTTTGTAAGTACCAGCAGGTCTCTATTACGGGGGTTCATAGTTTACCTGTTTATTTAAAGTTTAATTATTTTAATTTTATCTTACTGAAGGACATCCGCATTTTGTTCTGTCGCCGGTTGTTCTGTAACTTGAACTGCAAGAAACCGCTGTTATAATTGTTAATACAAGCACAATAAAAACACAAAACTTTAGTTGCCGCTTCATTATATTGTGATTTCTAAATTACAGAGTTTTTAAACATCTCAACAAATTTTTTTTGAACAGTTCTGCACAACCAAAAAAAATATTAATTGCTCCGCTCGATTGGGGTTTGGGTCATGCCACCCGCAGCCTCGTAATTATACATTACTTACAAAAATTAAACTGTGATATTACCGTTGCTGCTTCAGGAAAAATTAAAAACCTGCTTCAAAACGAATTTCCAAACCTTACCTTTCTCAATTTGCCTGGCTATAAAATTTCTTATTCAAAATCTAAACGCCTGCTTCCTTTTAAAATTTTAATTCAAATCCCAAAAATTTTAAAAATTATTTGGTTTGAAAATAAATGGCTGAATGAAACTTTAAAAACGCACAAGTTTAATGCAATAATTTCAGATAACCGCTTTGGATTTTATACAAAAAAATGCAGGTGTATTTTTATTACACATCAGCTTGCAATAAAAACAAATATTAAATGGCTTGATAAAATAGCACAACGTTTAAATTACAGGTACATCAATCATTTCAGTGCATGTTGGGTTCCTGATTTTAAAGAAGATTTTAACATGGCCGGTGCACTTTCGCATCCATCAATTTTGCCAAAAATTCTTGTAAAATATTTGGGCATTATTTCAAGATTTGAAAAAAAAGAAAACAAAAATAAACAGTTTAAATGGATGGCTATTATTTCTGGCCCTGAACCGCAGCGTTCCTTATTTGAAAAAAAAATTTTTGCAGCGGCAGCATCAATTAACGATACATTTTTAATTGTATTGGGTTTGCCCGAAAAAAAAGAAAATCATATTGGCTTAACTAATTGTACGGTTTTTAATCATTTAAACACAGCCGAAATGCAACATGCAATTGAATCAAGTGAATTTATTATAAGCCGTTGCGGTTACACAACCGTGATGGAAATTTTATCACTGCAAAAAAAATCTGTTCTTGTTCCAACGCCGGGCCAAACCGAACAGGAATATCTTGCAAAACATCTTTCAAAACAAAGCTGGTGTTATACGTTTAAACAAGATGAAAATTTTGAACAACATCTTGCAAAAGCAAAAACATATTCATATAATTTACCGCAATTAAATACGCATTTGTATGAAGAAGTGCTTAAAAATTTTGTTGATGAAATTTAAGCATGAACGTTTTTAGGATACTCAAAAAACCAAAACTCTTTTGCCGCGGTTTGAAAATCTTTCCACGTGTTAGATTTTATGTGCAATGCAAACACAGCGCAGGTTGGCATATCGTTTATGCGTGCATTGGTAATTAAATTAGAGAAGGCAGTTATACCGGGATTGTGAGAGAATAAAGCTACGTTTTCATACACATCATCAATGCCTGAAATTGCATTATAAAAATCATAAAACGAAGCTTCGTAGAGTTCAGGCTTCTCAAAAATATTTTTCTTTTTTATGCCAAATTCTTCTGCAAAAAAAATGGCCGTATCCATAGCTCTTTTGGCAGCGCTTGAAATTATTGCATCAATAGTTATGTGTTTTTCTTTGCGTAAATATTTTGCCATTTCAGGCGCATCTTTTTTGCCGCGATCATTTAATGGCCGGTCATAATCTTTTTGAGAAGGATCGTTCCAACTGCTTTTTGCATGCCGAATTAAAAAAAGGGATTTGATAATTGCAGTTTTAAAGATGAAAAATTTCTGATTCTCTTAAACCGGATTACTAATTGAAAATACGGAAAATTTTTAAGAGGAAAATTTTTCTTTGATAAATGGATAAAGCCTTATTAGAAACTTTTCGTTACTCTGTTTTCATAGAATGAACTAAAGTTTTTACAGAACCAATTGTTCTAACAGCATCTGCAATTGCTGCGGCATCGTAACCGGCTTCATGATGCAATTCTTTAAGCGTTCCGTGTTCAATAATTTTATCAGGAATGCCTAAAATTTTTATTTCAGCTTTATAATTATTTGCATTCATAAATTCAAGCACTGCGCTGCCAAAACCGCCAACAACAGTTCCATCTTCAACCGTAACAATTTTATTGAATTTGCTGAACACTTCATGCAACAAATCTTCATCAATTGGTTTTACAAAACGCATATCATAATGTGCGGGATTAATGCCATCCGCTTTTAATTCGCGTATAGCTGCAGCAGCAAAATTACCCGGATGACCAAAACTTAAAATAGCAACATCTTCACCATCTTTAATTTTTCTTCCTTTACCAATTTTTATTTCTTTGAAAGGCGTTTTCCATTCAGCCATAACACCTTCGCCACGCGGATAACGGATTACAAAAGGAAATTTATTTTTTTCAAGCTGGGCGGTGTACATCAAATTGCGTAATTCGCTTTCATTCATCGGTGCACTTATAACGATGTTTGGAATACAACGCATGTATGGAATATCATAAGCGCCATGATGCGTTGGGCCATCTTCACCTACAAGCCCCGCTCTATCCAAACAAAAAATTACAGGCAATTTTTGAATGGCAACATCATGTATAACCTGGTCGTAAGCACGCTGCATAAAGATGAATAAATATTGCAGAACACACGCATGCCTTGTGTTGCCAAACCAGCGCTTAAAGTAACAGCATGTTGCTCGCAAATGCCAACATCAAATGCACGTTCGGGCATGGCTTCCATCATAAATTTTAATGATGAGCCGCTTGGCATTGCCGGCGTTATTCCTAAAATTTTATCGTTTGCTTTTGCCAGTTCAATTATGGAATGACCAAAAACATCCTGGTATTTTGGTGGTTGCGGAAGATCGAATTTCTTCTTATAAATTTCGCCGGTTACTTTATCAAACAAACCGGGTGCATGCCATTTGGTTTGATCTTGTTCTGCCAGCGTATAGCCCTTTGCCTTTAACGGTGATAATATGCAGAAGCTTTGGGCCGGGAATATTTTTTAAGGTCAGTTAAAGTATCAACAAGTTTGGTTATGTTATGCCCATCAATCGGCCCAAAATACCTGAAATTAAGCGATTCAAAAAGATTGCTGCTTTTGCTTACCATGCCTTTTATTCCTGCTTCAAGTTTGGCAGCCATATCCGTGTAAAACGCTTGCCCACAGGTAATTTGCCAAAGAGTTTCCAAACATCATCTCTCACTTTATTGTAGCGGGCGAAGTGGTAATATCAGTTAAATATTCTTTTAAAGCACCAACATTCGGGTCAATGCTCATGCAGTTATCATTCAAAATAACCAACAAATCAGCATCGGCAACGCCTGCATGGTTTAAGCCTTCAAAAGCAAGACCGGCCGTCATGGCGCCATCACCAATAACGGCAACGGTTTTCCTGTCTTTTTCGCCTTTATATTTTGCGGCCATCGCCATGCCAAGCGCCGCAGAAATAGAGGTGGAAGAGTGGCCAACGCCAAAAGTATCGTACTCGCTTTCGCTTCTTTTTGGAAAACCGCTAATGCCTTTGTATTTGCGGTTGGTAATAAAATTATCGCGGCGGCCGGTTAAAATTTTATGTCCGTAAGCCTGGTGGCCAACATCCCAAACCAACTGATCGTAAGGCGTGTTATAAATATAATGCAGCGCAACAGTTAATTCAACCACGCCAAGGCTGGCGCCAAAATGGCCGCCATAAACCCTTACAACATCAATAATATATTGTCTTAATTCATCACAAACCTTGAAGAGTTCATCTCTTGAAATTTTTTTTAAATCATCCGGAGAATTGATCTGGCTTAACAAAGGACCTGCTGAAATTTCCATCAACAAAAATTAAGGAGCAAAAATAATGTTTTAAAACCCGATTTAAATATAAACGTTTTTTGACGGCCGCCGGTTTAATAAGTTTGAATTTTGTTGTTTTAATGAATGATTTTTTTTACGTTTTAAACATTCACCATTCGCAAAGCACCGCTCACTTCATAAAATAACCACTAATAAAATTGGCTTATTAAAGGCTTGTTTAATTAATACATTTGCAGGCACATGCAGAAAAAACAGTTTGCATATTGGTGGTGCCAGGTTGCGGGCTGGACTTTTTATGGCTTATCAATGCTGTTTTTTGTGTGGGTTTTTCAGCTTCCTTTTTTTGTTATACAGCGGCTTTTATTATCTATTTCATTTGGTTTATTGTTTACGCATGTGCTGCGGCTTATTATACTTAAACTAAAATTAACGCCGCCTATTTTTGGCAAACAATGGATTGCACTTTTTACAATTATTTTAGTTATTTGTATTGCATACAGTTTTATAAACAGTGCCATGGCAGAATGGCTGCAATTGTACGATCCTGAAATGAAGGCAACCATACCTGAAAGATTTCTTTTAAGCCTTGCATACGATTCACCCATTATTTTAGTTTGGGTTTCTATTTATTATCTCTGGCATTATATTGAAAATTCACGCAACACAAAAATTGACAGTGTGCGCATGGAAAGTGTTGTTAAAGATCTGCAGCTTAAAACCATAAAAGCACACATCAACCCGCATTTTATTTTTAATGCACTTAACAGCATACGTGCTTTGGTTGATGAAAATCCTGAACGCGCAAGAACAGCTATAACTGAATTAAGCAATATTTTAAGAAGCAGCATGCAGGCTGAAAAAATGGAAACCACAACGCTTGAAAAAGAGCTGAGCATTGTAAAAGATTATCTTGGATTGGAACAAATTCGTTTTGAAGACAGGTTAAAAATAAATTATGAAATTGATGAAGATACTTTAGATCAGCAGGTGCCACCCATGATGCTGCAAACGCTTGTTGAAAATGCCATTAAACACGGCATAAGCAAACAGGTTAACGGCGGATTTATAAAAGTTACATCAGATTTTACAGACAACCATCATGAACTGATAGTTGAAAACACCGGCCGCTTAAACGATACAAAAAATATAGAAGGTTTTGGCATAATCAGCACCATCAACCGTCTTAAATTATTATATGGCAACGAAGCTGGTTTCGAAATAAAAAATATTAATGGCAACATGGTAAAAGCAAAAGTGGTGCTGCCGGTTAATGCCGTTTCATTTTCAAAATAAAAAAAATTATGTCGTTAAAAGCAATTATTGTAGATGATGAACGCCTTGCACGGGCTGAACTTAAAAAACTGCTTCAGGACTTATCCTGATATTGATGTAATTGATGAAGCCGCCAATGCAGAAGAAGGTGCAGAAAAAATAGAAAATCAAAATCCGGATATTATTTTTTTAGATATACAAATGCCCGGCAAAACCGGTTTTGATTTGCTGAATGATCTTGAAAAAGCGCCGCATGTAATTTTTACAACAGCGTATGATGAACATGCTTTAAAAGCTTTTGAAGTAAATGCATTGGATTATCTTTTAAAACCTATAGAACCAAAAAGGCTTGCCGATGCTGTGCATAAACTGCAGTACGAAGTAACTAAAGAACGTGCTGGTATAAACAACGTTAACCGCGGCCCGCTTACAGAGGCAGACCAGGTTTTTGTAAAAGATGGTGAACGCTGCTGGTTTGTAAAACTTATCGATATCCGTTTGTTTGAAAGCGTAGGAAATTATGCAAAAGTATTTTTTGGAACAAACAAACCGCTTATTTTAAAATCGCTGAATTCGTTGGAAGAACGTTTAGATGATCGCGTATTTTTTCGTGCCAACAGAAAACATATTATTAACCTGCACTGGATTGAAAAAATAGAACCTTATTTTAATGGCGGTTTATTAATTGAATTAAAAGGTGGCGAAAAAATTGAAGTAAGCAGGCGGCAAACCGTTAAGTTTAAAGAAATGATGAGCTTTTAAAGTTTTATCTTATTCTGTAAATTAATCGTGCATCAATAAAATCTGCAACCTGGTAATGCGCTAATAAATTAATGCCAACAAACCATCTTTTTTTAATGTTATAACTTATACCCCACCGCTGATAAAATGTATGAAATAAGTTTTGGTATATTTCATCATACAATTTTGTTTGCTTAAAAACATATACGCCAAACTCCTGGCTAAAAGTAAAACGGTTTAATAAAAATTGGTGGCCGATTAATATGCCTGCCAAAACGTTGGAAGATAAACTATCCTGAACATACACTTTTTTTATGCTGCGCAACGCATCGTCATAATAAATTTCTGCCGTGGCAGTTATTGCATCAATATTACCAACCTGTTTTACAATTTGCACAGAACCGCCAACCACAAATTTTCTATGCGCAGCAGAATCTGCATTATAGCCGCCTTTGGGTGAATAATATATTGCTGCATCAATATGAAAAGAATGATGTTTCCATGAAGTATCAGTTTCTTTTTTATAAACCGGAAGCTTTGTTGAATATGCATAATACTGCAAGCCAATTGATGTATTTATATAATTTACGCCGGCATTGGGCAACTTAAAACCGCCGTTTGAATTATGAAAAAAATTGCCCATTGCATACACCATAAAATGCTGGCTTAAAGGATATGATAATCCTAAATCTAACTGCAGAAAATTATTTATGTGTCCGCTGTAACTTTCGTTGGCTGGATTTTTAATTGAATCAAAAGGATTGGTAAGATAAGATAAACCTGCTGCTGCCCGAAGGCTCATTCTTAATTTATTTCCAAGCCTGTAATTGGGTTCTAAAAAATAACATATCGAATAAGAGCGGCCAAGCAGTTGCTTATTAAAATCAACGTAAGTAAAACTAAACCCAGACCGCGGATAACATTTATATTTTGCTACCGTTGCAGAATCGCTGCGCAAATGCGCATATTCCAATTCAAAGCCATCAGGATATGTATGTTTTGTATCCTGAACATGAACGTTATGCGCAAAAATAAATCCTGAATGATATCTTGCTGCTAAAACAAGTTGCCTTAAACTATCAGGCAAACCTTTTTTTTGTGAGAATACGTGTAAACATAACAGCGATAAAAAAGGCAGCATCAGTTTTTTTAATGGCATAACATTTTTCATTTCACAAAACGCATATTATTTCTGCAATAATTCTAAAAACAGTTTCAGACCTTTTAATTTTTCTTCATTTAAATTGTAAGAAATATTTTTTGTGTAATACGTTTTCAAATCATAATCGCCGCATTCATTTTCAGCAATTACAGCTTCAATATTATGTACGCCTTCGCCATTTTTTTGATTGAACAATGCTGTAAATTCTTCAGGCAGTTTTTTATTTGATATCCATGCAGCAAACACAAAAGGCAATGCTGAAAAATCTTTCCAGGCACCGGCAAGATCATAAATATATTTTGATTTTTTTCTTTGCTTTAATGCACGATCACCAATTAAAACCCCTGCAGTTGTTTCTTTTATTTCCTGCACAAAATCATGCGTTGCATTTTCTAAAACGATATTTTTCTTCCAATAATGTTCAAGCAAAACTTTGCATAAAGCCACAGATGTTTTGCTTTGATAATCGAGCAAAATTTTTTCAATCTTATTTAATTCAACATCGCTGAACAAACAAACTGAAGCCACATTATTTTCTGCGCCAATGCAATAATCAGAAATAATATAATATTCTTTCATTTGCGGAATAACGGCAACCGGCACAAGCCCAACATCAATATCACCATTTAATAATTGCTGCGCAATTTTAGAAGGATATTCTTTTATCAGATCAATTTGCTGCATCAACTCTTTAGAACGTTCAATGCCATACAATAAAGGTTTTGTGTTTAAATAACTTACCGCACCAACTTTAATCTTGTTCAATTGTTTAAATTAATTTTGCGTGCAAAGAAAGGAAATAGTCGACAGTCCACCGTCAACAGACGACAGTTCTCAAAACAAACATTAACGTCTTACTATGGACTATCAACTATAAACTATTGACTCAAAAACATGGAATTAAACAATCTTACTGCAATATCTCCGGTTGATGGCCGCTATCGTAAACAGGTTGCACATTTAGATGAATATTTTTCTGAGTATGCGCTGATAAAGTATCGTGTGTTTGTTGAAGTGAAATATTTCATCTTTTTATCTGACAAAAAAATTTTTACGCTATCACCACAAGCAAAGCAAAAAATTTTATCTGTTGCTGAAAATTTTAGTTTGGATGATGCAAAGCAGATAAAACATATTGAAACAACCACCAATCATGATGTAAAAGCGGTTGAATATTTTTTAAAACAGCAATTGAATGAAACAGATGCGGTTAAAGAATGGATACATTTTGGATTAACATCGCAGGATATTAACAACACTGCAATTCCGTTAAGCTGGCAACATTGTTTGCACCGCGAATATTTACCTGCCGTAATTAATCTTCAAAAAAAAATACAGTCGCTTGCCGAAAAATGGAAAGATATTTCTATGCTGGCGCACACGCATGGGCAACCTGCATCGCCAACAAAGCTGGGCAAAGAATTTATGGTGTATGCCGAGCGAATAAACAACCAGGTAAACCTTTTTTCACAAATTCCTTTTACTGCAAAATTTGGCGGCGCAACAGGCAATTTTAATGCGCATCAAATTGCATTTCCTGAAAAAGACTGGAAGAATTTGGGTGATGAGTTTGTTGAAAGTTTAGGCTTGCAACGCTTACAGTTCACCACGCAAATTGAGCATTACGATAATCTTGCTGCACATTTTGATGCCATAAAACGCATCAATAATATTCTTACAGATTTCTGTCGAGATATGTGGTTATACATCAGCATGGAATATTTCAAACAAAAAATTAAAGAAGGCGAAGTTGGGTCTTCGGCAATGCCGCATAAAGTAAACCCGATTGACTTTGAAAATGCGGAAGGTAATCTTGGCGTTGCCAATGCATTGCTCGAACATTTTTCTGCAAAACTTCCTATCAGCCGTTTACAAAGAGATCTTACTGATTCTACCGTGCTTAGAAATATTGGCGTTCCAATGGCGCATACATTTATTTCATTTCATTCCGTTGAAAAAGGTTTAAGCAAAATTGTTTTGAATGAAATAAAACTGAATGAAGACCTGGAAAATAACTGGGCTGTTGTTGCTGAAGCCATTCAAACAATATTAAGAAGAGAAAATTATCCCAACCCTTACGAAGCTTTAAAAGCTTTAACCCGCGGTAATACGGCAATTGATAAAACATCAATCCATACATTTATTGATGGGCTTGATGTTGATGACAATATCAAAAAAGAATTAAAAGCAATAACGCCACAAAATTATACGGGTGTTTAAATGCAGCAACACATTGCTCACGTTAATTAATTATCTTTTAAAACAAGTAATTTATTAATTACTTCCAAAATATAAATTATCAGATTATTATTGATATTGAAACCAACGATAGTATTAAAACTGCAAAAACTTATAGTATGAAAAAGCTATGCAAGCGCTTAACATTATTTATTATTTATTTTTCACTACTTACTTCTTTGCTGCATGCGCAAGTAATTAAACTAACCATGTCTGATACTTCGCACCAGGTTATCAGTAAATATATTTACGGGCAGTTTGCAGAAGATTTAGGCCGTTGCATTTACGATGGCTTTTGGGTTGATTCGAACATGAATGTTAAAAAGCAAGATCGCATTCGTTTAGACGTTGCAGAGGCTTTAAAAAAAATTCACATTCCCGATCTGCGCTGGCCGGGCGGATGTTTTGCAGATCAATATCACTGGAGTGACGGCATTGGTAACCGAAGCAAAAGACCACAGCGCGTAAATACAACCTGGGGCATGGTTAGCGATGATAATAGTTTTGGCACTGATGAATTTTTGCAACTGTGCAGTTTAATTGGATGTGAACCTTACATGGCCGGAAATGTTGGAACAGGCACGCCGCATGAAATGGAAGACTGGCTTGAATATTTAAACTTTAACGGAAAAAGTACGCTGGCTGATTTGCGCAGAAAAAACGGTCATGATGCGCCATACAATGTTTCACTTTGGGGTGTAGGAAATGAAAGCTGGGGCTGCGGCGGCCAAATGACTCCTGAATATTATTCAAACCAGTTTAAACGGTATGCAGAATTTTGTAAAGATTATCCGGGCACACATTTAAAGAAAATTGCAAGCGGCGCAAATGCTGATGATTATAACTGGACAGATGTGTGTATGAAAAATATTCCGTTATGGGATATGTATGCAATTTCATTGCATTATTATACGATGGTTGGCGACTGGAACAATAAAGGTTCTGCAACAAATTTTAATGAAGAACAATATTTTAAAGCGCTGAAAAATTGTTTGCATATTGAAGAGCTGATTAATAAGCACAGCGCAATTATGGATAAATATGATCCGCAGAAAAAAGTGGCGCTGGCTGTTGATGAATGGGGAATATGGACAGATGTTGAACCTGGAACTAATCCTGCATTTTTATATCAGCAAAATAGTTTGCGGGATGCATTAATTGCCGCATCAACTTTAAACATTTTTAATAATCATTGCGATCGTGTGCGCATGGCAAACCTTGCACAAACAGTAAATGTGCTGCAAGCGCTTATTTTAACCAATAAAGAAAAAATGCTGCTTACACCAACTTATTATGTTTTTGATTTGTATCAATATCATCAAAACGCAACTTTAATTCCTTTGCAGTTTTCAGCGCCGCTATATTATTTTAATAATGATTCAATTGCTGCTGTAAACGCATCTGCATCAAAAGACAGTAATGGCATTATTCATATAACATTGGTAAATCTTGATTCAAAGAAAAAGATTTCTGTAAATACATTGCTGCAAAATATTTCAGCAAAAAAAATTGAAGGTGAAATTTTAACCTCGCAAAAATTTAATGATATAAACACGTTTGAACAACCAGATAAATTAAAAACCGTTTCTTTTTCTGATTATAAAAAAACAAACAATGCTTTATCAATAAATCTTCCTGCAATGAGCGTGGTATTAATAACAATAAAATAAGCAAGAAGCAGAAGTAATTTTATGTCTGCAGTTTCACTTCTTACAAAAAATTTATGAGTAAATATGAACACATACAACAAGCTGCTTACCAGGCAAACATGCAATTACCCGCATTAGGTTTAGTGTTGTTTACATTTGGCAACGCCAGTGCTGCAGACAGAAATGAAAATGTGTTTGCAATTAAACCAAGCGGTATTGCGTATAAAGATTTATCAATTGATAAAATGGTGATTGTTGATTTTGATGGAAAAATTGTTGAAGGAAATTTTCGGCCTTCATCAGATACATTAACGCATGCAGTGTTGTATAAAAATTTTGGAAAAATTGGTGGCATTGCACACACGCATTCAACCTATGCCACAGCATGGGCGCAAAGCCTGCGGGATATTCCTATTTATGGAACAACACATGCTGATCATACAACTTTTGACATTCCATGCGCAACACCTATGAACGATGAAATGATTAAAGATGATTATGAATATCAAACAGGATTTCAGATCATCAATACATTAAAAGAAAAAAATTTAAGTTATAAAGAAGTTGAAATGATTTTGGTGGGTAATCATGCGCCTTTCACGTGGGGAAAAGATGCAGAGAAAGCTGTTTACAACAGCGCTGTGTTGGAAGAAATTGCAAAAATGGCTTTTATAACAGAAACCATAAAAGCAGATGCTTCGCGATTAAAAGATGCGCTGATAAAAAAACATTATGAACGCAAGCATGGAAAAAACAGTTATTATGGCCAATAATAATTTTAAATAATTCTTATTAAACTTTATAAATGATACATATAGTTTTTCAGGAAGCAGATGTTGAAACATTACAAAAGGCAATGGATTTAGATGAAACGCTGAAAGGCGAGATCATACCAATAAAAGATGAATTTGCTGTTGGCCCTATTGCAGATATTTATGAAACAGAAGGCTATGAAACAAGAAAAGACTGGTGGAAAAAAGTATTGGAAAATTCGCCATACACAGATCAGTTAGATATTGTTGATGATAAGCTTGCTGTGCATCAGTTAAAAGAAAAATTAAAAGATGAATTGCAACAAGTTTGGATTTGGATGGCACCAAATCAACATGATGTTTGCGGTTATTATTGGCTTATAAGCCAGTTGAAAAATTATGAAAAAAAAGTTTTTATTCTTTCACTAAATAACCTTCCGTTTATAAATGATAAAGGAAGTATTTTTTATCCGTCGAATTTGTTTGAGATTCCGGCGAAAGAATTTATCAAAGCAAAAAAACTGGCAAGACCTGTAACAACAAGCGAGTTTGAATTAGATAGCGATGAATGGAAAAAATTATGCATTGAAAATGGCATTGTAAGAATACTCGAAGGCGGCAAAAAAATTCTTACTAAAGAATCTTCTTATTACGATGATGATATTATGGCTGCACTTACAAAAGAGCCGCAAAAGCTGCACAAAATTTTTTCAACATTGTTTGGTAAAATGAAGTTGCATACAGGAGATGTATTTTTAGTTTGGCGAATAAAAGAATTAATTAATGATGGCAAAATTGAATTGCAGGGAGATTGGAATAATGGATGGAAGGATATTGTGTTGAAACGCCCGGGCACAACAGAAGAAGAAAAAACGGAATTAGATATAACAGATTAACATGAAAAACCTTATTCGTATTGAAGAAGCAGCAATGTTTTTATTTAGTGCCTATTTATTTTTGCATTTATCGTTTTCATGGTGGTGGTTTCCTCTTTTAATATTAACACCAGATATAAGCATGCTTGGTTATGCGGCCGGCAACAAAGTTGGTGCGGTTATGTATAATTTATTTCATCACAAGGCAATTGCATTGAGCGTTTACGTTATTGGTTTATATATTAACAATGAAGTGTTGCAGTTAATTGGCTTAATACTTTTTGGCCATTCAAGCATGGATAGATTTTTTGGTTATGGATTAAAATACTTTTCAGGATTTTCTGATACGCATTTAGGAAAAATTGGTAAAGAAAAGTAATTGCTGATTACATTAATGCAGTACAAGGGAGTGACACAACCGTGCTAAATGCCTGCACTGCATTAAAGCACATAATAAAAATGGCAGAAGATAAAAATATAACAACGAATGAAACCGGTGTTCAGGGCCAGTATAAAAATTGGTTTCTCGACTATGCATCGCATGTTATTCTTGAACGTGCAGTTCCCGCTATTGAAGATGGATTGAAACCTGTTCAGCGCCGCATTTTACATGCGATGAAAGAAATGGATGATGGCAGGTTTAATAAGGTTGCAAACATTATCGGGCAAAGCATGCAATATCATCCGCATGGTGATGCAAGCATTGGCGATGCGTTGGTAAACATGGGCCAAAAAGAATTGCTGATTGAAACGCAAGGCAATTGGGGCGATGTGAGAACGGGTGATGATGCAGCAGCGCCAAGATATATTGAAGCACGTTTATCAAAGTTTGCGCTTGAAGTTGCATTCAATGCGAAAACTACTGAATGGCAGTTGAGTTATGATGGCAGAAAGCAGGAGCCTGTTACGCTGCCAATGAAATTTCCTTTGTTGTTAGCGCATGGTGCAGATGGAATTGCAGTGGGTTTATCAACGAAAATTTTGCCGCATAATTTTATTGAAATATGTGAAGCCAGCATAAAATATTTGCGCGGAAAAAAGTTTGAACTGCTGCCTGATTTTATTACCGGCGGCATGATGGATGCAACCAATTACAGCGAAGGAAAACGCGGTGGAAAAGTTCGTGTGCGTGCTGCCATTGAAGAACGGGATAAAAAAACACTCCTCATAAAAAATATTCCTTACGGCATTACTACTTCATCATTAATGGATTCAATTGTAAAAGCAAACGACCAGGGAAAAATCAGAATAAAAAAAGTTACCGATGCAACCGCAAAAAATGTTGAAATTATAATTGATTTGGCACCAGGTATTTCACCTGATATAACCATTGATGCTTTGTATGCTTTTACAGATTGTGAGTTGAGTATTTCTCCGAACGCCTGTGTTATTGCTGATCAAAAACCAAGATTTTTAGGTGTGCATGAACTGCTTAAAATTTCGGTTGATAAAACAAAAGATTTATTAAAGCGTGAGCTTGAAATAAAGCTTGATGAACTTGAAAACAAATGGCATTATACATCACTTGAAAAAATATTTTTTGAAGAAAAAATTTATAAAGAGCTTGAAAAAAAACATGCAACATGGGAGAAAGTAATTGAAGCCATTGATAAAGCATTTGATCCTTTTAAAAAGAAATTAAAACGTGAAGTAACGAGAGAAGATATTTTAAAGCTTACCGAAAAACCTGTTCGCAGAATTTATAAACTGGATATTGATGAGCTGAATGAACAAATAAAAAATATTGATGCAGATATAAAACAGGTAAAGCATGATCTGAATAATTTAATTGATTTTGCTGTTGCCTATTTTGAAGAGCTTCAAAAAAAATATGGCAAAGGAAAAGAGCGCAGAACCGAAATAAAATTATTTGATACCATACAGGCAAAACAGGTTGCCATTCCCAACACAAAATTATACATCAACCGCGAAGAAGGCTTTATTGGAACTGGTTTAAAGAAAGATGATTTTTTATGCGATTGCTCAGAGTTCGACGATATTATTGCCTTCACCAAACGCGGCACCATGAAAGTGGTAAAAGTGGCTGAAAAAACATTTATCGGTAAAGATATTTTATATGCTGCAGTGTTTTTAAAAAATGATGAACGCACCACATATAACATGATATACACAGATGGCGCTTCGGGCATTAGTTATGCAAAACGTTTTAATGTAACCGGTGTTACTCGCGATAAAGAATATGATCTAACAAAAGGCAGCGATAAAAGCAAAGTGCAATATTTATCAGTTAATGCAAATGGCGAAGCAGAAATAATAAAAGTTACATTAAGCCCAAACTGTTCTGCACGCATAAAAGAGTTTGATTTTTATTTTGAAACGCTGGATATAAAAGGTCGCAGCAGTATGGGCAACCAGGTTACAAAATATCCTGTGCGCAACATAAAGTTTAAAGAAAAAGGTACTGCAACTTTAGCCGGAAGAAAACTTTGGTTTGATAATATTTATGGAAGATTAAATGGTGATGAAAAAGGCATTTTATTAGGCAGTTTTGAAGCAGATGATAAAATATTAGTGTTATATAAAGATGGCAGTTATGAGTTAACCGATCTTGAACTAACGCAGCGCTTTGACGCTGAAAAAATTTTGCTGATTGAAAAATTTAATGCTGAAAAAGTTATTACAGCAGTGTATGCGGATACGGATAAAAAACAATATTATGTAAAGCGTTTTAAAATTGAAACTACGAGCCTGCACAACAAATTCTTTTTTATAAAAGAAGATAACAATATTGTTTTGGAAACGGTAACCACAACTCAGGATCCTGTTTTGTATTTTGAAAAAGGCCGCGGCGCTCAAACCCAAAAAATAAAATATAAAATTGGAAAGAACATTGAAGTTACAGGCTGGAAAAGTGTTGGAACCCGTTTTGAAGATTACAGCAAATCAGTAAAAATGCATTGGGTTGAAAGTGCTGAAAACAAGCAGCAAAGTTTGTTTGAGTAACAAAAAAAATCCCTCTCAAAAAATTGAGAGGGACACAACTAAAACTCTATGCCAAGCAATCATTAGTCCGGCTTTTTACCATCTAAAAAAGTATTGATGGTAGAAATTTGTGTTTGATTATTCTCGTCTTTTTTAACTGCAACCTTGCTATAAAAATCTTCAACTGTTGTAAGCTTGTTATTACCGAATAATTCAAGATTCCTGCGCACATAAGCCGGCACATTTTCGTACTCGCCGCTGTTATCCATTGTATTCATGTTGTAAGATAAATTACGCAGCTTATGAATGCGTTCTTCAGCACGGCGCTTTTGTTCTTCTTCTTCATCATTCATCGGTAAATTAAAAACAGCCGCCGGCGTTGGCTTTGCAGGTGTTTCTTCTTTAATCACCAAATCAAATTCCATCGTTTCTTCTTCAAACAAAATCTTTGGCTGTTCTTTTTTTACTTCTTCTTTTTTAGGTTCTTCTTTTTTTGCTTCAACAGGCTTTATTTCAGCAACACGCTTTATTTCATTTTGTTGCGCATAAATAGAAGCTGGTTTATTTAAGAAAGATGAATTTGCGGGCTTTGCTTCAACCTTTTTTTCTTCGTATAAAATATTAAGTATAGAAGGTGTTTCGGTAAGTTCCTCTTCTTTTTGCAATTCCGGTTCCTGAATTTTTTCCTCTGTTTTTGCTTCAGGTAATTTCAATTCAAATTTTAAAGTTTCTTCTTTTATTTCATTCACTGCAACCGGTTCAATAATTTTTACAGCTTCAATAACCGGTTCATTTAGTGTTGGTGCATATTCATCAATTTCTTCTTTCTTTTCAAAAGGCAAATTTGGCTGATTGTATATTTTCTTTTCTTCACCATCAATGCCCAATGTCATCACGATCTTTTCTTCTTTTATTTTTTCCATCTTTTTTGCAGGCATTGTTTCTTTGTGCAATGCAGCCACAGGATCTTTTTGTTCAAAGCCTGTTGCAATTAATGTAATGCCGATTTTTCTTTCGAGTAATGGATCATAACCCATACCTACAATTACATCTGTTGATTCGCCTGCCTGCATTCTTAAATAACTATTGATGATCTCCAGTTCATCCATCGTGCATTCAAAATCACCTTCTGCACTGTTGATGTTTATTAAAATCCATTTTGCTCCGCGAATATCATTATCATTCAACAACGGAGAACTTAATGCTTCTTCAATGGCACGCTGTGCACGATCATCACCTTCAACAGCAGCGCTGCCTAATATGGCAACACCGCCATTTTTCATTACCGTACATACATCAGCAAAATCAACAATAATATGTCCGCGACTATTGATAATATCAGTGATACATTTAGCCGCAGTTGCGAGTACATTATCTGCTTTGCTAAATGCTTCTTTCATCTTTAAATTACCATATTGCATGCGCAGTTTATCGTTGCTGATGATGAGCAGCGTATCAACATAAGGCTGCAATCTTTTTATACCATCTTCTGCCTGCAACAAACGGCGCGGACCTTCAAAACCAAACGGTGTTGTAACAATACCAACGGTAAGAATTCCCATCTCTCTGCAAACCTGCGCAATGATTGGTGCGCCACCGGTTCCAGTGCCGCCACCCATACCTGCGCATATAAACGCCATTTTTGTATTTACTTCAAGAATGCGGCGAATTTCTTCCAAACTTTCTTCTGTTGCATTTCTGCCAACTTCAGGATTAGCGCCTGCGCCTAAACCTTGTGTAAGATGCGGCCCGAGCTGCACTTTATTTGGAATATCGCTTTGATCTAAAGCTTTAGCATCAGTATTACAAATGATGAAATCTGTGCCTTCAATATTTTGAGCATACATATAATTTACAGCATTGCTGCCACCGCCGCCAACGCCAAGCACTTTTATTATGGATGATTTTTGCTTGGGCAAATCAAAATGTATCATAAAATTATTTTTTGAGATTAGTAAGTAAGTTTTAAAGCCGTGAGCTTTGAGCTATAAGCTTCGAGCTCTTTTTGAATTTAATGTGTTTGAATTCTGTGCCGGTCAACTGTTGACTGTCGTCCATTGACCATTGACTATTTAATTTCTTTGTCATCTTCTTCTTTAAACATATCAATTAAACTGTCTTTAAATTTATCCCAGAAATTATTTAAGCCTTTTGTGCGTGCTGCAATATTTATCTTCGGTTTCTTTACTTCTTTAGTATCAATTTTTGCTTCTTCTTTCTTTAATATTTCAGGCACTTCAACTTTCTTAAATTTATTATCGAACTCTTTGCGTTTGTGTTCATAATCGTTGTAACCTTTTAATATTAAACCAATACATGTTGCATACATTGGCTTCTTTAATTCATCAATATGATTAGGCGCAAGATGTTCGTTAGGATAACCGATGCGTGCACTGATGCCAGTGCAGTATTCAGTTAATTGAATGAGATGTTTTAATTGAGAACCGCCGCCGGTTAAAATAATTCCGCCATTTAATGCACGACTATCCAAACCAATTTGTTTGATATGATAGGTAACAAAATCAAGTATTTCGCTCATTCTTGCCTGGATGATTGCAGCAAGATTTTTTACGCTGATTTCTTTTGGCGCCATTCCTTTTAAACCAGGAATGGTGATGAAGGCATTTGCTTTTGCTTCATCGGCAAGAGCAGTTCCGAATTGAACTTTCATCGCTTCAGCCTGTCCTTTCAACACACCCAAACCCATGCGTATATCGTTCGTAATATTTTCGCCGCCAAACGGAATAACCGCAGTATGTTTTAAAATGCCGTCGTAAAAAACAGCAAGGTCACTTGTGCCGCCGCCAATATCTAAAATGGCAACACCGGCTTCCATATCAACATCACTCATTACAGCACTTGATGATGCAAGCGGTTGCAACACTAAATCTTTTGTTTTTAAACCACTTCTGTCAACAGCGCGATAAATATTTCTTATCGCATTTCTGTCGCCGGTTATAATGTGAAAGTTTGCGCCAACTTTTACACCGTTATAACCAACAGGATCTTTTATGTTTTGATAATTATCAACATGAAAATCCTGCGGAATTACATCAATGATCTGGTCGCCTGCAGGAATAAAAGTTTTGCGTTGATTTTCTACAAGCAAATCAATTTCAGAACGCACAATTTCAATGTCTGCATTTTGGCGCACAATGTCTCCGCGTGTTTGCAAACTTTTTATGTGATGGCCTGCAACGCCAACATACACATCTTTAATTTCAAGGTCAGGATTACTTTTTGTGCAGCTTGCCAGCGCCTGCTGAATGGCTTTAATGGTTTGATCAATATTCAGCACCTGGCCATGCTGAACGCCGTTGCTGTCGGCACGGCCAAACCCAAGAATTTCGAGTTTGCCGTATTCATTTTTTCGTCCGGCAATGGCAGCAATTTTGGTTGTGCCAATGTCAAGGCCTACAATAATCGGCATGCCCGTATCATCATACACGGGCTGCGATAAAGTAGTGCCGCTTGCATTTTGGTTCATAGATTTTTGTTTTAGTTGTTTGTTGTTTTATAAAAATTTTTATTTTTTGTTACCGGCTTTTGTTCTTTGTTGCATCGTTCCTTGCGTCGCAACACTTGTGCAGTTGATTTGTTGTTCATCTTCGGTTTCAAATTCATGTCTTGTTCCTAATTTATTATCACTTCAAATTCATTGTTTGACCTCACCCTCATTCCCTCTCCAAAGGAGAGGGATGCCTTCGTGTTACAGTTTTATTTTATCAAACAGCAGGCTCTTAAATATTATTGCTGCTTGATTAAGCCCATGCGCTACACACGTCATGTCGAGGCCACGAGACATCTCTGCATTAATACAAGCCAGATATTATCATGTTCTCCGCAGGTCATGCGCAACTTGATTGAGCATCCGCTATCTTATTAAAGAACTTGAATTATATAAGCGCTTATATAATTTTATCCGCATTCATCTAATCCAATAAATCCTGGTTCAGACTTTCTTCTTCATCACTGCTTTCGGCTTCTTTCCATTTGCTTTTTTAGTTTTTGCTGATATTACTTTCTTCTTATTTGCATTATTTATCTTCTTTTTTGCCATTGAATTAGAAACTTTTTTTGTTTCATGTTTTACAGAAACCATTTTCGCAGAATCAATAACAGGTTTTGATAATGGCGCTGCATACGTTGTGTCATTCAAAATCTTACTCAGCTTTGTATCAGCCTTTTTTAATTGCATCATTGCTTTTGCCGTATCCGAAATTGTATAACCTTCGCCCCTTCTTACGGCCACCACCTGCCCGTGATACTGCACATCAATCACACTATATTTTTCAAAACCAACTTTGCTGAAAACCTGCTTATAAAATGCAGTTAGCTTTGTAAATTTTTCATTTAAACTATCTGCATTACCAATGCGAATTATTTGGTTGCCAACAACAGGCGTAATTTCATAAGTGCGTTGTTGTGTAATATTTATTTGTGCTGTTTGTGCATTTAAAAAGCTATCTGCATTTATATACTGTGTAATCGTTTTTACATCATTCAGTACCAGGCTATCCGGCTTTGATAAAATATTTTTATCTGAAGGAAATGAAGTGAAAACAATAACTCTTGCTGTTGCATTTTCATTTACCGGCAAACGCAAGCCGCTGCTATCAATATAAAATGAATTGCCCGAAACCGTAAAAACTCTTGCAACCGGTTCGCGTTCTGAAATATTTATGTGTAATGTTTCATGATTATCAAAAAAAAGTTCGGCATCTTTTATCCATGCATTTTGTTTAAGCAATACTTCCGTTTTTCTTAAATCAATATCTTTTAAAATTTCGCCTGTATGAATGTTATTTTTATTCAGCACATCAATTACATCTGCCTGTTTTATAAACATAAATTTTGCAGCGCCTTTAATATTTATTTCAACATTGCTGCATGCTTTTGAATCTTTTGCTTTCATGGCAGCAATAAGCAGCACTACGCAACACAAACCAAGCGCAGACCAGCTAATTGTTTTTATTTTAGACTTTACACTCATGTTATTTCTCAAAACCTTGAAGGTTTTAAAAACCTTCAAGGTTTATTTCTTTACTGCATCAAAATGTTTTTTACCGGTTCAACCAATGCATCAATATCGCCGGCACCGCACATAACCAATAATTGCGGCTTATATAATTTTACCCAATCAAGCATTGCATTTTTATCAAGAATTTGTTTTTGCGGCAACTGCATTTTATCTAATATCAACTGACTTGTTACGCCTTCCATCGGCACTTCACGTGCAGGATAAATTGGCAGTAACACCACTTGATCTGCCATATCTAAACTGTGTGCAAACTCATCAGCAAAATCGTTTGTGCGGCTGTATAAATGCGGCTGAAAAATCACTGTTAATTCATCATCATATAAACTTTTTACACCGCTTAATAATGCTTTTATTTCTGCAGGATGATGTGCGTAATCATCAATTAAAACAGCCCCTCCCTGCCTCCCCGGTGGGGAGGAGTTGGGCCACCCAACACATATTCAAATCTTCTGTTAACGCCTTTAAAATTTTTAATTGCTTTTTTTATTTTATCATCATCAATTTTTAAATACTTAGCAACAGTTATTGCTGCAACACTGTTCTCAATATTGTGCAGACCGCCCATGTGCAACTCAACATCATTCAACTTCCAATCTTTGCTTACAACATTGTATTTATAACTGCCATTTACTACTTCAATTTCACTTGCATACACATCGGCAGCTTCGTTATCATAAGCATAAGTGTAATGTGTTGGTGCAGTTAAATCTTTGCTTCTTCGCAAACCGCATTTTGAAACAAGGCAGCCGCTTGGTTTTATTTTCTTTGAAAAATCAACAAAAGCATTTTCTAATTCAGCAACCGAACCATAGATATCGAGATGATCTGCATCCATTGCAGTAATTACTGCAACATCCGGTGAAAGTTTCAAAAAACTTCTGTCGTATTCATCCGCTTCAATTACATGCAACATTGTTATCGCTGCTCCAGAAATTGGTTTTATAATTTGCCGAAATGCCGCCTAAAAAGGCATTGCAACCATAACCACTATCACGAAGTATGTGCGCTATCATGGTGGTTACGGTTGTTTTGCCATGTGTTCCCCCTACGCATATATCGTAAGAATTTTCAGTTATCCATTGCAGCACATCACTGCGTTTAACAACTGTATAATTATTTTCTTTATAGTAAACCAATTCTTCATGATCTGCAGGAATGGCGGGCGTGTACACAACTACATCAACATCTTTTGGAATTATGTTTACATCTTCTTTAAAGTGTACATTAATACCTTCTTCTTCTAATTCGCGGGTAAGCGATGTAATCGTTCTGTCGTAGCCGCTCACAGTTGCACCGCGACTTTTAAAATATCTTGCCAGTGCGCTCATACCAATGCCGCCGATGCCGATGAAATATATTTTTTGTATGGTTGATAATTTATTCACTTATACCCTTTAAAATTTCTTCTGCAATTTTTTTATCTGCATCTTTTACTGCAAATGCAGCTATGTTGTTTGATAATTCTTTTTGTTTTGATTCATCTTTTGCAAGACTGATGATTTCGGTAAACAATCTTGCATTCACCATTTCATCCTTTACCATCAATGCTGCGTTTTTGTTAACCAGATATTGTGCATTTACTGTTTGATGGTCTTCTGCAGCAAATGGAAACGGAACAAATATTACCGGCTTCTTCGCTACACATAATTCTGCAACACTCATTGCACCTGATCTTGATACAACCATATCTGCAGCCGCATAAGCCTTATCCATTTCATTTATAAAATCATTTGCCCAAACATTGCTAACCGGCTTTGCTCTTTCTAAATATTTGGCAGCCGTTGTTTTTCCTGTTTGCCATATCAATTGAATATCCAAAGGATTAAAATCAAGAATATGTTGCCATATAACTTCATTAATGCTTCTTGCACCAAGGCTTCCGCCAAGTATTAACACCGTTGCTTTACCTTGTTCAAGATTAAAAAATTGCAACGCTTCTTCTTTACTCACTTTACTTTCTGCAATGCTTTTGCGCACAGGGTTGCCGGTTATTACAATTTTTTCTGCAGGAAAAAATTTATCCATGCCTTCACTTGCCACAAAAATTTTTGTTGCATTTTTTCCAAGCATAATATTGCTTTTGCCTGCAAACGAATTGCTTTCATGAATAAAAGTTGGAATGCCTTTTTGCTGCGCAGATTTTAAAACAGGAAAGCTTGAATAACCGCCAACACCAATTACTGCATCAGGTTTAAAATTTTTAAAGATGGTTCTAACCTGAAAAAAACTTTTAATTAGCTTAAAAGGCAACCAAATATTTTTTATCAAAGAATGTCTTTCAAAACCTGCTATTGTTAATCCTTTAATTTTATAACCAGCCTGCGGCACTTTTTCCATCTCCATTTTTCCTGTTGCGCCAACAAATAATATATCACTATCAGGCTTTAATTCTTTTATAGCATTTGCAATAGCAATTGCCGGAAAAATATGTCCGCCCGTGCCACCGCCGGCAATGATAAAACGCAAGCCCGCTTCACCTGAAGCGGAACTTTTAACAACGTTTATATTTTTGTCATCACTCATTTATTCAACTTCTGGTTTTGCTTTTTGTTTTACATTATCTACTTCAATCAAACCCACTTTTAAGTCGGGATTATTTTCTGATTGTTCTATATTTCTTGCCACACTTAAAATAATACCGATTGATGCGCAGGTAAATAAAAATGAACTTCCGCCCATGCTTACCAATGGCAGCGTAACACCTGTAACAGGAATAAGATTTACGCCAACCGCCATGTTTGCTATGGCCTGAATAACTAAGGTGAAACTCAATCCTAATGCGAGAAATGCACCAAACGCATACGGGCATTTTCTAAAAACGCGAATGCACCTGAATAAAAAAACGAGGTAAAGAAATATGATGAATAAGCCGCCAAGTAAACCATATTCTTCTATGATGATCGGATAAATTGAATCGTTATAAGCCTGCGGCAAATAATTACGCTGTTTGCTGTTGCCGGGGCCAAGTCCGAATAAAATTCCGCCGTTGGCAATTGCAATATTTTGTTGTTGTACCTGGTAAGGAATTTCTTCATCTTTTGCATACATAAAATCTTGCGTGCGCTGCACCCAGGTGCCAAACCTGCCCATTGAATTTAATGTTGATGCAATACCGGTTTTAGAATTATTATCTGCATTATTGTTACCGTTATATGTAGATACAGCAATGGCAACAATAAGCAACACCGGAATGGCTGCAATAAATAAAACAAGCAAAATATGTTTAACACTTGCGCGGCCAATAAACATTAATAGCAATGATGTTAGCCCTGTTAACAATGCGGTTGAAAGATTTGCCGGCATTATCAATACACAAATAATGGCAACCGGAATAATGAGTGGCAGAAAACCTTTTTTAAAATCTTTGATAACATTTTGTTTGCGGCTGAGCTGCCTTGATAAATACATAAACAGCGCCAGCCTTGCAAGGTCGCTTGTTTGAATGGTAAGATTAATAACGGGCAATTTTATCCACCGGCTTGCATCATTTACTTCAACGCCAAAAAATAAAGTATAAACAAGCAATGGAATGGAAAGCAAATACAGCCATAATGATATTCTTGAATACAAAGAATAATTTACACGATGCATGAAATAAATCACCAGCACGCCAATTATAATAAAAGCAAGTTGTTTAAAGAGATATACAAAAGTGTTTCCTGCATAATATTTATATGCCAGCGAACCTGTTGCGCTGTACACAACCAGTAATGATGTTATTGCAAGCAAAACAACTATGCTCCAGATATATTTATCGCCACGAGCACGATGCATCATATTTTTATGAATGCTTTGCGCCGCATTTAATTGTGAGAATAATTGATCTTTAATTGTGGTCATCATAACAAAGAATATATAAGTGCTTATAGATTTTTTACGGCTTTTTTAAACTGTGTTCCGCGATCTTCATAATTTTTAAATAAATCAAAGCTTGCGCAGGCAGGGCTTAACAAAACCACATCACCTTTATCAGCAAGCTTAAAAGAATGATTTACGGCATCTTCGGCGCTTGCTGTATCTATAATTGGCGAAATCGTTCCATCAAAAGATTTATGAATTTTTGAATTATCAATTCCCAAACAAACAATTGCTTTTACCTTATCTTTTACAAGTCCTTCAATCAAACTGTAATCGTTGCCTTTATCAAGGCCGCCAAGAATTAAAATCACTGGCTTATCCATGCTTTCCAGTGCATACCAGGTGCTGTTTACATTAGTGGCTTTACTATCGTTTATAAACTCAACTCCACGCACGGTTGCCACATGTTCCATGCGGTGTTCAAGGCTTTGAAAATCTGTAACCGCTTCGCGGATTTTTTCTTTTCGAATGCCCATTACCATTGCTGCAATGCACGATGCCATTGTGTTGTATTGATTATGTTTTCCCTTTAACGCAAAGTCGTAAATGCTCCAGCTTGCCCGTTCATCGTTCACCCGAAGCACAATATTTTTTCCTTTTATGTAGCCGCCGTTGGTTGGTTCGTATTTCATAGAAAATGGTAATGAGTTAGTGTGTAATGTTGTTGTTTGAAGTTTGCTATTTATCACTTCATCGTCTGCATTATAAATGAAGTAATCGTTTGCTGTTATGTTTTGAATGATGCGGAACTTGCTGTTTATATAATTTTCAAATTTGTAATCGTAGCGGTCGAGATGATCTTCAGTAATGTTTAATAACACGGAAACATCGGCACGGAAATCTTTTATATCATCTAATTGAAAAGAACTTATTTCTGCCACATACAATGGCTTTGGATTTTCTGCAATTTGTTTAGCGAACGAATAACCAATGTTGCCCACAAGCGCACAATCCATTCCTGCTTTTTTGCAGATATGATAAATAAGTGATGTGGTTGTGCTTTTACCATTGCTGCCTGTAATGGCAATAATTTTTGCATCACCTTTAAACCGATAAGCCAATTCTATTTCGCTGATAACCGGAATTTGTTTTGAACGAATGGCTTTTATCATTTCATTTTTTTCAGGTATGCCAGGGCTTTTAACCACCTCATTTGCACTTAAAATTTTTGCTGTTGTATGACCACCTTCTTCAAATGCAATATTGTTTGTGCTTAATTCTGTTTTATATTTTTCGCTGATAAACCCAGCATCACTTAAAAACACTTCATACCCTTTTTGTTTGCCCAGCAATGCTGCGCCAACACCGCTTTCTCCGCCGCCAAGAATGCAAAGCAACCCCTCACCCCTAATCCCGCTCCACGAGTGGAGAAGGGAACTTTGATTCGGTGTTGTTGTGTTTTTTTCTGGCACGTTTATGTTTTTACTTTCTATTTTTTGTTACCGGCTTTTGTACTTCATGGCATCGTCCCTTGTGTCACTCCCTTGTACTGTATATCATTGTTCATCCTCTGTTTCAAACTATATAAGTGCTTATACATTTTTTATTAGCCACGAAGGCACTAAGCTTTTGTTGAATAGAATTAATACTGTACAAGGGAGTGACACAACCGTGCTCAATGCTTATTCTGTCGCTTGTACCATAAAAATTCTCTTTCTAATTCTTTAATCTTTTAATCCGCCAAAATCCCGGTTCAAACACTATCTTATTTTTAATGTTATGATTGATGCTACTACTAATAATATGGTTGTAATCCAAAACCGCACTGCGATCTTATTTTCATGAAATCCTTTCTTTTGATAATGATGATGCAGCGGGCTCATCAAAAAAATTCTTCTGCCTTCACCGTATTTTCTTTTTGTGTATTTAAAATAACTTACCTGCATTACCACGCTTAAATTTTCTATTAAAAACACGCCGCAAAAAATTGGTATCAGCAATTCTTTTCTAACAATAATGGCAAGCGATGCAATGATGCCGCCGAGGGCAAGGCTTCCGGTATCGCCCATAAAAACCTGTGCAGGGTAAGTGTTGTACCATAAAAACCCAATGCAGGCACCCACAAATGCGCCAATAAAAATTACCAGTTCACTAAGGTTTGGTATGTACATGATGTTGAGATAATCTGCCAGCACATAATTGCCGCTTACAAAAATGAAGATGCCCAAACCTGCACCGATAATGGCACTAACGCCTGCAGCAAGGCCATCTAAACCATCTGTAATATTTGCGCCGTTTGAAACAGCAGTAATAATAAATGTTACGATGATGATGTAAGGAATCCAGGTGTATTTATCTGCATCAGCACTTATCCAGCTAATAATTTTGCTGTAATTCAGCTCATGATTTTTTACGAACGGAATGGTTGTGATGGGTGTTTTAACTTCTGCAAAACGACGCTGCACACCATTAATATTTCGTGTGATTATGTTTGAATCTTTTGCAACTCTTTCACCTTTTTCTAAAGTTGAACGAACAGTTTGCGCACCGATAAGTTCTCTTTGAACAACAACATTGCTGTTAAAATATAATGTTACACCGATGATGATGCCCAAGCCCAACCTGGCCAATAATTTTTGTAAGTCCAGCCAAACCATCACGATCTTTTTTTGAATAAAATTTTCCTTCAGCCAATGCTTTTCTTCTTGCACGCAGTTTAAAATAATCATCTAAAAAACCAATTATTCCTAACCAAACGGTGCACAACAACATTAACCGTATATATACTTTACCTAAATCAGCAAACAGCAATGTTGGTACAACAATGGCCAGTAAAATAATAATACCGCCCATGGTTGGCGTTCCTTTTTTTTGTTGTTCGCCCTGCAAGCCAAGATCTCTTACAGTTTCACCTATTTGTTTTTTACGCAGAATATTTATTACTTTTCTCCCATACACCATGGCAATAAGCAGCGAGAATAAAACAGCCATTGCCGTTCTGAATGAGTTGTATTCAAACAGGCGTGCACCGCTTACATCGTAGTGCTTATTTAACCATGTGAAGAAGTAGTAGAGCATATTTAAGTCCACCGCCCACAGTCAACCGTCAACAGCCGTTCGTGATGACCATGGGCTTTTTATTTGTCAATCCTTTAAAATGGTTTTTGGTAAACGGTTATCGGTCATCCAGCTATGGACTATCGACCGTTGACCATCGACTTCACTTATTCAACAATTCAAACATTTCTTTTAAAACTTCTTTATCATCAAAATGCAATTGTTTGTTTTTGATGATCTGATATTTTTCATGTCCTTTTCCTGCAAGCAGAATTATGTCTTCGCTGTTGGCAAAACTTACTGCTGTTTTAATCGCTTCTCTTCTATCTGTAATTGAAATGATTTACGTTTGCCGGCACTGTTTAAACCAGCTTCCATATCTTTTAAAATTTCATTCGGGTCTTCGCTGCGCGGATTATCGCTGGTAAAAATTGCACGATCGCTGAACTCAGTTGCAATCTTTGCCATCACCGGGCGTTTTGTTTTATCACGATCGCCGCCGCAGCCCACAACTGTTATAACCTGTTCATCACCTTGCGTAATTTTTTTATGGTTGATAAAACATTTTGCAACGCATCAGGCGTATGCGCATAATCAACAATACCAATAATTTTTTCTTTACTGATGATGTAATCAAACCTGCCTTCGGCCCCGGTTAAATTGCTTAAAATGAGTAATACCTTTTCACTGTTTTCACCCAAACAAATAGCTGCGCCGTACACAGCAAGAATATTGTATGCATTAAACTCGCCGATTAACCTGAAGTGCACTTCTTTATCATTCATCTGCATTATTAAACCCGTTAATGCATTCTCTAAAATCTTTCCTTTAAAATCAGCAACGCTTTTTAAACCGTAATAAAATTTTTTTGCAGGCGTATTTTGCAACATAACGGTGCCGCGTTTTTCATCAAGATTTGATAAAGCAAAAGCATCACTTGTAAGATCATCAAAGAATGATTTTTTTACGCGGATGTATTCTTCAAATGTTTTATGATAATCAAGATGATCGTGTGTGATGTTGCTAAAGATGCCGCCGGTAAAATGCAAACCTGTTATGCGATGCTGATGAATTGCGTGGCTGCTGCATTCCATAAAAACATGTGTGCAATCTGCATCAGCCATTTGTTTTAATAATGCGTTTAAACTAATGGCATCCGGCGTTGTATGTGTTGAAGGAATGATATCATTTGCAATTTGATTTTGCACAGTGCTTATCAATCCACATTTATAATTTAAAGCACTGAATAATTTAAACAGCAATGTTGCAATGGTGGTTTTGCCATTTGTTCCTGTAACACCAACCAGTTTTAATTTCTTTGAAGGTTCATCATAAAAATTATGTGCGATAAATGCTGTTGCTTCATGCGAATTTTTTACCTGTATGTATGTTGCTTTTTCGTTTAATGTTTGCGGCAACATCTCACATACAATAACAGCAGCACCGGCGTTTACAGCGTGTTCAATAAAAAGATGCCCATCAAATTTTTCTCCTTTAATTGCAATAAAAACACAACCAGTCTTAACTTTTCTTGAATCAATTACAATTGCATTTACATCAACGTCTCTGTTTCCGTGAATGGAAATTATCCGCACTTTATATAATATGTCTTCAAGTTTTTTCAATCTGTTGTTTTCAATTGAAGGTTTATTAATTGCCCTTTTGCTATTGGCGAGCCTGCATTTATAGATTGATTGATTACTTTTCCGCTTCCATTAACTTTTACAACAAGCCCGGCATTTTCGCAGATAAATAAAGCATCTTTTAAACCCAAACCATTTAATGCCGGCATGTATTTATTGTTTATTGCAATGCTTGTTAATACCGGCTGATTTTTTTGCCTGCTCATTTTTGCCAGTTCTGTTTTTGCAGAATCTTTATAAGAAATTTTTATGGTTGATAAAACTGATTTTATATCATTCTGAAAACCTGCATAGCTGTAAGATGAACTGTCGATTGATTTTACGGTTGCATATTTAACGCTATCTGGTTGCGGTGCATTTAAAGTAACAAGGCGATCAGCAATTTCTTTAAATACCGGCCCTGCAACAGCACCTCCATAATACAACACCGCATGTGGTTTATTAACTATTACAACAACGCATGTGTACTGCGGGTTATCTGCAGGAAAATATCCAACAAAAGATGACTGATAAATATGATCTGCATAACCATGATTGCCATTTGCAACAAGAGCGGTTCCTGTTTTACCTGCAACCGGGTACGTTGTACCTTTAAATAATTTATAAGCTGTTGAGCCAGGATCTCTGCAAACACCAATCAAACATTCTTTCAATTGCTGCAATGTTGCACTGTCGCAAATTTTTTCTATAGCAACAGGCTGCGATTGTTTAACAACATTTCCTTCCTGCATTACTGCATTTAATAAATATGGCCTCATCATTAAACCATTATTTGCAACAGCATTATACAACATGCATGTGTGCAAAGGCGTAACAAGCACATTGTAACCAAATGCCATCCAGGGCAATGTGGTTGCACTCCAGTATTTGCTGCCGGGATGATCTATAAACGGCGGGTCGTTCACCATATAAATCAATGCCTGTAACTGAATCAAGATGCAATGCTTTAAGATGGTTTACAAACTGAGCCGGATTTGAAGCATAACTTCCGTAAGCTAACTTTGCCAGGCCAACGTTTGAGCTTAATTCAAATGCACGCTTAACGTTTGTATTGCTTTCTTCTGCATCATGTTTTTCTGAATCATACACTGTTCTGCCGTTGATCGTCCAAACTCCGCCTTCAAGATTTACTGTGCTGTTAAGCGTAACTTTTTTATCTTCTAAAATTGAAATAAGTGTTGCCAGTTTAAATGTAGAACCAGGTTCAGTTGGCGTCATCGCATAATTAAAATCTTCCCAGTAAGAACCATTTGGCTGGCGCCCAAGATTTGCAATAGCTTTTATCTTTCCCGTTTTTACTTCCATAACAATTGCACAGCCATGTTCTGCTTCATTGCTTATCATCATTTTCATTAAAGCATTTTCTGTTATTTCCTGTATGCGGCTGTCGAGCGTTGTAATTATATCCTTTCCATTCTTTGGCTGAATGTCATAATCTTCATTTACAGGAACGGCAACACCGCCCGAAATATATCTCACCAAACGCTTGCCTGCTGTGCCTTTGAGCAGTGTATCATAAGTTTGTTCAAGACCAACTTTTTGTGCGTTTTGCCTTTCTAAACCAATAGTTCTGAATGCTAATAATTGATACGGATTTAAGCGGATGTTTTGCACTTCAGCAATAAAACCACTGCTGTTTTTGCCAAGCCGCACCAGCGGAAAAGTTTTTAATTGCTGGTACTCATCAAAGCTTACTTTTTTCTTTAAAAGAAAGTAGCGGCTCTTTGTTTTATAACCGTTATTTAAAAGCGATCTGTATTGGTTTGCAGATTTATCTTTAAAAAGATTTGCCAAACAAATGCTTAAAGAGTCAACATTATTTTTAAAAATTTTTCCATTATTATTAAGCAAGCCATCAGCTTTAAAATCAACATAAATATCAAACTGCGGAATGCTTGTGCTAAGCATCTGGCCATCTTCGCTGTAAATAGTTCCGCGTTCTGCATCTACTTCTTCAATGCGGGTATGCATACTATCGCTCATGCTATGCCAGTATGCACCCTGCACCTGCTGAATATAAAAAGCTTTACCAATTACAAAAGCACATATCACGGCTATTGCTAAAAAGCAGAGATAAACACGCCATAATATGTCTTTCTTAATTTCCATTTAATTAAAGTGTTTTAGGTTAGCAACTGTTTCCCTTTTTGTTTAGATTTTATGGATGGTTTTTCAGTTTTTTGTTGTTGATGTTTGCACTTCAAGTTTAACTGGCGGCTGTGCAGCGGGCTTTAAACCCAATGCCGCTGCTGCCTGCGTTATCTGAGATTCTCTGCTGCGATACATTTCCAGGCTTTTTAAATTCTTGTATTCATATTCCATATCTTTTACCTGCTTTTGTGTTATGTTAATATCCCGAATGGTATTATCTGCCCAATGCCCGTTTGCTATATAAATAACAGCAAGCAATGCCAGGAACATTAAAAAAGAAAAATGTTTTAATATCCACGTATAATTAATGTGCCCCCGCCGCAGCGAAGATTTTGTTTGCTCCTGTTCTAACGGAAGTTTTGCTGCCTCCTTAAAAAATTTCATAAAATGTTTTTTTAAAACACCACATTATATTTTTTCTGCCACTCTTAATTTTGCGCTTCTTGCTCTTGAATTTTTATTAATTTCTTTTGTTGATGGTAAAACCGGTTTCTTTGTTATTATCTTAAAAATTTCTTCTTTCTTTTTTGTGCTGAAAGGATTTTCATCTTCTTCATTATTCGCCTGTTTAAAAAAATTTTTTACAATTCTGTCTTCAATTGAATGAAAGGTGATGATGGCAACTCTTGCTTTTGGCAACAATGCATTTGGCAATTGATGCAGCATTTCTTTTAAAGCGCCCATTTCATCATTTACCTCAATTCTTAATGCCTGAAAAACCTGCGCTAAATATTTATTTGGATTGCCTTTTATAACCGGCTGCAACAGTTGTTTAAATATTTCAATGTTTTTTAGCGGCATTGAATTGCGTTGCTGAACGATATGTTTTGGCCAAAGTTTTTGAATTAGAAACTTCGCCATATTGCTCAAACATTTTGTGCAACTGCGCTTCGCTGTACTGCATTAAAATTGCTGATGCTGTTTTTTCTGTGCGCTGATCCATGCGCATATCAAGCGGGCCATTAAAGCGTGTTGAAAAACCACGTTCTGCTTCATTAAACTGAAAACTGCTTACGCCTAAATCTGCAAGCACACCATTTACTGCAGCATATTTATGCAGCTTTAAAAAGCGCTGCAAATGGCGAAAGTTGTGCGGAATAAAAATCAATCGTTCATCATCGGGAATATTTTTTTTGGCATCAGCATCCTGGTCAAATGCAATCAATTTTCCTTCATCATTTAATTTTTCAAGAATGCCTTTAGCATGACCGCCGCCGCCAAAAGTGCAATCAACATACACACCATTTGGTTGTATATTTAATGCATCAATAGCTTCATCATATAAAACAGGAACATGATAAGCAGATGAGGCATCTTGCATATAACTGTTTTAAATGTTGATGTTGCCTGTTACTTCCGACGCAAGGTTTGCGAAAGCATCAGATGAAAATTCTTCAAAGAGCTTTTTATACTTACCGGAATCCCAAATTTTTATTTTATCAATGTCAGATGCAAGCAAAATATCTTTACCAAGGCCCGCATATTCGCGTAAAGAAGGTGGCAATAAAACTCTGCCCGCAGAATCTAATTCAACATAGGTAGCGCCGCCAACAAACAATGTTCTGAATTGGCTTACCTTCGGATTAAAATCGTTTAACTTTTTAATTTTTTCTTCAATGGCTTCCCAGGCTTTTAGCGGGTATAACAACAAACATTTTTCAAAACCACGGCTGATAACGATGGTGCTTGTTTCGGCAGGCATTTGCTTTTTAATTCCGCCTGGCAAAAGAAAGCGGCCTTTCGCATCAATTGTTGCCTCGTATTCACCCAGAAAACCAGCCATTTATGAAATTTAATAACGAATATAAATAATATTGACACAAAATAACACTTTTTCCCACTTTTTAAGTAAAATTGAAGAATTCTTATTTGTCCACATAAATTTTTTAGCTACAACACAATGCCAGTAAGGGTTATAAGGCAATTGCCCTTTTTATTTTAATATTAAACCTGAATTTAAAGTGGATAACCTGTGATTTATTATGCTTACTTCTCCAAAACATCTTTCAATAAAACATTTTGATTATGATTTGCCCGATGAAAAAATTGCAAAACATCCGCTTAAAAAAAGAGATGAAAGCAAGCTGTTAATTTGGAAAGATGGAATTATAAATGAAGACAGATTTTTTAATCTTGATACACATCTTCGCAAAAATTCGCTTCTTCTTTTTAATAACACAAAAGTTGTTGAAGCAAGATTATTATTTAAAAAAAATTCAGGAACAACTATAGAAATATTTTGCCTTGAACCTGCCAGCGAAAATGCAGACATAGCAACGGCAATGCATGAAACACAAACAATTTTATGGAAATGTTTGGTGGGCAACGCAAAAAAATGGAAACAGGAATTGCTTACAAAAACAATCGTTTATAACAACAAAGAAATTTTACTGCACGCAAAAAAAATAAACCGGCAAGATGAAAATTTTGTTGTTGAGTTTTTTTGGAATGATGACACAGTAAGCTTTGCAGAAATATTGCATACTGGCGGCGTTATTCCGTTGCCACCCTATTTACATCGCGAAGCAGAAAAAGAAGATGCTGAACGTTATCAAACTGTTTATGCAAAACACGATGGTTCTGTTGCCGCACCAACAGCAGGTTTGCATTTTACAGATGAATTGTTTCAAAAATTATCATCAAAAAATATTACAAAAGATTTTGTTACGCTGCATGTTGGCGCAGGCACATTTAAACCAGTAAAAACAGAAACAATTGAAGCGCATGAAATGCATGCAGAATTTTTTGAAGTAAACATTGAACTGGTTGAAAAAATTTTAAATGCTTTATATCAAAACATAATTGCAGTTGGCACAACAACGCTGCGTACTATAGAAAGTTTGTATTGGATGGGAGTGAAAGTCAGTCAACTGTTAACGGTTAATAGCCAACAGAAAATTAGCATCGAAGATATTAGCGTAAAACAATGGGATGCTTATGAAAAGTATGATGATAATGATGAAGATATTTCTGCCGAAAAATCTTTAAATGCACTCTTGAATTGGATGAAAGAAAACAATCAAACAAAATTGATTTCAAAAACACAAATTATTATTGCGCCGCCTTACAAACTTAAAATTGCAAATGCATTGATAACAAATTTTCATCAGCCAAAATCTACTTTATTATTATTGGTTGCTTCAATTATGGGCGATAACTGGAAAAAGGTTTATGATTATGCGTTACAAAATAATTTCCGGTTTTTAAGTTATGGTGATGCAAGTTTAATTTTTGCATCATAATAACTGGTGAAGTTTTGGATCGAATGTATGTTTCCATCGCCTGTGTGTCCACAAATAATCAGCGGGTTCTTCACGTATATTGTTTTCAATATGTTCAATCATGCGCCTTGTTAGTTCGCCTTCATTTAAACGCTGCTCTCCATCCGAAATTTCATGAAACTCCAGGTGATAATAACCGCGTTTTATCTTATTAAACTTTGCATATAAACATGCCGCATTATTTAATCTTGCGCTTTTTTCGGGGCCGGTTACAAACGGCGTAAGCTTTCCAAAAAAAGGCAGCCAGTAAGCAGCCGCAGGATGACCGGCACTTTGATCTGCAACAAAAACAAGGCAAAATCTTTGACGGCTGAATGGTTTAAATTCTTTTAAAAAAGATGTTGCAGAAATTAGCTTTGCATTAAAACGGGTTCTTAGTTTAAAAAAAAGTTTATCCAATGCTTTTGCTGTAATAGGCATATACACAATAAGCAACTGAAATTTTGAATACATACTGAATGAAAGATTTGCATATTCCCAATTAAAAAAATGCGCCAAATGCAACTGCACATTTTTGCCTGTTGCATAATATTTATTCACGCTGTCGTAATTACAAATAAATCTTTTATTCAATTGCTTTTTTGAAATGCTCAGCAATTTTATTGTTTCAATAAAACTATCTGTAAAATTTTTATAGAATTGTTTTGCAATAATTTTTTTTTCAGATAAAGATTTGTTTGGAAATGCAATATCAAGGTTTGATAAAACTATATCTTTTCTATATCCAATAAAATGATAAATAATTACGTAAGCAACATAACTGATGCCGTATAAAATCCAGAAGGGTAATAATGAAACAAGATATAAAAACCCATATAACAAATAGTACATTGTAAGCTGAAAATTATAAAATAATATTTTGTACAAGCCCGCTTTTATAAGGATGGTCTGTGTTGTAATGCAGGCCGCGGCTTTCTTTTCTAAACTCTGCGCTTTTTACAATAAGGTAACCAACAGTTATTAAATTTCTCAGTTCGCATAATTGCGGAGAAACCTTTGTTGATTTGTATAAAGCTTCTGTTTCATGAAATAAAAGATCAAGCCGTTTCATGGCGCGTTCAAGCCGCACATCGTTACGAACAATTCCTACATAATCACTCATTATTTGCTGCAGCTCTTTTAAGCTTTGCGTTATCAAAATCATTTCTTTTGGTTCAGATGTGCCTTGTGCATTCCAATCAGGAACGGTCTTCTCCAAAACTCTTCCAAAAGAGGAGGCTTTATCAACTTCATTATTTGAAACCCACTTTAATTTTTCAAGCGTGTTTAAGTAAGCACGATGGCCAAAAACCATTGCTTCTAACAAGCTGTTACTTGCCAAACGATTGGCGCCATGCAACCCGGTGCTGGCACACTCGCCACAGGCATATAAATTTAAAATAGAAGTGCAGGCCCATTCATCTGTTTTTATGCCGCCGCAACTATAATGTGCAGCAGGTGCAACAGGAATCATCTGCTTAGATACATCAATGCCAATACTTAAACATTTTTCATAAATATTCGGAAAATGATGAATAAATTTTTCTATGTTCATGTGCCTGCAATCGAGGTAAACATATTCTGTTCCTGCACGCTTCATTTCATTATCAATGGCACGGGCAACAATATCACGTGGCGCCAAATCTTTTCTTTCATCATAACGCTCCATAAAAGCTTCATTATTTTTATTACGAAGAATGCCGCCATCGCCGCGTACAGCTTCAGTAATTAAAAAAGAAGGAGAAACATCCGGTTCATACAATGCTGTTGGATGAAATTGTATGAACTCCATATTTTCTACTTTGCCTTTTGCACGATATACCATGGCAATGCCATCGCCGGTTGCAATTTTTGGATTTGTTGTTGTGCGATACACCTGCCCGCAGCCGCCGGTTGCAAGAACGGTTACAGGAGATAATATTTTTTCAATTTGATTATTGGTAATGTTTAAAACATACACGCCAAAACAAGTAATATCAGTTGTGGATTTTGTAACCAAATAACCAAGATGATGTTGGGTGATGATATCTACAACAAAACAATAATTAATGAATTGTATGTTGGAAAACTTTTTTATTTCTTTCAGCAAAGCACGTTCAATTTCCTGGCCGGTAACATCTTTATGATGAAGCACACGATTTTCGCTGTGGCCGCCTTCTCTGCCCAAACTATATTCACCCGCTTCATCTTTATCAAACATGGCACCGTAATCAATTATTTCTTTTATACGTTCGGGCCCTTCTTTCACCACAATTTCTACAATATGTTCATTACACAAACCATCGCCGGCTATTAATGTATCTTCAATATGTTTTTCAAAACTGTCGTTTGCATCCCAAACACCGGCTACGCCACCTTGCGCATATTTTGTATTGGTTTCATCTGCCGTTGTTTTTGTAAGAATGATAATGCTTTTTTCAGGAAACGCTTTTGCAATTTTAATGGCGTAAGTTAACCCGGCAACGCCTGAGCCGATTACAAGAAAATCTGCCTGCATAATAATGCAAAGTAAACAGTTAATTTATTAAGATGAAAGCTTGAAACCTGTATAAAATAAAAGCGCAGGCATTGTATAATGCCTGCGCTGCTTAATGTATTTCGATTGGTCAAATATCGTCTGAAACAGGTCCTCTTCTTCCAAATATTAATGATAAAATAAACAATACAATAAAAAGGAAAAATAAGAATTTAGCTATACCAGCGGCGGCTACATATATACCGCCAAAACCAAAAATTGCGGCGATAATGGCAATTACGAGAAATATTAATGTCCAGCGTAACATAGTAATAAGTTTTAAAGATGAACAATGCATAATATAAATAAAATATCATGCCATTATTTTTTTTAAGAAGCAACGAAAGATAACGCGGAATGATTGCCGGAATAAATTTCTACACTATGCATAAGCTCATCTCATTACTGCTTCTCCATTTGTTCAACCACTTGTTGTGTAACGCCGGTAAAGCTGAAGCCGCCATCATGAAATAAATTTTGCATGGTAACCATTTTTGCATAATCGCTGAAAATGAGCGTACAAAATTTAGCGCAATCTTCTGCAGAAGCATTACCCAACGGGCTCATTTTTTCAGCATAATTCATAAAGCCTTCAAAACCTTTTACGCCACTGCCTGCAGTTGTTTTTGTTGGTGATTGTGAAACTGTATTTACCCTAACTTTTTTTCTAACGCCATAATAGTAACCAAAGCTGCGTGTTACACTTTCAAGCAAAGCTTTTGCATCGGCCATTTCATTATAATCGGGAAACACGCGCTGAGCCGCAATGTAAGTAAGTGCAATAACGCTGGCACTTTCGTTCAGGGCATCTAAATCCCATGCTGTGCGTAAAACACGATGCAGGCTCATTGCAGAAATATCAAGTGTTTTTTGGTTGAAATTATAATCAATTTCTGTGTAGGCTTTTCCTTTGCGAACATTTAAACTCATACCAATAGAATGCAAAATAAAATCTATGCCGCCGCCAAAATGCTTTATGCTTTCTTCAAACAATTTTTTAAGATCATCCATATTTACAACATCGGCAGCAATAACAGGAGCATTGTTGCATTCTTTTGATAAATTATTTATTTCGCCCATGCGCAAAGCAATGGGCGCATTGGTTAACACCAGTTCGGCACCTTCATTAAAACAAGCTTTTGCTGTTTGCCAGGCAATGCTTTGTTCGTTCAAAGCGCCGAATATAATTCCCTTTTTTCCTTTAAGTAAATTATACATTATGTTGGTTTAAAGAAGTAAAATTAATTTAATTCAGCAATCAGCTGTTTATAAAATTGTTGTGGGCAGTGATGATTTAAAATGCAATCAATAAAAATTATAAGTTGCATTTATCAGCATTTAATGAAATAAAAACTGCGAAGTTTTTACACTTCGCAGTAGGTATATTTTGTTAGCAAGCAAGTTTATTTTTTAATATTATCGTTTACTATTTTAGCTAAATCAAACATAGAAACCTGGTCTTTACCAAACAAAGGTTTCAATTTTGCATCTGCATTAATCATGCGTTTATTCTTTTTATCCTGCAGATTATTTTTTTTAATGTAATCCCAAATCTTTTTTACAATTTCAGTTCTTGGTGCAGGTTTTTCACCGATTACTGCAGCTAATTTATCGCCAGGTGTAAGTGGTGCCATAAATGCTGCATTTGGTTTTCTTGCTGCTTTTTTTGGAGCGGCTTTTTTTGCTGTTGCCATGATGTTTTAAATTTAAAGAGTTATTTTTTTTCTCAAAAACCTTTGTTATAAGGCTTTCAAGGGAGAAAGATACATATACTGAAATGAAATAACCTAATAATAACTTACATTTAATTCACATTTATTTTTAAATGGTGAATATCTTTTTGAGAGAGAATTTATGCAGCCATCGTTGGGAATTCACGCAAAGCCGCAAACAAAGCATAAGAAAAGGCGCAAACTTTATGTATCTGCGCCTCTGCGATTCTTTGCTTCTTCGCGAGAAATCATTTTATAACATACGTTTTTTTATCAACGCCAATACCTTTTAAAGTAAGCGATTTCCATTGCGGCGGCATAGCCGTTTTTATTTGTGTGATGCCATGCGGCGTAATATCCAAACCACCAAAACCCATTAATACTGCCTGCAAAATTCCACCTGCGCCTGTTGCAAAATATGGATTCGTTCCGCCTTTTGTTTCTGCAATTACGCGAAACGGAGGCAACAAATTTGGCACGTAAGCCTCCTTAAACCAGTGATACGCTTTTGCACCATCTCCCAATCTTGAATATAATAAAGCAAATATTCCCTGCGTCATTGCAGGCGTGCCTTCATTAGGAACATGTGCTGAATAAAATTCAAGATCTTTACGAATTTGATTTGTATCAGTAATTACTTTTAATGGATAGGCAAGCAGGTTAACATCGGCTTGTTTAATGCCAGTGTCTTTATATCCGGCATATTCCTGCGTAACACCATTTTGCATTTTTAAGATTGGAATATTATCAGCAACATTTTGCCAGTCATCATTTGCTTTTATATTTAAAATACTTGCGGCCATAATCGCTGCCTTTAAATTGCTGATTGCCGCCGCATTTGTAAAGGCATTGTTGTCCACATTCTCGGCCCATTCATCTGCTGCAACCACATTTTTTATGTCGTAATGATGCGGGCCATTTCTTTCAACACGGCTTGTCCAAAAATCTGCTGTTGATGAAAGTATCGGCCAACCTTTTTCACGAAGCCATGTTGTGTCTTGCGTAACGCAATAATAATTCCATGCAGCCAACGCAACATCGGCGGTTATGTGATGTTCAAAAGGACCGCTCAAAGCCCACACCGGCGTTTCTTCCACACCTGTTTCCGCGCTTTCCCATGGAAACATGGCGCCTTTATATCCATGTGAAAATGCATTGCGTTTTGCTTCATCCAATCTTTCATATCGGTATTCAACCATATTTTTTGCAAGCTCAGGATGCATTACCAACAATGCGGGAAACATCCATAAATCTGCATCCCAAAAAACATGACCATTATAACCAAGCCCGCTTAAACCCATTGGCGACAAAGAATAACCTGTACCTTCTCTTGAAAAAGAATATAAATGATATAACATGCTGTGCACATCTTGTTGCGATTGCGCATCGCCATCAATAACAATATCACTCGTCCATAAACTATCCCATGCTTTGTTATGAAAATTGATGAGCCTTTCTTTGCCTTCGAGCTTTGCAAAAATGGTCATGCGTTCTGCTTCGTTCAACGGGTCTTCATGCTGCGCTGAAGTTATAGATGAACCTGCAACAGAATACGTATAAGAATTTCCTGCTTTTATTGTTTTTGAAAACTTCATCAGGTGCATATTATTATCCCACATTTCATGAATAATTTTTGGCTCGCTGCCATGCGGTTCATCAAACAAAAAAGTATTCGATGCACACATCAACAACTTTCCTGTTGGTGATTTTGCAGATGATGTAAGCAAAGAAATGGTTACATGCGGACGATCAATTTCATTATAATAATTTTCAACATCACGCAAAGCATCCGGCGCTTCCATTACGCTGGCTGCAGTTATATTAATATCTTTTTTTGCGATGATGGTTACATTTATTAAAACAGTAAATGGCAAATGGCGTAAGGCGAAATATGTGTAAGTAACGGTTGCTTTATCCCCATAATCAAAACTTGTGGTGAATGCTGCATGATGCATATCAAGCTGCTGCTTAAAATTTGTAACTGATGAAGCATCCAAACGCTTTCCATCAATTTCCAAATACATGTTCAGTAAATTAAAACTGCGCAAAAAGTTGCTTACGCGTCCTCTGCCATACAAATCGTAAGCGCCGGCAAGCACCACATCTTTTACTTTAAATGGTTCGGGTGATGATACAATACCGATCATTCCGTTAGCAACCGTAATTCCATAATAGTTTGAAGGATTAATTTTATCTGCTTTAATAATCCATGGATCTTGAGAAAAAGTGATCAGTGAATAGTGAATGATGATTAATAAAAAAAATATCTTCTTCATACAGCAAATTGATTGGCTAAAATAGTTTTTAATGTTTGATATGATTAAGCACATCAAATCATTTTTTAAACTTAGTTTGATGGCAGTATGCTGTCGGCAACATTTATAGGGCCCCGTGCATTATAAATAGTGTAATGATTAAAATTTTGATCAGCCTTCATGCTATCGCCATCTAATTTTTCATCAGGCTTGCGAATATGCACCGGAACGGTATTATAAATTAGTTCCTTATCCTGATCCCACCACAATTCTTCGCAGCGCATGGTATCGCCCTGTGTATTAAAAAATACAACGCTGTCACGTAAAAAAACAAGGCGCTTTCCTGTATAATATAAACCGTATTTAGAAAACAGGCTGCTTTGAATTTTAGTGGTGCTGTCGTAAAAATATACATGCAAAGATTTCGGAAATTCTATTTTAGGCGTATCGTTGCGTATCGTGGTCATTACAGGTGCAGTAAGTTTTGCTTTTAAAATTCCATCCTGGCTTAAATAACTTTCTATGTTAGTGGCATTATCAACCGGAATTTTTTTCTTTGCAAAATCCTGCACTTCCTGGTAATTGTTATGGCAGGCACCCATAAAAAAGCAGCCACTTAAAACGGCTGCCTTTATTATTTTTTGATAATGATGTTGCCTAATCATACTTGCGCTTAATAAACCAAATATCGCTTAAAGATAAGCCGAGTGAAAATTTAAAAAAGTTCTCGCTGATATTATTAACATTGCTTCCTCTTTTACCAACTTCGATGGCAGTATTTATCATGGTAAACTGGTTATCGTATGTATGATATTTTCTTAAATTGAATGAATACCCTAATGTAAATGCATGCACTTTATAACCATTGCCATCTGCATTTATGTAATCTTTACCCGTGTAATAACCAAGCCTGTAAGTGCCGGTTTTAAAAATATTCCTGTTGCTGAACGGGTTGGGTGAAAACTCTGCGCCGGCGCGTATCATCCAGCTATCATTCACCTGATCGGGCGAACCGAAATAAGTATATTTTGACCATTGCGCAAAAGAATAATCTGCACCAATGCCCCATTTTTTAATTTGAAACGGGCCGTTGGTTAACATTTTATTTAGCATAAAACCGCCATTAAAATTAAACGGTATATTTATTTTGCCTGCTAACTGCGGCTCTTTCAAAATACTGTCTACCGGAACCATGGCACCATTATCATCTAAATAAAAAGTTTGTACGGCGCTGCTTTTTGAAGCATTTAAATTTTGCTGCAATGTGCCGGAGCCGCCAACAACAAGCACATAAGAATTTTTTATTTTTGAAACCGGATTTGTAGTTTGTTTTAAGGTAATACTTGCCATTATGCCGGGGGAAACAAACATGCCGTAAAAATGCGTTGTATCTGTTGTGTTGGAGCGATACCAGTTTTCATACGAACTGTCTGAAGGAAAATCAATTTGTGTGCTTATATATTTAGCACCCCATTCATAACCGGCATTAAAGCCAATGCTAAAACTATTGGTTGGTATTTTTTTTCCTCTCCATATTTTTCCCAAACCAAAAAACACCTGGTTTAAGCCGCCGTTGCCTTCAAACGTTTGATGCAAACTGTCTGTTGTGCCAAGGCTATCATAATGTATGCTGGTTCCATTGCTAACACTATAATTTATGCGGCTTGCAGGCCTTATTCCAAAAACTAAACCCCATCCTTTTTTACTTAAAGGAACGCCCAACTGCAAATAAGATGGCGAAAAATTTACTGAATTATATTTTTCAACAGGACTATTGCTTAACAGCGAACGCGAATCAACAGACAATGAAAAATCATAAGTAACAATACTGATGTTTCCATAACTCGCAGGATTAATGGTATTGATTGCCTGCGCATTTGAATACGCCGCACTTATGCCGCCCATGCCGCGGGATGTAATGTTTTGCTGCGGATAAATATCGCCGATGCCATACCTTGAAAAAGGCGAATTTTCCTGGCTGTGAGAAACCAAAGAAAGCAATAATAAACTGGTACAGATAAAAATTTTACTAAGCATTGGTTTCACTAAGTGCATATAAACCTTTAAAAATTAAGTGAGGGCTTGCAAATATCTTGTTTTTGATAAGAGGCACAAAAAAGCGCATATCACCGCCGGTTAAATGCACGTTAAAGTTGCTGTAGCGCAAAGCATATTCATCAGTAATTCCATCCATTTCTTTTGCCATGCCCAATATAACGCCGCTTTGCAAATTGGTTTTGGTATCATATCCAATCAAAGGAAAATTTGAATCTGGTTTTGCAAGCGGAAGTTTTGCCGTAAACTGGTTCATTGCTTTAAAACGCATTTCTAAACCAGGAGAAATTGAGCCACCCAAAAATTGATGAAACTTATTTACAAAATTGTACGTAATGCACGAACCTAAACCAATAATTAAATTATGTTGTTGCGGATAAAAATAAACGGCTGCAGCAACCAGCGCCAGCCTGTCTGCACCAATAGTTTCAGGTTTGCCAACAGGCGTTGTAAATGGCAGTTTAGATGCAGCGCTGAGTTTATGAAATTTTGTTTTTGAAGTTAACAGCGTTTCTATCTCAGCATTATGATGTATAACAGATGATAAAATTGTTTTGGAAGGATGGTATTGCTGTAAAATATTTTCGATGGTTGATGTGTTATCATCATCAATTGTTATTTCTTCTTTTAATTCGCTGCCATTAAATAGTGCACATTTTAAACGCGTGTTTCCAAAATCTAAGCAGAGCGTGGTTTGCATTTAAATTATATTTTGCCCGAATTAAAATCAAAACCTTTTAATTCTTTAAAATGACCATTGAGTTGAATTTTCTTTTTCAGGTTTTCAATACCGGCAGCCATCGGAATTATTTTTTTTAAATGACGGCGCAAATATTCAATACGCTGATCTTCGCGCAGCAAACAAAGCAGTTCATATTCTTCCAGCAAAGAAAGCCCTGCATGATGTGCAAGATCATAACTTTTTAATTCAGCATCCGGTTTTGAAAATTGTTTATCAACATGCAGCAAACGGTATAACTCACGAATGCTCTCCACAATTTTTTGCACATGCCGGTTTACACTTTCTTCATCATTGGCCAAATGCTTAACAATGGCGCCGCTGTATAATTTTGCAGGTATCGATCCAATAATTTCCAAAACCCTGTATAAACTTTTACCTTTTGTTATAACATCCATCCGGCCATCATCGTATCGTTTTACAATTTCTGTAATTTCTACCAGCGTGCCCGTTTCAGCAACCTGGTTTTTTAAAACCGGCGGAATGCCAAATGGCTTTTTATCTTTATAACATTCACTGATCAATTGTTTATACCTGTCTTCAAAAATATGCAGGTTAAGTTTTTCTCCGGGGTACACAACAAGTTCAAGCGGAAATATAGGAATGAAGTTTGTCATAGCATTCTGCAAATGTACAAATTGATGTATGAAGACAAACGCTACTTTTGACAACTTAACAATATTGTTGTATGAAGATTTCGGGCTTTACAATTATTAAAAATGCGGTGATAAATGATTATCCTGTTGTTGAAGCCATCTCTTCTATTTTACCCGTTGTTGATGAAATGATCGTGTTGATTGGTGATAGCGCAGATGCAACCGAAGCATTAATTAAATCAATCAATTCACCTAAAATAAAAATACATCATTCGGTTTGGGATCCTTCAATAAATAAGGGTGGAAAAATTCTTGCCGTTGAAACAGATAAAGCTTTTGCATTAATTGCAAACGACAGTGATTGGGCATTTTATATTCAGGCCGATGAAGCGATGCATGAAAAATATCATGCAGCAATTTTACAAACAGCGCAGCAATATAAAGATGATAAAAGGGTTGATGGACTTGTATTTAATTACCTGCATTTTTATGGAAGTTATGATTATGTTGGTGATAGCCGCAAATGGTATAACAAAGAAGTGCGCATTATAAGAAATGATAAAACAATAACAGCTTACAGAGATGCGCAGGGCTTTCGCCGCAACGGAAAAAAGCTGATGGTTAAACCGGTTAATGCATGGGTGTATCATTATGGCTGGGTGAAAGATCCAAAACTGATGCAGCAAAAAATAAAGAATTCAATTGATCTGTGGCAGGAAAATAAAGAAGCGTTGCCAAAGCTTGAAAGCAGTGATGTATTTGATTATAATGAATTTGATTCGTTGCAAAAATTTAAGGGCACACATCCGCAGCCAATGTTGCCACGCATAAAAAAACAAAACTGGAACGTTGAGCTTAACATCACACAAAAACAATTTAAAGCCAAAGATTTTTTTTTATACTGGTATGAAAAATTAACCGGCAAACGTTTGTTTACATTTCGCAATTATAAAATTTTAAAAAACTGACTTGTTGTTGAATGCTTCACCCGCAAATATTATTTTAACCAGAACAGACAGCATTGGCGATGTGATTTTAATAATGCCGATGGCAAAAAAATTAAAAGATATTTTTCCTGATATAAAAGTTGCTGTTGTTGCAAGTGCCTACACAAAAGCACTTATTGATGCCTGTGAATATTTTGATGCTTTTATTGATGTGAACGATTTTCTTTCAAAACAAATAACCATTGATGGCAAAAAACCTGAAGCCATTATTCATGTAAAAACATCAAAGGAATTGGCAGTGCGTGCAAAACAATTAAAGATTCCGTTGCGTATTGGAACAGCCACCACTTTATTTCACTGGTTTACCTGCAACAAATTAATTTATTTAAGAAGAGCAAGTACTGACTTGCATGAAGTGCAATTAAATTTAAAATTGCTGCAACCTTTTGGCATCAATAAAATTTATTCTTTAGATGAGATCAGCGATTGGTATGGCTTAACTAAAACAGAAAAATTATTGCCTGAAAATGAATACATCATTCAAAGCAATAAATACAATGTTATCATTCATCCAAAATCAAAAGGCAATGCACGTGAATGGAGCATCGAACATTTTTTAACCTTAATAAAATCTTTAAACACAAATTTTTATAACATCATTCTTTCAGGAACACAAAATGAAAAAAAATTTTTAGAACCTATTTTTAATGAAGCCGGTGATAAGATAACTGATATTACCGGCAAGTTATCTTTAGCGCAATTTATTAGTTTGGTAAACCATGCAGATTGCGTAATTGCCAACAGCACCGGCCCGGCGCATATTGCCGCTGCGCTTGATAAAAATGTGCTGGCATTGTATCCGCCGCTGCGGCCAAAACATCCGGGCCGATGGAAACCTGTTGGCCATAAAGTTGAAGTTTTTGTGTTAGATAAATTTTGTGAAGATTGCAGAAAAACACCTGATGATTGCCATTGCATAAATGCCATACAACCCATGGAAGTAAAAGCATCTTTAGATAAATTAATGAAAGAAAAATTGCAGCTTCAATAACATTTTTATGTTGAGTGAATTAAAATATAAAATGCAACATGGCGATAGAAAAGCTTTGGCACGTGCAATTACACTGGTTGAAAATAACAATGATGATGCGTTTACATTATTGCAATCGTTACAACAAAAACAAACGCCGTTAATTGGAATTACCGGGCCGCCGGGCGCAGGCAAAAGCTCGTTAACAGATGCATTGATAGAACATTTTATTAAGCAAGAAAAAAAAATCGCTGTTTTATGTATTGATCCTTCATCGCCATTTACATCAGGCGCATTGCTTGGCGACAGAATTAGAATGCAGGCATGGTATAATCATCCGAATGTATTTATTCGCTCATTAGCATCGAGAGGAAGTACCGGCGGCGTTAATCCAAACATCGTTGAAATAACAACATTAATGCAGGCTGCAGATTTTGATTATATATTTATTGAAACCGTTGGAACCGGGCAAAGTGAAGTAGAAATTGCAGGCATTGCTGGTGTTACGGTTGTTGTATTGGTGCCTGATTACGGCGATGAAATACAATCTTTAAAATCTGGTTTGATGGAGATTGCAGACATCTTTGTTATTAATAAAAGCGATAAACCCCAGGCTGAAAAATTTGCAAACAGTTTGCAACAAACCATCGCATCTTTCAGCATAAAAAAAAATGTACCGGTTATTAAAACAATTGCCATTGAAAAAAAAGGAATTGATAAACTGGCATCAGAAATTATCAATGATCTTTTAAATAAAAATCAGGATAAACAGTTGCGGCTGCTGGCGCAAAAAGCATTTTATTTAATAAGAGAAAAAAAAATGCGGCAAATATCTTTATCGCAATTACAAAACGAAATAGCGGAAGCTTTGCAGGAAAACAATTTTAATTTATATGCATTTATTTCAAAGCATATTTAATTGAATTACTCTTTATCAGGATGATAATTTATTAACTCTGCTGCAGACCATTTTTGTTTAAGATCAATAAGGTTTTTTGCGTCTGCAAAGGGTTCTGGCTTTGCACTATAATATTTGCTCGTCATTCTTGAAAAATGATGAATATAAACGCCTAGCGCAATGCTGCAAGGTTTAATAGCTGCGCCTTCATCAATCTTCTTTTTTACACGCATAAAAAGATCAAAGTCTGCAGATTGAACGCGTTCATCCCATAAACCGGCAATATTTAATCCGCGTTTTGTCATCATAATATTGGCACCAATTATTCCCTGCATAATGCTGTCGCCAAAATCATTATATCGCTTAATGCAAAATTGTTCCCAGTTTCCATACATCAATTTCATCATTAAGCTTAATGAAAATTTATGTATGCCCATTTGCATAAGGCTGTATTTTATCCAATCCCATTTGCGGCTCATGCGTTTTGAAATTTTTACATCACCCATTTTTCCATTATCACATGCAGAAAGAATATCGAGCTTTTGTTTTTCAGCAATGTGAATAAGCAATTCATCCCACCGCGGGCCAACAACAATATCATTATTCAGAAAAAAAAGATAATCGCCTTTTGCAATTTTAACGCCCTGGTTTTGACAATAAGGATAAGAATAATTGTGCTGATTTCGAATAACAATGTAACCGGCGTTCTCAAAAAATTCGCGGCTGCCATCTGTTGAAGCATTATCAATAATAATAAGCTCGAAAGAATTTACTGTATATTTTTTTAAAGAATCTTCATACAATTTATTTAAGGCAATTCCATTGTGAATGGCAGTGATGATGCTGATCATGCAACAATTTTTAAATAAATTTTTTGTTGAAGTTGAAGCAATAAATTAAGCTAATAATCTTTTGATGCTTTTTCACTTTTCCACCAGCGATAACCAATATAACCGCCAACGGCAAATGGTGTTATCATTAAATAAAAAATGCCTGCATTTAAACCCAGGCCTTGTTTTTCGCCCAACTGCGATGCAGTTTTTGTGCAGATAGAACACTGCGCTTTTAAAGCTGGTGTTTGCAAAAGCGCTAAAAACAAAATCAAAAAAAATAACGCGATCTTTTTCATGTTCATCAATTTCAACTGCAAAGATACATGCATAAATCAGAACAGGCTTTTAGGATTTTTGCCTAAATGCGTGTAGGCTTTATGCGTAACTTCTCTGCCCCGCGGCGTGCGTTGCAAAAAACCTTCTTGAATTAAAAATGGTTCATACACTTCTTCAATTGTACCCGGCTCTTCGCCAACCGCTGTTGCAATGGTTGTAATGCCAACAGGGCCGCCTTTAAATTTTTCTATTATGGTTAAAAGAATTTTGTTATCCATTTCATCCAAACCATGCTCATCAACATTTAATGCTTTTAAAGCATGTTGTGTTATTCCAATATCGATGATGCCATCATTTAAAACCTGTGCAAAATCTCTTACACGGCGCAATAAACCGTTTGCAATTCTTGGTGTGCCGCGGCTTCTGCGTGCAATTTCGCCGGCAGCAACATCAGAAATATTTGTGTTTAAAATAGATGCGCTGCGATGAACTATTTTTTGCAATGTTTCTGCATGATAATATTCTAATCTTGATTTTATGCCAAACCTCGAAAGCAGCGGCGCTGTTAATAAACCACTTCTTGTTGTGGCGCCAATTAATGTAAAAGGATTTAAGTTGAGCTGAATGCTGCGTGCATTGGGGCCGGTATCAATCATAATATCAATTCTAAAATCTTCCATTGCCGCATATAAATATTCTTCTACAACAGTGCTTAAACGATGTATTTCATCAATAAACAAAACATCGTTTGCTTCAAGATTGGTAAGCAGGCCCGCAAGATCACCTGGTTTTTCAATTACAGGCCCGCTTGTTTCGCGAATATTTACACTCAACTCATTTGCAACAATTCTGCTTAATGTTGTTTTACCCAAACCCGGCGGCCCGTGAAATAAAATATGATCCAGCGCTTCGCCGCGAAGCTTTGCCGCTTTAATAAAAATAATGAGGTTATCAATTAATTGTTGCTGGCCTGCAAATTCAACAATATGTTTTGGACGAATGTTGTTTTCAAATTCTTTTTCTTCAACACTTAACTGAGATTTTTCTGTATGTAAATTAGGATTATTCATTTTATTTTTTAGTAAGAATTGCATCATCAATTACAATCACATCATCACAAATTTTTTTCAAAGTTATGGTTCTTACAACAGAGCAAAAACAGCTTCGCTGTGTATTTGTAATTTATGTTACCAGCTTTAAATAAGCATTAAACTTTGTTGCGTCGCACACTTCAGCTTTCATATCATTATTCAGCATAAAACAACCAGCAAATTATTTTATTCCATCAATATAATTCAGTTATTCATTACAATCGCATTCACACATAAAACAAGTAAAATTCATACACAGTAATTTCAATCAACAAAATATATAAGCTTTAAAAGATTTTCATAAACTTTGAATGTAAAAATTAATATCATGAAAGTTGGAATAATAGGATCTGGCGCAGTAGGACAAGTGCTTGCCCGCGCATTTAAAAATGAAGGTTATGAAGTAATGCTTGGAACCCGTAACACTTCCAAACAAAATCTTGTTCAGTTTAACAACGAAGCAAAAATTGATGTAGGTACATTTAATGAAACAGCAAAATTTGGCGATCTGCTGGTGCTTTGCGTAAAAGGAGGAGCAGCACAAGAAGCTTTACAATTAGCCGGTAAAGAAAATATTGCCGGTAAAATTATTATTGATACAACTAATCCTATTGCAGATACGCCGCCGGTAAATGGTGTTTTAAATTTTACAACCTCATTTAGCAGTTCTTTAATGGAAGAACTGCAAGAACAATTTCCCGAAGCAAAATTTGTAAAAGCGTTTAACAGCGTTGGTAATTTGCTTATGTATAAGCCAAAATTAGACAGCATACCAACCATGTTTATTTGTGGCAATGATAACCAGGCTAAACAAAAAGTTACCGAAATACTTACTGCGTTTGGTTATGAAACAGAAGATATGGGTAAAGCAGAAGCGGCACGTGCTATAGAACCTTTGTGTATTCTTTGGTGCATTCCGGGTTTTTTAAAGAACGACTGGATGCACGCCTTTAAATTGTTGAAGGCTTAGTTCTTAATAAAAAAAATCCCGCTTTAATAAGCGGGATTTAAAATTATATAAGTACTGTTATAATTTTTATTGATCTATTTCAGCTTCTGAAACAATTTTTGAAACTATATTAATATTCACATCGCTTTTAACTGCTATTTCTGCTAACAATCTAATCTGTGCTTTTTGATAGCTGATTTGATTTTTTTATTTCTTTCAACAAAACCCAAAATATCTTAAAACAGTAGTTATTATCAGGATATAAAAACAAAGAACCAGCATTTCAAAATATTGCATTACCTATTTATAATTTTTTTATCATGATGTTTTTAAACCAAACACCAAACCCATGATCCTGTAAAGCAATATGCCCGCTTTTAAAGGTGCCAAATGCAGGCCATTGTTTAAACTTACTGCCTTCAACCATTTTTTTCCAGGCATCATTCCACATGGTTGTGTTTACCACATGAACGCCGTTTAAATAAAAATCGAGTTTGCCATTGTTGGCAACAATTTCAACAGCATTCCATTGTTCAGCAGGTTTAACGGCGCCGGGCGTTGCCTGTATTAAATCGTATAAACTGCCTGCACGGTGCGTTGGTGTTTTATTGTCATCATTGCGTTCATCATCCAGCACCTGCATTTCGGGGCCGGTTTTATAAGTGTCCTGGTATTTAGATCTGTCATCCTGCACATAAAATAAAACACCGCTGTTGCCGCCTTTTGCAATTTTCCAGTCAAGCTTTAGATCAAAGTTTGCAAAGCTGTCATTACTCACCAAATCTCCATCATCACCCTGTTTTTTAGGATCAAAATAAATAGCGCCACTGTCGGCACTCCATTTAGAACTTGCTGCGGTTTCTCCGAAAGTATGCCAGCCATTTAACGTGGTGCCATCAAATAAAGAAATCCATCCTGTGTCATATTTATTGTGTGCAGCTTTTACAGAAGAAGCGTTTACACTATCTGTTGAAGCATCCATATCGCTGGTTGTTTTTTTGTTTGTTGCTGAATTACAGCCAACAATGGTTACAGCAATTATAATAATTATTGATTTCATTTTTATTTATTTCTAAGTAAGAGAACATATTTTACCATTTGTTCTGCATCTGATTCTGAAAGTGCCGGATGCGGTGTCATGGGCACTGTTCCCCAATTACCTGAACCGCCTTTTATAACTTTTTGTGCAAGCATTTTTACGTTGGCATCTGTATTATCATATTTGTTAGCCACATCACGATAAGCCGGGCCGGTAACTTTTTCATCAACTTTATGACAGGTTAAACAATCGTTTGCCGCAACAAGCGCAAGCCCTTTTTGATAATCTGGATTACTTGAAACGTCTGTAGTTTTTGATGTTGAAGAGTCTGTGCTTGCGCTGTTATTGGTGCTGCTGTTGCACGCAGCTATAATGGCAAGCGTTGCGATGACGATAAAATGCTTTTTCAAATTTTGGTTTTTTTAAGATGATAAATTATTCCTGACAAATTTATTAACGGCAGCCAATCAAACAACAAATTATTTTGTTGAATCTGACGGATTTCTTAAAGACAAAACATATTTCGCCATTTCTCTTGCATCTGCCTGCGATAAATTTGGATGCGGCGTCATTTTATTATTGCCCCATAAACCTGTTGCGCCTTTAATAATTCTATTGGCCAGGTTTTCAATATTGCCTTCGTTTGTTTCATACTTATCAGCTATTTGCTGATAAGAAGGGCCAACACTTTTCTCATTTATTTTATGGCAGGTAAGGCAATCATTTGAGGCAATTAAAGCGCTGCCGGTTTTATTGCCAGATGCGGTAACGCCGCTTCCGCCGGTATTAATAATATTTTGGGTTGCATTTGGGCTATCGCTTGCCGGCGATTTGCCTGCACCTGCACCACATGCAGATAATATAATACATGCTGCAATAATTACTTTACATTTCATTTTTTTAATTATTAGTTCGTTTTGTATTACTGCAATCCTAATACCAACCTGTTTATATTTTCATCTGCACCTGAAGAAGCAAAGTCATCAAAAGCTTTTTCTGTTACATGAATGATATGATCTTTAATAAATTTTGCGCCTTCAATGGCACCATCAACCGGATGTTTTAATGCACATTCCCATTCCATTACAGCCCATCCTTTAAAATTATATTGAGCAAGTTTGCTGAAGACAGATTTAAAATCAACCTGCCCATCACCCAAAGAACGAAAACGCCCGGCACGATCTATCCAGTTTTGATAGCCGCCATACACACCTTGTTTTCCTGTGGGATTAAATTCCGCATCTTTTACATGAAACATTTTTATGCGTTCATGATAAATATCGATGTATTCCAGATAATTCAAACATTGCAAAACAAAATGAGAAGGATCGTATAACAAACAGGCTCTTGGATGCTGGTGCACTTTTTCCAAAAACATTTCATACGAAATGCCATCATGCAAATCTTCGCCCGGATGAATTTCATAACAAAGATCAACACCGCATTCATCAAACTCATTTAAGATGGGAAGCCAGCGGTTAGCGAGTTCTTTAAAACCCGTTTCTACCAAACCAGCAGGGCGTTGCGGCCAGGGATAAAATGTATGCCACAGCAAAGCGCCGCTAAAAGTTGCGTGTGCATTTAATCCTAAGTTCTGCGAAGCTTTTGCTGCATATTTTAATTGCTGCACTGCCCATTCCGTTCTTGCTTTTGGGTTGTTGCGCAATTGTTCAGGCGCAAAGCCATCAAACAAAATATCGTAAGCAGGATGCACCGCCACCAACTGGCCTTGTAAATGCGTGCATAATTCAGTTATTTCTACACCGCATTCATTAATGGTACCTTTTAATTCATCGGCATACGTTTTACTTTCTGCGGCTTTTTGCAAATCAATGCAGCGGGCATCCCATGTGGGGATTTGTACGCCCACAAAGCCAATGTTTTTTGCCCATTCACAAATAGTTTTTAAATTATTAAACGGCGGTTCATCGCCCATAAACTGGGCAAGAAAAATGCCGGGGCCTTTAAGTGTTGTCATATATTTCAAATGTTTAATGCGATCATCAGATGTTTACAAAGGAAAATATTTCAGCTAATATAGTTGCTGTTTTTAAAAGGCATTTTTATTTAAGATACTAATTTAGTTGCAAGTGCTTGAAATTGCTTAGCAATAAGCGATAGTATTGATGGTATCAAAAACGCTATGCGTAAGCTTTATACAACTTATGCATAGCGTTGATTTATTTAAAAATTACTTTTAATGAAGCGAAATAATTAATTGTGCGTTACCGTAACTTCATTTTTAGGATAGTTATAATAATAAAGCGCATTCTCAGTTGTGTAAGGCGTTGTTTTGCCGCCTGCAATATCCGTCCATGAGAACTTTGCCGGCGGTTGTAAAGAAGTACTTATAGATGCCTGCCCTGTTATTTTGGTAACATTGGCATATACATAAAAATCATGAGCATTAACTCCATTCAGCATATAACCTGCAGGGAAAGCAATAGTGTAATTCTTTCCGCTGCGTGTTGTAGTAACATTAACCGTATTATTATTTTCATCTTTTACAACAAGATTGTTTTGAAATGTTGCTCCGGTTGCATTAATAACCAGCGGTAAATTATTTATACCGACTGATCCGCCATACGAATCATATTCTGTTTCAAAAATCCTTGTTAAACCAATATGCAACGAATCAGGATTATAAATATTAAGTCCTAAAACAGGTTTTGAACCTGTTATCATCATTACAGGAGAAAGACCGGATGTAATACTTTCCGGCACTATACCCATATCTGTTTTATCTGTATATTGTACTGAAGTTAATTGCACAGAAACGGTATCGCCCGATTTAGTTTTGCCTGAAGCAGAAGGAACATTATAATGTATGGTAAATGTAACCGGAATGTAACTGCCATCATCAGGAAGCGTAGCGCTTTCCGCAAGCATAGCTCTAGCTTTTGAATTACCAATGGCTTGCGAGATTGAAAAAATCCCGGAGGCCCGCTTTCACCTTTTATTTGAATGGAATACGCATCATTGCTATTAGATTCATAAGCAACAAAAGTAAATTCCTGAATTTGCACACCTGGTTGTTTAGCAGCGAAGGATAATGTAAAAACAGCAGTGCCATTTCCATCAGCATTAGCAATAAATTGAGATGGGGTAGTTGAAGCTGATACAATTTTAACGGCTTTTACATAGCCATCTGTTTTAGCCATACTCATTTCATCGGCGTTAAGCGCATTTGTTTGTTGTGTTACTTCTTTTTTACATGCAGAAAATGCAATAACACATAAAAGGATAAAAAATAGGTAGATAGTTTTCATACAGAAGTGTTGAGAGTTTAGATAATAAATAAAAAGGTTCAGGCAATTCAATCGTTTGGTTTAACTCATTTCATGCCGTTATTTTATTGATGAATAAATATAAAAATTAAATTAAGTCATGTTAATGATATTTCTTTTTTACCGCCATTAATGCAGTAACAGAAACTTATGTAAGCGCACTATTTAAAACTGAAACGGATGAAGTATTGTTTTGCTTTTTTTCTTTTGGCACAGATATCTTTGGTAAGATAAATTTTCTTTTTATCGGTTTGAGCTTCGGGTTTAAGCAAACAATGCTGCAATAAATTTATAGAAGTTTTTTTAATTGCAAATAAATTTAATTGCTTTTATGTTCTTTTTTTACAGAGGCACAAAATGCGGCATGTAACGCGTAATTTATACTGTTATAAAAATTAATAAGAATTACTTTTAATCTTAAATTTAAAATATGCCTTTTATACAACTGCAATCGTTGAATGAAAAAGAAGTTTTTCCTGGTTACAGAGGAAGGGCTATTCACACCGGAACGGCTACTTATATTTTTTGGAAGGTAGAGGCAGGTGCTGCTGTTCCCGAACATGCACACATGCATGAACAGGTAGCCAATGTATTGCAAGGCACATTTGAACTTACAGTTGATGGGCAAACAGCATTACTTGAGCCAGGTACAGTAGCTGTTATTCCGCCAAATATTAAACACAGCGGGCGTGCCATTACGTATTGTGAGCTGCTTGATGTTTTTTATCCTGAAAGAGAAGACTATAAATTTTAAATAATGAACCTTGATCTTACCAACAAAACGGCGCTTGTTTGCGGTGCTTCGCAAGGGCTGGGATTGGCATGTGCCACAGAACTTGCTTTAATGGGTGCCAATGTTATTGCAGTAAGCCGCAACGAAAGCAAGCTGCAATCAGCCATAAGAAATTTAGATGTTTCAAAAGGCCAGCAGCATGGTTTTTTAGCGATAGATCTTTCCAACACTGAAGAAGTAAAGCAAACCGTAACTGCGTTTCTTTCTAAAGGAAACACAATTCATATACTTATAAATAATGCCGGCGGGCCACCTTCTGCGCCTATGATAGAAACCGATGCTGCTGAAATTGAAAAAGCCTTTCGTACACACGTTATCAGCAGCCATATACTTGCACAATTGGTGGTTCCGGGCATGAAGGCCGCAGGTTTTGGACGCATCGTTAATATTGTTTCCACCTCTGTTAAACAACCAATAAACGGGTTGGGCATTTCTAATCTTGTACGTGCAGCAGTTGCTAACTGGGCAAAAACTTTAGCCAATGAAATAAGCGGCTTTGGTATTACCGTTAATAATGTATTGCCCGGTTACACCAATACACACAGGCTCGATTATTTATTTACCAAACAGGCAACTGAACAAGGCATAAACAAAGAAGATATTTATAAAAAGATGGCAGCATCTATACCTGCAGGAAGATTAGGCGAACCATCAGAATTTGGTGCGGTGGTTGCCTTTCTCTGTTCGCCGGCGGCATCTTATATTAATGGTATTAATTTGCCTGTTGATGGTGGCAGAACAGGCAGCTTATAGTAGTTGAACCTTATATAACACCGCTTAAAATCAAAACTTTAATTGATATACAATAAGATAAAAATCTTGTGGAAAACTGCCAGGCACGCTTTTCTAAATTAGTGCCAATTAATGGATAAATCAATAATTAAAAGGAAGAAAGGTTTATACAAGTTACAGATGGCGATAAAAATTATATTTAACTTTCTATTTTGTTAAATACAATTCCCTATTTTTATCCAAAATTGAGAAAAATGAGAAAACTTTTACTATTATGCTTTGGACTATTATCGATTTCATTATCGATGTATGCCCAAACAAAAACCGTTACCGGTAAAATTGTTGATCAACAAGGTGAATCTGTTCCTTTTACCACCATTTCAGTGCAGGGAACCAAAAGCGGCACTGTTGCCGATGCAGAGGGTAACTTTCAAATCAAAGCTCCTCAAGCAGCAACCTTATTAATTTCAGGTACTGGTATTGAAAAACAGAGCGTGAAGGTTGGTGATCAATCTAATTTAGTAATTAAAGTTACACGTTCAACCTCTAACTTATCTGAAGTAATTGTTACTACGGCTGCAGGCACAAAAGTTAGCAAGCGGCAGCAAGGCTTTGCTTCAACAGAAATTACTTCAAAAAGCCTTACAGAATCGAAGCCTACTGTATTAGCGAGCGCATTGGCAGGAAAGGTTGCCGGCGTACAGGTTATGGCAACAGGAGGTGGTGTAAACCCAACTTACCGGATAATTATTCGCGGCCAGCGGTCTTTAACAGGAAACAACCAGCCTTTACTTATTTTGGATGGAAACATTGTTACTTATGATCTGTTATCTAACATCAGCCCTGAAGATATTGATAACATTAATGTGTTAAACGGCCCGGCTGCTGTAGCGCTCTATGGTTCACAAGCTTCTAATGGCGCACTTGTTATTAGCACCAAGCGCCCGGCTGCAGGAACGCAAACAATACATTTGGCCCAAACAGTTACTTATGAAAGTGTGGCCTTTTATCCTAAAGAACAAAAGGAATATGGCTCCGGCGGTAGTGGATATGGAACAGATACAACAGGCAAACCGTTTTATTCACCGCTTGAAAATGAATCTTACGGACCTAAATTCGATGGCACTTTGCGTCCTTTAGGAAATGCTTTGGAAAATGGTGATCAGTTAATGGTTCCTTATTCTTATTTTAATGATAGAAATAAATTTTGGCAAACCGGTGCTTCAAGCCAAACAGATTTATCACTCTCTTCCGCAGACGATAAGTCATCCATTTATCTTTCCGGCCAATGGCTTTCAACAAGCGGAACTACACTTGGTGATAAGTTTACAAGAGCATCTTTCAGAGTAAATGGCGCAAGAAAGGTTGGTGATAAAGTTCATTTTAACTACGGATTATCTTATCTTCAAAACAGGTATGATGTTACATCTGCCACTAATTTTTATGACCAGTTTTTAAACATGCCGGCTAATGTTCCAATCACCAGATTTAAAAACTGGCAAACAGATGAATATGCTAATCCAAACGGATATTATAACCCATGGTATGGAAATCCTTATTTTACCCTTGCCAATAATCGTGCGTTAACCAACAACGATTATCTTACCGGCAGCGTAGAATTGCATTACACGCCTTTGTCATGGTTAGATTTAGTGTCATCTACGGGATTAACCATGAGAACACAAACATACCAGGCTTATACAAATTCATTTCAATATACGCCTTTTGCAACACAATCAAGCGGCGGTTTTAAAACAAATATAGCCGGCAGTGATGATGAAGGCAGACAGTATTATGATGAACTGGTAGAAAACTTAAAAGCAATTGCTCAAAAGCAATTTGGCAATTTGGCTACAACGTTAATTTTAGGTGTATCAACCCAGCAGGATTATCAAAACAATTTAGGTGCTAATATAAATGGTTTGGTGCAACCGGGCTTATTCAATTTAAGTAACACACTTAATTTCCCTTCAGCCGGTAACTCGATCTTTAAAACAAGGCAATTGGGAGCGTATTACGATTTGCAGTTAGGCTGGAAAAATTTTCTCTTTTTGCACACCACCGGGCGTGAAGACGAGGTATCTTATTTAAACCCTAATAACAGAAAATTTTTCTATCCTTCTGTTGATGCAGCCGTTGTTCTTACAAGTGCTGTAAAATCGTTAAGCGATATAGGTTGGCTGAATCTTTTGAAAATAAGAGGAAATGTTTCAAAAGTTGGCCAGGTGAACTTAGGGCCAGGTGCTAACCCTTATGGTGCTTACTCTTTATTGCCCACTTTTGGCCAGGGAAACGGATATCCATATAACGGAGTGGCAGGATACCAATTAAGCAGTACTATAATATCTTCTGATTTAAAACCTGAAATTACAAATAGCTGGGAAGTAGGAATTGACTTGAATGTGTTACATAATATAGTGCAGGCTAAAGTTACTTATTACGATGAACATACAACTAATCAAACACTTACAACCCAAATTTCAAGTACAACAGGGTTTACTAATTTATTAACGAACGCTGGTGAAACACAATCAAAAGGCATAGAATCATCAATAATACTTACGCCGGTAAATACCAGAAGCTGGATAGTAAACCTAGGTGCCACTTATAGTTATAGTGATAACAGGGTGCTGTCTATCACACCCGGTTTAGACAAACTAACCTTATCGTCTTATGGAGATGGAACCGGCTCTTATGCTATACCGGGATATCAATTCCCTGAAATTATGGGCTTTGATTATGTTCGGCATAACGGAAAGGTTGTTATTAATCAAACAACAGGTATGCCTATAGTAAACCAGAGCCTGGTAGCATTAGGTAATGCAAATGCAAGAAATATATTTTCAATAACACCGTCTATAACATTTAAATCACTAACACTTACCGCAGTATTTGAATACCGCGGCGGATTTGTTCGGTATAACAGCATGGGCTTTGATATGGATTGGTCAGGAAGGGGCCTTCGTACTGTAGAATATAACCGCCAGAGATTTGTATTTCCTAATTCAGTTTACCAGGATGCTTCCGGCAAATGGGTAGATAACACTAACATACTTATTAGTGAAAACGGAAATGGAAACGGCGGATTTTGGACTGATGCTACGGAAAATTACAATGTAACATCCAATTATGTTACCAATGGTGCTTTTTGGAAATTAAGAGAACTGTCACTGTCTTACAGCATACCTCAATCATGGTTGTCTAAAGTAAAAGTAATTAAATCAGCTTCAATAAGTTTAGAAGGGCGCAATTTGTTTATATGGCTGCCAAAAGATAATTTATATACAGATCCTGATTACAGCGATTCTGGCAGTTCTTCAAATGGAATCGGTTTAACCGGTTATCAAACACCTCCTTCAAGATACTATGGTTTTAATGTATCTGTAAACTTTTAATAATACACACATGAAGAAAATACTAATAGCCTTAACTGCAATTGCAGTAATGGGAACATCCTGTAAAAAATATATAGATATAAATACAAATCCAAATTCGCTAACCACAGCAAGCCCTAACCTGGTTTTGCCTTTAGCAATAGTTAATACTGCGGGCCTTGTCTCATCAATGAACAATCATGGTTCAGAAGTAGTGGGTTATGCAGCAAATGCAGGTGGTTATGGAGGATATGGGGCGCAATGGACGTATAATTATGGGCCTTCAGAAGGCGAAGGTTTCTGGTCTTCCGGTTATTATATACTGGAAAATTTTCAATATATAATTAATTCAACTGAGGGAGATGATGCCAATGCTTACTATAACGCAAGTGCTAAAATAATGAAGGCACTGATTTTTCAAATGTTAGTGGATGAATTTAATGATATTCCTTATTCGGAAGCCTTAAAGGGAGATACCATATTAAAAACCCAGTATGATAAAGGCTCTGATATTTATCCCAAACTGGCTTCCCTGTTAGATTCTGCAATTGCAGAAATTAACAATGCAAAATCGCCCACCACTTTATCTACAGGTATAGACCCATTATTTGGAGGCAATATGATTAGCTGGAAGCAATTTGCAAATACATTAAAATTACGCTTAATTATTCGGGGCTCGGCCACCACTAAGTTTGCTAACACCAGCTTTTCTTCAGATGGTTTTCTTACCGATGATGCCATTGTTAATCCTGGGTATAAATTAGCAACAGGACAAGTAAACCCATCCTGGGGTACATGGGTTGCAGATTATACCGGCGCAAGACAGGGAAATGCATGGATTCCCACAGCTTATATTTTTGGATATTATGATGGACATAAATTAAATGATGCAATGAGAGGAGCAGTAATTTATAATAGTTTTCCTAATACGCCTTATAACCAGTTAGGTGTAAGCCCTCCAAATAACACACTAACTTCGCCAGCTAACGGCGGAGCCTGGTATTCGGGCGGTGGCAGTACCGGAACTTCCTGGGGAGATGCTGAGGGAGTAATGAAAGGCCCTGATATGGGAGAACCTTTAATGCTGCTGGCAGAAAGTGATTTTTTACAGGCTGAAGCAGATGTAAGAGGAATATTGAATGGAACAGATTCAACAGATTTTTATAATGGCATTACAGCATCTTTTACTTATTTATATAAACTGCCTTCCAATACCGTTGCTCCGGGAGTAAGCCCTGCAGATTCTGTAGCGAAATACAGGGCTCAGAACTCAAACAGCTATCTCGTAAATTATAGTTTGGCCACTACAACAGCTCAAAAAATTGAAGCAATAATCACACAAAAATATATTGCATTAAATTTTATTAATGGTGAAGAAGCATGGAGCGAATACAGAAGAACAGGTTATCCTGTAAGTTCATCTACTGTGCTTAATAATTCTTATGGCTCATTTGCTTCAACCCAATCTCAGGCTACAAGACCGGATCATTTGCCTACAAGGTTACCATATCCGGGCAGTGAAATTGCCACAAACCCTTCAAATGTTCCTAAAGGCATAAGTGTTTTTACATCTACCATTTTTTGGGAACATTAATTTAAAATATAAAATTTAAAAAAATGCAACAAACTAAAATAAGAAAATATATATTGATGTTTATTGTTTTAACAGGGTTAACGGTACTATTAAATTCCTGTTTAAAAGAAACATCTCACCCGCCTTTATATGGCTGGAGCACTCCTAGCGTAATTTCATTTCAGGATAATGGAGGTTCAACCGGAGGAGGTGCTGGTTTTGGAAGCACTACCACTCCATACCCAAGTTATAATTTTTCCTTTAAATTACTAAACGATACCGCAGGATTTGATGCGATTATTATATACGGCCCTGCAGGGCCAGCGCCTCAAGACATTACTTTAACGCTTGGAGTTGACACTGCTGCATTAAATACCTTTAATGCAGCTAACAGCACCGGTTATGTTTGCCCGGATAATACAACATACAGTTTTCCTGCTTCGGTGGTTTTACCTAAAGGCCAATCGCAAGCGTATGTACATGTAACAATAAAAGCAACTCCATCTTTTGATTTTGCTGCCAGTTATGCACTTCCGCTTACCATTAAATCCGCATCTTATGGCGCTATTAGTTCGAATATGGGAAGTGAGCTGAATATATTTACTGTTCAAAATCAATATGATGGCGCAGTATTCATTAAGAATTAAAACTACTGGTTGGGCTAATTATGGCATTTCAGATGATGAACCTGGTGATTATCCTGGTGGAATGGGGCTTGTAACAGCTGGAGCAAACAGCGTAACCTTTTATAATGGTACTTCTGGTTTTGGAAATTTGCAACCAGCGCTTACAGCCGGTAATGCGGCTGCTACCGGTTTTGGAGCAACCACGCCAATGCTCACTTTTGATCCGGCCACTAATAAATTAATCGCTGTTGTTAATACAACACCTGATGATGGCAGAGGCAGAACATTACATTTAAATCCGGCAGTAACTGACAGCCGGTATGATCCGGCCACCAAAACAATTTATGCTGCTTATATTATGACACAAAACACAAGACCGGATCAATATATTTATGATACATTGGTTTATCAGAAACCAAGATAACCACATTACTGAATTAAAAAAGAGCCGCCTTAATATTGAGGCGGCTTTTTTATAGATATTAATTATAGTATTAACAGCAGCATCTTTAAAAAGAATCTGCAGAAAAGTGGAATTGCAGGGAATAATTATTATAGGGTTTTAAATAAAAAAGCCACTAATCAATTAAGACAGTGGCCTATCCCGAAACACGGGACAGATATTTCGATGAAGTAGCCCGGTTAGGCGATACCAACCGAAGGCTTCCATGATGAATCTGTAGATTGCATGAATACCTCCTTTTCTTTAGTGAATTACAAATATACAAATCATTTTAAAATTTGCTGAATCGTGTACGGGGCTTTATTCCAACTACACAACAAACTCCGTCCATTTTTTATCGCTTTGGCCAGATGCAACCACCGCATCAATAAATGCCATGCCTCTTACACCATCATCTGCTTTTGGATAATCCATCATTTCAGCAGTTGGCTTTTCGCCATTCATTTTTGCCATTAAGGTTTGAGCAAAATTTCTGTAGATGTTGGCAAATGCTTCCAAGTAACCTTCAGGATGGCCGCCCGGTGTTCGGCAATTATGTTTTGCCATATCACTAAGATAAGGCTGCCCGGCCCGATAAATTTCGGCAGGTTTATCTAACCATTTTACCAGTAAAGTATTCGGTTCCATCTGCGCCCATTCAATGCCGCCTTTTTCACCATAAATGCGGATCTTTAAAGCATTTTCTTCACCGGCCGCAACCTGGCTTGCCATTAAACAACCGGCAGCGCCATTATCAAACTTTAATAAAACATTGCCATCATCATCCAATGCTCTGCCTTCAACCATAATATTTAAATCGGCACAGAGCTTTGTAATTTTTAATCCTGAAATATATTCTGCAAGATGTGCGGCATGTGTTCCAATATCTCCCATGGCACCTGCTTTACCGCTTTTTTTTGGATCGGTTCTCCAGGCAGCCTGCGCATTGCCTTCGCGTTCGCTTAATTTGCTTAACCAGCCTTGCGGATATTCAACCCATATCTTTCTTATTTTTCCAAACATATTTTTAGCAAACATTTCTTTTGCCTGCTTAACCATTGGGTAGCCGGAATAAGTATGCGTTAAACAAAGCGATAATCCTGTTTCTTCCACTTTTTTTTGCAGTTGTTTTGCTTCATCTAAAGTAAACGTCATCGGCTTTTCAACAACAACATTAAAACCATGTTCCAATGCTTTTATTGCAGGATCGAAATGCACAAAATTGGGAGTAACAATAGTTACAAAATCGATGCGCTTATCTTCAGGCATTTTACTTTCTTTTTCAAACATTTCATCATAAGTTGTATAAATTCTTTCAGGAGAAAGAAACAACATTTCGCCTGATTCATGCGCAATTTTTGCATCATGACTTAAAGCGCCGCAAACCAGCTCGATCAATCCATCCATATTTAAAGCAAGACGGTGCACAGCGCCAATAAAAGCATCTTTGCCGCCGCCTATCATGCCCATTCTTAATTTTCTGATGTATCATTTAAAAATTTTTATAGTGAAGAAAAATAAGTGTTGAATGTACAATTGCAAGCTATCATTGCAAAATACGTGTTATAAAAATATTTACAGAATTCGATAAAAAATTTTTCGATTATTATTTTGCAAAATAATAATTACTACATTTAGCGCAGATTGTTTTGAGCAAACCATTCTTCAGCAAAAAATTCTAACGAACCATGTCAACAATTAAACGTAACCAGTTATTCGTTGCCAGTTGTTTAGCCTTATTAGTTACATCACTTTCATTTGGCATTCGTGCTGGCCTTTTAAATACCTGGGCACACGAGTTTGGTTTAAAACAGGAAGAGATTGGGGTTATTACCAGCACTGCATTTTGGGGTTTTCCATTAGCCATTGTTATTGGCGGAATGGTGGTTGATGTTATTGGTATGAAAAAGCTGTTGATTGCAGCTTTTATATTTCATGCTGTTGGAATTTTTCTTACAATAGTTGCTTCAGGTTTTTGGCCATTATTTATTTCAACTTTATTAATTGGTATGGGCAATGGAACGGTTGAAGCAGCATGCAACCCGTTAATAGCAAGCCTTTATACCACCAACAAAACAACAAGGTTAAATTATTTTCACCTTTGGTTTCCCGGCGGCATTGTTATCGGCACTTTGATCGTAAGATTTTTTGGTATTAATATTCCCGATACAATTTATTTATCCAACTGGCGGTTGCTTGTGGGCATTATGTTTATTCCAACCATTTTATACGGGTTTTTATTTTTCAAACTTGTATTTCCTCCTACTGAACGGGTGGCAAGCGGCGTTAGCACTGCTCAAATGTATAAGGCATTATTAAAACCATTATTTATAGTGATGATTATATTGATGCTCGGCACTGCAATCACCGAATTATTTACCGGCCAGTGGATAGATGTTTTATTAAAAAATGTTACCAACAATGCTATTTTATTATTAACGCTCGAAACCGGTGTGATGGTTTTAGGCCGCGGACTTGCAGAACCTGTGGTGCATAAACTTTCGCCGGCAGGCGTGCTGTTAATGTCTGCAGTGCTTGCTTCGCTGGGGTTATATCTTTTAGGGCATTCAACCGGCAATATGTTGTTTGTTGGCGCAATTGTTTTTGGAATGGGTGTTTGTTATTTCTGGCCAACCATGCTGGGTTTTGTAAGTGAAAATTTACCCGAAACAGGTGCTGTTGGTTTAAACTTTATGGGTGGCGCCGGTATGTTTGCTGTTTCGGTGTACATGATTTTTATGGGCGGATATTACGACAGGCTTGTTGCTGCAAAATTACCTGCCGGAGCTGATCTTGCAGCTTACAATGCTGCGCCCGGCGGTTCGGATATGGCGAATACTTTAAACAGTGCAAAAGCTTTGGCCGGCCCGCATATTATAAATACAACTTTGATTATACCTTTAATATTAATTGTTGCATTTATTGTTTTGTTTTTGTACATGCGTTCGAGAAATTCGAGACCGCTGCCGGTTGCCAATGCAGCAATTGCTAATCCTTACGAAGATCAATAAGAGAAATTAATGATGGAAAGAAGATCAGTATTAAAAAACCTGGCAGCAGCTTCTGTTGCTTTACCTGCAGCAAAACTTTTTGCGGGCGATATGAAAAAATCATCTGAAAATAATCCACTGAAATTAAAAGGCAATATCAATCATTCTGTTTGCAGATGGATATTGGGCGATCTGTCGCTCGATGAACTGTGCAATGTTGTAAAAAATATTGGTTTTAATGCAATTGATTTATTGAAGCCTGATGAATGGCCCATCGTTCAAAAACATGGCGTTTATTGTTCAATGTGTTACACTTCAAGTGACTTTCAAACAATTTATACAAAGGTTTTGCGCATGCAGATCAGCATGAACAATTGGTAAAAGATTATACCGAAGTAATTCCACTGATAGCAAAAGCAGGTTATAAAGATCTGATTTGTTTTAGCGGCACACGCAAAGGCATGGATGATGAAACCGGATTTAAAAATTGTGTAGCAGGTTTAAAACAAATGTTTCCACTGGCAGAAAAAAATGGCATTACGATGCACATGGAATTATTAAACAGTAAGATCGACCATAAAGATTATATGTGCGATAATTCTGCATGGGGCGTTGAATTGTGCAAACGAATCGATTCGCCAAACTTTAAATTGCTGTACGATATTTATCACATGCAGATTGATGAAGGCGATGTGATAAGAACCATCACCAATAATCATCAATATTTTGGACATTACCATACCGGCGGCGTTCCGGGCAGGCATGAAATTGATGAAACACAGGAATTGTATTATCCGGCAATAATGAGGGCCATTGTTGAAAGCGGTTTTAATGATTATGTTGCACAGGAGTTTATTCCAACAGGAAAAGATAATAACGAAAAGATTGCTGCTTGAGAAAAGCGGTGGAGATATGTGATGTGTGAGAGAATCGAGTAGCGAGTGGCGAGTAGTTCTTTAGAGTTGGCAATTTGCAGTTGGCAGTTTCGTAGGGTCATGCCGCCGGCATGACCTGAAACAGAAGATTGAAAGTTTATTTAAAAAGAATGTGAGCTTCGAAAGTGATGATAAGAATTCTGAATGTACAAGAGTGCGATGCAAAAAGATTCATAGTAGTAATGCAGATGGGTTCATAAAATATTCTTGAGCAAGCGAAAGGCTAAAAAAATTAACAACCAACAAACCAATACAGAGGCTTATAACAACCGTAAATGAAATTTAAACATAACTTTAATTATGGCACAACGTATGATGCAATCGTAATGGGCTCAGGCATCAGTGGTGGCTGGGCGGCAAAAGAATTTACAGAAAAAGGATTAAAAGTGATGATGCTGGAACGTGGCATGGATATAAAGCACATCAAGGATTATGCAAAAACCAATAAAGATCTGTGGGAATTTCCTCACCGTGGTGGCCGAACGCAGGAAATGATTAAAGATTATCCTGTTTTAAGCAGAGATTATCCTTTCAATGAAAGCAACCTGGACTACTGGGCAAGCGATAAAGATTGCCCTTACACTGAAGTAAAACGTTTTGACTGGTTTCGTGGTTACCATGTTGGCGGCCGTTCATTGATGTGGGGCCGGCAAAGCTATCGCTGGAGCGATTTTGATTTTGAAGCCAATGCAAAAGACGGGATTGCTATTGACTGGCCGATTCGTTATAAAGAAATTGAACCCTGGTATAACTATGTGGAAGAATTTGCAGGCATCAGCGGTAATAAAGATGGATTGCCTCAATTGCCCGATGGCAATTTTATTCCGCCAATGGAAATGAATTGTGTTGAAAAAGATGTGGCAGCACGAATCAAACATCATTATAAAGGTATTCGCGCCATGATTATTGGCCGACGGCCAATATCACTAAACCCATCCAGGCAAGAACCAATTGCCAGTATCGAAATAAATGCTGGCTGGGCTGCCCGTTTGGCGGATATTTCAGCACGCAATCTATCAACATTGCCGGCAGCCATGAAAACAGGTAATCTTAACTTCGCCCTTGGTCCATCGTAACAAAAATTTTGTACGATAAAGATAAAAAAAGGCCAAAGGCGTTGAAATTTTAGATGCGCAGAAACCAACCAAACTTATGAATATAATTCAAAAATTGTTTTTCTGAATGCTTCTACTTTAAACAGTGCATGGGTGTTAATGAATTCTGCAACCGATGTTTGGCCTGACGGTTTGGGCAGCAGCAGCGGAGAACTGGGACATAATTTAATGGATCATCATTTTGGTGTTGGCGCTTCGCGGTATAGTTGATGGCTATGAAGATAAATATTATTATGGCCGCAGGCCAAACGGAGTGTATATTCCGCGTTACAGAAATTATTTTGGTGATAAACGCGATTACATACGAGGATTTGGTTACCAGGGTGGCGGCAGCAGGCAGGGATGGGCCGTGAAATTGCTGAAATGTAGATTGGTGGTGATTTTAAAGATGCTTTAACTGAACCCGGCAAATGGACAATGGGTATCGGTGGTTTTGGTGAAACACTGCCCTATCACGAGAACAAAATCACTCTTGATAAAAACAAAAAAGATAAATGGGGTTTGCCTGTGTTTGCCATTGATGCGAACTAAAAGACAATGAAAAAAAGATGCGGAAGGATATGATGAATGATGCTGTTGAAATGCTTACTGTGGCCGGCGTAAAAAATGTTAACGGTTATGATGGCGATGGCATTACCTCGGCCGCGGCATTCATGAAATGGGCACAGCACGCATGGGCCGCGACCCAAAAACTTCGGTGTTAAACAAATGGAACCAGGTTTGGGATGCACACAATGTTTTTGTTACCGATGGTGCTTTTATGGTAAGTTCTAATTGCTGCAATCCATCACTTACCTATATGGCGATGACTGCACGTGCGGCAGACCATGCTGTGAGCGAATTAAAGAAACAAAATATTTAATTTGAAAATTTGAAGATGAGTTAATTTGAAAATTATGCTTCAAAACTCATTAGCACATTTTCAAATTTTAAAATTCTCAAATTAATATGCCCGGCGATACCTTACATATCAACTCAGGCGGTGTTCAAAAAAACACATTCGATGCTATTGTTATCGGCAGCGGCATTAGTGGCGGCTGGGCTGCAAAAGAATTGTGTGAACATGGATTAAAAACGCTGGTGCTTGAACGTGGCCGCGATGTTAAACACATTAAAGATTATCCAACGGCTAATTTAGACCCCTGGGAATTAAGGCACAGAGGCGCCATTACAGAAGAAACCAAAAAAGCAAAACCCGCTGATATCAAAAGCTGCGGGTTATGGGGAAGATGACCAGCATTTTTTTGTAAACGATAAAGATCATCCTTACATCCAGGAAAAACCTTTCGACTGGATTCGTGGTTACCAGGTTGGCGGCAAAAGTTTAACCTGGGGAAGATGCACACAACGCTGGAGCGATTTTGAATTTACAGGCCCGCAACGTTTTGGTTATGGGTGGGATTGGCCTGTTCGTTATGCTGATGTTGCGCCCTGGTATTCTCATGTTGAAAAATTTATTGGCGTTTGCGGCAATAAAGATGGTTTGGAAGCCATGCCCGATGGCGAATTTCTTCCGCCGTTTGAATTAAATGCCGTTGAACAACATTTAAAAGAAAGCATTTTAAAAAATTATGGCAACCGCTATTTTGTTCATGCACGTTGGGCGCATTTAACGCAGCCAAATCAAATACATTTAGACCAGGGCCGGGCAAAATGCCAGGCAAGAAATTTATGTATGCGTGGCTGCCCGTTCGGCGGTTATTTCAGCTCTAATTCGTCAACTTTGCCATGGGCAGCAAAAACAGGCAATTTAACCATCCGCCCTTTTTCTGTAGTGCATTCCATTATTTATGATGAACAAAAGCAAAGGGCAACCGGCGTTCGTGTTATAGATACCAATACCAAAGAATCAACAGAATTTTTTGCCACCATAATTTTTGTAAATGGCTCTGCTTTAAATACAAATCTTATCTTATTAAATTCAACATCCAACCGATTTCCGAATGGTTTGGGTAATGATAGCGGTATTCTTGGCAAATACGTTTGCCATCATAATTACCGTGGCTGGATGAATGGAATGATGGATGGCTTTTTAGATACATATTATTATGGTAGAAATCCAACAGATGCCATCATTGCAAATTATAGAAACCTGCATAAAATAGATACTGATTTTGTTGGCGGATTTACAACTTATGCGGGTGCCCGCCGCGATAAAGCCAACGGCGAAACCTGTCCAAACCAGATCGGCGCCGAATATAAAGAATCAATGACGGAAGCCGGCCCGTGGACGGTGTATGCTTATCTTCAAGGCGAAACAATTCCCAAAGAAAAAAATCATGTGCGCTTAAGTACAGATAAAAAAGATCAATGGGGAATTCCTTTGCTGGTTACTTCAGTTGAATATGATGATAACGATGAAAAGTTATTGAATGATTTTTTTGTGCAAACAGAAGAGATGTTTACCAAAGCCGGTGTAAAAAATATAAATCATTGGGATAGTAAACAGGCTCCCGGTTTAGACATTCATGAAATGGGCGGATGCAGGATGGGTGCTGATCCCAAAACATCAATGCTTGATAAATGGAATGCTTTACATGCCTGCAAAAATGTTTTTGTAACAGATGGCGCCTGCATGACGAGTACAGGCAATCAAAGCCCAAGTATTTTGTACATGACGTTAACGGCAAGGGCTTGTAACCATGTAGTGGATGAAATGAAAAAAGGAAATGTTTGAACCACGATTTGGGTGGATTTTAGGATTTGCAGGCATCAAAATTATAAATTCATCACACAAACTTATATAAAATAAAAGAAGAAAATTATTAATCCGATAATCAAATAAATCTTTCAAAATCCAGGTTCAGACAATGGGCGATACCTTACATATCAACAATAAAGCGCAACAGCAAAACACTTACGATGCCATTGTAATCGGCAGCGGCATCAGCGGTGGATGGGCTGCAAAAGAGCTAACTGAAAATGGCTTGAAAGTTTTAATGCTTGAACGCGGCAGAAATTTTGAACACATTAAAGACTATAAATCTGCCGCAAAAGATCCATGGGAGTTTCCGCATCACGGGCGTGTTACGCAGGATGAATTAAAACGCCATCCCATTATTGCACGCACCTGGGGCACCTATGAACCCATCATAGATTATTGGGCTAATGATGTGGAAGCGCCTTATGTTGAAGTAAAACCATTTAAATGGTGGCGGGCATACCAGTTTGGCGGCCGTTCTATTTTATGGGGCAGGCAAAGCTATCGCTGGAGCGATTTTGATTTTAATGCCAACGCAAAAGATGGATGGGCAATTGACTGGCCTGTTCGATATAAAGATATCCAGCCATGGTATGATCATGTGGAACAATTTATTGGTGTAAGCGGATCAACAGAAGGCTTGCCCCAATTACCCGACGGTCATTTTATGCCGCCAATGGATTTAACCTGCGTTGAAAAAGATGTTTCAGCACGCATTAAACAAAAGTTTAACCGGCACATGATTATTGGCAGAACGGCTAACATTACCAAACCGTTGCCCGGCAGAACCAATTGCCAGTTCAGAAACCGCTGTTGGGAAGGTTGCCCGTTTGGCGCCTATTTCAGCACGCAGTCTTCCACATTTCCGGCTGCGCTTAAAACAGGCAATTTAACCATGCGCCCATGGAGCATCGTTACAAAAATTCTCTACGATAAAAACACAAAAAAAGCAACCGGTGTTGAAGTGCTGGATGCAGAAAACAATCAAACCTATCAATATCATTCAAAAATAGTTTTTGTAAATGCTTCTGCCTTAAACAGTGCATGGGTATTAATGAATTCTGCCACCGATGTTTGGCCTGATGGCCTCGGCAGCAGCAGCGGCGAACTTGGCCACAACATTATGGATCATCATTATAATGTGGGCGCCACCGGAAGTGTTGATGGTTATGAAGATAAATATTATTATGGCAGAAGAGCCAATGGTTTTTACATTGTGCGCTTTGCAAATTTGTTTGATGATAAACGCGATTTTCTTCGCGGTTTTGGATACCAGGGCGGCGGAAGCCGCGAAAGCTGGAGCCGCAGCGTTGCCGAAATGAGCATTGGCGGTGTTTATAAAGATGCTTTAACTGAACCCGGCGGCTGGACGATTGGCATGACCGGTTTTGGCGAACTGTTGCCGCATCATGAAAACAAAATATCTTTAGATAAAAATAAAAAAGATAAATGGGGTTTGCCGGTGCTGGCAATGGATGCCGAGCTTAAAGACAATGAATTAAAAATGCGCAAAGCAATGAAAGATGAAGCTGTTGCCATGTTTGAAGCATCCGGCGTAAAAAATATCACTTCGTGGGATAATGGCCATGAGATTGGTGATGGCATTCATGAAATGGGCACAGCAAGAATGGGCAATGATCCTAAAACTTCAGTGCTCAATAAATGGAACCAGGTTTGGGATGCACAAAATGTTTTTGTAACGGATGGCGCTTTCATGGTTTCAAGCGCCTGTCAAAATCCATCTTTAACTTACATGGCAATAACGGCAAGAGCAGCTAATCATGCGGTGGAAGAATTGAAGAAAGGAAACATTTGAGAATGTCTGATGTGAAGATGGCTGATATAAGATTTAAGTAAATCAGAGGTCAAAAAATCAGGCATCTATAAATAAAAATTAGAAATCACAAATAAAATACACATTATGGATAGAAGAGAAGCCTTATCACGTGTTGCGCTAATTTTAGGCGGCACAATTATCGGCGCCGAAGCCTTTCTTTCCGGCTGTAAAACAACGCCTTCAAAACAAGGATTATTTGCTGCTGATGATATTACCCTGCTTGATGAAGTAGGCGATACCATCTTGCCAACAACAGCCTCATCGCCGGGCGCAAAAGCCGCACAAATCGGCCAGTTTATGAAAACAATTGTTACCGATTGTTACACCGCAGATGATCAGCGCACTTTTACTGATGGCATCGGCAAATTAAATGATGCTTCTAAAAAGAAATTCGATAAAGGATTTATGGACCTTTCGCCTGAGCAAAAGCACGATTTTTTAGTTGGTTTGGATAAAGAAGCAAACGACCGGGCTAAAGAATTATCTGACAGAGAAAGCAAGATGACGGATGATGAAAGGCATAAACGCAAACTTGAAATGGATGCCGGAACTTATAAAAGAGATCCGAAAGATGATCCGCATTATTTTGGCATGATGAAGCAGCTTACGCTTTGGGGCTACTTTACATCTAAACCGGGAGCTACGCAGGCATTGCGGTATATAGCCGTACCGGGCAGATATGAAGGATGCGTTCCATACAAAAAAGGCGATAAAGCCTGGGCAACATAAAAGTTTATCAACTTTTTATTCAAAATAAATCACCTGTTTTAAACTCCGCATAACCGGCGGAGTTTTTATTTAATAAAACTTTAAAATAAACCGCACCTGTTTTTCGTATTTACACGTAGAAACTAAATTGTATCTTGTCCGCCCGTTTAAAGATTACTATTGCGCAATGAAAACCTGTGGATGGCTGCTTATGCTGATGTTTTTTACCTGCTGCGCCCTTTGCGGGTTTGCTCAATTTCGCAAATATTCCAATGACTTTTTAAATATTGGTGCCGGTGCCCGCGGTTTGGCTATGGGCGGCGCACAGGTTGCCAGCGCCGAAGATGGCAATGCCGGTTACTGGAACCCTGCGGGTTTGGTAAACGTTATTGACAACCCTAATATCTCTTTAATGCATGCAGATTATTTTGCCGGCATCGGCAAATACGATTATATTTCTGCAGCCATTCCTGTTAACAGCAGTTACAGCACGCTGGGTTTTTCTTTATTAAGATTTGGTGTAGATGATATTCCAAACACTTTATTTTTAGTGCAGCCTGATGGCTCGCTCAATTATAATAACATTCAAAGCTTTTCATCTGCAGACTATGCCTTTTTAGTTTCATACGCACAGGTAATTACCGATAATGATGCAGCGCAGATAAGCTGGGGCGCCAACACAAAGATTATTTACCGCAACGTTGGCCATTTTGCGCAGGCATGGGGCTTTGGTTTTGATGCCGGCTTTTTATACCGAACTTCAACTTTGCGTTTTGGCATTTCTGCACGGGATGTTACCACCACATTTAATGCATGGAGTTTTTCTTTTACCGATGCCGAAAAACAGGTTTTGTATTTAACGAATAATGATATTCCGGTAAAATCAACTGAATTAACCGCGCCAACGCTGGTGCCGGCCATTCGGTTATAATTTAAGAATTGCGGAAAAATTACATTTGCTTGCAGAAGCAGATTTTGATGTAACTTTTGATGGCAGGCGAAACACCATTATCAGTTCAAACCCGGTTAGTATTGATCCTAAATTTGGCGTGGAAGCAAACATTAGCAATGTTGTTTTTGTGCGTGCCGGCGTGCAGAACTTTCAAAGAGCGCTGGCAGATGGCGATACATTAAATCAAAAACGCGTTTGGATTTTTCAACCGTCAATCGGTGCAGGTTTTAAGGTAGGAAATGTTGCCATTGATTATGCATTTACCAATCTTGCCAATCAAAGCAATCCGCTTTATACAAACGTGTTTTCATTAACGATAGATTTGGGCAAAAGAGAATCAAAAGAAAAATTGGGCAAAGGCGAATTTCCTAAATTAGATAAAGCAGAAAAACCGAAAAAAATTAAAGGCAGCTATCCTGTTCCATGAGAAAATATTTTTTGATATCGCTGTGTTTTATTGTTTGTTTTAATGCTGTTGCCCAGCAGTATTATAATGAATGGATAGACTATTCAAAAACGTATTATAAATTTAAACTTGCTGCCAATGGCTTATATCGCATCAATCAGCAAAATTTACCTGCAGCATTGCAAACAGTTGATGCATCACAATTTCAATTATGGCGCAACGGAAAACAAGTTGCCATTTACACCAGCGTTGCTTCGGGCGTTTTACCTGCAAATGGTTATATAGAATTTTATGGTGAAAAAAATGATGGTTTGCCCGACAGAAATTTATATAAAGATCCAACCAATCAATTTTCAACTGATCTGAGTTTGGAAACTGATACTGCTGCTTATTTTCTTACCACCAATGCAGGAAATAATTTAAGGATAACCGATGATGCAAATAATGTTGCAGGCACACAGTTGCAACCGCAGCAATCTTTTCTATACCATTATCGTTACGATTTTCAAACGCAGATCAATCGCGGACGAGCCGTGTATTGGGGAACGAATGTGTATTCTTCTACTTATGATATTGGCGAATGGTGGAGCAGCAGGGATATTTATCCGGGCAACCCGCTTACTATTAATGCCGGGAATTTATACGCAGCAAGTTCAGGTGTTACGCCGCAATTGAATGTATCTGTTGCGGGAAATTCTATTGTGAATTCATTTGATACAAACCAGGTAAACCGCACCATAAAAATAAGCATCAACGGCTCAACCGTTATAAGCAGCCAGGCCGATACGGGCATGAACGCATTGATATTAACCAACAATAATGTAAATGCATCTTTAATAAATTCATCAAACACAGCTTTTACTATTGCTGATATTAATAAATCGTCTGATGATCGTATTGTAACGGGCTTTATTGATTTAGCATATTCACGCACATTTAATTTTGGCGGCGCTTCGCAATTTCAATTTTCATTACCTGCAACCACGCAAGGAAATTTTTTACAGGTCACCAATTTTAACGGCAGCAATGTTATGTTGTATGATCTTACAAACAACAAGCGCTATGCAGCCAATACAAGCCTTGCAAATACATTTCAGTTTGTGCTGCCGCCTGCTTCAGACAGAAATTTGGTTTTAGTGAGCGAAGACAGTGCAACTTATCATCAATGCATTAACGCAAAGAAATTTTCCAAATTATTCCGTTGCTTCAAACCAGGGAAATTATCTTATCATTTCAAACAAAATATTAATTGGTAATACTGCCACCGGGCCGGTGCAGCAATATATTGCTTACAGGCAAAGCGCAACAGGTGGTTCTTACAATGTAAAAGCTGTATGATATAGATGATTTGGTTGATGAGTTTGCTTATGGTATTAAACAACACCCGCTTTCTGTAAAAAACTTTTTGCGTTATGCACGCAATACTTTTTCAACTGCGCCAAAATTTGTTTTCTTAATTGGTAAAGCAGTAACGTATGATGAATACCGCATGAACCAAACCTCGCCGTATGCAGACAGGTTAAATCTTGTTCCAACATTTGGCTGGCCTGCATCAGATAATTTGCTTGCATCAAACGATCTTACTCCGCTGCCCGCAACACCCATTGGAAGATTATCTGCCATAACGCAAAATGAAGTTTCGGTCTATTTACAAAAAATGATTGAATATGAAAAGGCACAGCAAAGCACTGTACAAACAGTTGCCAACAAGGCCTGGATGAAAACCGTTGTGCATGTTACCGGTGCCGATGACCCCGGGTTAAATGCGGTGCTTACAACCGACTTAAATAATTATGCAACCATTGCCCGCGATACATTGTTTGGCGCCAACGTGTATAATTTTAATAAAACCACAAGCTCTGCCGGAACAGTAATACTCGATGCGCTGATGCAGCAATTATTTACCAGCGGCATTACGTTGCTGAACTATTTCGGGCATTCATCTGCAAGCATACTTGATTATAATTTAAATGAACCCAATGATTATAATAATCCTGGCAAATACCCTGTGTTTATTGTAAATGGCTGCGATGCAGGCAATATTTTTTCGTATGATACCACACGTTTTACAACACTTAATTCTTTATCTGAAGCCTGGGTTTTGGCAAAAGAACATGGCAGCATTGCCTACATTGCCAGCACACATTTTGGTGTTGAAACTTATCTTGATTTTTACAATACCGGTTTTTATAATTCTTTCAGTCGCACCAATTATGATGAGCCTGTTTCTTACAATTTAAAAGATGCCGTTGCCTATCTTTTAAATAATGCCGGAGATTTTACAGGAACATTGCATGCAGAAGAAAGTGTGCTGCATGGCGATCCCGCTTTAAAAATAAATGCTTCTGCCCTGCCCGATTTTGCGGTTGAAGATGCAGGCGTTGTTATTACACCCACTTTTATTTCTGCGGCCGATAAAAATTTTAATATAAAGTGTTATTTCTATAACCTTGGCAAAGCAACCGGAGATTCCGTTTCTGTTTTAATACAAAGAAAATATCCTGATGGAACTACAGGTATTTTGTTTTCAGGAAAAATAAAATCTGTTCGGTATATCGATTCATTGCAATTAACTGTACCTATCATCGCATCAAGAGATAAAGGTCAAAATCAATTAACGGTTACTATTGACAATCTTAATCAATACACCGAAATAACCAAGCAAAATAATTCAATTACAAAACAATTTTTTATTTATGAAGATGAAATTACGCCGGTATATCCGTATGATTTTTCAATCGTGAATAAACAAAATATCAAGCTGTATGCATCTACCGCAAACCCGGTTATACCGATGCGTGCTTATACCATGGAAATGGATACAACAGAGTTGTTTAATTCATCACTCAAATCAACACAAACATTAAATTCGGTTGGCGGCGTGCTTGAATTTAATTCAACTATCCCGTTTACTGACAGTACTGTTTATTACTGGCGTGTGGCACCAGTGCCTGCCAGCGGACCGTATTTATGGAATACATCAAGCTTCGTGTATTTGCCCAATGCAGGTTTTGGTTATAATCAATCTCATTTATACCAACATTTAAAATCTGCAGTTAACAGAATTTATATTGATAGTTTCAGCCGCCGGTGGAATTATACCAATATTACTTCCAAGCTTGGACTCTTCAATGCTATATTCAGCAACGAGTTTCCGCAGGATGCAGACTTTCAGGTGCAAATAAATAATTATACTATTTCTTCTGCTGCCTGTCTTGGTCATTCAATCATATTTAATTTATTTGATCCGCTTACTTTAAAACCATATTATAACCAGGCAAATCCTTCAACAACAGGCAGCGGAAATTATGGCGGATTTATGAACAGTTACAGCAATGCCGGTTGTAATAAAACGGGCAATCAATACAATTTTGAATTCTCTTATCTTGATACAGCTGCCCGCCGTAAAATGCGTGATTTTATGGATTGGATTCCAAATGGTGTGTTGGTTACCATGCGCATTATTTATAACTCGCCTTACAATCAAACTGCTGCTTTGTGGAAATCAGATCAAACTGTTTATGGTGTTGGAAATACTTTTTACGACAGGCTTAAACAGGCAGGTTTTGCTGCCATTGATTCGTTCAGCTATGAAAGAGCCTGGGTTTTTAATTATGAAAAAAATAATACTGCTTATGTTCCCGGCTGGGCGTTTACGCAAGGTAAAGATGATATGGTAAGATACCAGCGTTATATATCATCAGCAGATACATTGGGCTTTATAACATCGCCCGCATTTGGCCCGGCAAAAGCATGGCATAAAGTTTTGTGGAATGGCTACAGCCTTGATGCAAAACCAGGAGATAAACCAACCGTTGATGTAATTGGTATTGATACTTTAAACAACGAAACGGTTTTATATACGCTGAATGTTTCGCAACAAAATTTTGACATCAGCAATATTAGCGTATCAAAATATCCTTATTTAAAATTAAGAATGCGCAATGCAGATAGCATTAACCTAACGCCATATCAATTGCGCTGGTGGCGCATTTTATACGATCCTGTTCCCGAAGGTGCACTGGCGCCAAATATTTTATACAATTTTAAGGATACCGTTGCTTTAGGCCAAACAGACAGCTTTGCCATTGCATTTAAAAATGTTAGTGAAGTTGCGTTTGCAGACAGCATTTTGGTTAACCTAACTATATATGATGCTAACAATGCAGCCAATAAAATTGCAGTTAAAAAATTAAAAGCATTAAACGCAGGCGATACCGGAATTATAAGGGCTAACATTACCACAACATCTTTAAGCGGATTAAATAATTTATATCTTGATGTTAACCCTAATAATAACCAGCCCGAACAAACGCATATCAATAATTTTTTGTACCAGAACTTTGATGTAAACATTGATAATTATAAACCAACATTAGATGTTACGTTTGATGGCATTCATATTTTAAACAACGACATTGTTGCTGCAAAACCGCATATTCTTATTAAGCTAAAAGATCAATCAGGTTATTTATTATTGAATGATACTTCGTTAATAACCGTTCAGCTTCGTTATCCGGATGGCACGTTAAGGCAATTTTATTTTAATACCGATACATTATTATTTACACCGGCAACATCAGGCACCAACAATGTTGCTTCAGTTGACTTTACGCCATATTTAACCAGTGATGGAACTTACCAGCTCATCGTTCATGGAAAAAATAAATCCGGGTATACAGCAGGGAATGCAGATTATACGGTTTCATTTGAAGTGTATAATAAACCTATGATCACAAACATGTTTAATTATCCAAACCCGTTTACCACATCAACCGCATTTGTATTTACAATAACAGGCAGCGAAGTGCCGCAAAATATACGCATAGAAATTCTTACCATAACCGGAAAAATTGTTAGAGAAATTACGAAAGAACAATTAGGCTCGCTACACATCGGCAGAAATATTACAGATTATAAATGGGATGGTAAAGATGATTATGGGCAAGCGCTTGCCAACGGCGTTTATATATATCGAGTGCTAACAAATCTTAACGGAAAATCGCTGGATAAATTTCCAACCTACGGCCAGGATGGTTCTGAAGTGAACACAGATAAATATTTCAACAAAGGTTATGGAAAGATGTATTTGATGCGGTAAATGAATTTGTAATTTTGCCTCATGAAAAAATTATCAGATTACATAGTGGTTGATAAAAATATTCAATTTGGAAAACCTGTTTTTAAAAATACAAGAGTTCCGGTACAGAGTTTATTCTGGCATTTAGAAAAAGGAATAAACCTGAGTGATTTTTTAAAAGATTTTCCAAGTGTTAAGCGCTCACAAGCAGAAGCGGTTATCGAGTGGGCAGCCAAATATTTTTCATTACCAGAAATTATATCTGATGAAACTTTTATTGGATGAAAATCTTCCCGTAAAACTTAAATACCGTTTTATTGATGCTGAGATTAATGCTTATACTGTAAAAGATATGAATTGGTTAGGGAAAGCAAACGGCGAACTTTTACAATTAATGATTCAGAATAATTTTACTTCTTTTCTTACTATTGATAATAATCTTTCTTTTCAACAAAATTTTATGCGTTATCCGTTACAGGTTGTTATAATCATCGCTCTTGATAACACCTACGCAACCATCATGGAGATATTTAATAAAATTCTTGATGCATTTATATCTGCCGATAAAATTTTTGTTGTTATTCATCCTTTACATCCATCATACTGATTTCTAAATTTATTCTTTCAATTTTGCAGCATGAACAGAGCCGGCTTTGGTACACGTGTAATTAATTTTGTTGTGGATACTTTACTCATTTTTGGCATCAGTTATGGCATAAATAGCTGGTGGGATTTTCAGGTAATGTACTGGCATCATACATTCATTCCTTTTTATGTTTTTTTCTGGAGCACCGTGTTTATTTACTACACTTTTTTCGAATTAATTTTTAAACGCTCGCCTGCAAAATGGTTATCGTTTAGCAAGGTTGTAAACATGCAGGGAGGCCGGCCGGCATTCTGGCAAATTCTTGTGCGCAGTTTAATACGGCTAACCATTATTGATTGCTTTTTTATTCCTTTTCTTGATAAACCATTGCACGATTATTTAAGCAGAACAGAAGTGGTATCAGTTTAGATCAACAGTACTTTTATTTCTAATGATAATGATGATGATAAAAATTAAAGCCAAAAAACTGATAGCAACAAAATAAACAAGTTTATCATCTCTATAATAAAATTCTATTTCATTATTGCCTGGATGCACAGGAACAGACATAAAAGAAATAAATACTTTTTTTATTTCAACCTGCCTTTTATTATTGTAAGCATGCCAGAATTTATAATTGTTTTGCAGCAACACTAATGTATCTGCTTTATCACTTTTAACTTCAGCAATTATTTCTTGGGGTAAAAATTTTTTTACACGAATGCCCGCATTGTCATTCATCAAAAAAATATAAGGCTTTGAAAAAACATAATTCTTTTGCGATGATTTAAAAAACAAATCGGTTGATGCAAAATAAGAGGGGTAATCTGTAAGATGTGTAACGCCGATCTTTTTATTATAATAACTTATATCACCAACAAGGCCTGTAGCTTTTGCATCTAATGTATCAATTTTATTTATTGAGATCAATGCAGGAATAGATATACCCTGCGGATTAGAATTATAAAAAGATTGAATTTGCGACAAGCTAATTACACCAACGCCAGTAACGGGTAAATAAAGAATGCTGTTGATTATAACATCAATTAGTATTAACGCGTAAAGCCATTTTAATTTAAACGATCGTAATAAAATTACAGGTAAACAAATAAGAACAGAAATAAGTAAGGAAATAAGTAAAGCAAATAAAAAACTTTCCTTATCAAAAAATAATTTTATTGCAGATAAACCAAACCCGGCAGTTTTGATTCTTGTAAAAAACTCATATAATGAATGATGAAAAAAAATCAGGATTATTAAAATAATTCCAATGCAAACAAATGTATAGAAGCGTAAAGTTCTTTTTAATAAAAAAAATTGATTTTTAGCCTGCATTTTTTCTAACCCAACCCCGCTTATTACACTAAATAATAAAATAACAAAAACTCTAAATTCGCCGTTGGTTCGCACATATTTTAAACCAGGCAAAAAATTAAATAAGCATTCTTTAAAACTTCCTCCAAGGCTTAAGATCAACATTATAATTGCAGTTATAAAAAAAATCTTTAAAAGTTTTTTTGAGCGATATAAAGCAAAAACAAAACATATAAATCCAAACAAAGAAAAATAAAGATTGCGCATGGCAACATCATTTTTAAATAGGCTGCTGTGTGCTGTTGTTGAAAAAGGAAATAAAAAAGATATCAGGGATGCTATACTAATGCCTGTATTTGTTATAGAAAAATTTTGTTGTGCATTATTTCTTGCATAATAATGCCATATAGATGAATAACTGTAAAGCATTGGCGCCGCAAGGATTGCAGTTAATAAAAAGCTTATTGAAAAAAAAACAATAAGTCTTTTAAAATTAAACTGATGATTTTTAAAATTATAAATGCAAAAAAGCAGGAATAATATAATAAGAAAGTAAACAGAAGCAACAGGAATTGCGGGATGACCGCTCATTAAAACACAATAACAAGCAATAGAAAATATTGCGCTGGTTTTTATTGCGGGATGATAAGCAAGCTTTAAAAAACTCTGTAATAAAAAAGGCAAAAAAGCAGCGGCAGTTAAAAAATTTATGTATTGAATACTTCCGGTAAAAAAACCAGAACACATATACATGGCTGCAACTGCAAGCGATGTGTTACTTGAAAATTTTAAAAACCGGCATAAATTAAACATCAAAATGCCGGCTATGTACAAATAAATTAAAACTTCAACTGTTAAGATGTAAGCGTTATAACCCATTAAACCAAATAACCATGTTACAGGGTTCCAAAATGCAAAACCAGGATCTGCATAAATAGGGAAACCAAAATTCATATAAGGATTCCACATTGGAAATACGCCTGTATGCAATGCCTGGCTTAAAAAATATTTATCAGGAAAATTATCACTAAAAGCATCATTCTTCATTGCAAAATGAAGCGTGGATAAAGGCAGATAACTTATAAAAAGAATAAGAAAAAGAAAAAAATATGGTTGTAAAAATTTTAATTGCGGATGTATTTTGGTTAACTGCATTCAATGCAATTTAATTTTTTGAAAGATTTTCATATCAAAAATTAAATATTATCTGAACAAGTAATCGCTATTTTAAAATCCTCGCAATTTGCGGCGCAAGCAGTTTTGCCCATTGCGCATATTCTTTTGCTGACGGATGCAAACCATCCGGCGCAATTAAAGAAGCATCATTCTTTATTTCACGTGTTAGCGGTGTAATATCTGTGTAAGAAATATTAAATGATAAAGTGATTGCTTTATTAATAGCATTAAACTCATCAATTTCTTTACTTATTTGCGCCGTATCGCTGCCGGCAGCAAAAGACGTAACACTGTAATCAGGAATGGAAAGCACAAATACGTGATCTTTTTTATTGCCTGCCAATGCAATTGCATGTTGCAGGCATTGCATAAAATTTATTCTGTAACTGCCCGTATCAAAATGCTGGTATTGATCATTTACGCCAATTAATAATGTTACTACATTATAAGGCCCTTGCGGGTTTTGTTGTGCAATGGCACCAAGCAAATCATCGGTTGTCCAGCCTGTTGTTGCAATGTATTTTGGCGCAGAAAAAAATAAATTATCCTGATTTAATAATGAAATTGTTTGTGTTGGAAAACGATCGTTTTCATTTACCGATTGCCCGATGGTGTATGAATCTCCAAGCGCAAGCCACGTTAATGTTGAAGTATTAGAATTTTTTATTGAATCGTTATCATTCATATCAACGCCAAAATTATTATTAAAAGTTGGCGGAGGTTTCGAACAACTTATCATTAAACAAAATAAAACCATTTGTAAAAGCATAACAGCAATAAGATTTTTTAAGCTCATATTTTTATCTACGCAAAAATTTTTAAGATCGTTTTAAGATGTATTTTAAAATAATCAAAAAGCTATTTTTGCGCAAACTAAAAATGCAATGGCCGAAAAAATTAAAGTAGCAAATCCCGTAGTTGAACTGGATGGCGATGAAATGACACGCATCATCTGGAAATTTATAAAAGATAAACTGATACTCCCTTACCTTGATGTGGATATAAAATATTATGACCTTGGCATTGAGTACCGCGATGAAACCAACGACCAGGTAACCATTGATGCTGCCAATGCCATAAAACAATATGGTGTTGGAATTAAATGCGCTACCATTACGCCTGATGAAGCACGTGTAGAAGAATTTGGTTTAAAACAAATGTGGAAAACCCCAAACGGAACTATCCGTAATATTTTGGATGGTACTGTTTTTCGCGAGCCGATTGTATGCAACAATGTACCGCGTTTGGTTCCCAACTGGACGGCGCCTATTTGCATTGGCCGTCATGCTTTTGGCGATCAGTACCGCGCAACCGATTTTGTTAACCAAAGGCAAAGGCAAACTAACTATTACGTTTGAAGGCGAAGATGGCACGAAGCAATCAATATGAAGTGTATAATTTTAAAGGCGATGGCGTTGCACTGGCAATGTACAACACCGATGAAAGCATCAGAGGATTTGCACGTGCTTGCTTTAACCAGGCGCTGATGAAAAGGCTGGCCTTTATACCTTTCAACAAAAAATACCATTCTTAAAAAATATGATGGCCGTTTTAAAGATATTTTTGAAGAGATTTATCAAAACGAGTTCAAAAAAAAATTTGATGAAGCAGGCATTACTTACGAGCATCGTTTGATTGATGACATGGTTGCATCCGCATTAAAATGGAATGGCAATTTTGTTTGGGCTTGTAAAAATTATGATGGCGATGTGCAAAGCGATACCGTTGCGCAAGGCTTTGGCAGCTTAGGTTTGATGACTTCAACATTGGTTACGCCAGATGGCAAAACCATGGAAGCCGAAGCTGCACACGGAACGGTTACCCGCCATTACCGCGAGCATCAAAAAGGCAGACCAACATCAACCAATCCGATTGCTTCCATTTTTGCATGGACACGCGGTTTGGAGTTTCGTGGCAAGCTGGATAACAACCAGGAATTGATTGATTTTTGCAAAGCTTTGGAGCAAGTTTGTATTGAAACGGTTGAAAGCGGTAAGATGACAAAAGATCTTGCCATTACCATAAAACCAAAAGTGGAACATGGTAAAGATTATTTATATACCGAAGAATTTTTGGATGCGATTGATGAGAATTTGAAAAAGAAATTGAATAAATAAAATAGGAGAACCCACAATTAAACTGTGACCTTTATCTCCTGTTGTGTCTTTGCTTCATGCATAAATACTCCTTTAAATTTCTAAACAGTTCATAATTGCTTTCTACTTTAGATTTGCACACATGAGCAAGTACGATGTTTTTATTATCGGCGGCGGACCTATTGGTTTGGCTTGCGGCATTGCCGCTCAAAAAGCAAATCTTAATTATATTATTGTTGAAAAGGGTTGTTTGGTTAACAGCTTATATAATTATCCTGTTAACATGACTTTTTTTTCAACTTCTGAAAGACTGGAAATTGGCGGCGTTCCTTTTATGAGCATAAACCCAAAACCAAAGCGTGCAGAAGCATTGGAATATTACAGGCGTGTGGCAAAAGATTTTAAATTAAATATCCATCTTTTTGAAACAGTAGAAAATGTTGACCGCATTGAAAACAATGAATTCGAAATTAAAACATCAAAAAGAAATTATATAAGCACTAATATAATTGTGGCAACCGGTTTTTATGATCTGCCGCAAATGTTGCATGTTCCCGGCGAACATTTGTCAAAAGTTCGGCATTATTATGATGATCCGCATTATTATGCGTTTCAAAAAGTATTGGTTGTTGGCGCAAGCAATTCTTCTGTTGATGCAGCGCTTGAAACCTGGCGCAAAGGCGCAGAAGTTACAATGGTTATACGAAAAGATGCAATTGGCAAAAGCGTAAAATATTGGGTAAAGCCAGATATTGAAAACCGCATTAAAGAAGGAAGCATCAAAGCCTATTTTAATTCGAATATAAAAGCGATACACGAACGCACTGTTGAAATTGAAACGCCTGATGGCTTAATAACTATCGAAAATGATTTTGTACTGGCACTTACAGGTTATCATCCTGATTTTAATTTGCTGAAGCATTTGCAGATAACTTTATCTGATGATGAAAAACAATGCCCTTTATACAATGGCGAAACAATGGAAACAAATCAAAAAGGAATTTACCTGGCAGGCGTTGTTTGCGGCGGCTTTGATACGCATAAATTGTTTATAGAAAATTCAAGGGTACATGCTGATAAAATAATTGATGCGATTGTAAAGAAAAACCTTGAACGCTTATAAAGTTTCAGATTTATGCAAGTTCACTTAACTCAAGCCAGCGCATTTCCTTTGCTTCCAACATAGAATTTATAACAAGTAATCTTTCGCTTACTGCAGTTATTTCTTCATAACCAATATTGGTACTTAATTTTGCTGTAAGCTTTTTTCGCTCTGCTTCTAATTCAGGAATTTCTTTTTCCAATTGCTCAAACTCACGCTTTTCTTTATAACTCAGTCTTCGGTTGACAGTTGATAGTTGATTGTTGACAGAGTTAGCAACTTCCTTCCTGCCATCTCGCATCTGTGAACTGTCAACTGCTTTTTCTTCCAACCTAAACTGCGTATAATTTCCGGCAAAATCTTTTATTATTCCATCGCCTTCAAAAACAAATAAATGATCAACCAGTTTATCCATAAAATAACGATCATGCGATACAACTAAAACGCATCCCGGAAAATCAATCAAAAAATTTTCGAGTACATTTAATGTTGGCAAATCAAGATCATTAGTTGGTTCATCAAGAATTAAAAAATTAGGATTGCGAAATAAAACAGTAAGCAATTGCAAACGTTTTTTTTCACCGCCGCTTAACGATGATAAATAAGTGTATTGCTTTTCAGGTTGAAATAAGAACAAGTTCTAAAAACTGTGCTGCGCTTAAACTTCCGCCCTTTGCCAAAGGAAAACTTTCAGCAAAAGTTTTTACATATTCAATCACACGCATATCTTCTTTAAACACTAAACCTTGCTGTGAAAAATTACCAAACACCACCGTATCACCAATATTTATTTTACCGCTGTCTGGCTGCTCAATACCTTGTAAAATATTTATAAAGGTTGATTTTCCAACTCCATTTTTTCCAATTATTCCTATGCGTTCACCTTTATTAAAAGTGTAATCAAAGCCTTTCAGAATTATTTTATCACCATAACTTTTATACACTTTTTTCATTTCTGCAATCTTGCCGCCAAGCCTGCTCATTTTTATTTGCAACTGCAATTGCGCCTCAACAATTTTGTGTTTTGCTTTTTGTTCTGTATCAGCAAAAGCATCAATGCGGCTTTTAGATTTTGTTGTGCGTGCCTTTGGTTGCTTGCGCATCCATTCCAGTTCTCTGCGGTATAAATTTTTTGCTTTATCAATGTTCGCCAATTCATTTTCTATGCGTGCAGCTTTCTTCTCCAAATAATTTTCATAATTGCCTTTATATACATACAGCTTTGCATTATCTATTTCCCAAATTTCATTGCAAACATTATCTAAAAAATAGCGGTCGTGCGTAACCAGCAATAATGTTATATGCTGTGCACTTAAATAATGTTCAAGCCATTCTACCATTTCTATATCAAGATGATTGGTTGGCTCATCCATTATCAGCAAAACATGTTTATGCTCAAAACCAATATCAATAAGCGTTTGAGCCAATGCAACACGTTTTCTTTGGCCGCCGCTTAGTTCATTTATTTTAGATTGAAGATGATGAATATTGAGCTTGCCTAATATTTGTTTTATATTACTTTCAAACTCCCATGCATTTAATTCATCCATTTTTATAAGTGATGATGAAAGCGCATTTTCATCATTTAACTCAACAGCATTTTCATAAGTTTTTATTGCGGCAATTACAGGATGATTGATATGAAAAATATTTTCAAGAACAGTTTTGCTTTCATTAAATTTTGGATCTTGTTCAAACAATGCAACCGTTACATCTTTATGAATCCATATATCGCCTTCATCAACAGTTTCTTCGCCGGCCAAAATTTTAAGCAAGGTGCTTTTACCAAAACCATTACGTGCTATCAATGCAATTTTATCACCTTCAGAAATATGAAATGAAATGTTTTTAAACAAAGGTTCGGCGCTAAAACTTTTTGTTATTTCTTCCGCAGACACATAATGCATGTTGCAAAAATACTTTGCAGTTTGTATATACAGTTTTTAGTTATAATAACTGATTTACCAGATAAGCCAGCCGGCTTGTAAAGAAAATCTTTTAAATACGTATTTATTGTTGATGACCGGAGGTACATTTTCAGGACAAGGTGCAAAATCACAAATAGTATTTTGTTTTTCAGCTATATTTTTTAATGAAATTGCTGCACTAATTATGATTGCATTTTTCGCAAATAAATTCACTTTGTATCCTGCGCCTGCGTTAAAATAAAACTTCGCTTTGTAATAAGGATCATAATAATTGTGCGGATGGCTATCTTGCTTCAAAAGAAATTGCGGGCCTGCATCAATAAACAAAAAAGGAGAATTATTTTTTCTGAAAATATCTGTTCGCGCATCAAAAAAAACCGGAATAGTTTTTATAACATAATTATCAAGCCCTGTGCCGATGCCTGCTGAAAATGTATTCCATTTTATGCCGTTAATACTTTGAACCTGAAAACCCAGTTTGGTTTTACCTGTTAATAAACCTGTTTGCAATATGCTTTGAAAATGTATGCCAGATTTTATATAGGCTGAATCTTGCGCACTAACAAATTGATTACCCACAAACGAACTGAAAATTATTACTGCGCAAAAAATTATTTTCTTCATACAATAATTTTAATGCTGATAGATTTTTTTTAATGGCCGTTGCAATGCATACCTTATTTTTTATGCAACGATAAACCAACTTGCAAACCATAATTTATAAAATGAAAATTGCCGTAATTTTTATTTGCTGTTAAACCGGTAAGACTGTATGAAAATTCTGGGACCGATATAGACCGAGCTGTTTTTACCTGTGTTGATGGTGAAATTAAGCGCAGCCTGTGCCTGCAATTGCGTTTTACGCAACAGATCGTTTTTTAAAAAATAACTGTTTAAAGTTTGATTATAAAATATTGAATTAGAAGAAAGCAGTTGTCTTATTGAAAAGCCTGCATCATAAGAAAGCGAAATTTTATTTGCATGAAAAAAATTCTGCTGAAAATAAACAGGCAACTCAATAAAATTATACCTGCTGTTATACGTGTTTAAAGAACCGGGTTGTGTATAACTGCGCAAATAATACCCTGAGGTAAAAAAGCCTGGATTAACAGGATCATTTGTTTTACCAATATTAGATTTTGCAGCAAGATGAATAAAATTTAAACCCGAAGAAATAAAAGCATTTTTTGAAATCTTCTTTTGAAGCGTTACGCCAAACGAATAAGCATTAGAAGAAGTAAACGGGTGAACGGTTTTAGTAGCCGTGTCTAAATTTACGCTTGCCGGGTTGCCATATTGCACAGCAGATTTATTGAAGTTGGTTATGGCTTCAACCAAATTACTTCTTCCATAAAATGCAGTAACGCCCCATTGCCAGTTTGGTGTTTTATAAATTTTGTTTTGCTTTTTTACTGATGATTTTACAAAAATATTTTTTTGATTGGTTAGCGAAGCAGCAGCAGAATCATCTTTTAAAAAATTTTTATTATTTTCTGTAACAGCATTTTGAACTTCGCTTTTAGAAACCTGATTGATTGCAGTTTGTTGCTGATTTAAAACCGAATCTTTTTGAAGTACAGTTTGTTTTGAAACGCTTATATTATTTTTATTTTCCTGATTAGAAAAAAGAACTGGCCTATTTGAATTTGTAATTAAACCACGCTTCGATTTTATATTATTTTCATCAACAACAAAAACATTTTTATTAATTCTTATTGATGAATTGTTTTTGTTTTTATCTGAATCCTTATTGAAGGACGAAAGTTCGGTTTTAAGATTTGATGAATTGCTTTCAGTTGCTTTAGTTGTAATTTTTTGTTTAGAATTATTTATATTTTTTGAAATATTTTTTTCGGCTTTATTTATGTAAGCGCTTTTATAATTTGCAAGTTTTACTATAAAATATCCTGCGGTTAAAAGCCCGATTCCTAATAAAAAAAAGAAAGGTATTTTTCTGCGGTTCTTCTTTTGTATTTTTTGTTTAACCTTTTGCCATACAGCATCTGATGGAGAAAGATTAAAATCTTCCATCATTGTTTTCAGCTTTTTTTCAAATTCATTTTCCTGCATACTGCTGTAATTTTATATTCTCATTTCTTTTTTCAATCCATGTTATCATAATAGACCTTGCTCTTGCATATTGAGATCGCGAAGTGCCTTCGTGTATGCCGAGCATTTTACCAATTTCAACATGCGAGTAACCTTCCACCGCATGAAGATTAAATATTGTTTGGCAACCTGTTGGCAATTGCCGTATAAGATCAGCAAGTTCTTTTATCTCGAGGTTAATAACCGGGTTTTCTTCAGATACCGGGTGCAGCAAAATTTCGTCGTAAGAAAGTTCGCTGCTATAACGTTTATGTTGTTTTAAATAAGTAAGTGCGGTATTTACCATAATGCGGCGTATCCATGCGCCCAATTCGCCTTCTTGCCGGTAATTATGCAGGTTGTAAAATACTTTTATAAATCCTTCCTGCAACACATCTTCAGCATCAGTTACTGACTTTGTGTAACGGTAACAAATGCCAAACATGGAAGCAGCAAAATGATTATATAAATCTTCCTGCGCCCGTGCATTTCCTTTAAGGCAATTTTTTACAAGTTGTTTATAATCCATCCGGATATTATACAGACAACAACCAACCTTAAAGCGTTGTAATTTGTTGAAAATTTATTGCTGATTAATTTGAAACCGGAATAAATTAACAACAACGGCGCCATCATTGCTGATAACGCCGTTGTTTCTTTTGAAAGAATATTTTTTACTGTTTTATAATTTTTTGTTTTTGAATTGTGTTTCCGTTTTCATCTTTTACAGAAATATAATAAACGCCCTGCGCAAGATTGAGCAATGAAATTTTTGCATCCATACCGCCGGCATTTATTGAAGTATTCAGAACATTGCTTCCCTTATTATCTGTAATGCTGATAAAATATTTTCCTTCGTCAGCCTTCATCATTACATAATTTTTAAAAGGATTTGGATAAAATTGTATGTTGATGAGATTGTTATTTACCAGCAACACAATGTTGGATGTTGATAGCTTTCCATCATTATCAGTAACATTTAATCTGTAAAAATTATTGCCTTTTAAAGGCTGCACATCTGTATAAACATGTTCCCCATTTATTGAAGGCCATTTTGCACTTACATTACTTAACATAGAAAAATTAATTCCATCGCCGCTTCTTTCAAGAACAACAGATTGTACATTTTCGCTTTGTACAATATTTATATGCAAAATGTTTTGATTGTTTTGCTGCTCTCCATAAAATTTAGAAATTATAATTGGCAATGCAGCTGCATTTTCAGCTGTAAATGCAATATCCCATGCAACAGAAGGCAATGCAATGGTAAGCTTTCCTGCTGTTACTGTTGAATTGAATGTTGATATTACAAGGCCTGTTGAACAGCTATATAAATTAATAGTATAATTTCCATTGGTTACACCTGTAATTACAATGCTACTTCCGGTTACGGGCAAAGGCGTTTTACTGCTGTCGTGTAAATATTGCCAGTTATATTTTTTGTTCAATACCCAGCCTGCAACCCGGTTATTATCGGCAGATTTCAACACAAAATTTTCAAGCGGCGGTGCAATATTTGTGAACGTATAATTAGAAATGGTTGTCCAGTCTGTACCAAGATTATCCACTTTAATATTATGTGCACCTGCAGTAATATTTACTGAATAAGTTGTATTAATGGCTGCATTCTCACTTAAAACCTGTACGCCATCAACATAAATTACAATAGTAGGATTAGTTCCGATGCTGCCACCTGTTGTTACTTTAAATTGCCCTGCCACAGGATATGTAACATGAAAAGTAGGCGGATTTCTGTACTGCGTATTCCATGTATTGCCAAATAAATACGAACTTAAATTATTTGCGCCCGGCGTTATGTTTCCGTTGGCATCAATTGTAAAATCTGATGCACTTGCTTTTACAAAACTTTCACCCGGCGATACAATTAAATCTGATTCGCCGCCACCGCTAATGATTGCTGTAACAGGTTTATAATTTTCATCTTTAAGCTTTATGTTTGAAAGAAAAGCCGCTAAAGATTTATAATGATAATATAAGTTTTGCGGATCAATATAATTATCCCACCACCAACTCATGGCACTGCCCATTGCACCACTTAAAGCACTGCCCCAAATTGAATTATGAATATAAACGCCGTTAGGATCAAGCGTTGCCAAATTGCTTCCGCTGCCACTTAAACCAAACTCGCCATTTAATGTTGGTTTATGATAGGCTGATAAATAAGCTTGTGCGCCGCTTGCCAAAACTGTTTCAATGTTTGGGGCGCTTACATAATAATGCGTTTGCGTAAAATCTATATAAGGCAATTTCCATGTGTCAGAATCGTGGGTATCATACGCATAGCTTGTTGTAACAAGATGTTTATACACATCTTTCGATTTTATGTACGTTGACATTTCGTTGTGCCAGTTGGTAACATCTGTTTGCACAGAATCGAATTTATCCGTCCAGTCAACTTCATTAAACAATTCCCAGCTTTGAATATTTTTTGAATAACCATAGCGTGCAATAATATAACGCTGCCTGTTTTTATAATAAGATTTTGCTGTTGTGTTTGTAAAGAAATCCCATGTGTTGGCACAAGGGCCGCCATTGGCTGCATTGTAAGGATTATTGTTCCATTCTGCGTCAGTAGTAGTTGAAACCTGGCCATGATGGTTTAAGCAAAGCATCATATACACATTTAAACTGCTGCATTTATTAAGCAGCCAATCTAAATAATAAGCACTGGTTTGTTTATAGTTTTCAAGCCCTGAATAGCCATTGTAGCCATTTTTCCATTCAAGCGCAAATGCCCAGTCACTCATCCAAACACGAATATAATTGCCGCCATTTGAAGATAATTTTCCAAGCCAGTTTGTATAATCTGTAACAACATTATTATCCTGCCAGCCCATATTTTCGCCAACCGGAATGTATTGCGTGCCATCATCAAAATTTAAATAATCAGTAGCATTTTTTTTGATGAAGCCATGCGCACCTGAAGCGGTGCATGAAAATGTTGCCGATGATTGTGTTGCAGTGCCTGAAGCATTTTTAGCTGATAAAACATAATGCCATGTTCCGGTTTCGTTGGGTGCATAACGCACTTTAAAATTATGCGTGCCCAAATCTGTTAAAGCACCTGTTGTTGCATTTAATGAAAAATTTTCCATGTAAAAACCATCAACGGTATCTTTTCTTCCGGAAGGTGCCATAAAAATGCACTGCGTTAAAATATCATCATAATTATAAGGGTTGGTATAAGCCGCGGTAAGATCAATCGTTAATTCAAACTTATCATATTTGGCAATAGTTGTTGAATTAGGTGTAACCGAATTAAACACCGGCGCCTGTGCATGAACATTTGTTAAACAAAAACTGCATGCGGCAAAAATTAAAAGTTGAAATTTTTTTTTCATGGTTGGAAGTTTTATTGTTTATATAAACGCAGCATAATTATATCGTGAGAAGGTATTGTTGCGCTAAATGGCTTTGCTGTGGTTGAAAGATTTTTTTTGGTCCACAAATCGGTAATTTTATATGTTGTTGCGGAAGCATTTAACTGCCTTGATGAAAGCGTGTCGTTCACATTTTCATTCTTCCAGTTGAAATTAATTTTTTGCGGTTCTGCGCTGCGGTTTAAAAAACATACAGCCCAATCGCCGCCATTTAAAGGTTTAAACCATGTTTCCAAATCATCATTTAAAGCATACCTGAAACCCTGCACACCAAGCGCATCCTGGTCAATAGCAATTACATCTTTGTTGGTTAAAATTTGCTTTGTGGCTTCACTCATCTTTCTAATATCATTGCCTGCAATAAGCGGCGCAGCCATCATACACCACATTGAAAAATGCGCACGGTCTTCACTTTCTTTCATGCCATTGCCTACTTCAAGCATATCAGGATCATTCCAATGGCCCGGGCCTGCATATTTACGCAGGTCAGCATTTAAATCAATAATATGCGTAACACAATTTGCTTTCCAGTTACCCATATCTTTTTGCCCTTCAAAGCAATTATAAATATCACCGGTAGTGCGCCACAATTCGCCATCTTTTGCAGCCCAAAGCCATGGCTGATGGCTTCCCCATTCACATAAACTAAACACAACAGGCCGCTTTGCCGCATACAATGCTTTGCTCATAGTGCCATAAGCTTCCTGTGCATTAATGCTATCTGCATAACACCAGTCAAACTTTAAATAATCAATATCAAGCGATGCATAAAAACGTGCATCCTGGTATTCGTAACCACGTGTGCCGGGATAGCCTGCGCAGGTTTTTGTTCCTGCACAATTATATAAGCCAAACTTTAAACCTTTTGAATGAATATAATCGGCAAGCGCCTTTATGCCATGCGGAAATTTTTTTGGGTCAGGAATAAGATTGCCTGTTATGCTATCACGCTGCATTGCCATCCATCCGTCATCTAAAACAATGTACGTGTAGCCGGCATCTTTCATGCCTGATGATACCAAACTATCGGCAATGCCTTTTACAAGATCTTCAGAAATATTTGTTTGAAAGGTGTTCCAGCTATTCCAACCCATGGGAGGCGTTAAAGCAAGTCCTGGAAATTTTTGGGCGAATGTTTTTAAGCTTGCTGTAACCAGCAGTAAGAGGATAATTCTTTTCATATTGAATGTCTGTTGTTGTTATGAATAAAGCCAATCGTTACCTTAAAATTTAGTTTGAAATTAATTATACATTTTTAATTTGAAACTGCAGTTGCCACAAGACACGCAGCACAAGTGTTGCGACGCAACCGTGATGCCATGAAATGCCGCAGCTTGTAACCATAAAATTCTTTTTAAATTTTTAATTTTTATAAATTCTTGCTGCCCAGCCACCACCCGGCGCAAGATGAATATTTATTTTATCACCTGAAGAAATAGTAATGATTTCCTTTTTATAATCAGTTGCATTGCGATCTGCATTTACACCATCTTTAAAAATTTCAGCCGTATAATTTCCTGCAGGGAAAAAAGAAAAATCAAGTGTAAGATCTCTTGGCATTCCAATTGGTCATCGCACCAACAAACCAATCATTACCTTTACGACGGGCAACAGCAACATATTCACTAACCTTCCCATCAAGCGGTACTGTTTCATCCCATGTTGTTGGAACTTTTGCAATAAAATCAGTGCATTCCTTTTCTTTCATATACGTGGTTGGATTATCTGACAAGCATTTGCAAAGGCGCATAAAAAACAACGTATTCTGCAAGCTGGTTGCAACGTGTTCCTTTTGCCATCGGGTTGTCATTGATCGGCCTGAAATCGGCCTCCGTTGCATTACGCATCGCGCCCGGCGTATAATCCATCGGCCCGGCCATCATGCGTATAAAAGGAATGCTGGTTGTGTATTGCGGCTGATCTTCATTTGCCCATTTAAAATTTTCCAAACCTTTTACGCCTTCAAAGCCAATTACATTCGGATAAGTGCGTTGCAAGCCTGTTGGTTTATACATGCCGTGATAATCCACCATCAATTTATATTCGGCGGCTTTCCTGGCAATATGCATAAGTTGATGCAACAACTTTCTGATCATCACGATCAAAAAAATCAATTTTAAAACCTTTCACGCCCATTTTTGAATAAGCAGAAAATGCATCATCTGTTTGATGCGAAACTGCATACCATGTTGCCCAAAGAATAACACCAACATTTTTTTGTTTTCCATAATCAATGATTTCCTGCAAATTCAAATCGTCTGATTTCACTTTTAAAAGATCAAGATCATCACTCCAGCCTTCATCCATAATGATATAAGAGAGTTTGTTGGCGGCTGCAAAATCAATATAATATTTATAAGTTATCGGTGTTGATGCCGGCATGAAAATCAACATGCGGTAACGTTCCAGTTGTTCCACCAATCCCAGGCAACCTGTCCTGGTTTTACCCATGAATAATCTGTTAATGCTGGTGGTGATGCAAGCTTTTGAACAATATCATTATTCAATAAATCTTTATCCTGTTCAGCAATGGCAACAATGCGCCACGGAAAATTTCTTGTGCCGCTTGTTTTGGCAATATAATCTTCCCTGTCTGAGGCAATGTAAATTGATGCCATGCAAATATTCCTTTGCTGGATACGGTGCATACACGCCTTTCAAGCCTTTGTTTGTTTCATTTAAATCAAGATACATGCCTGGATAATCTTCCAAATCAGCTTCTAAAATTTCTGCTTTCCTTCCGTTGCCTAAATCAACCAACAATGGAAGAAATGCCAGTGAATCTTTTGGAAATTGCGACAAGTGTTATATGATGATATAAAGCTTCAAATGATGAGTTGAAATTTTGTCCGTCACGATAATCCCATTGAATTGGAATGAACGCGGAATCATCATTGGTGAAATTGAAATTAGCTTCTTCATTTTTTATAATGATGCTATCTTTTTTGTTTGTAAAAAAACGATAAGCAACGGCATCATTATAAACTCTGAAACATAAACCCATATCTTTTTACAATTTAAGGTAAGTTGATTGTAATTATCAGGAATAGTTGCTTTGATATAATTGATGGCATTAATTGTATTGTTTACTTTTTCTGTTTTGGACGAAGTAATCATCGCAGTTATCACCCAACATTTCATTTTGTAATTGCAATGAAATGGAGGAAGGTTCAATAAGGTGTTGATCTTTATCTTTTACTGACCATACTATTTTACCGGCAGTTTCAACATGCAGTTTGACATTTCCATCGGGCGATTGCAAATCAAAGTTTTTTGTTTTTTGTGCTTGTGATATTGCAGTATAAAAAAGGCAAACAATAATTAGTGTATAAAATTTCATATTGTAAAATTAAAATTGATATGTTTTGAACGGGCTTGCGTCTCTGTTTTTTTAAAACGGTAAAACCGAAGACACAGAAAATATTAATTATCTTTTTCTAAAGCCGGGCTTTGTATAATTGTTGTACCAGAAACATTGCTTTTTTACTATTGATTGCACGCCATCTTTTTGTTGCGGCGTTACATGAAACATATAAATGCCTTTCACATCATTTAAAAAAAACGCCGGACGATTATCATCTTTAATAAAACTAAATTCAACATCAGATAATTTAATGTTTTTTGCATGGCGAATGAACATTCCATACGCCGGGATTTACACCAAACATGCCGGGCTCAGGATATTGATTTATTTTTTCAGGAATTGAATCTGCCGATGAATTATTTCCACCACCTTTAAAATACATTTTTATATTACTTAAAGTGATGTCATTTATATCATGATCCGGAATGCCGCTGATAGTACATGCATAATTTGCGGCTGAATTATATGATACAATATTGCTGATAATAACTCTTCTTATCTCACCAACCGGCGCACCTGCAGGCCCACGCATACGTGCACCCAAACGAATAAAAACAGGATCGTTCACCACATCACGCATCGTTATGTTGGTGATGGTTACATCTTCAATCAATGCACCGTCAACGCTTTCTATTGCAAGTCCGCGGCAATAATCAAACACGCAATTTGATATAGTGATATTTTTAAAACCGCCGTTTGATTCTGTACCAAATTTTATTCTTCCTGTTGGTGAAAAATGATATGCAGAATTATCTGTTCTTTTATATGTGCCATCAAGCAAAGTGCCTTCATCATAACCGCTAACCTGGCAATTAGTAATCGTAACATTTTCAGTTGATCTTGCATAACCCAATGCATAAGAACTTTTCAAACAAATGCCATCATCATACGGCGAGTTTACAAAACAATTTGATATATGTACATTATGGCAACAATCAATATCAACTCCATCACGATTGGTATCAAATTTTACATTATCCAAAGTAAAATTGTCAACGCCCGTTGCAAGAATTCCAAACCATCCGCCATGTAATATTGAAATATCTTTAATGATAACATTTCTGCATAACCTTAATCCAATTGCCTTGTTGGCGCTTTGTTTTTCACCATGCGTCCAATCTTTATACAAATTTTTTCCGTTGATCAAACCTTGCCCGATAATTGCGATATCGTGTAAACTATCACCCCAAATTAAACTGTTGTGCCAATGCCTGTGACCAACATCTTCATATTCATTATTCGGCCCCGGTTCTTCTTCATCATAACCATTTGCGGCGTTTACAGGCGCAGCAATAATTGCAGCACCATTATCAATGTATAAAGTGATATTATTTTGAAGATGAATGGAACCGGTTAAATATTTGCCTGCAGGAAAATAAACAGTGCCGCCGCCGGTTTTTGCCGCTGCAGCAATGGTTTTATTGATAGCATTTATATCCAGCGTTTTGCCATCTGCTTTTGCGCCATAATCTTTTACATTAAAAACAATATTTTGCTTTTGCGCTTTTGCATAACAAAATATATTTGATGATATAAAAATTAAAATTGCAAATCTTTTAAGCATAACAGATCAATCTTTAATGCGTTTTATAATTTCCAAACATGCTCTTGAATTATGATACGGGCATTTCCAAATGCCCGCTTTATCTTCATTTTGCATAATGCTGTAATCATCTTTTATTCCCCAAAACCATTCTCCGTTTTTCTTATCAATAATATATTGTTTAATAAATTGCCAACTGTTGATTGAATGTTGCAAATATTTTTCATCATTCGTTATTTCAAATGCATTATAAAAACCAATCATCGCTTCTGCCTGCGGCCACCAATGCTTTTCTTTAATTAATGTTTGATGCGATGGATTAAATTCATACCACAAACCGCCATCTTTATCTAAACCTTCAGTTGCAGCATCGGTAATTTTTACTGCATAATTTGTATAAGCGCTTATCCATTTTTCATGCTGAATAATTTCAGCGCATTGCAATAATAACCACGCTGCTTCAATATCATGACCATAAGAAATCACATCCGGCTTTTCATGCCATGCTTCATCAAAAAATAATTTTAAATGAAATGTTTTATGATCGATGAAATGCGCATCAAACAATTCAAGCAACTCAATTATTTTGTTTTTTAATGTTGATGAAAGATGAACTTTGTATAAGCTGGCATACGCTTCAATAATATGCAGATGCGTATTCATCGTTTTTTTTTCGTTGGCATCTTTGGCACTTAATCTTATATCTTTTGCTTCGCTCCAGTTTCTTTCGAATGCTTCAAAATAACCTTTATTGTTTGCATCATAACTATATTTTTCAATTGCATTATACAATTCCAAAGCAATCATTAAAGCGTGATTATTTTTTGATGCTGCATAATATTCGCTTAAACCATAAATACAAAATGCAAGGGCATACATTTGCTTTTTTGCATCGTGCAAGTTTCCTTTTTCATCAACTGTCCAGAATACGCCGCCGTAATCTTTATCAATAAAATAATTCTTGATAAATTCAAATGCCTATGTTGCTGTTGAAAGATATTTTTCATCGTTACAAAAATTGTATGCTGCAGAAAAAGCCCATAAAATTCTTGCATGCATTACAACACCTTTTGGTGCATTTGCATCAGTAATATTTTCATTATTCACTTTGCCGTAAAAACCACCGTTGTTATTATCAACAGTATGCTGCATCCAATAATTTAATATTGAAAACAACTCTTCGTTTACCTCTTTTTTATATTGATGAATTTGATTCATTTATCATTGCCGAGAACGCTTTTAGCAAGCTTGCCGTTATGTTTTTTTACATACGATTTATTTTTTTCAATCAGCTCCATCAATCGTTCAACAGATGTTGCAGAACGCAAACCATCCTGCGGCTTATTCATCACATAATCCAACAACTTATCAATCGAAGAAACGGCAACATGCATTCGCGTATCAGATGAAGCATAATAAATAAATACCGTTCCATCATCATCTGCAATCCAGCCATTGCTAAATACAACATTCGATACATCACCAATTCTTTCTTCGCCTTCCGGCGCAATAAAATAACCGGCAGGCTTGTAAATAACTTTTGTAAGATCATTCAAATCGGTCAAAAACATATACAACGTATAACGCAAGCCTGCAGCGGTATTGCGAACACCATGTGCGAAATGCAGCCAGCCTTATTTTGTTTTTATGGGTGCAGGCCCTTGGCCATTCTTTGCTTCATAAACGGTATGATATACTTTCCGATCAATGATTTTTTCTTCGGTAATCACAGCATGTTCAATATTATCGCGCAAGCCCAAACCCAATGCCACCGCCATTTCCAGCTTCTATAAAACTATCCTGCGGACGTGTATAAAAAGCATATTTGCCTTTTACAAATTCGGGATGCAATACCACATTGCGTTGCTGCGGCGAAGGTGTTTGTAAATCGGGCAAACGTTCCCAAGTTTTCAAATCTTTTGTGCGGGCAATGCCGCATTGTGCAATAGCTGCACTTTGATCGCCTGGTGCGAGCGTTCGGATCTCTGCGTTCGGTACAAAACAATCCGTATATCCATCCATCTTCATGCTGCGTAAGACGCATATCATAAATATTCGTATCTGGCTCATCAGTTTCAGGCATCATTACCGGGTAATCCCAAAATGGAAATGGTCAATGCCATTATCACTTTCGGCAACAGCAAAAAAAGATTTGCGGTCATTGCCTTCCACGCTGGCATCAGGCAATATTTATTATTGAATTTAATAGCGCCTGCATTCAAAACGGCGTTAATACCAAAGCGTTCCATTAAAAAGGGATTGGTGTCAAAATTCAAATCATAGCGCCAAAATAAAGGTGCATGTTGCGCCGTAAGCACAGGATAATTGATAGCGTTTGTAAACGCCATTGCTTTGCCTTGCTCATTTCTTCATTCTGTTTTAATCAAACAATTTCATTGTATTCTTTTTCTAATTCATCTAGGCGTTTGAAAAAATAGTTTGTATCATAATATTGTTTGTATTTTAGAAAGATGTTAATCTTCCAGTAAATTCCACCATGTTTTTTTAAGCATAAAAATGATAATGAGAAGAACGATGACAATAATTAACAATGGCAGCTTCATCCAAAGCACTACATACATAGGAAAATGGTAAGACAGCATTGTGCAATAATGCCCAACACTACATTAAACATATCAAGCTTAAATCTTTTATTGGGTTGAAAGGATGGGTTTTCTTTCATTACCAATTGATGAACCGGTTGCCAAAAGCCCCAGGGCTTTACGGTTGTATAAAATTTTTTAAAGTGTTCATGTTGGTAGGCGGCGCAGTAATAAGTTCCGACAATACAACCAACAATTGAGATGACAAATAAGAGCGGCCAATATGTAAAAATCCAACTGTAAAAAAAGATTGGGAAACGAATCCTGCAATAGGGCAACAGCCTGCACAATGCCTGCTAACATGCCCCAAAAAAAGCCGTTGCATTAAAGCGCCACCAATACCATTTCAGCATATTAGCCGCAATATAACCGCCATACAATGCACCGATACAATCCATTGTAAAATGCTGTTTACATCTTTTGCAAAAAAGCCAAGCACAATACCAATGGTCACAACAACGATGCCGGACAGATAATTCATTGTAATTACTTTTTTATTGCGATGCATTTGGATTAATATACTTTAGGTAAATATCATTTACAATGTAAGCCTGCGCTGCATTTAATGTTCCTGAAAATGTGCCCATGAATGCACCCATCAAACCCGTTAATACAATTCCCAAAATTCCAACCGGCAAAAAATTATTGATGGTAGCCGGGCAATACTTTTTCAAAATCAACGCCGCCGCTGCCATTAGCTAAAGTTCAACTGTTGAAATAAAGCAGTCCCAGTACCGTTAAGCCAATGACCATTGAATAACGGATCGGCAATAAAATGATGGAAACAAAACCCGTCATTTTCGATGCTTCTTTTGGCGAACGGGATGAAAGAATTTTTTGCATATCATAGTTTGGTGCAGGACCAGCAAGCGATGCAAACACACCTTTGAACAACATCATCATAAAAAACAAACCAAACAATTCAAACCCATCATCCTTAATTTTTTTATTGGCATGCCGGAATGATAGTTCGACCAGTTCAAATTCAAATGCCATCCAAAAAATGGATTGAGCCATCCATGCGGCACATGAAGTGTTGATGCTACCATGCAAATGCATCATTGCAATGATGCCGATGGAAATGCACCCAACCGTCATCACAATATATTTTATCAGGTCGCCCAAAACAATGCTGTGCATACCACCCAGCACCGAATAAAAAACAGCAAAAAGCGTAAAAACGATACCATAAAAATGTGCAACATATTGCGGCGCAATATTGAAATGGAATATATGGTTGAACAATATTCCAGGGAATAAATATTTCAATAAATTTTCCCAAACCAATAAAGCCATACGCCAAAAATCCAAGACAACCAATCAAGGCAAACGCAACCACAACATTGTGCGAACCTCTCACGCCTTTTCCGCTTAGTCCAAAGCGCGTTGCCAGCCATTCAGCGCCGGTGTTTGCATTGTGACCGGCGCAGCCATTTGCTAAAAACATCATATTAAACACCTGGTTAAACACAGGCCATAGCCAGGGAATCCAAATGCTCTTCATTCCATACACAAAACACAAAGCCACCATCCACATGGTTCCGCTGATGTCAAACATATCCGAAGCATCACTCAAGCCCAATAAATACCACGGCAACCTCTTACCACCTAACAAATAACTTTCTTTGCTTTGGCTCTGCTTTTTTCGCAAGAAACCAGCCAATAAAAAGCATGGTTACGAGGTACAAAACAATAATGGCAATATCTATGGCTTGTAGTTTCATACCCGTATCCCTTTAAGGGGCGTTTAAGCTTCGTAATAATTTGAAATTTCATTTATTCATCCTTAATACAGTAACTTTTTTTAAGAAGATATTCTGAATTTTTATGTTACCAGCCAATGAACAGATGGCATCACGGTTGTGTCACTCCCTTGTACTGCAGTTTTTCATGGCATCATTAGTTTCAATTTATAAATAACCTTATTATTAAACTTTTTCAAGCCAAAACTTCATCAGTGCTTTTGATACAGCTTTTCTTTGGCAGCATCTTTTGCAAATAATATTTTGTCGTCATTACAAAATGCCATAAAATCTTTAGCTGATTCATGGCCTTTATATGGCAAATAAAATTCTGTGCTGCCATTTGCCTTTATCGCCTGCATTGCGCCAGGCCAGCGCATAAGAAATTTGATGGTTTTTCAAGCCATGCAATAAAACCTTTGTCCACCAGGTACTATCCGGCAATGTTGCATATCCAAATTCTGTTAGTGCAGGAATTTTATTGTGTGCAAATGCAATGCTGTCTAACATTGAAAGCATGTTATTTGCATCTTTCATAAATGCTTCATTACCGTATTTCGCTTCGATAAATATCAAAACCAATTACATCAGTAAAATCATCGCCGGGAAATCTTTCCAAAAATTCTTCTGCAGAGTGAAAAACGATCGGTGTTGTAAGCATACAATAAATTATGAACGCCTTTTATATCACGCAAATATTTTTCGGTGTATTGATATAGTTGCTTCATTTCATCGGGCGTGCAATTTTTTCCGCCCCACCAAAACCAACTGCCATTCAATTCATGAAACGGACGAAAAATAACAGGAATATATTCTCCGTTATCATCTTTTAAACTTAAAAAAAATGCAGCCACTTTATCCAGCCATGAATTATACAAAGCATTTTTTTCTCCGCCAGGTAAAATGGAGGCAACTGTTTCTTTGGGTGAAGGATCCCATGCAGTTTTGCCGGTAAGTGGATTATTTAAATGCCAGCTAATAGTAATAACGCTTCCGCGCTTATACGCATCTTTTATAAACATGCGCATTTTATCAAAAGGCACACTGTCTAAATTAACGGCATGATCGAGCTCAATTCTTCCCAATTCAAAACCAATAACTGCCGGGTAATCGCCGGTTACATCTTTTACATCACTTCTGCCATCTTCATATTTCCAGTTTACACCATAAGCCAGATCGTCCTGGTGACCAAGCATTACACCTTTATCTAAATTTCTTTTTAGATTATTATACAAATTGATGGTTTCAGCAGTTGCCTGTTTATCTGCAGGCAAGCCAGTTTGAGCAAACAAAGATCTTGCGATGAAGCAAATTGAAATAATTACTATGGTTGCTTTGTGCATTAAGTATAATAGCTTAATTAGTTTAATCCCATATTATCGATATAAATCGTAAATCCGCCGGTGCCGCTGTATTCTTTTATCCAGATATCAGTTAAAGTTGAAGAAGTGGTGAGTGAAGAAATAGGAATTTGATAGTCTGTCCACTTGCCTTCAACAACAGTAATGGTATAACCATCTTTCTGGTTTAATCCTATATTAATTTGTTTGCCGTTAGAATTTGCACCTCCATAAACTGAAACTTTAAATGAAGTGTACGGAGATAAATTAATGCTGGCACCTCCAAGCTGCAGCGGAGAACCATAAGCGCCAACATAATCAATTTCGGCAGAATATGTTCCGGTTTCAACAGGCGATGTATTCTTGTAGTTTACAGTGCCACCCCAGCCGCCGCCAATCCAGCCGCTGTTCGTCCAGTTAGAAGTAACGCCTTCATCATAAATAGGAAATGCAAGGCCGGCCGCAAGTATAGATAAAGGCGAGCTGCTTGTTGCCGTACCATTTGGCGTAGTAATTATAATATTGCCCGAAGATGCACCTGGCGGAACGGTGAAAGTTAATGTGGTATCGTTAATTACAGTAAAGCTTGCTGATAGTGCGCCCAATTTTACCGATGTTGTGCCTGTAAATCTTTTTCCTGTTACCGTATCAACATCACCTTCTTTAGCCTGGCCTGGCGAAAAAGATGTTATAACAGGAGCATAATTTACAACAAAAGAAACGGTGTCTGAACCCGAAGGCGCCGATACGGTAATTACCTGTTTAACGCCGCTGATATTTGGCGGCACCGTAACCGTTAATTTTGTTGAATCACCTATTACATAATTTGCGCTCAGGCTGCCAAAAGTTACAGAACTTACATTCATAAAATTAATGCCGGTTATAACCACATTGTCTCCGGGGAAAGCAGTATCTGGCTTAATAGAAGTAATGGTGGGTATTTTTGGTGCTTCAAGCACAGTAAATTTTATGGCTGCATACGCTTTTCCATCACCAACATAAACCTGTACATACAAATCGCCGGGCGGCAAACTATCCGGAACGATGGTGTTAATTGCGGTATCAGTAATTGATGCTGCATCAACAACAGCATCTGTTGTTCCAAATTTTACATCACTTACATTTTTAAGATTTACGCCTTTTATTTTTACATGCGTTCCGGGTATTGCAGATGAAGGATTAACAGAAGTAATTTTTGGAAGTGTTTGGCCCGGATATTTATCTTGTTTTTTACAGGATGAAACTATAAAAATTAAAGCAGCAATTACAAGGCTGAAAAAAAACACCCGCTGAAATTGTTTATGCATATAAGTTTTTTGTAGAATGGAATGCTGATGAATACTCATGATTTAAAAAGATGGTTTTAATGTACCAAAAGCACATTGTCGTAGTATAAGGTTTGATCTGCATCACTGTTTCCTTCTATCTGAAAATCGAACCGCTGGCAACTGATACCATCATAATTTCCAATAACGGGTATTGTAACGTACGTCCACACATTGGCGGGCACTTTTACTTTTACTGTTTTACCCGTGCCGGAAATAATACCATCAGGCGAAACATCAATTGTATTATCCTCGCTTCCGCCCTTTACATAAAAAGTTAAGGCAGAATAATCTGAAGTATTTATAACGTTATCTGAATGAAGACTTGTGCCCTGCCAGCCGCCTTTTGCATATACTTCTTTAAGTGATATTTTACTGGCCACTGCAAAATTAGGATCAGAAGAAACACTTGATGTGCTCCATGACCAATCCTGAATGCCCGGGCCATAACCTTCTGTAAAAAATATAAATTGCTTATCCATATTCACTAAAGAAAAAGGCGTTAAGCTTGTGCCTGCATTATTTGTTACATTAAGCTTTGCAGAACTAACATTTGATGCGGGCAACGTAATTATCAATTGCTTTGGCTGCGCTGAAATAATGGTAGCTGTATCAGAAGTTCCGGCAATAGATACATGGCTTACTGATTGAAGATAATTGCCATAGAGTGTTACCGTGCTGCCTGCCTGCCACTCCTGCGGAAACGCAGATGTAATAGATGGAACAGCCAGCACTGTAAAAGGCAGGCTAAACTGGTAACCCGAAGTTGTTGTAAATACAATATGCTGCGGGCCTACATTAGCATCAGTGGGAACACGGATGAGAATGGCATTAGCTGTATTAAAATTAGGGTTAAAGGCAACCGGCACATTTCCCAGATCAAATACGGCAGATTCTACGTTTTGCAGGCCGCTTCCGGTAATAGTAATTAAAGTATTTCCTGCAGCGCTGTCTGGATCTATCTGGTTTGCTTTCGGATTTACGCTCACATCTTTTTTGCAGGATGTAATAAACAATGCACAGCTGAAAAAAACAGCTATAATTGCTATTGCTTTCATTATAAGAATTTTCATTTTAATTTTTTTATAAATTAATAGTAAGGCACAGCAGGTTTTGCTAATGCAGGATCTGCAACCACTTCATCTGAAGGTATAGGCATATACAATTGTGATGGAGACGTAAAGTTTGCATGAACATGATTTACCGTTCCGTTTCCATTTAATGTGCCGCGTTCCTGTGCATTTATTATTTGCTGCGCTTTTGAAAATCCCTGTCGTTGTATATCATACCAATAATCTCCTTCAAAAGCAAATTCCACTCTTCGCTCATGCAGAATCATATCTTTTGTAAGGCTGGTAACCGGCGGTAAACCTGCTCGTGTATGCACAAGGTTAAAAGCATTTAAAGCACCGGCATCTGTTGTTGAAGCATTCGTTCCTAAAATACCTTCTGCATAAATAAGCAAAACATCGGCATACCGTAAAATATAAACATTCAATGCATCGCCAAATGCACTGGTGGGGTCGCCGCCATTATTTGCCGGGCCGTTAATATATTTTAATGAATTAGATCTTGTGCCTGTTGTTATATGTGTTGCGTCATCTGAATTTCCGGCAAGCGCAGTATCATAAGTAAACCCGTTAGGAAAATTAGAGTTTATCCATTTAGGGTTTGTATAACCTTCCTGCATAATTGACCAGCCCTTTCTTTTATCGCCCGAATCGTATGCATTCAATAAATCAAGCGTTGGAATTACGGAAGAATAACCGGTACCAAAATCTGGTTTTAAAAGCGTTGAAGGGCCGGCGTAAGCCTGTATATCGTTTGAATAAGAATAACCGCCTGCAATCCATTGAAGCGCAAATAAACTCTCGCTGTTATTATTGGCTTTTGAGGTTGTAAACATGGCTTCATAATCAGGATATAAACTGTATTTGCCTGATTGAATAACTTCATTGGCTTTTAGTGCGGCGCTATCATAATCGCCCCTGTATAAATATAATTTTGCTTCCATGCCTGCTGCAGAATATTTGGTAACTCTTCCAGGCTGGTAAGGCGTTTCAGGCAAACCATTTTCCGCATCTTTAAGATCATTCAAAGCAAATGTTAATACATCTTTTTGCAAATAACGGGGCACATTTAAATTTCCTGAATTTGCCAGTGCCACCGGGTCTGCAACAATGGGTGCATCGCCATAAGTGCGTGCAATAAAAAAATAAGCAACACCTCTAATAAATTTTGCTTCGGCAATGCCCGGATCAATATATGATGCATTACCATCGTTTCTTATTTGCTGAAAAGTGTTGATGAGCACCGTTGCATTGCCGGCAACTTTATAAAATGCCTGCCATGCATTTAAATCCTGGCCATCTGTGCTTTGAACGGTAAAATAAACATAGGTGTTATTGCCGTAGTTAGGATCGCCTGCAGAAGTTATCATGTTGCCGCCATATACTTCTCCAATGCAATGAAAAGCTTTATCAAGCCAGTTATACCAAACCTGGTTATATAACAATGCCGTTGCGCCTTCTACCTGGTCTGCATTGGTATAATAATTATCTAAAGTTGGATTATTAAGAGAAGGCCGGTTAAGATAACTTTTTGAGCAGGATGTTGCAATTATTATTATTGCAACAGATATATATATTAATTTATTTTTCATTTTCAGTTTGATTAAAATTTAAAATACAATGTTTGCGCCGATAGTAATTGAACGCGGATTAGGGTAATGCCCGTAATCTATATTTTGGGTAAGCACATTATTATTAAAGGCACCCAATTCAGGATCGTACCCGCTGTATTTTGTGAACGTATATAAATTTTGACCGGCAACATATATTCTGCATGAACTCATTTTAATGTGATTTATCCAGTTAACCGGAAAATTGTACCCGATAGAAACATTTTGTATTCTTAAATAAGAGCCATCTTCAATAAAACGATCTGATATTTTAAGATTATTCTCGCTGTACTGATTATATCTTGGCAAATTACCATTTGGATTTTGTGCAGTATAACGTTTCAGCACCGTAGTAAGCTGATTTTGATACACACTGAATTCTGATTCTGTTTCCGTTCTTGAATAATTAAAAATATCATCACCATAAACGCCCTGTAAAAAGATGGAAAGATCAAAGCCTTTATACGAGAAAGTATTTGTAAACCCATAGGTAAATTTCGGGTTCGGATTACCGATAAATGTTTGATCGGCAGGCGTTATTTTGCCATCGCTATTCAAATCTTTATATCTTATATCTCCAAGCCATGTGCCCTGAACGCCAATGGGCAAACCCTGGTCGGGGCCCTTAGCCAAATCTGCCTGTGTGCGGTATAAACCATCGGTAACATAACCATAAAAACTGCCGACTGGGTGGCCTGCTAAAGTTTCTGTAAGTGTAACAGGAGCAAATGCCTGGCTTTTTCCAAATAAAGTAATGCCCGGTGCATAAAGCTTGTCTAAAATATTTTTATAATGACTGAATACAAGCGTTGTATTCCATGTAAAATTTTTACTTCTTATGTTATGGCTGGTAATGCCGATATCAACCCCGGTATTGGTCATCTGCCCGGCATTGGTAACAGGCGGTTCAATTTCCTGGTAACCATTATTAGGAGGGTTTGGATCAAGCCCTGCAAAACTGGGCAATACTGTTGATAAGATCATATTGGATGTAATCTTTCTATATACATCAACTGTAATATCAATACGCCTGAATATGCTTGCATCTATACCGGCATTGTAAGTAACAACAGATTCCCATCCCAAAGAAGGATTTCCTACATTAGCAACAATACCAGGCACTGAAGATGAACCAAACAAACCAATGGCATTATTAGCTAATCTAATGTTTGTTGAATAGGCCTGGCTAACAGGCGAATTTGAATTACCGATAGAACCCGCACCAAGCCTTAACTTCAGGTAGCTTAAAGCTTTCCAGCCTTTGGCAAAATTTTCGTTGGTTATTGTCCAGCCTGCTGAAACACCGGGAAAATAACCCCAGCGTTTATCAGGACCAAAAGACGATGAACCATCGGCCCTGCCAGATAAGCTTACTGAATATTTATTATCGTAAGTATAATTAATACGGGCAAAAAAGCTTTCACTCGATCCTTCATAAATACCACCACCTGCAGGTGCTGCGGGGTCTGGCGTGCCAGCACCAAGAGATTGAATATTTTGAGTAAGGCCGGTTACAGAAACATTCGCATCATCATAGCGGTTAAAAGTTGCCTCATGGCCAATTACAACATTCAAAGCGTGTTTATCAAATAAATGATTATAGGTGAGATAGCTTTGAAGCCCGTAATATAAATTATCGGCTTTATCAACTCTTAATTTACTTGGCGATAAAATAATTGTTCCATCCGGATTTACAATATTGGGTTGAAATGCTGTATTGTTATTTAACTGAAAATCGTAGTTGAACTGGTTTCTGAAACTTAGGTCTTTTGTAAGCTGAATATCAGCATAAACATCTCCGTAAGCTTTATTTTGCTTTGCATGCACATTGCGCAACTCTGCCAGTGCAACCGGGTTTTGGCCGTTTCCAAAAGCAATATTTTGAACGGATGTTGTGTTTACATAATTGCCATTAAAACTTTTTACAGGCGTGGCAGGGCTGTTGTATAACATAGCGGAGATTACAGATTGCTGGCCATCGGTAACTGCAAGCTGCTGATCAGTACTGGAAAGATTTGCGCTGATGCCTGCTTTAAGCCAGCTCTTTACCTGCTGATCTGCACTGGCACGTATGGCATATCTTTTAAACCCTGTGTTTATAAGAATACCGGTTTGATCATAATAATTTCCTGAAATATAATAAGTGCTTTTACCCTGGCCGCCTGAAAAAGATAGCTGGTGATTTTGAATAATTCCGGTTTGAAAAACTGCATCCTGCCAATCGGTACCCGGCCCTAATAAAGATGGGTTTTTAAATTCACCGATAGTATCGGCTACGCCTGATGTGCTGTCGTTCAATACAGAATTATAATATTCAGCATATTGTTTAAGATTCATTGCAGGCAGCTTTTTTTGAATTTGTTGCTGGCCGTAATAAACATCATACTCAAGCTTTCCCTGTCCCGAAACACCATGTTTTGTGGTGATGAGAATAACGCCGTTGCCACCTTCGGCGCCATAAATTGCCTGCGCAGAAGCATCTTTTAAAATATCAATTGATGCAATGTCGGATGGGTTTAAAGTGGCTAACGGGCTTTGCTGTGTTTGCCCGCTAACACCGCCTAAATAATCCATACCGCCGCTGCTTGTGCTGGCATGAACAGGAACGCCATCAATAACATATAAAGGCTGATTGCTGTTTACAGAAGTAATGCCCCGTATCAATACATTTACGCCGCCGCCCGGCTGGCCGCTGTTGCTGGTTACTGTTACGCCAGGCACTTTGCCCTGCAACATTTGGTCTGCACCGGCAACAGGCAAATTTTTTATATCTGCTTCTTTAACCGAAGAAATAGCAGATGTAACATTTGCACGGCGTACAGCACCATAACCTATTACAACCACATCATTTAAATTTGAATTGCCTGAAGTTTTAAGGCGCACTGCAACAATATTATTTTCAGGAACAGGAATTTCCTGTGTTTCCATGCCTACAAAAGAAATTACAATGCTGGTTGCATTGGCCGGCAAATGAAGCGTAAATCTTCCGTTAACATCTGTGGCAGTTGCCGTTTTTGAATTTTTTACGTGCACCGTTGCGCCCGTAAGCGGGTTACCTGTACTGTCACTCACTTCGCCTGTAATAATTCTGGTTTGAGCAAAAGAATAATTAAAGATAAATAACATTAAAGTGCAGATAAAGCCTTGCTTTAGCAGTTGAATCATACAACAAGTAATTTCGACAAAATTATTTACAAGATTATATACATCAACAATACTTTTTTATCATTTTTTTATATTTTTATAGTTCAAATTAAAAAAAATCGATAACGCATTTGTTTTTGTTATTATGTAACACTTAATAACTAAATACTGCTGATACTTTTTTATCATTCAATTTAAATTATTTACCTCTAACTTAAGTAAAAATGCCGGCTACTTTACTTCGTGAGATAATACCACTAACAAAAAATGACTGCTTTACCATCTTTTCCCGTACCAAAGAAGGGTTTGATTTTCCATTGCATTATCACGAAGAATTTGAACTGAATTTTATTCAAAATGCAAAAAATGCACAACGCATAATCGGCGATCATATTGAAATGATAGAGGATTTAGAACTTGTTTTGGTTGGCCCTAATTTACAACATGGCTGGTTTAATCAAAAATGCAAAAGCAAAGAAATAAAAGAAATAACCATCCAGTTTCACCGCGATCTTTTTGATGAAAAATTTTTATGCCGCAACCAAATGCATTTTATAAAAAACCTGCTTGAAAAATCTTTACGCGGCGTTTTATTTTCAAAAGAAACAATCATTAATATAATGCCCCGGCTTGTTGCACTTACAAAAAAACACGGTTTCGATTCAGTGCTTGAATTAATGTCTTTATTGCATGATCTTTCTGCTTCACGCAACATGCGCATTTTATCAGACAGTTCGTTCAGCAGCCTTGAAGGATTTTCATACGGCAGCAGGCGCATCGAAAAAGTGATGGAATATATCAACCTTAATTTCTCAAAAAATATTAGTCTCTCAGAAGCTTCACGCATTGCATCCATGACAGATATTTCATTCAGCAGGTTTTTTAAATCAAGAACCGGCAGAACATTTATTGATACCGTAAATGAAATAAGATTAGGCCAGGCTTCCCGCATGTTAATTGATACCACGCATAATATAACTGAAGTGGGTTACAAATGCGGCTTTAATAATATTTCTAATTTCAACAGAATTTTCAGAAAGAAAAAAGGCTGTACCCCAAAAGAATTCAGGGAAGCGTATAATGCGTATGGAACACGGGCTTTTATTTAAAACTAAAATTATTTTAAAAGAAAGGATTGATTTATGAAGCTGATGCAAATTTTCATGTTTATAATTTCATGGTATTTTTTGCCTGCGTGTGCCAACAAACAAACTTCAACTGATGAAAACATTAATCAAAAAGATACAACAATATTTTCTGCAACAACCAACGTTTCAGATTCATTTCCCGCAGGAAAAATTATCGCTGATGTAGTTTGTAAAAATGATGCAAGCCAATCGTATGCTTTATATATTCCACATCAAAACAAAAAATTTACGGTTGTTTATTTTTTTGATCCGCATGGTGATGGTTCGCTGCCTTTAAAAAAATATAAAGCACTTGCAGATAAATATAATTATGTTTTAATTGGAAGTAATAATTCAAAAAACGGCAACGACTGGCAAACAACTGAAAACATCTGGCAACAATTATATAATGATTCGCAAAGCCGTTTAGCATGTAATCAAAACAGAATTTATGCCTGCGGATTTTCAGGAGGTGCCAAAGCAGCCAGTTATATCGCCTTGCATAATAACAGCATAAAAGCTGTGATTGCCGGCGGCGCAGGTTTACCTGATGAAACACCTGCAGGTAATTTTAATTTTAGTTTTACAGCCCTTGCAGGTGAAGGTGATATGAACATGACCGATCTTGTTGCTTTGAATGATGATTTAAATAAAACACAAACAAAACACCGCATAATTTTTTTTAAAGGTAAACATGAATGGGCGCCTGAAACAGCGATGGATATTGCGTTTGCGGGCTTGCAGCTTGATGCAATGCGCAATAATTTTATTTCAAAAAATGATTCGTTTATTAATGCATTTATCAGCAACAGTAAAAAAAGATTAGATGAAGACATTAAAAAAAATGATTTGCTGCAGGCAAAAAATGAATGCATTTTATCTGCAAATATGCTTGATGAACTTGCTGATGTAAGCTGGTTTAAACAAAAAGAAAATGCAATTGAAAATGAAGCAGCATATAAAAGTCAGTTGCAGCAACAACAGCAGTTATATGCAATTGAACAAAATAAAAAAGCAGAATATAACCAGCAGTTTCAGCAAGGTGATATTAATTACTGGAGTAAAACAATTAATGATCTCAATGCAAAATCAAAAGCATTTACACCGCAAGCAGAAATGTATCAGCGATTACTTGCATATTTATCGCTGGCATTTTATTCAATCAGCAATCAGTTCATAAATAATAATCAAAATAAAGAAGCTGAATATTTTGTAACGCTGTACAAAATGGCTGACCCAACCAATAGCGAAGCCTGGTATTTTTCTGCTGTTTTAAATGCAAGAAATAATGATGCGCAAAAAGCAAATGATGATTTGCTGAAAGCTGTTGCCAATGGTTTTACTGATAAACAACGCATGAGGCAACAGCCGGAATTTCAAAACCTGCAACCACAAATAAATTTTGCGGTTATTGAATCAAAAATGAAAAGCACAGGTTTAAACAAATAGTTTCATTGTTATTAGATTGTGTGCATAACCGAAAACATAATTTGCATAGATTCGTTATTATAATTAATAATGAAAGAAAGGCTGCATGTTATCTTTAAAACAAATATTATCTCTTCAAAAAATAAATTCGTTATTACCAAAAACTGAATGTAAAAATGCTGAAGCAATAATATGCGCACATTGCAATTATGTAAATGAAAATAATTACTCGTTTTGCACCAATTGCGGCTATCCTGTAAAAAATTTTTCATTAGTTGAAGCATACAATAAACGGCTTCAGCAACGAAATTCTTTTTTATTTAAAGCAGAGAATGCAGTGTTGGCTGCACGAATAGTTTTGTATATAATTGGTGCATTTTTATCGATGGGAATATTTTTCATTTTTGCAGAAAGCGATCAAAAATATTTTATTGTATTATGGGCATTCTTATTATCCGGGTTATTTTTCTTTCTTGCATTTTGGAGCCAAAAAAATCCTTTCACAGCATTGCTTACAGCATTTATAATTCTGGTTGTATTTTCTTCCATAAATATTTTTCAAAAGCTGCTTCAATCATTCATAACACTGCAAGGCATAAGCGGAATTTTATTATGCATTGCTTTATTAATTGTTGTGTTAAAAGGCGTGCAGGGCGCATACCGCATAAATTTAATTAAAGAAGAATTGCAGTTAATTGTATGACGCCTTCATTAAATTCAAACGAAACTTATTATTGTGATGCATGCAAAAGCGAAGTAAAAAATTATCATCGTTATTGCCCTACTTGCGGTGAATATCTTGGTGCTGATGCTGCCAAGATAAGTTTATTCAACAACAGCAATTTGCGGGCTGCATTTGTTTTTTTTATCGTGTATTTATTTGTTTGTCTTGTTGTGCAAACAACAAACTGGTTTAACAGTTACAACAGGCTTTTTTGGATTGAAATATTTCTTGCAGCATTTACATTATATCATGTATCTAAAAATTTTAAAGCAATAAAACCGCTGCTAAAGTTTCGCAATTTTAGTGCAATACGGTTAGCGTGTTACATAGTGCTTGCCGCCATTAGTTCTTTTATAATTAATATCATCATCACCAAACTTAATTTTTCTTTTTTTGGAACTGATACCAGTTATTATAACATGTATAGCATGTATGCAATGCCTGGTTTATTAATGATGTATTCTATTGCAATTTACCCTGCAATAATTGAAGAGCTTGCCTTTCGCGGTGTGCTGTATAATTATCTTGATACATTTTTAGATGAGCGTGTTGTGGTAATAGTTACCGGATTTATGTTTGGTATGATGCACCTTAGTTTTATCTCCCTGTTTTGGCTGGTGCCTTTCGGCATTTTAGTTGGCGCTATGCGCAAGCGTTTTGGAACAATATGGTATGGCGTTATTTTTCATTTTATATTTAATCTTGTTGCAGTGCTGTTTGACCTGTACCGGCACGGGCATTTGTAATCTCAAGCATTTGAATGGAGATTTACTTGAAAAAATATTCAATAAACAATATTCAACAATTAATATTCAAAGATTAAATGAACATTGATTATTGTTTATTGAATATTGAGTGTGATAAAATGGAATCTTGCGAAGAATGTTGCAGGCTTTACAACGCAAGCCAAACGCCAAGCAACTGGCAAATGGCACCAACAAATAATCCAACATAAATTTCTGCAACTGAATGATGGTTAAGCAAAAGCCTTGCTGTGCAAATTAATCCGGCTAAAAAAGTTGCAGCCATTATATCGGCGCCTAAAAAAACATGATAATACATGCAGGTTAAAATTATAAACGTAAGAAACGTTCCTGCACCCATTGCATGCATGCTTATTTTAATAAAGTTATTAATCACGAGGCCAAACACAGTATTAAGAAAAATACCGAAATAAAAAAACTTCAATACCTCCGGCTGGTCAGTAAAGGCTCTGCTCAAATACCACATCCACCAATAAAAAATCATGGTGATGATGTAAGGAATAATGCGGTCTTTTTGTGTGCGTAAATAAATGGTTTGAATAAATTTTAACCGCCATAAAAGAAATACGGCGAATGCAGGAAAAAAACTTGCATTTAAAAAAACGCTGATTGTTTTAAACGTTAAACCTGTTGGTGTGATGTTATCAAAATGAATGGGAAAGCGATAAGTGAGCCACAAAAAAATATATACCGGAATAAACAGCGGATGAAGAAGGTACGATACAATTTTTGCAAAGATTTTTAAAACGGCAGGTTGTTCACCCGTTGTGTTATAAACAATGGCTTCTTGCATTATTTTAAAGATTATTAAACCGCAGAGTAAAGCAGAGTTAATTTTACAGAGCAGCACAAAGACAAACATTTATCATTGAAATCATTCAATCACCATTAAAGTTCTTTGCGTAAACGTGCAACAGGAATGTTTAATTGTTCACGATATTTTGCAACAGTGCGCCGTGCAATGTTGTATCCTTTTTCCTGCAATAATTCGGTTAAACGTTCATCGCTCAACGGTTTCTTTTTGCTTTCAGCTTCAATCAAATCACTCAATATTTTTTTCACTTCACGGGTACTTACTTCTTCGCCGCTGTCGGTGCTTAAAGATTCACTGAAGAAAAATTTTAAGCGATAGGTTCCAAATTCAGTTTGCACAAATTTGCTGTTGGCAACACGGCTTACCGTTGAAATATCAAGCCCTGTTATTTCCGCAATATCTTTTAAAATCATTGGCTTTAACGTTGTTTCATCGCCGGTAAGAAAAAATTCTTTTTGATAATTCATAATGGCACCCATGGTGCTAAGCAACGTGTGTTGCCTTTGCTTTATCATATCAATAAACCATTTTGCAGAATCAATTTTTTGTTTGATGAAAAGCACCGCTTCTTTCTGGCGTTTATCTTTTTTTGTGCCGCGGTCGTAATCTTTCAGCATATCGCGGTAGCCTTCGCTGATGCGCAGATCCGGAGCATTTTTTGAGTTAAGTGTAAGCTCTAATTTTCCCGCATTATTCAAAATAAAAAAATCAGGAATAATATAACTTTCTGCTTTATTTACTTCGCCAACATTACCGCCCGGCCTTGGGTTTAACTTTAAAATTAAATTGATAACTTCTTTTAATTCGTCATCATTAATATTTAAACCACGCTGAATTTTTTCGTAATGTTTTTTGGTAAACTCATCAAAATATTTTTCAACCACTTTTATGGCAAGCGCCACATCTCTTCCATCAGCCTGCTGGCGCATCAACTGAAGCATTAAACATTCCTGCAAATCTCTTGCACAAACGCCGGGCGGATCAAACTGCTGAATTAATTTTATTATTTCTTCAATTTCTGTTTCGGTGGCATCAATATTTTGCCTGAAGGCAAGATCATCACCAATAGAAGAAAGTTCACGTCTTAAATATCCATCATCATCAACACTGCCCACAATTTGTTCTGCAATTTTTAATCTTCTTTCATCCAACGATAACATGCCCAACTGATCAACCAGCAAATCATGCAATGTTGTTTCAACACGCAGCGGAACTGTTTTCTGTTCTTCATTATCGCCATAATTATCATCGCGCAATTTATAATCTGCCACCTCATCATCGCTCTCACTTACATAATCAGAAATATCTATATTTTCATATTCATCTTCACTTCCATCATAATTCTTCTTCTGCGCTGTCAAAATCTTCAGCATGCTCTTCAAACTCACCTTCGCCTTCTTCTGTAACTTCAAGCGCAGGGTTTTCTTCGAGTTCTTCCTTTATTCTTTCATCAAGATTTGCGGTAGGTATTTGCAGCAATTTCATTAACTGAATTTGCTGCGGAGATAATCGTTGTAATAATTTTTGCTGTAAAGTTTGACTTAATGCCATGCTCTTTGAAAGTAAAGTTTAATCAATTATTAAGATGCAAAATAATTACTTGCTGTAAATTTACCTGCAAATATGAACTTGAAAAAGAAAACATTTCTTGCATTAACTGTTAAATTACTGTTCTGCGCTGTTTGTGCGCAGGCGCAGGTTTCAAAAGATTCTGCAAAGACAGATACAACACACTTTTTGCATGTTTACAATAATTTTTCATTTTTAAATCAAACAAATTTTAAAAATCAACTGCCTGCAAATTTTTATGCAAAGCAATTACCTTTTTTCTGCACAAAAGAATTGCAGGTTCAAAAAGCGGTGGGCTTTCCAATAAAGTTTCGTGTTGGTTCTGTTGATGAATTGTGATAAACTGGAAGGAAAGAACAGGTGAAAGAATTTTTAACTGTGAGCTATTAGCCATTCAACAATATCTTCAAATTTAAATTTTCCTGATGCTACCTGAATTATGAAATTATATTTTTCGTTTTGTGTGGCGTGTATATCAAAGCCATTCATCAGCAAAAAAATTCTTACTAAAGTATAACCCGTTCTTTTATTACCATCTATAAACGGATGATTAATTAGAATACTTTCAAGCAAAGAAGCGGCTTTTTGAATGACTGTTTCGTAAAGTTCATTGCCGTCAAAAGTTTGAAAGGGTCTTGCTAATGCAGATTCAAGTGCATTTATATCTCTTATACCATGTAAACCACCAAACTTATCAATCAAAATTTTATGAATTTCTTCAGCTTCTTTTGTTGAAATCATTGAGCAAGTTTTGCTAATAAATGCTTATCTTCTTCCAAAACCTTATTCAGCAGATCCGTTATTGAACCATTGGAATTATACTTTGAATCAAGCGTTTTTAAAAAAGTCAGAAGCTCGCTTAATGCATCTTCTGAAAAATTATTAAGAACTTTATTTATTTCACTCTTTATTTCGTTGCTCGACATACTGATTGTTATTAATCAAAATTAAAGTTTTTTAGTAATTATTGAATTATGCTCATGGCAATAACTTTTTATAATAATTTTTATGCGCTTCTTCAATTTATTTTATCTTGAAGCAAAAACCATTGCTTAATGCCACAATACATTTTATCGTTCGACCAGGGAACAACCAGTTCACGTTCTATAATTTTTGATCAAAAAGGAAACATCATTTCATCGGCGCAAAAAGAATTTACGCAAATATTTCCGCAACCCGGCTGGGTTGAACATGATGCACTTGAAATATGGAGCACACAATTGGGCACAGCCGCCGAAGCAATCAGTAAAGCAGGTTTAACTGTAAATGATATTGCTGCCATCGGCATCACCAATCAAAGAGAAACAACTGTTGTTTGGAGATAAGAAAACAGGAAAGCCTTTGTGCAACGCCATTGTTTGGCAAGACAGAAGAACGGCTGATTATTGCGATTCACTAAAACAACAACATGCAAAAAATATTCAGCAAAAAACAGGGTTGATAATTGACGCTTATTTTTCAGCCACGTAAACTAAAATGGATTTTAGATAATGTAACTGATGCAAGAAATAAAGCTGCAAAAAATGAATTGTGTTTTGGAACAATTGATAGCTGGCTTTTATGGAATCTTACACAAGGCAAAGTGCACGCAACCGATGTTACCAATGCAAGCCGCACCATGTTATTCAACATTCATACTTTGCAATGGGATGATGAGTTGCTTTCTTTATTTGATATTCCAAAATCAATTTTGCCACAGGTAAAAAGCAGCAGTGAAATTTACGGCTACACAGAAAATATTCTATCAGCCAAAAATATTCCAGTTGCAGGCATTGCAGGCGATCAGCAGGCTGCATTATTCGGGCAAATGTGCACACAGCCGGGCATGGTAAAAAATACGTATGGCACCGGTTGTTTTATGTTGATGAATACCGGCGAGCAACCTGTTATCTCAAAAAATAATTTACTTACAACCATTGCCTGGCAAATAAATAAAACAACTTTTTATGCTTTAGAAGGCAGTGTTTTTATTGCAGGTGCAGTGGTGCAATGGCTGCGTGATGGATTGCAAGTTATACAAAACGCTGCGGATGTTGAAAAGCTTGCAAAAAACGTTGCAACAAGTGAAGGCGTTTTTCTTGTTCCCGCATTTGCAGGTTTAGGTGCACCTTACTGGAACCAGCATGCACGCGGAACGATGGTTGGCATTACACGTGGCACAACCGCTGCGCATATTGCACGTGCCGCATTAGAAAGCATTGCCTATCAAACGATGGATGTTATTAATGCAATGCAGGCAGATGCCAATATTGAAGTAAAAGAATTACGTGTTGATGGCGGCGCCACCATAAATAATTTACTGATGCAATTTCAAAGTGATGTTTTAAACACAAAAGTTATTCGACCTAAGATCACAGAAACAACAGCATTGGGTGCAGCTTATCTTGCCGGTTTGGCTGTTGGTTACTGGAAAAATATGGATGAAATTTCAGCGCAATGGCAGGCAGAAAAAACGTTTGAACCACAAATGCAATCATCACAAAAAAATGCATTAATTAAAAATTGGGAACGTGCTGTTAGAACGGCGCAGTTTTGGAGTGAAGCGTAACCTAAACAATTGTTTTAAACGATTGCTTAATTATTTGGCAGCACAGTTACAATTACCCGTTTATATCTTGTTAGTTGCGGTGTGCCTTTATCTGTTACCTGCAAAATAAAATGTATGGTTTGAGGTGTTTTAACCGGCGGCGCCGTAACAGGCAAATTATACAAATTAGCAGCATAAGGTTTAAAGCTTATTATGCCTGGATAAGTTCCTGCTTCTTTATATTGAAACCACAAATAACTCATCGAATCTCCATCCGGATCATAAGTGCCATCAGCATTTAAATAAAATTGTTCTCCTGAATGTACGCTGAAAGAATCAGGTATTGCAAGCTTTACAACAGGCGCATGATTGCATTCTTTATAAGATTTGGTGCACCAGCTTATACGTGCTGCAAAATCGTTTTGATAAGCCTGCCGCCATCTCCAGATAGTTGCCTGTGCGCTTTTATAACTTTGCTTGTCAGCTCCGGTTACAGAATCTTCTGCATTTGTCCAGATGGGGCGTGTTTCAGGTTCATCCTGCGGCCAGTTGTCTCTTTTAAACATGCCGGTATTTGAGTCGTGAAATTCCGGAAGATAAAACGCATAACGTCCGCCCCAGCCGCCATATTCAGGATGCGTGGCATCGTTCAATCCATTATCAATCAAATTTAAAAAAGAAGGTGTATCGCCTTCCATTCCATACGCAACATCAGGATATATGGCGCCCAATGCACCATGCCCTTGCTGAATGTTTTTGGCAAGCCAATCGTTTGAAACAACTTCTGTATTAGAACCCGCAAAAGGAAATGACATGCCCAGCCATTCTGCATTTGCATAATTATAGCCGGGCGTTACCACATAAAATATATTGGTAAACGTTTTTCTTATCCACGGGCCGCTATCATCCTGGTCTGAAATAGTATAAACCCGCACTTTTTTATAAACCTGCTGCGCATCTGCATTGCTTAATGCATGTTGAATTTTCCATAACGCTTGCGCCAGCACATTTGTTCCGCCCCATACACAAAACCATACAGGCCTCTTATCGTTTTTTTCTAACACCTGAACAATCCAGTCTGAGCCCTGCGAATCTTTTCCTTCACCAACACCTTGCATACCATATACCGGCAACCCTTTTTTTACTTTTGATAATAATGCTTCATAAGAAGGATATCCTTTTTCATGTTTCAACAAATTAGGTTGTACGTTTTTATAAGCAAGTAAAATTCTTTGAATGCTTTCTGGCGCTACTCTTGTTTTTTGATGGATGGAAGTTACTGCAATCAATGCTTCTACATCCCATTCGTTTGAATAAGTAAGAAACCGCACCATTGATTCTGCATCATCCGGGTCGGCTTCAATATCGGTTAAAACAACAACCCGCTTTTTTTGATTAGTTTGTGCATACAATGATTGATAACATTGCATGAATACTACAATACAAATCAAAATAAAAATACTTTTCATAAGTAAATATTACTGCTAATGTAAGAAGGTAAGGCGTTACCACGAATTACATATCCAATAACTGAAATTAGTTTATGTTGAAATTGATAACTTGAACGAGCTACATAATTTTAAATCGAACAAAAAAAGTTTGCACACATACTGCGCAACTTTAATGATGCATTAAAATAAATTGCCGCAATACATAAACATGCATTGCGGCAATGAAATATAAAATCAATAAAAAATTTACGGCAATAATATATTAAATGTAATGCCTGCAATGGTAACGGTAGCTTTATTATCGCAGTCGCCATTTCCAAAATCAATGGTGCGTGTTAGTTTGCCACTTGGTGTAAATTCAACTGTACCTTTTGTTATCCAATGACAATTTAATGCAACAATTAAAGGGTTGGTTATATTTTCGGTATAAGATGCCCCGCTGAACGTGGTGCCACTCGCAGATCCGGTTATACTATATACATCATCGCGCCATCCGCCAATGCCTGAAGTGCTTTCGCCCTGCACCCATTCTCTTGTACGCGTTGACGCAAACGTAAGTTTATGCCCCGCAGTATCTGTAATAGTAGTGTTATCCTGCACGGTAAAAGAAGTATTGCCTGCCGTATTACGCCCATTATTGGTAACAGTTTGCGTGCCATCAACCTTATAATTATTTACGTAATAATCGTTAAACGTAATTGAGTGCACACTTCCGGAATCTCTGTAGCGGCCGTTATAAGTAACAATTATTTCTCCGCGCCTGTATTTGCCATCATAGCAACGGCAGTTTGTATTTCCAAAATTTATAGTGAGTGTGTACGGAGATGAAGCCAGATTAAAAGTTATAGTTGCACAAGGACTGAGAATATAGCTTGAAGTTGAATCGTGGTAACTTCCGGCAACACCATTATCTTCTGACTGAGCGCTTACAGAAGTAACATCATCATTGGTACTTTGTGCAAATGAATTATCAGCAGCAGTTTGTGTTTCAGTGTCTGCTGCACTTTGAGAACTGTTATTTTTTGTGCATGAATAAATTAATAAACCTGATAAAACGCAGCATAGCAGTAAAACGGATTTAATTGTTTTTGTCATTTTGATTTTTTGATTTGGGTACGACTATCAGTTACTACAACGGTTTAAACAACAAATTATTTTTTAAAAATGATGTTCATTACAAAATTGTTTGTCAGTACCAAACCGAATAATTTTTACTGCTTTATCAAAACATTGTAAAGCTTTAAACAATATGTTTATTCCATCTCCGTCGCAATTAATTCAGCAATATCCATCACTTTAACAACGTCTTCTTTTTCTTTATTTTTTACACCATCAGTTAGCATGGTATTGCAGTAAGGGCAGGCAGCCGCAATAATGTTAGCGCCGGTTTCAATGGCTTCTTCGCTTCGTTCAAAATTTATACGTGTAGTTCCTTTTTCTTCTTCTTTCCACATTTGCGCACCACCGGCACCGCAACATAAACCTTTGCTGCGGCAGCGTTTCATTTCAATTAATTCAGCATCTAACATTTCAAGCACTTTACGCGGTGCTTCATAAATATTATTGGCACGGCCGAGATAGCAACTATCGTGATACGTAATTTTCTTTCCTTTAAAGCTGCCTCCATTTTTTAATTTAATTTTCCCTTCATCCATCAACTGCTGTAAAAATGTTGTATGATGAATTACCTCATAATTGCCACCCAATTCAGGATATTCATTTTTAAAAATATTAAAGCAATGCGGGCATGCTGTTACAATTTTTTTGATGCCATATCCATTTAAGATTTGAATATTATTATAAGCCATCATCTGAAATAAAAATTCATTTCCGGCACGGCGAGCCGGGTCTCCGGTGCACGCTTCTTCTTTGCCAAGAATAGCATATTTAATTTCTATCTTATTTAAAATTGCTGCAAAAGCACGTGTTATTTTTTGAGCACGCTGATCGAAACTGCCGGCACATCCAACCCAAAATAAAATTTCAGGCGTTTCGCCATTTGCCATCATATCTGCCATTCGCGGAACCTGCATATAATTTGTTTGATAATTTCAAAAATAAAACAAACAGGCTTGTATTAACAAACAAACTGTTGATGCATACAATTGCAATACTATTTTTGCTTCACTAAAAACAATTGGTTGAAAAAAAATTATAACTGGGAAAAACTTCCGTTCAATGTAATTTATGCGCCATTTGTTTTTATATGGTTGTATTACTGGATAAAAAGCCGCAGCCTTTGGTTTTTTTCAAACGTAAACCCAATTATGTATTTCAGCGGTTTTGAAGGAGAAACAAAAGAAGAAATGTTTCAACACCTGCCGCCGCAATTTTGCCCTGCAACAATTTATATAAATCCATTAGAAAACTTTGATTGCGTTTTGCAAAAAATGCTTGCTGCCGGTTTGCAATTTCCAGTTGCAGTAAAACCTGATGTGGGCACCAAAGGTTTGTTGTTTAGAAAAATTGCAAATGAAAAACAGCTTGCCGCGTACCATGCATTATTACCTTTTACTTATGTTATTCAGCAAATGATAACCATGCCGCTTGAACTAAGTATTTTTTATGTGCGTTATCCCGATGAAACAAAAGGAAAAATAACCGGGCTTATTGCTAAAGAATATTTGCATGTAACGGGAGATGGAACATCAACTTTAAAACAATTGATAGAACATCATCCCAAAGCATTTATGATTTCCGCGGAACAAAAAATTAAACATGCAGAAAGATTAAATACGGTGATTGCTGCTAACGAAATTTTTTATTTAAATGAATTGGGCAATCATAACCGGGGCGCAAGATTCATTAATTTAAAAAATGAAATTGATGAACAACTATTATGTACAATTGATAAAATAAATTTATTCAGCAAAAGTTATTTTTATGGCCGCTACGATATAAAAACAACTTCATTAAAAGATTTAAAACAAGGAAAAAATATTTCAATACTCGAATTTAACGGCGTAGGTTCTGAACCAAATCATATTTATGATATTGGATTAAGTTATAAACAGGCAATACAAATTCTTGCGCAACACTGGAAATACATGTATGAAATTGGAAGAATAAATTATAAAAAAGGAATAGCATATATTCCATTTTGGAAAGGCATAAAAATGCTGAAAGCCTCAAAGAAAAACACAAAGCTTATGAAACAATTAGACCTGCAATGCAAAATTTAACAGCATATGAATGAATGGCTGCCTGTTATGTTTGCCGGATTTGGAACAAGTTTTTTAGGGCAACTGCCGCTGGGCAATTTAAATGTTGCTGCCACACAAATTGGCGTAGAAGAAAATTTTAAAAAAGCATGGTTGTTTAGTATTGCTGTGGCGCTTGTTGAAGTTATTTATTTGCGTATTGCGCTAAATAGTAGCGCATGGATAATGCATAATAAAATGCTCTTTAATTATATAAGCTGGTTTACAGTAGCCTTGTTTTATTTACTTGGTTTTTTAAGCATTCGCAAAGCCCTGCGGCAACAAGCACCTGAAAAAAAAGGCTTACTGATTGATAATAAAATCAACCGTTTTTTACTTGGATTAATGTTAAGTGCCATAAACCCGTTGCAAATTCCGTTTTGGTTTTTTTGGGGCACTTATTTTATTAATAACGGCACCATAAAACCATTTGCAATAGATTTTAATCTTTTCACAGCAGGTGCAGGTTTAGGCACACTAAGCGGCCAGGCAATATATATTTATGGCGGCAGTTTGCTTATAAAAAAATTAAGGGCAAGCCATAAAATTTTGAATATAATAATGGGTGCTGTATTTATAATTTCTGCTTCCATACAGGTGTATAAAATTTTCTTTGAAAGCTGGATAAAAAAATAGATCAATCCTTATTATATATTAAAAATGCCGGCATTTGCCGGCACTCGCCATTGGGTTTTTTATTGATTAGCAACGTCCAATGTACTTTATGAGAAAAACAGATTCTTTAATGAAGAAATAATTAAATGCACTTCATTCAACTTAAATAAATAAGATGAATGCTTATTAAACGAAATCCTGCTGCTTAAGGAAACAACTTTAGAGAATTATTTTTGAAGAATTTGTTTGATTGATTTGCTTATAAAAATATTGCTTAAGAAACGCTCAATTTGCTCTTTCTGTATCCATAAGAAAAATAAACGATCAATCCTAACGCAAGCCATGAGCCAAACCAAGCCCAGTTTGTGCCCGTCATTCCGGTTAGTAAATACAAACAGGTTGAAAGGCCAAGCAACGGTATCAGCGACCAGTTTTTTATAAATGTTATCACCGAAAGAATAATCATCACACACCAAAAAATAATAGTTGAAATATTCAGCGATGCATTGTCTTCTGTAATAATAAAAAGATGGCTGATATAATTACTGCTGCTTAATTCAAGTATTACCAAAGCAGCAATAATAATAAGCGGAAATATAAATCTTGAATTGATATATGGTATATTGAATTTACCCGGCATTTTTTGCTTTGTTGGTATTAACAGCACGCCGCCGCAAACCAATACAAAAGCAAATAATGTAGCGATGCTTGTAAAATCGAGCACGAAAGTTTTATCGGTAAATAAAACCGGAATGCCTACAATTAAACCGGTAATGATTGTTGAGAAAGATGGTGTTTGATATTTAGGATGAATTTTTTCAAACACAGGCGGCAATAAGCCATCGCGGCTCATGCTCATCCAAATTCTTGGCTGCCCCATTTGAAAAACAAGCAGCACGCTTGTCATTGCAATAACGGCGCATATTGAAACAAGAAACTGCATCCATCCAACATTTAAATTTTCGGGTTCAAAAATAAATGCCAGCGGATCGCCCACATTTTCAAACTTTGAATACACAACTGCGCCGGTTAAAACTAATGCAAGCACTATATAAATTACAGTGCAAATAACAAGTGATAATATCATTCCACGCGGCAGATCGCGTTGCGGGTTTTTGCTTTCTTCAGCCAAAACACTCACAGCATCAAACCCAATATAAGCAAAGAAAACACCGCTTACGGCAGCCATCACTCCATTAAATCCATTCGGCATAAAAGATTGTACACCGGCTGCATTTACCGGATGCCAGTTAACGGTAAGCCCGTTATGAAAAATAACATATCCGCCAACAATAATCACTAAAACTACAATGGCAAGCTTAAGCATAACCATTGTGTTGCTGAAATTTCTGCTCTCTTTTATGCCGCGATAAACAAGGTAAGTGATGAGAAAATTAATAACGATTGCGGGCAGATCAAATATAATTTTTAAACCACCAATTACCGGCGCACTATTCCATGCATTTAATAACGCTTTTGTTGAGTTGGTTACCTGCCCTGCTGTATTTGCAGCGGCGCTTAGCACTGCGCCATGCGCTTCCATATAACTGCAGGTTAAATAATCTGGAATATGAATGTTTATTTTATCAAGAAAACTTGTGAAATAATCACTCCATGAAAAGGCAACATAAATATTACCGATAGAATATTCCATGATGAGTGCCCAGCCAATAATCCATGCAAACAATTCTCCGAACGATGCATACGCATACGTATAAGCGCTGCCCGCAACAGGAATGCGGCTTGCAAATTCTGAATAACACAACGCCGTAAAACCGCATGCAATTCCGCAAATAATAAACAATACCACAACACCCGGGCCGCCTGAAAAAACAGCTAAACCCAAACTGCTGAAACTGCCAGCACCAATAATTGCAGCTATACCAAAAAAAGTAAGATCACGCATGGTAAGCACACGCTTTAAACCAGCGCCTGCATGCGGATCTTCGGCCATGGTTGCCGCATCACGCAAAATTTTATCTATCTTTTTTGTACGAAAAAGCGGATGCGCCATGCAATTGATTTTGTAAGTGAAAATAAGCAATTGGCTAAGAGATAAAAAAGGAAAAGAAATTAATTTCTCTTTTTCTCCTTTGCTCCTTTAACCTCTTACTATTTATTTTGTGGCAACGCAATTAAATTGGCCATTAAACGATAAGCACCTGCAACACCTGCAGGCAACTGGCGAAAGAACACAATACCGGCATATACAAAATTTCCTTTGCCATATTTTGCAATAATTAATGCGCCGTTACTTTCGCTTTCATTTACATCGTGCATGCCAATCGGCGCTTCATAATGCGCATCAAATTGTTCTGCATGATACGTGCTTCTTTCCTGTATCCAGTTCTTAAAATCTGCACCGGTAATTTTATTTGGATAATTTAATGCTGAATTATTTGGCAATAAAATATGCACGTCAGCATTTTCTTCAGTAACTCTTGTGCGGCCGATCGTAAAATTATACGGACCAATATCTGCTTTTACCGAACCAATCTGGTTGTTTGTGTTGTATTGAACAATTAAGTTGCCGCCATCTTTTATATAATTCATCAGCACATTATATTTTTCGCTCAGCCATTCATGCACATTATATGCACGAACACCGGTTATAATTGCATCAAACTGTTTTAAGTTGGCGGACGTAACATCTTTTTCATTCAGCATAGTTACATTATAACCCATTTGCTGCAAACTTTGCGGCAGTTTATCACCTGCGCCGGCAATATAACCAATGTGTTTGCCTGCCGTTTTTACTTCTTCATTAATTACATGAATTTTATCTGTTGCATAATAATGTATGTAAGGAATATGATCGTATTGAATTGAATGCAGATCACCGTTGTAAGCGCCTTGTTTGTTATTGATGTTTGCTTCAACGGCAACAGAAGGTTCGCCCTTTGATTTGTTATAATATTTTGACAAAGGAAAACTAAAATCATACGTTTGATTGTATTCAAGATCAACCGTTGTATCTTTTATAAAAACAGAATCTTTATCCTGCACAAACAACAATCTCAATTTTGTTTTGGGTGATTGAACATAAGATTTTATTTCGGCAAAAACTTCATCAATATGTATGGGTTGATTATTTTGCTTGATATCATTTAAAACAACATTTGGCTGCAACGAAATGCTTAAAGGATCTATAACAATAAACGGTTCATACATTTCTCCTTTAACCGGATCAGTAAATTTATATTGAACAGGTTTTTGAATAGTTATATCGGTTCCATTTATGTTTAAAATAAGTGAAGCAGTAAATGCTGCGCTATTTTCAGGCTTGCCGATCAGTTGCTGATTTTTTACGGTAAAACTTCCAATGCCATCTAATGGATATTGCAACCAGTAAGGCTGCGTTACAGGCATTGAATCATTAACCCAAAATGTTTTTGAAAAATTATTGTTTATGTTAGTTGAAAGATTGGTGTTGATGGAAGAATCAAAATTTAAAAACTTTATTTCTTTCAACTGCACATTGCTGTTTAATCTTTTATTAATAAAAAATTGCACGTTGAATTTCTGTTGCTTTACAGCAAATTCAAAATTGCTTGTTGCTTCTGCATACATGCCGCTGCATTCAACAATTAATTGCTTTACTTCATCCATCTTTTTATTCTTCCAGTAACCATCCGGCAATTGCTGTATCAATTTATATAAATTAACCAATGCATCAACAGAATTTTCAGGATGATCAAACTGAAAATTTTTAATTATATCATTTATTTTTTGCTGAATATCATCGCTGCCTGCAACTCTTTTCCAGCTTGTATCAACGCCATCAAACAAATTATTTTTTACCGGCGCACCTGCAGTTAATTCAAAATATTCATACGCTTCGCCGCGTTGTGCCGAAACACCAAAACCCTGGCTTTTATGCTGGCTGCGGCTTTTAGCAGCTATCTCGCCATAACTTTTTCCGAGCAAAGTATTGTAACCGCCAACATCCATTTTAAACTGGTTCTCGCTTGTTGTGTTTACGCTGCCAAAATTAAACGTGTTCCATAAAATTCTTTTTGCCTGCCATGGTTGTACACCATATTGAAATTGTTCAGGAAATTTTGTTGAATCTGCGGCAGCCGTAAATGCTTCTTTTGCTAAAATTTCTGAAGCAGCATGATGGCCATGGCCAGCTCTTTCATCGCCGGGAAAACGTGTGATAATAACATCCGGCTGAAACTTTCGAATCACCCAAACAACATCGCTTAATATTTTATCGTGGTTCCAAATTCTTAATGCTTCATCAGCACTTTTTGAAAAACCAAAATCATAAGCACGGCTAAAAAATTGTTCTGCGCCATCAATTCTTCTTGCAGATAATAATTCCTGTGTGCGAATTAAACCCAACTCAATTCCCTGTTCATCACCAATTAAATTTTGGCCGCCATCGCCACGCGTTAAACTTAAATAGCCGGTTCTGTATAAATCACCATTTGAAAAGTAAGTAAGCAGCCTTGTATTTTCATCATCAGGATGTGCAGCAATATATAACACGCTGCCAAGCACATTTAATTTTTTTAATTGAAGATAAATATCTGCGCTGTTGTATGAAGGCGGCGCTTGTGCAAACGATGCATTAAAACCAAAAAATAATACCATCAATAAAAAGCAACGGGCATTTTTTATTATCATCATTTAAAAAATTAGTTGCGAAGATAAGTGCTCTTAAAAAAAGAAAGTTGCAACATTAAAGCAGTTGCAACTTTACTTGTTCATTCAGGTGAATGTTAAAACAATCCAAACAAAAGAGAATCTATTTTGCTGATGATTTCGCCAAGATGTTCTTCGTTTTCAGGAAATTTATTTTTATCAACGTCAATTATAAGTATCGGGCCTTGCTTATAATTTTCGATCCAGCGGTTATAGAGTTCATTTAATTTTTTAAGATAATCAAGACGGATGTTTTCTTCATATTCGCGGCCGCGTTTTTGAATTTGATCCACCAGTGTTGGAACAGATGCTTTAAGATAAATAAGCAGATCCGGCGGCTGCACCATTAATTGCAATGTTTTAAAGAAATTAAAATAATTGTCAAAATCACGCTTATTCATCAAACCCATGTCGTGAAGATTGGGTGCAAAAATGTGTGCATCTTCATAAATAGTTCTGTCCTGAATTACGGTTTCTGTTCCGTTTTGAATATCGAGCAATTGATTTAATCTTCCGTTTAAAAAATAAATTTGCAGGTTAAAACTCCAGCGGGGCATGTCTTCATAAAAATCCATCAAATAAGGATTATGATCAACATCTTCAAACTGCGGAATCCATTTATAATGTTTGCTCAGCAACTCTGTTAGCGTGGTTTTTCCGGCACCAATATTTCCGGCAATAGCAACGTGCTTAGGTTTTTTTTGTTTGGCCATTAGATTTTAAAATTCTGAAATTCAAATTACAATTCCCAAATTATTTAAAAAACAATTTTACTATTTAAACATAATTTAAACCCATTGCATTTCTAATAAGCTTTAATGTTTGTGCGGCGCTGGCTTTTGCTTTTTCTTCACCCATTTTTAAAACTTTTGAAAGATAGGCTTTATCATTTTGAATTGCTTCAGCTTTTTCGCGAATGGGTTTTATAAATGCAACCATATCTTCTGCCAATTGCTTTTTCATATCACCATAACGAATGTTGCAGTTTTCATAATCAGCTTCAAATTTTGCAACCACATCATACCTGCTTACCAACTGCATTAATGCAAAAATATTTTCAATATAATCGGGCTTGGGAGTTGCTTTTTGCGTTGGGCCGCTATCTGTTTTTGCACGCATTATTTTTTTAAGAATAAGATCATCATCATCACCCAAATAAATTGTTGCCATTTGGTTTTCGCTCTTGCTCATTTTTCCATTTCCATCCAAACTTAAAATTTTTGCAAGCGATTCTCCGTAATTAAAAGCATAAGGCAAAGGCAGCACTGCTTCATACCTATAATTAAAACGCTCTGCAAAATTTCTTGCCATTTCTAAATGCTGTTCCTGGTCTTTACCAACGGGAACTTTTACAGCACGATGCGCTAAAATATCTGCAGCCTGCAGCACCGGGTAAGTAAGCAATCCGGCATTTATATTTCCAGGTTGCTGGCGCACTTTATCTTTAAACGTTGAAGTTTTTTCAAGCTCACCTTTGTAGGCAAGCATGTTTAAATACAAATACAACTCGGCAATTTCGGGCACATCACTTTGCACATATAAACAGGCAACGTTTGCATCTAAACCACATGCAAGATATTCTGCCAGCACACGATGTACATGTGCTTTTAAATTTTTTGTGTCAGGATGTGTGGTTAAACTGTGCCAGTCTGCAATAAAAAAATAGCAATCATATTCATGTTGCATGCGTACATAATTTTTTACGGCACCAAAATAATTTCCAAGATGCAAAAAACCTGTTGGCCTTATTCCGCTTACAACCACTTCTTTTGGCATGAAGCGAAGATAAGAGCTTGAAAAGTTCAAAACATAAAATTTAAAAAGCACTTATAAATCTTTTAAATTTTAATTGCTGATTATGCAGGATTATATACTTTCAACCCTGAACTTTTTTTTAATAATGATTATAAGAAAAATTGCTGTTGAAGATAATTATGCAGTGGCGAAAATGATAAGAGAAGTTTTTGATGAATTTAATGCGCCAAAGCAAGGCACTGTTTATGCAGATGCTGCAACTGATAATTTGTTTGATTTGTTTAAAAAACCGAAATCAGTTTTTTGGGTGTTGGAAATTGATAATAAAATTGAAGGATGTTGCGGCATCTATCCAACAAACGGACTTGATGCAGAATATGCCGAACTGGTTAAACTGTATTTAAGTAAAAATGCAAGAGGCAAAGGCTTTGGTAAACTTATGTTGCAAAAATCAATTCAATCAGCCAAACAATTTGGTTATAAATATTTGTATTTGGAAAGCTTGCAGCAATTTTCAAATGCGGTAAACATGTACGAAAAACAAGGGTTTAAAAAAATAAATTATCCGCTTGGTAATTCAGGGCATTGCAGTTGCAATATCTGGATGTTGAAAGAACTTGATTAAGATTGATCATAAAAACAAAAACCGTTCAAAATAATCTTGAACGGTTTAAGAATTTACAATTGTTAGATTAATGATGCCTGTGGCGAATTTGATGATGTGCCCTGCGAACAGGATGTTTTACACCATCTTGTTTCAAATCTTTTGCATCGCTGCGGATGTCTTTTTTATCCGCTTTAATGTCTTTAGTTTCTTCTTTTGCGCCAGCCTTGTTGCCATCTTTAATATCATCCTTTCTCATCACCTTTTCTTTATGCTCAGTGCGAACGTCATTCCTTAAATCTTTCATGTCTGCATGTTTATCTGCAGAAGAAGTAACGGATGGGTTTTGTGTTGAAGGTGCAGTACCTGCCGGATTTTGAGAAGGAGTTTGGGCAAAGATTGCAGTTGAAAAAAATGCAAGCAGCAGTGTTAAGATTTTTGTTTTAGTACTCATTGTTTAAATTGTTTGCATTTAAAGACTAATGATGAAAATGAAGGTTTAAAAGTTTAAAAATTAAAAATCAAAAGCCGCATTTATGTTTAAATAAAAGCTATTGCTTAACTGTTCCTGCTTTGCAAAAACACCATTTACAGCATATTGAATTGGGTTTACAGGTATAACGTAATTTGGTGAAATATAAAACGACCATTTATTAATATCATAATAAAGCGGCAGCGAAAATTCATAATCAAGCATTGAAAAATTATTTTTACCGGTAACAGTAACTGGTGTTGATCTTGTACTGCGCTTCTTTTTAAACTTCCGGTTTTTATAATAGTTTTTATAAAAATTTAAAGACCCGATGTTGGTTAAAAATGTTGGCGTTATGGCCCATTCATCACTGTTTCCAAAATAAAATTCGTGAGATAAACCTGCGTTTAAAATTAAATCTGCAGGGCTTGAAAATAATACATCAGCGCCGCCATTCAAACTTACCGGGCCAAAATTGTAAGATGCTATTGCATCTGTTTCGCCGCTTATTTCTGAACGCACTGATTTGCTTGAAGTATTAAAAAAATATTTTGCTGCAAATAATTCGCCTGTAAATTTTTCATTGTTGCTGTGAAAATCGTATCCGCCATCAATGGCAAAAAGATCAATGCCTGCACCGGCTTTGGGAATTACAGATAACGAACCTTCAATAAATAATCCGGAGCGATGATAATAGCCAATTTCAGGTGTTAAGTATGGAATTTTTGCAGAATCCTTCCGGCCTAAATACACATTATTGTTCACGTAATCCACGCCAACTTTAAAATACGAAAACTTCAACGTATCTAAATTGTTGTTTGTTTTTTCCTGTGCAAATGAAGCTGCATGAAACAGCAATAAAAAAAAGGCAAATAAAAGCAGGTTAATTTTCAGCATTGGTTTTAACTGGTATAGACGTTAAAGCGGTTTAATAGTTTAATTATAAAAACATGAAATATTATTCTGCTATTTAAAGGAAAGCAGAATAAAGCATGAGGTTTATCTTTATTTAAAAATATGTGGTGGATATATGCTTTGCTTTCTGCATTCTTTGCTTCGCTAACAGCGATCTTTGCTAAAATAGGTGTAAAAGATATTGATTCTGATTTGGCAACTGCCATCCGCACGGTTGTAATTTTAATTCTTGTTTGGGGAATTGCGTTGTTTAAAGGCATAATACCAGGCATTCAAAATTTTAATAAACAAAACTGGCTGTTTCTTATTTTATCAGGATGCGCTACAGGTTTATCATGGTTGTTTTATTTTAAAGCTTTACAAATTGGAAAAGTTTCGCAGGTTGCACCTTTGGATAAATTAAGTGTTGCATTAACAATTATTTTATCTGTGCTTTTTTTAAAAGAATCTGTAACGTTTAAAGATGCAATCGGCGCCTTACTTATTATCGGCGGTACGTTTGTATTAATATTATAAGTTTAATAAGATTCCGTATCTGATGGAAATGCATTCGATTTTACATCATTTATATATTGCTGCACAGCATTCGTTACCTGCTCATATAAATTAAGATATTGCCTTAAAAACCTGGGCTTAAATTCAGTGTTAATGCCAAGCATATCATGCATAACCAAAACCTGGCCATCGCAATATTTGCCGGCGCCAATACCAATAGTTGGTATGCTTAAGCTTTCAGTAACTTCTTTCGCTAATTGCGCAGGAATTTTTTCAAGCACAATTGCAAAACAACCTGCTTCTTCTAAAAGCTTTGCATCATTGCGCAGTTTGGTAGCTTCTTCTTCTTCTTTTGCACGCACATTATACGTTCCGAATTTATAAATGCTTTGCGGTGTTAAACCAAGATGACCCATAACAGGTATGCCTGCAGAAATAATTCGTTTTACACTTTCCATCACTTCTTCCCCGCCTTCTAATTTAATAGCATGTGCGCCGGTTTCTTTCATGATGCGAATTGCAGAAGCCAATGCTATTTCAGAATTAGATTGATAAGAACCAAAAGGCAGATCAACCACAACAAGGCAACGGTTTATGCCGCGAATAACAGATGAAGCATGATAGATCATTTGCTCTAATGTAACAGGCAAAGTTGTTTCGTGGCCAGCCATTACATTGCTGGCACTATCGCCAACAAGAATTACATCAATGTTTGCATTATCAATAATTTTTGCGAAAGAAAAATCATAAGCAGTAAGCATAGAAATTTTTTCTTTCTGCTGCTTCATGCGCTGCAAAGTGTTGGTGGTGATTTTTTTTATTTCTTTGTTGATAGACATCTGAATAAAATTGTAGTGATTGGGAACTGAATATGGTTCTGCGTTAGAATAAAACATATTCAGATGTCAAAGTGCAAATATATATTTCGGATTTAAATTACTTCCCTTTAATTTCTTCATACAAATTTTGTATTAATCCATCTGCCAACCCAATATTAGGCACATAAATTTCTTCAATATCTGCCCAGCGCATAACGTTTACATATATCTGCAATGCAGGCACAATAACATCGGCACGATCTTCCTTCATTTTATACATGCGCACACGTTCTTCTGTTGAAAAACTGGAAAGTTCTTTATAATAATCTTTTAGCAGTTGCAGTGTTAGCGGTTTGCCTTCTTTACGCTTGCTTAATGAAAATACTTTGTTGATGTTTCCGCCGGTGCCAATGGCAATAATTTTTAATTTGCTTTTTATGTTTGATTTTATTTTATCGCGAAACTCATCCCATTGCAATTCATCCACCATGTTTTTTAAAAGCCGGATGGTGCCAATATTTATTGATTCTTTGTAGCGCAATTTGCCATCAGCAAAAAAACTTAGTTCGGTGCTGCCGCCGCCAACATCAATATAAACATAGGCATGTTCTTTATCTAAATTTTCTGCAACGTGGTTCTCGTATATAATGGCTGCTTCTTTATCTCCGCTTATAATTTCTATTTTAATGCCGGTTTCTAATTTTACTTTTTTAATTATTTCTGCACTGTTTTGTGCATCACGCATAGCACTGGTGGCACAGGCTTTTACATATTTTACATCATAAGCTTTTAATAAAAAGCCAAATGCTTTCATGGTTTGCACAAGCATTATAGTTCGCTGTTTGCTTATTTCTTTTTTTTCAAATACATCAAAACCTAAACGCAAAGGCACGCGGATGAGATTGAGCTTTGTAAACACAGGTTTGTTTTCATCTTCCCTAATTTCTGAAATTAATAACCGGGCTGCGTTACTGCCAATATCAATCGCTGCGAGCTTCAACAGGTTTCATTTTTTTATGGAGATAATTATAGGTTTCAATTTGAGCGCGAATTCTTTTTTTGCCTGCTGAAGATACATAGTTATTATGCAAGGCATTATCGAGAATGCGTGCCTTTACATCATCATGCAGTTGAATATCCAAAATATCTTTTAGTTCAGCGCAAAGCGCTTTATCTTTTACAGGAATGGCTGCTTCCACACGATGATCAAGGTTGCGGATCATCCAGTCTGCAGAAGAAATAAATATTTTTTCGTTGCCGCCATGATGAAAAACCATAATTCTTGAATGCTCAAGATATTCATCAACAATGCTGATTGCTTCTACACGATTATGCCATTTTTTATGTTTTAGTTTAGCACAACAAATGCCGCGAATAATAAGATGCAGCCTAACACCTGCATCCGCAGCATTGTATAATTTATTAATCAACTGCGGATCGCTTAAAGAATTTACTTTTAAAATTATCGAGGATTTTCTTTTAGCTTTTGCATTTTTAATTTCGGTATTTATTAACTGCGTTAATTGATTGCGCATGCTAACAGGGCAAATCATCAGCGTTTTGCAGCCACTTAAAATTTTTTCTTTTGAAGCATTTTCAAGGTATTTAAAAATGCGGTTTATATCAGCCATTACATTGCGGTTGCTTGTAAGCATGCATTCATCTGCATAAACCATTGCGGTTTTTTCGTTAAGATTTCCGGTGCTTACAAAACCATACTGAACTATTTTTTTACCGCTTTTCTTTTTAATTACACAAATCTTTGCATGCACTTTCATGTTTGGCAATTCCAATCAACACTTTCACGCCTTCTTCTTCCAAACGTTCTTTCCATGCAAGATTGGCTTCTTCATCAAACCGGGCACGCAGTTCAAGCACTACCGTCACTTGTTTTCCGTTACGAACTGCATTGATAAGCGCATTTATAATTTTTGAATTTTCGGCAAAGCGATAGGCTGTAAGTTTTATAGAAATCACATCGGGATCAATTGCTGCTTCGCGAAACAAGATCAATAACGGAATTAAAAGAATGATAGGGAAAATGAAGCATAACATCCTGTTTTGAAATTACATCGGTAACACGGATGTTTTGCTGTAATGCCGGATGCGTAAATGGCTGTGCGCCGTACATGTTTGTGTTGGAAACACATCAGGAAAATCCATGAAATGCCGGAAGTTGTGAATGCGCCCGCCGGGAATAATGTTATCTTTTCTTGTAAGATTGAATTTGCTGCATTAAATATTCCAGCAAGCCTGCATCCATTTCTTTATCATAACACAAAACGAGTAGGTTTTCCCTTGCGCCGGTTCTTAATTCCTTTTTCAATTTTTTGCACGAATGAGTGTTGTTAGATCGTTGTCAATATCAATCTCCGCATCTTTGGTTACTTTAAAAATATACGAATCATAATGTTGCATAGTTAAAATAAGAAAAAATATAAGGCAGGTTAAAACGAATGATGTCTTCAAGCAAAATAATATGTTGTTCGCCTTCGGGTGCAGGCAATAGAATAAAACGGCCAACAATGTGGCTTGGCATTTCAATCAGCGCATATTTTTGTTGTAGGCCGTTTCTTGTTTCCGCATTACAACACCGAGATAAATACTTTTTTCGCGCAGGTAAGGCAAGTTGCGGAAGATTTTCAATCATAAACGGAATAATGTTTGAACGAACTTTTTCTTCAAAGAATTTTTTTACAAATTCCTGTTGGTCGTTTGCTAAATGTTTTTCATCAACCAAAAAAATATTCTGGCTTTGCATTTCTTTTAATATCTGCTGCCAGATGCGGTTAAACTCATTTTGCTGATTCAGCACAATGATTTGAATCTCATCCAGAATATTTTCCGGATTTTTTTCCAAGATGCATGTTTGCCTTTTTTACCGCCAAATTCAATCATGCGTTTTAAAGTGGCAACACGCACACGAAAAAATTCATCCATGATTATTTGAATAAATGCCAAGAAACCGAATTCTTTCGCGCAAAGGCACCGATAAATCGCTTGCTTCCTGCAACACTCTTGCATTAAAACTTAACCAGCTTATATCTCTTGGAATAAGGTTTTTCATACGTAAACAAATCAAAGGTAAATAAGCTTATGTGCAGATAACATTAAGTTTTAAGTGAAAATTAAAAGTGTTTGTAATGAACTGAAGAAATTGATGAAGAAATTAATTTATAAACTTTTAATTTTTTCAATAATGCCTGTTGTTGAAATATTTTTTATTAAAGGATTTATTACAACACGGCCGCCATTTGCAATAACTTCTTTGGCGCCTACAACAGTATCAACTGTGTAATCGCCGCCTTTAATTAATACATCGGGCATAATTTTTTTTATGAGTTCTAACGGCGTATCTTCTTCAAAAATCACAACAGCATCTACCAGCAAAAGCGAAGCAAGAATAAGCGAACGCACCTGTTGATTGTTAATGGGGCGATGTTCGCCTTTTAATTTTTTTACGCTGTTATCTGCATTTACGCCAACAATTAAATAGTCGGCTTCTTTTGCGGCCTGCGATAAAGAATAAATATGCCCTTCATGCAAAATATCAAAACAGCCATTGGTAAAGGCAATGGTTTTTGTAATTAGCCTGGCTGCATTTGCCCAATTTTGAATTTTATTAAATGGAATTATTTTCTCTTCTATTATTTTAATATTCTTCATATAGTTTGGTTGCAAATTAAACAGCAACAGCTTGCTTTGGCATATAATAAGCTGTATTAAGGTTGCTGTTTGCCTGCTCTGCTTTTTCAATTATTGAATAATCAGAAAGTATTAAAGCTTTATTTTTTTTAACGCAAACATCGTGTTCAAAATGTGCAGATGGTTTGCCATCGCGGGTGCGAACCGTCCATCCATCCTCATCAGTATACACATCTTTGGTGCCCATATTTATCATGGGTTCTATTGCGAGAACAGCATTTTCTTTTAAAACTTTTCCTATGCCGCGTTTGCCATAATTGGGCACCTGCGGGTCTTCATGCAAATTTCTTCCCAAACCATGGCCTACCAATTCTCTTACTACGCCATAACCGTGTTTGCGTTCAGTATATTCCTGGATGGCATTTGAAATATCGCCCACACGGTTACCGGAAACAGCTTTTTCAATGCCTTTATATAAAGATTCTTTGGTTACCCGCAACAATTGCAATACATCATCGCTTGCATCGCCCAATAAAAAAGTGTAGGCATGATCGCCATGCCAGCCGTTTAATATCACCCCAAAATCTATTGAAATAACATCGCCTTCTTTTAATGCATGATTATTTGGAAAACCATGCACCACCACATCGTTTACCGAGGCGCAAATAGTAAACGGATAGCCGTGATAATTTAAAAACGAAGGAATGGCTTTATGATCGCGTATAAATTCTGCACACAACCTGTCGATCTGAAAAGTGGTTATTCCTGGTTTTAGCATTTTGGCCACTTCGGTAAGTGTTTCGCTCACAAGCCTGGCGCTTTTCTTCATTAATTCTATTTCTGCATCTGTTTTGTATAGTATCATATTAAATCTTCTGCTCAATGTGCAAATTTCACGAAAAAATATTAACCGTACACCATTAACTATTTATGCATGTAACTTACTGCATGTTATTTTGCGCCATGAAATTTTTAGAAAAGATAGCAAAGTTTGGCGTAGTTGGCTTTATAGGCATGTGCCTCGATTTTTTTGTTACCTGGTTATTAAAAGAAAAGTTTCGTGTAAACAAATATATTTCCAACAGCATTGGTTTTACATGCGCCGTTATAAATAATTTTTATTTGAATTTAAGATGGACGTTTCAAACAAACGGCTCAAACACCAATATTTATTTTATAAAATTTATACTTATTTCAATAGTTGGTTTGGGGCTTAATAATATGTTCGTGTATTTGTTTAATGAAAAATTATCTGTAAATTTTTATGCTTCAAAAGCGCTTGCTGTGCTTTGTGTTTTTGTGTGGAATTTCTCCGCAAACAATTATTTTAATTTTCATGGATAGATAATATTTGATGCACATTTTTTTCATAAACAAAAACAATTCACAAAAGCATGTTTAAACCCGGTTTTTACGCTTAAAAACGCTTTATTTTTTGTAAGTTTGCACACTCATATATTTTTTATCTGAAATATAATTTTCTCCTCTTTTTTTATGAATGAACAACAACAAGATTCTTCTTCGCAGCAGGCAAATTACGGTGCAGATAGTATTCAGGTTTTAGAAGGTTTGGAAGCGGTGCGCAAACGTCCTGCCATGTACATTGGCGATATAGGAGTGAAAGGCCTGCATCACCTGGTGTATGAAGTGGTTGATAACTCGATTGACGAAGCAATGGCGGGTTATTGCAAAAATATTATCGTAAATATTCATGAAGACAATTCAGCATTTCTGTTCAGGACGATGGCCGCGGTATTCCTACCGGCATCAATACAAAAGAAAAACGCAGTGCGCTTAGAAATGGTAATGACGGTATTTCATGCCGGTGGCAAGTTTGATAAAGATACTTATAAAGTATCCGGTGGTTTGCATGGTGTGGGTGTAAGTTGCGTAAATGCATTAAGCACTACCTGTCATGTAGTTGTTCACCGCGAAGGAAAAGTATTTGAGCAGGAATATCACACCGGTATTCCCGAATATCAGGTTCGTGAAATTGGCGTTTCTGATAAAACAGGAACCTAAGTTCATTTCTGGCCTGATTATATCCATTTTCCAGGTAAGTGTTTATAATAGAGATATTCTGGAAGGCCGTTTGCGCGAACTATGTTATCTCAACAAAAAAATAACGTATCACCCTAAACGATTATCGCGAAAAAGATGAAGCCGGCGCTTATTATCAGTAAAAATTTTACAGTGAAGGCGGCATAATTGAGTTTGTAGAAATGCTTGACAAAAATGGCAACCGCAATTCGCTTATTCGGCAAGCCATTGTATGTTGAGGGCATCGATGAAGCGAGTAATATTGCTGTTGAAGTTGCACTCACTTACAACGATGATTTTAAAGAGCATATTTTTTCTTACGTTAATAACATCAACACCATTGAAGGCGGCACGCACGTTACCGGTTTTCGGCAGGCATTAACACGCGTTTTTAAAACTTATGGCGATAAGCAAGGCTTGTTTGAAAAAGCCAAAGTTGAAGTGGAAGGCGATGATTTTCGCGAAGGTTTAAGTGCTATTATTTCGGTAAAAGTTCCGGAGCCGCAGTTTGAAGGACAAACCAAAACAAAGCTTGGCAACAGCGAGGTAAGCGGCGTTGTGCAAACAACTGTTGCGCGTGCATTAGAAGCATTATCTTAGAAGAAAATCCAAAAGAAGCAAAGAACATCATTAGCAAAGTGATACTGGCAGCGCAGGCCCGCGTGGCTGCAAAAAAAGCCCGCGAAATGGTGCAGCGCAAAACGTATTAAGCGGCGGCGGATTGCCCGGCAAACTGGCAGATTGCAGCGAACGCGACCCTGAACGATGCGAGTTGTACTTAGTGGAAGGTGATAGCGCCGGCGGTACTGCCAAGCAGGGCCGGGACAGAAGCTTTCCAGGCCATTCTTCCGTTCGTGGTAAGATATTGAACGTAGAGAAAGCAATGGAGCATAAGATTTATGAGAACGAAGAAATCCGAAACATATTTACCGCGATGGGCGTAACCATTGGCACGGCTGAATGACCCAAAAGCGCTGAACATTGCAAAGCTGCGTTATCATAAACTGATCATCATGACGGATGCTGATGTGGATGGCTCGCACATTGCAACGCTTATTCTTACTTTTATTTTCCGATATATGAAAGAACTGGTTGAGCAAGGTTATGTGTACATTGCGCAGCCGCCGTTATATCTGGTAAAAAAAGGTAAAGAAGCGGAATATGCTTATAGATGAAGAGCAGCGTAAAATGCTGGATAGAAAAATTAAGTCAACGGCAAAGAAGATAGCGTGCATGTGCAGCGTTATAAAGGTTTGGGCGAAATGAATGCAGACCAGTTGTGGGAAACTACGATGGACCCGGCACGCAGAACATTAAAACAGGTAACGATTGAAAGTACGCCGCTGCAGATGAGCGTTTTTAGCATGCTAATGGGTGATGAAGTGGCACCGCGCCGCAGTTTATTGAAAGCCATGCGAAATATGCCAGGATTGATATTTAAAGATCTTCATTTTTAAATGTAAATAATTTGGTTGCCGGCAGCCGTGCAAATGGCATCACGGTTGTGTCACTCCCTTGTACTGCATATTTTCATGGCAACAAATTACTTTAACTCCAGGCATTTCTTAAAAATCTTAACCAGTTGCCGTGCATAATATTTTCTATATCATTTTCTAAATAACCACGCTTGCTTAATAACAGTGGAATTTTATTCAGGTCTTCAATTGTTTCCACATCATACGGGCATTGTTCTTTACCAAAAGCGCCATCTAAATCAGAGCCAATGCCAACATGTAAAGTATTGCCGGCAAGCTGGCAAATATGATCAATATTATCAATCACTTTTTCTAAATTACAATGCATATTTTCAGGCGTTGAAATTCCGCGTTTCCAGTTGGGCACAAGCATCCATGCATCAAATGCGCAACCAATTACTGCATCACGCTCAATTAAAACTTTTATTTGTTCATCACTAAATTGCCGGTTATGATGTACAAATTTTCTGCAGTTATTATGGCTTGCCCAAACATGCCCGTTGAATAAATTCATTGCATCCCAAAAAGCATCATCGCACAAATGCGTTGCATCAAGAATTATGTTTAAACGCTCCATTTCTTTCAGCAATGCTTTTCCATCAGCATTTAATTTTCCGGTTGCATTGTTCCGTTTGCATAACGGCCCGGCCCATAATGCGCAAGGCCAATTGCTCGTAAACCATAATTATAAGCACGCTCTGCATAATCAATCGTAACAATTGAATCAGCACCTTCCAAACTTAAAATGTAACCAATTGGCTTCATTTTGTTCTCATCATATTCCTCATTTTTATGTTTATCATTATTATTTTCCATCCAAACATTAATATGCGCATCAAGTTCATTAATATTTGTAATCATCTTCATTTCGCCACAAGCTTCCATGGTTTTATACCATGCAAGCTGGGCCTGTGTTTGCGCCCATGCCTGTTCGGGCGAATGCCAGCCCGGTAAAGAATTTCCGGGTGCAACATATCTTGCAATTTGTGTTGCTACCACCAGCCCAATATTACCTTTTCTTAATTCAGGGAAAGCCACTGTGCCTTTTGCCCGGTCAGGTTTATCAGTTAATCCATTTTCAGTTTCTCTTATTTCAAAAACAGGTTTTCGCAAATCACGGTTCCATTCCATTGCGTTCATACTTAAATCTAAATGCGCATCTATAGTAAACATTATTTTTAAGTTGATTTATCAAACTTTATCTGCCAGTAACGATAGAAAAACAATAGGTAAATAAATATAACTGCTGAACATAACACGGCGCGCAGCTTTTGCATTTAACTCCAAATCAACAATCTGATACATTGAACAACCAAAAAAAGATTTGCTGCAAGAACAACCCATAAACTAATAAAACCGGTTATATCAAAATAATATGGAAACATGCCAACAGGTATTATATAACACTGAATAAAACACTTGTAATGCTGTAAATTTTGTAGGGCCTTTTTTGGATGGCAACAATTTAAAACCGGCCCTGCCATAATCGCCATGCGCTAACCAGGCTATGGCCCAAAAATGCGGGAACTGCCATAAAAATTGTATGGCGAATAAGACCCAGCCTGCGCCATGTGAAAAACTTGGTTTGGTGTATTGATCCAGTGCAAAAGGGTTGATAACACCTGTTGCGCAACCCAACCAATAAAGCAAGGTAATGCGCCGGGAAATGCGCCAACCAATACAGCAATGGAATTTACTTTCTTTAATGGCGTATAAATAAAAGCATATAAAAAAATACTGAATGCGGATACAATGCAGATGTAGAATTGAAAAAAGAATACATCAAAATAATGCCGCAACTACCCGTAACAAAAGCAAAAGCGTATGCCTCGTTTACGCTCATTCTTCCGCTGGCAACAGGCCTTTTTGCCGTACGTTTCATTATGGCATCGGTATCTTTTTCAACGGCCTGGTTGATAGCGTTGGCGCTGCCTGCAATCATTAAACCGGCAATAAAGAAAAGAATAATATAAATCCAGTCGTATTCAACAATATTGGGCGAAAGCAAATAGCATAAAACACAGGAAAAAACAACTGTAAAGCTTAAAGTAAATTTCATCAGTTGCAGATAATCTTTAACTTTTAAGGCGAAACTGTAAGATGTTTCTGTCTGTTTAATTCGCCTACCAAAAGAGTTTTTGTAATTAAAAAAATGTCCCGAAAAATTCAGGGCATCATAATTTTAAAACAATCTTAATGGCTGAGTTCATTTTCATCAACCGGTAGTTCTGCGGAATAAAATCTCTTCCGTCTTTACCATAATCATAAGCCCAGCGATGCACTTCCGGAATTTCACCCGGCCAGTTTCCATGTCCTGGTATTAATAGGCGTAGTCCATTCCAAAGTGTTGGATCCCCATGGATTTGGTGTTCTTACTTTTCTTCCTTTAAAAATTGAATAAAAGAAGTTGAAAATAAATAACAACTGTGCTGAAAAAACAACAATTGCCACTGTGCTTATAAAGCGGTTAAGATCTCCAAACTGGTTAAAGCTAATCCCAGGTTGAATAATCGTAATAACGGCGTGGCATACCGGCAAGACCTTCATAATGCATAGGCCAGAAAATAAAATAAGCGCCGGCTATGGTTACCCAAAAATGAATATAGCCAAGTGTATTATTCAAATATCGTCCGAACATTTTAGGATACCAGTGATACACACCTGCAAACATGCCAAACATAGCAGCAACGCCCATCACCAGATGGAAGTGGGCAATGACAAAATAAGTATCATGCAAATGAATATCTAATGCTGAATTACCCAGCCAGATGCCGGTTAAACCACCTGAAATAAACAGTGCTTACAAAGCCAATAGCAAACAGCATGGCAGGAGTAAAACGGATGTTTCCCCGCCATAAAGTAGTGATCCAGTTAAATACTTTAATGGCCGATGGAACTGCAATAAACAAAGTAAGTAAAACAAATATGGAACCCAGGAATGGATTTAAGCCGGTTACAAACATGTGATGTGCCCAAACCAAAAAAGAAAGCACGGCAATTGCAAATAAAGAGCCTACCATTGCCATATAACCGAAGATAGGTTTGCGTGCATTGGTTGACATAACTTCGGAAACAATACCCATTGCCGGCAAGATAATAATATATACTTCAGGATGCCCAAGAAACCAAAACAAGTGCTGATACAAAATTGCACTTCCACCTTCATTTGGCAATGCCCTACTCCGTTTCAATAAAAATATCAGAAAGATAAAAACTTGTGCCAAAATTTCGATCAAATATTAATAATATAAACCCTGATAAAAAACAGGGAAAGAAAGTACGCCTAATATCGCCGTAAAAAACAATGCCCAAATGGTAAGTGGCAAGCGCGTCATGCTCATGCCTTTTGTACGCATATTTAAAATGGTTGAAATATAATTAAGCCCGCCAACAAATGATGAAACCACAAATAAAGCCATTGCTATCAATCCAAAGATCCATACCATGCTTTAGAACCTGGAGAAGCATCATGCAATGCACTTAATGGCGGGTAAGCTGTCCATCCACCGCTAAAAGGGCCTGTAGAAACAAATATAGATGAAATCATTACAATACTGGCAAAAAAGAAAAACCAATAGCTAAGCATATTTAGAAACGGTGATGCCATATCTCTTGCGCCCACCTGCAGAGGAATAAGTAAGTTGGCAAATGTTCCGCTCAGGCCTGCTGTTAATACAAAAAAAATCAACACAGTGCCATGTGTTGTTACCAATGCATAATAAGCCTCAGCTGAGTAATATGACCACTTTTCCCCCATTTTCCAAAAATGTTTTGAAGAAGGGAAAATTATAATCAGGATAGCCGAGTTGCAAACGGAACAAAACAGACATAAAGCCACCTACAATTGCCCAAACCATTCCTGTTATCAGAAATTGCTTCGAGATCATTTTATGATCCTGGCTAAATACATATTTAGTAATAAATGTTTGGTGATGATGATGATGAACATGTTCTTCATGAGGATGCGCTTCTACCGGAACACTTCGCTCGTATCTGTGTGCATAAATGCTTCGTTACTCATAAATAATATTGAAAATTTATAAATAAACACCTTAAAGTTCAAAATTACATTTTTGTTTTTACAGAATCGCTTTTGCAGAGGCTGTGCTTTTTTGCTATCTGCCAGTTGCGGCTTTTTGCCTGATGGGTCTTTATCAGGAAAAGCCGTATAATAATTAGGCTTTTGCTGGGCCATCCAGACATCAAACTCATCCTGGGTAACCACTTCAATAATACCTTTCATGGAAAAATGCCCATTTCCGCACATTTGGTCGCAGCTTAATTCATATTCAAAATCAGGATTGTTGATCTTTTCCTTCATTTCTTTTGTGGTAAACATAGGTGTAAACCAAATGATAGTTGGTGTTCCAGGAACGGCATCCATTTTCATACGAAACTGGGTTAATCCAACATCATGTATTACATCCCTTGAACCGATAATAAAATTTACCGGTCTATCTTTTACCACATAAACAGTTTGAGTTGTTACATGTCATCAAAATTTTTAGTGTCAGTCCAATCCTGGCCTAAAGAATTGCTGTTTGCATCATCTATCAATTTATAATATCGTTTACCAAATGTTTGATCCTGGCCCGGATACCGGAAAATCCAGCCAAATTGTTTTCCTGTAATTTCTATCTGCATCGCATTTTTTGGTGCAGGGCCTGTAAAAGAAAACCAGTGTTTCAATCCAAATACAACAAGGGCCGTCATGGCAATTGCAGGAACTGCCGTCCAAATTACTTCAAGACGATTGTTGTGCGGATAATAATATGCTTTCCGTTTATCGCTTTCCTGATATTTGTAGCTGAACCAGAAAAGAAGAATTTGTGTGATGAAAAAAACAACACCGGTAATTACGATGGTTATCCAAAGCATTGAATCAAACTTATCACCCTGCACACTTGCAGCTTCATGCGCCAGTAAAGTTTTTGGGTAAAGTGCCTTATTGCACTAATATACTCCAATTAATCCGGCAATTAAAAAAGCAACCATAAAAAAACCATTCACTTTATTCTGTTGTTTTCTGCTTTTTTCTTCGCCTTTAATAACCGAAACATATTCACTTGCCTTGGCAATCTGAAATATTATTAAAAACACTAAAACTATAACTGCTATGGTAAAAAACAATGACATGATGGTGTTTCTGTTTTCAGTTTAAAACAATTTTTATATATGATGAGCGATACTTTCTTTTAAGAAAGGATGATACTCTGAAACAAGCGGCTTTTTGGCTAACGCTCTTCCAACAAAATGTATCATTAACCCGATAAATAAAGATGCTATTCCAAAGTCTAACCAGCTTAATGCGGCATCGTTTTTACGAAGGCTGCCCATTACCATCTGGTAAAAATCTATCCAGTGCCCAAAGATAATCAACACTGCCATAAAGGTCATTAACGTATAATTTCTTTTAACGGAGCGTTTCATTAAGATTAATATGGGGCAAACGAAATTTATAATCATATTTAAAAAGAAAATTCCTTTCCATACACCCTGCACACGATGTTTAAAATAAATGGTTTCTTCGGGAATATTGCCATACCATATCAGCATGTATTGCGCAAACCACAGGTACGTCCAAAAAATAGAAAATGCAAACATAAATATACCGATGTTTTGCAAATGATTCTGATTGGCATATTCGAAGATATCCTTTGTTTTTAAGATAAATAAGCCATATTCCAATTAAAGCCATGCCGGTTACAAAAGAGCTTGCAAAAGTGTACCAGCTATACATGGTGCTGTACCAGCGTGCATCAATGCTCATTAACCAAAACCAGGGAACGGTTGAGCCAATGGTTAATGCAAACCATACTATAAATAAGCCTGCTGTAACCGTGTTTCGCCAGATATAACCTTTACCGGTTTCACTATCCATTGGTTTGTCGTCAGTTTCGCTGCTAAGCTTTCGCATTCTGTAACCCAATATACTCCAAATGCCAATGGCAAGTATGCTCCAAATCATAAAAAAAGTTGGGTTTAAAAAACCGCTTTTACCGCTTAACAGCGGGTCTTTCGCCACAATATCTTTATTAACCCATGGATAAACGCTACCGGTATGATCTATCAAAACTAAATATATAAAAAGTACAAGCGTAATGCCTCCAAAAATGGGAACCATGGTTGAAATGGCTTCAGGAACCCTACTTATAACCACATGCCAGCCGCCCATGGCAAGTGTGGTGGCGCAAATAAAAAACATACTTGCGTTGCAAATAAGCATCCAGAAAATGCTGTTGTATAAAAGTGTTCCTAAAAATATAGCCCGCTCTTCAGGGTTTTTGCTCACACCTTTTGTTATTAATCCCAATATGAAAGCTATTACACCAATGGCTATTAAAACCATTGACCATGTTTTCATTTTGGAAGGAATTTCAAACTGTTCTTTAACTGGTGCCATTGTATTTATTTTATCAATCTTTTTTTGATTTTGATGCTGCTTCAGACATTGTGCTGGTATGTGTGCTGTCTGATGCTGAACCAGATGCAGCACCAGAAGTTATATCAATTCCCTGCTTTGATTTGATATAAGCTATAACCATCCAGCGTTGTTGTCTTGTAAGCTGTGATGCATAAGAACCCATAAAATTTTTACCGTAAGTTACGGAATAAAACATCTGCCCTTCGGGCATTGCCTGATATTTTGGATCTCCAACCAGTGTTGCAGGTTTTGCAGGAAATGGCCCGTTGCCGCCATTGTAAAGTGGCCCGTTACCATCTAATTTTGGGCCGTGGCAAATACCGCAATAAATAAGATACAAACGTTCTGCTTCTTTCATTTGAACATCATCCAATTTACCTATCGGGCTCTTAAATGCTTTTGATGCCACATAATTTGCAGTATCGCCAACTGCATCTTTTGCATAAGGAAAAGGCATTTCTTCGCCTCTGGCAATAGTGCCTGCAACCGGCAAATGATTATAAAATATTTTACGGCCCTGTTCTTTTACATCCGCGGTAAATTTATCAGAATCAAGCGCAGCATAAGTTTCATAGGCCCTGCTGTAAGCCATATCAGGCACATAAACCCGGCCGGGATTACGCTGAATATCGCTGCAACCTGCAATTATTAAACCTGCGGTAAGGCATAGTATAATCAATCTCATTTTCATTCTTAAAAATTTAAACTACAGCTTGTTCTTCTTTTATTAAGGTTTGTTCCTGGTCATACCTTCCCAGCCACCAGCTTGGTTCTGCCATCTGCACATTTACTTCAACAGCGCCGGCATTAGAAAGAAAACTTTGCAGGTCGTCTGCATTTGTTTTTGCTGTGCATTCAATCGCCATTACAAACATATCATCGGTAGCTCGTGGGTGAAAATGGTGTTTTTTTACAAACGGGCCTAACTGGCATAAATAGCAAAAAGTAAGCACCATTCCAACGGCTGAAAATAATACCGTTAGTTTCAAAGGTGATAGGTATAAATGCGGGCAAAGCAAAATGTGGTTTGCCACCAACGTTCATCGGCCAATCGCTTGTAAATACCCAGCCCATACCACCCAATGCGGTGGTTGTTCCTGTAATGCCATAAATAAAACCGGCAGTGTGCAAACTTGTTTCACGCAATCCCAAAGCGTGGTCTAAGCCCATGCACTGGCAAAGGTGTATAAACATCATGAATTTTATACCCTGCCGTCCGACTTTTTTTACTGCAGGAAACAAAACATTTTCATCATCAAAGCATGCAACTACAAATTTCTTTTTTGCCATACACTAAAATCAATTTCATAATGAAAAGTTAAATCAAGCACTTTTGAATTTTCTGTACTTCAATTGTTACTTTTGTTAATGCTGCATAATGATGCGCAAATTCTTCAGCCGATTCTTCTTCCATCTTTCCATTTTATCTTTATAGCTTTCTCCTGATAGTTTTAATATTTGTTTGATTTCAGCCACCGCAATAACAGGGAAGTATTTGGAGAAAAGAAGAAACAGGTAAAGAACAATCCAAACGTTCCCAGGTAAAACCCGATTTCCCAAATGGTAGGGCTGTAATAAGTATGGCCAGGAAGAAGGCAAATAATCGCGATACAATGAAGTAACAATAATTACAAAACGCTCAAACCACATACCTATATTTACAATGATGCTCATAAAGAAGGTTACCTATAAATTTCTTCTCAACTTTCTAAACCAGAAAATTTGCGGAGATAATACGTTACAAAACATCATGCCATAATAGCTCCATCCATAAGGGCTGAATAAATTGGCCCTGACTGTAAAAGAATGCATAACCTTCATATTGATTCTGGCTGTAAAATGCCATAAACAATTCGGTAAATAAGCGACAGCCTACAATTGAACCCGTAAGCACAATTACTTTATTCATTGCTTCAATATGTCCAATCGTAATATAATCCTGCAAGATTTAAAACTTTTCTTGTAATCAATCAACAAGGTTTGCACCATGGCAAAGCCTGAAAAGATGGCGCCGGCAACAAAGTAAGGCGGAAAGATAGTTGTATGCCAGCCCGGAATTACAGAAGTAGCAAAGTCGAACGATACGATTGTATGCACAGAAAGTACCAGCGGCGTTGCCAAACCGGCTAACACAATGATAATGATTCATGACGTTGCCAGTGTTTGGTTGAACCAGTCCATCCAAAAGAGGCAACACCATAAAAGAACTTTCGCAATTTTGTTTTGGCACGGTCACGTACCGTAGCAAAATCGGGCAACAAGCCTGAATACCAGAATAAAAGTGATACGGTAAAATATGTTGAGATGGCAAATACGTCCCACATCAAGTGGCGAATTAAAATTTGGCCAAACAGGCCCGCGGGTATTTGGGATAAGGCAATACAAAAAAGCGCATCCATACACGGCCCATGTGCCAGATAGGAAACTGGCCGGCACACATTACCGCAAAAATGGTCATGGCTTCTGCAGCACGGTTTACACCCGTTCTCCACCCTTGGCGGAACAATAAAAGATCGCAGAAATAAGTGTTCCGGCATGACCAATACCTACCCACCAAACAAAGTTAGTAATATCCCAACCCCAGCCAACAGTTTGTATTACAGGTTCCACTGGCCAATGCCATACACCACCTCACGGTAAACACTGTAAATACCAAACAACAGCAAAGCCACAGAAATAAAAAAACCAATGTACCAAAGCTTGCTGGGCTTAACTTCAATGGGCGGCAAATATCTTCTGTAACCTGGTGATAATCTTTGTTGCCATCTACCAGGGTTCCCTTAGCTGCGATTCGTATTTTAATATTGACATACCTGTTCTTTTTTCAAATGTTTTTTAGCTGTCAGCATCAATAATATCGCTCAATATGTTTTTAACCCAAAATAAATACTGCAATTTTTTATGTTACCAGCCGCAGTATTTCAATTTAACTTCGTTGCGTCGCAACACTTGTACAACAACAAGTATGGCGGCATTAACCTTCCTTATTTGTAACCATTTCTTCATCCCTGTTCGCACTTTAGCCAAATAATTTACATTAGGAAAGTATGCAGCTGTTCCAAAGAATAAATAATCTCAGTTGTATTATTTACACTCATTTGCGTTACAGCACTTTGTTATCATTGACGTTACCAAATACAATTGCAATTGCTTGGGCAGGCTTGCTGACAGGCAGTTTGCACATCAGCATATTATCTGCCGTTACTGCATTTGTGTTTAATGGCCTGCTTTGCTTTTTTGCCTGTAAGTTTTCCATCCTGGTAAACGTTGCACACAGAAAGAACATTTTTCCATCACACCACGTGATCTAACCGTAACATCAGGATTTAAAACCATTCTTGGTTAAGGTCTTCATTCATTATAAGCACTGCAGGATCAAGTTTTCCAACACCGCTCAAATTCTGGTTATCCGGAAAACTATCTGCTCCGGTATAATCAGCCCAGTTAAAACGACGCACTTTATACGGGCAGTTATTAGCGCAATATTTTGTGCCAATGCAACGGTTATACGCCATTTGATTTAAGCCTTCGCTGCTGTGGTTGGTAGCGCTCAACAGGGCAAACATTTTCACAAGGCGCATTATCGCAATGCTGGCACATTAAAGGCTGAAAAACAACATGCGGATTTTCCATATCGCCGCTGTAATAGCGGTCAATACGCATCCAGTGCATATCATGAAAACGTTTTACTTCGCTTTTACCAACAATCGGAACATTATTTTCCTAAATGCAGGCAACCACACAGGCACCGCAGCCAATACAACTGTTCAAATCAACACTCATTCCCCAGTGAATACCCGGCTTGTCGTAATAAGGGTAAATGGTGCCTTCTTTTTCGTAAGCCGGTAACCCTCCAAAATGATCTGCTTCTTTTTCCCGGTCTTTTAATATTTCTTCAGGTTCGCTTTAAAATGAGCTAATGTTAGTTCTTTCATTACATCAGTTCTGTTGCCGGTTACAGTTGTATAAATATTGTGTGTTTGAATTTGAGCAATGTCAGCTCTGTCGCCCGTTTTTTCAACCGTAACATCAGTTACAACACAACTGGTATTAGTGCCATTGAAAGATGCAAAATGGAAATACATCCTGGCCAACATTTTCTGAAACCTTTTCCAACTTTGCGGTACGGCCATAACCAACCGCAATGCCAATTACGTTTGGATGAACGCCCGGTACAATTAATATAGGCAAAGACACAGAGTCTTTTCCATTAACCGTAACTTTTATCACATCTTTTGCAGGGTGAACTTCGTAAGCATCCGCTTCGCCATTATCGTTCAAATCAATACCCAATAAACTTTTACCCATTGCTGGAGAAATAATAACATAATTATCCCATGTTGCCCTTGTTACAGGGTCTGGTAATTCCTGCAGCCACGGGTTAGTTGCGCCTTCGCCGCAACCGATACCTACTTTTTTATACAACACCAATTCTGTTGCACCTGCTTTTGGTAAACTATTTATTGCAGTTACGGCATTATTTACAGAACCGCCGTTGTAACTGCCTGCATTACCTGTTCTTGCGGGCGCAGTTGTATTTGAGGTTGCGGCAGTACTATCTGTTGCAGACCTGCCCGTATTATTTGTAAGAGAAATATTTGTTGAAGCATTATTAATTACACCATCCTGAAGTGCTTTATCAAAAGCTGTTTCGCCGCCAACTTTGCCAACCCAGTAATTTTTAAAGAAGGTTTGATAATCTGTTGCAGCGCCAGACCATTTCAATAAACTATCCTGCCACTGACGTGTTTTAAATAGCGGATTGATAGTTGGCTGCATTAATGAAACAAAACCTGATTTTGGTTCTGCATCGCCCCAGCTTTCTAAAAAGTGATGATCAGGAATTACATATTTGCAAAGTTGTGTGGTTTCATCATTTTTTGGGTTGAATGAAACGGTGGCTTTTACATTCTTCAAGGCATTTATAAATGTTTTGGCATCGTTCCAGGTATATGCAGGATTTGCACCGTGAATAATTAAAGCGCCGATCTTTCCTGCATTCATATCGTTTACAAGTGCAGCAAAATCAGCGTCAATACCTGCTTTGCTCTTATTGGTAACAGACCAATCAATTGTAGTGCCGCCAGCACCAATTGCATTATTAATGGCATTTACAACCTGCTGAATATTTGGATCGTTGCTGCCGCATACCACTACTGCTGCGCCATGGTTTGCACTTAAATCTTTTGCTGCTTTTGCAATACCGGCTTTTAGTTTTGCATCAGTTATGTTAGATTGCACCTGCCCGGTTAAAGCATTTAATAAGGCAACCGCAACCGCTCCTGTTTCAGAAGGTTGGTGTATATAACGTTCATCAGCATTAGAACCGGTTAAGCTTAAAATAGATTCAAACTGGTAATGTTTGCTCATGGCAGGGTTCATCTCATTTATTTTTCTGCCCACTGCATACTGAGTAGCAAATTCAACAGGGCTTAACCATGTTCCCAAAAAATCTGCACCTAAACTAACAATAACTTTTGCTTTATCGAAATTATATGATGGGATGGCGCGCTTGCCATAACTCGCTTCATTTGCCAGCAATAAACCGGTGTAAGAATCAGCATCATAAATTACATGCCTGCTTCCCGGATATTTGCCCAAAAACTGGTTGATGGCTTCTAAACCTGTTGGAGAATTAATAGTGCTTGTAAGCAATACCACCGGTGCACCGCCAAGATCTGCCAAAGCCTGGGCAATGGACTGATCAATAGATTCAAGCGTTACTTCTTTACCATCAATTGTGGGAAAGCGAAGCCTTGCCGTATCATACAAACTTAAAACAGAAGCCTGCACTTTTGCAGATGTTCCGCCTTTGGTTATGGGCGATAAAGTGTTGCCTTCAATTTTAATGGGGCGGCCATCTCTTACTTTAGCTAAAACGCTTACCGCTTCACCATCCTGAACATACGTAGTGGCATAATAATTTGCAACGCCCGGAACAATGTCTTCTGGTTTATTAGCAAAAGGAATTGTTTTTCTTACCGGCATTTCGCAACTGGCAGCAAGTAAAGCCGCTGTTGTGCTAAAGCCAAGATATTTTAAAAAATCTCTTCTTTGTGTGGGCGCTTTAAATAATTTGCCGGAAAGCTCAAAAGGTAATTCTTCACGAAACTCATCTTCAGCGCCTTGTTTTGAAGCCTCACTTTCATTCAGCTCACTAAAATTTTGCCAGTACTTTTTCTCCATAATATAATGTTCGTATCCTTATACTATCTTAATAATGACATTTTTGACATTCAGCACCACCTATATCTTTTACCGTTACACTATCCATCCTGTGATTCTTTATATCTTCTTTATATTTTTCATACATGCTGTAAAAACCGTTATTATCAAACTGAACTTTTGTTGTGCGATGACAATTTAAACACCAACCCATACTTAAAGGCGCAAACTGAAACATTTCATTGTAAGTGGTTACATTTCCATGGCAGGTTTGGCACTGAACGCGGCCTGCATTTACGTGTTGTGCATGGCTAAAGAAAACATGATCGGGTAAATTATGAATGCGCACCCATTCAATTGGTTTTGCTTTGGAAGCATCCCAGGGTTTGCCAGGTTCATATCCCGCATATTTATATAATTTTTGAATTTCTGCCGTTCCGTTTATTTCGTTGCCATTTCCGTCAACTATTTTCTCTCCTTTATATTCATTGATGGCCATGTGGCAATTCATACAAATATTTACAGATGGAACAGTTGCCTGTTTGCCCTGGTAAACACCAATATGGCAATACTGGCAATTTATTTGGTTAATGCCCGGATGCACTTTATGCGAAAAGAAAATAGGCTGTCTTGGCTCATACTTTTGCTGCCTGCCCAAACCAATGGCGCCCTGCGTAATATAATAACCGCCAATTAAAAACAACACCAGTGTAACTATTGTGATGTAGGTTTTATTTCTGTAAAAAGGTATAGGCTCTAATGAAGGAATGCCTTCTTTATCATCTGCCATCTTTTTAAGATTGGCATTTATATATAATAATGTAAAGGCAACAATGGCAAGAATTAAAGTAAGCACTCCATATAGCAATGCTTTATCACCGTTTTCTTGGGGTGACTGAGTTTGCGTTCCGGGTGCTGCGGTTGAAGCTGTGGCAGTAGCTTTGCCTGCTTCAGATTTTACATAAGCAAGAATGGCATCAATGTCTTTATCAGTTAACTGCGGAAAAGCAGTCATCTGTACTTTATTGTTTTCATTAAACAGGCTTACTGCATAAGGGTAACCGCTTTGAATAACTTTAGTGCTGTTATGCACCCAATCATAAATTTTATTTTTATCGGGCCAGCGGTCTTGCACACCTGCCAGTGCAGGCCCTACAAGTTTTGTATCCACTTTATGGCAAGAGGCGCAATTTGCCTGAAAAAGTGCATGGCCATCCTGCGAAAAAGATGTAACAGAAATTAAAAAACCTGTTATTAAAAATACGGAAACTATCGAGGCTTTTACTAAGGTTATTCGTCTTTTAAGCATATCACAAATCTGGTTGTTGCGATGTTGATAAATCTTTCGGACAGCGACAAAAATATGACAGGATACTGACAATTCACATATCATAAAAAATTTTTTTTAACAATAATCATTGTTTAAGTTAAGCGCTTTTAAAGCTTTTACTTTGCAGGCAATGAATGGGCTTCCTAAAAAAAAAATTGCTGTTTTTGCTTCCGGCACAGGAACAAATGCGGCTAACATCATTCAATATTTTTCTGATAAACAAACAGCACAGGTTGCGCTTATTGTTTGCAACAACGCAAATGCGGGCGTTTTAAAAATTGCAGCAGACAATAACATTCCATCTGTCATCATTCAAAAAGAAAATTTTTTTAAAGGCGATGCTTATTTACCTGAATTAAAAAATGCAGGCATACATTTTATTGTGCTTGCAGGTTTTTTATGGAAAATTCCATCTTTAATAATACAAACTTTCCGGGATCGTATCATCAACATCCATCCTGCATTGCTGCCCAAATTTGGCGGCAAAGGCATGTATGGAAATTTTGTGCACGAAGCAGTTTTATCAGCCAAAGAAAAACAAAGTGGCATAACCATACATTTTGTTGATGAGTTGTATGATAATGGAAAAACTATTTTTCAAACTACCTGCCCGGTTTATGAAAATGATACAACAGAAACTTTGGCCAAACGTATTCATGAACTTGAATACAAATATTTTCCAAAAGTGATTGAAGAACTGATTTGTGGAAATGAAGTAAAGCAGTAAAAAACTTATCTTTTAAATAAACCAAAGATCCAATCAACCAGCATAATAATTATAATACCGCCAACAATAATTATAGCAAAAACGTAAGGCATTAATTTTTTATTTTCATCATTATGTTGCATAAAAACGCATTAACCTGCAAATTATATTTTTAAGAATTTGGATTGAAATCTTAATTTAATATTGGTATATATAATTAAATGTTTTCTTTTATTTTTTGCCATTCTTTTGCAGCAAGCACCATTTTAATTTCACCAAAACTTACGGCATCGCCTAATTTTTGTTTGATGGGCGCAATGGTGTTGCCATCATAATTTTCAAGATGCGGTTCTATTAAAACAAGCTTTTCTGTTTGCACCAATTCATTTACAGAAATCATTCCGCGTTGCACATAAAATGTAAGATGGCTTTCAATAGTTGAAACAGCAAGATTGCGCAGTTTGGCAACTTCAGTAACAGATTTTCCTTCTTTATATAAATTATAACTGATGGCTTTGCTGTCGTCTTTTTCCTGCTTAATTATTTTTTCTTTACGTTCTTTTTTTGGTTGCTTTTCATGCATGGATGATGATAGCTGATTGGCTTCGCAATACTCACGGATTATTTTTAAAAACATACCGCCGTATTGTTTTGCTTTTGCAGAACCAAAGCCTGTTATCTTAACAATATCATCAACGGTTTGCGGAAGATATGCTGCCATTTCGTCGATGGTTGCACTGCCCGCAACATAATAAACAGGCATATTTTTTTGATCGCAGATTTTATTACGCAACTCTCTTAATTGTTTATGCAATAAAGGATGCGGGCTTTCAATTTTTTTATCAGATGCAGTTGCATAAGCATTTGCAGCAAATGGCGGAACTATAAAACTTTTTTTATGCTGATAATAATTGTTTACAGAAAAATTTTCAGCACAACAATGCATCAAATGTTTTTTTTCTGCTATTAAAATAAAAACTTCTTTTAATAAATCGTTGTATGCTTTTGCATGTTGCTTGCTGTCTGTTGATGCAGGTGATTGTTTAATTTGATCAGCAATTTCATCAAGCTTATTTATAAAATAATTTGCTGCAGAAGATAAGCGTTCATTAAGCTGATTGTTTGCTTCAGGCAATACATCGTTTTCAAAAAGATGACGAAGCTGCGCTTTAAATTTTTCTGCAATCGTTTTAAGCGAAAGCAACTTTTCTTCAACATCATCAATCTATAATATTAATTCATTATTAAAAGCAGCCGCATTATCTTTTACTGTTGTATTTAATTCTGCATATTGTTGCATGATGGCTGCAAAATCAAACAACAATACAATAATATTTTGCTGGTATAATTTTTTTGACTGAAACAACTCATACTGCAACTGCGCTTCAGAATTATTGTTTGCAGAAAATTGCAGAATGCGGGCATCTGTATGCAAACCAGATGCGGTTATATTGCTTTTAAGCACCATGCCTTTAAGCGATGTGCAGCGGCTGAGCGCAACATACACCTGGCCCGGCGCAAACGCACGGCCAGCATCAATTACAGCTTTCTCAAACGTTAAACCCTGGCTTTTATGAATGGTGATTGACCACGCAAGCCGCAACGGATATTGACTGAATGTGCCCACAACTTCTTCTTCTAATTGCTGCGTTTGCCTGTTGATGGAATAACGCATATTTTCCCAGGTTTCTTTGTGCACTTCAATGGCTTCATCTTCATTTTTTGACTGCACAAAAATTGCATCGTTTTTAATTTCTGTAACAATGCCGATCTTTCCATTAAAATATCTTTTTGCTTTGTCTTTATCATTTTTAATAAACATAACCTGCGCACCAATTTTTAGTTCAAGCAATTCATCTGCAGGATAAAATTTTTCATTAAACTCTCCTGTTATTTCAGCTTTAAAAGCATATAATTTTTGTTTGAGTTTTGCAAGTTCTGCAGCGTTGGTTTTATCAGATGCATAATTATGCGTTGTAAGAAAAATATAACCATCATCATTATTTAATTCAAACCAGGGATCGTAACGGCTGTTTAATAATTGCATGCTTTCGTTGCTTATATTGTTATGACGCACTTCATTCAAAAGCTGGATAAATGTTTCATCTGACTGGCGATAAATTTTATTGAATTCAATGTGCACCGGCGGATGTTGTTGCATAACCTGGCTATCAAAAAAATAAACGCTTTTATAAAACGGTGAAAGCAATTTCCATTCTTCATCGGGCATAATTGGCGGCAATTGAAACATATCGCCGATAAGCAAAATCTGAACGCCGCCAAAGGGTTCATTGTATTGCGATAACGAAAATGCCGGAGCACCGTATCAATTGCGTCTAAAGTATCGCAACGCACCATGCTTATTTCATCAATAATTAATAATTCAAGTTGTTGCAAAACTTTGCGTTTTTCGCTGTTCAACCGCATTCTTCCCAAAAGACTGTGCTTATTTACAACTTCATTGTTTTGCATAAAACCTTTTGCTTCAGGAATGAAAGGCGATAAAGGCAGTTGAAAAAAAGAATGAATGGTTGCGCCGCCTGCATTTATGGCCGCAACACCGGTTGGCGCAGTTACAGCAATTTGCTTTATGCAATTTTGTTTGATGTATTTTAAGAAAGTTGTTTTGCCTGTGCCTGCTTTGCCGGTAAGAAAAATATTGCGATTGCTTTCGTTAACCAGGTTTACAGCAAGCTGAAATATTTCGTTACTATGGTTTATTGGTTGCATAAAAAGTTAAGGTAACATTTTTTAGGAAGATAGGCGGCAAACAAGATAACTATTATGCAAACCCATTATGATGTGTGGAAATTTTTTCTTTTAACATTAGATTAAAGCAAAAAATATTAACGCTGTTATTATTTTATTTTTTAAACAAATATGTTTTGAATGATGCTTAAAACAATTGTTTAATAAATTATCATCGGCACATTCAGCGTTATAAATTTTGTACAGGTCTGGTTTTTGATGTAACAATTAAACAATAAATCTTCAACAAAATGAAAAGGCCAGATCACGTTCCAACATTTTCAAAAGCACTTTTATCTGGTGCACTTACAGGGCTTGCCGTAGCCGTACTAAATATTATTTACAACGTTATCTTCAGAGGAATTACGAGGTACCTGCCATCAGAAGAATTTAATATTGTTTCCATAGCGCTTGGTTCTGTAATTATTTTAATGCTTCTTGGAATGTTGTTTTTTTTGTTTATAAAATATGTAAACGTAACAGCCTTTGTAATTGCAGTAATCATTTTAATTATAGGTTGCATTTGTATAACTGCGTTTGTACATGCCAACCCAAGCGAGCCGGCTTTTTATGGCAATCACGGTTTAATTGCCGGTTTTTTATTTATAAGCGGATTGCTTGCATTAACGCTTATGCCTTATTTATACAATCATCCTAAATTATATATTTAAGCAGCGTTTGTTTCAATTGTTTTTTATGGTAAGCTCTGAAGAATATTAAACTAAACATTATTCAGATGAAATGTTTGGTTTAACCTTGCTTTTAAATTTTTATATAGGTTTAAAGTAAAACTTAAAAGCACTTTGGAATACAAAGTAAATAGAAATTACCCTCTAAAAAAAATTGTTCGGAATGAAATTTGTTTTCGTTAATCGCTCACTTATTTACCTTTGACCGCTTCAGAATATGCTGTGGAAACATGTAAGGCATTGCTGATTTGTTATTATTCTGAACAAAAACTTTTAATTATGGAAAGGATATCTTTTAATGAATCACCTGCCGCTTATCATGCAATGAAACAATTACAAGATTATGTTGATAATTGCGGTCTTGATAAAAAACTTTTAGAACTAATGCGTTTCAGAATTTCGCAGATCAACAGTTGTGCATACTGTCTTGACATGCATTTTAAAGAAGCTGTTGAAATGGGCGAAACGCCCTTGCGTTTGTTTTCTCTTTCTGCATGGAGAGAAACGCCTTATTATACACCAAAAGAAGAAGCTGTTCTTGCATTTGCAGAAACGCTTACGAAGTTGCCTGCAGATGAAAGAAGTGATAACATTCATGATGAATTGAATAAATATTTTTCAAAACAGGAAATTGTTAATCTTACACTTGCTGTTGTAGCAATTAATGGATGGAATCGTATTACAAGATCTTTTGGCTCAACGCCGGGAAAATATAAAACAACACACGTTCCAAAAATTTCTGAGAATTGATAAACGGAAAGGGGCTTACAAATCAGCAGCTTCTTTTATTAATCCTTTGATAAAATGCACCTGCTTCACAACTCATCTTTTTGTGAAGCATGTATCATAATAATTTTCTTTACAACTTAAAAAATATTTTCTTTTTGAATAAAAAATAGCAAAGATTCCATTCAAGAAAAAAAATAATCAGCGAGGAAATAATGAGTGATAAATAACCCGGAACATTAATCATTTTCATTAAGCCACTACTGATGGCTGTGATGTAATTATTAAACCACCTTGATCCTACAATTTCAAAAAACAAATAAATAAATAAAGAATTCATGCCTGTAACAAGAAAAAATAAAAGATACTTTTTATGTGTTTTAATGTCAATCCACCAATAACAAAAAGCAAGGCCAAGCAAGCACCAGCCTAACGATGCAAGCGTAAACGAAGACGTGGCAATGCGTTTGATGATTGGTGTAATATTCAGCAGGTTTAATCCGTATCCGGCTATTAAACATATCGCTGCCCATATTAATAGATGCTTTATCTTATTGTTTTTGTTGCTTAAAAAAAGTTTGCCGGTTAATGCGCCTGCAATGGTATGTACAGCAGTTGGTATGCAATTAATAGCAACCCAGCCATCGCCATTAATTTTATTCATTAAAATAAGATCAACGTAATTGCCAAAATTGTGCTGATCAGTAAACGGTTCATTAAAATTGGGAACGTTGGTAAACCGATACAATACTTCGGTTAACAATAAAAGAAAAACACAGAAAATAATTTGGGCTGTATTACTCCAGTTAAAAATTAAGAAAGTAATTAGCGTAGTGAAAGATAATTGTGTAAGTACATCCCACAGCTCGAAACTTAAGCCACTTGGTCTAACTGCATAATCAAGAACGCCCCAAAAAAATAACCAGCCGCAACGCTTTAATGTTTTTATAAAAGATGCGTTCCAACTCATGCGCTGCGCACGCTGTTTTTTAAGTGAGTAAGCCATAGAAACACCCGCCATAAACATAAAGCCGGGTTGAATCAAATCCCAAAAATGCAAGCCATGCCAGGGATGATGAAAAAATTGTTGTATAAAAAAATGGAATGACGTGCCTTGCGTAAGCGCAGATAAATGCTCATATAAACCAGTGCTTTCAAGCGTAAGCAGCACCATAATAAACCCACGCATAAAATCAAGCGAAAGCAACCGGTTTGATATAACCGGCGGAAAAATTTCTGCCTTCATGTTTGTATTTTAAACACAAAATAAAAAATGCATCGCAATGCTCTTTATATTATTGCTGATTATTCCTTTTGAGTAAAGAAATTTTTTTTGGAAGAGAAAATCGCTTCACTTACAATTAATGTTTAAACGTTCTTAAAGTAATTGAATAACGCGTTTGTTTTACAGGCGCAATGCTGTGTTGCCAGTTCCACCTTGCATCATTTTGCATTGCATAAAGTGAGCGGCGTTCTACGGGAAATGAAATAATGGATGAGCGTGTTTGTTTTGATTTCTCATACGGTCGCAATTTAAATGTGCAATCCGTAAGCAATGAAATGCCGGCAATTAAATCAAATTGCGGCACATCTCGATGCCAGTTAATAACAGCACCCGGCGGATATTCTGTAATCAGCAATTCTGCAAATTTGTTTTTTTCAATGGAAAGATGTTTCGCTGTTTTTTCAATAAGCCAATTAAATACCGCAGGAAAATCTTTTCCCTTGTTCAATTGATTGTTATCAAAATTATAATCATACCCAAAGCTTGCTGTTTTGCGGTTTGCTTTATAGCCGTGATAATTTAAGTTGTGTAATTCAATTTTTGATATTTGTTTATATAATTCTATTTCTTCATCTGCAGTTAAAAAATCAGGATAATAATTAAATCCATCGGGAAAGTTTGGTTCTAAAGAGAATAAAGTGTTCATGCTTTTGAAAGACAAATTTTTTACCAGAATGAAATGAATGCTGCTAATTGAATTGAAAAGAGTTATGTATTACACGGCACATTGCAACAATAAAAAGATGCCTTTAAAGCAAACCAGTAACTATCTAATTTCCATCATAATAAAACACAATTCTTGCATTTGTTTTCATGTCAGTGTTTACTGTTAATTTATAGATTTGTTTGCCTGCGGTTATGCGCATTAATGCAGAATTTGGCGGAATGCTTCCAAGGTTTTCTGCTATCAGCACAAATTCATGTTCACGGTTAGTTGAATCTGCATGAATGTTCATGGTGATAGGCTTTGTACCCAGCATTTGGTTGCTTACAATAATAGTGTTGTTGTGATATACACTAACCCTGTCGCCATCAATTTCACCGTTATCAAACAGTTCAATTAAAATATCCGGCGAAGTAATGTGATAAGTTCCCAACAATACGTTTGAGCGGGATGTGAGCGCTTTGTCTGCAGCAGATAAAGTATTGCCGGTTGTTGCCGGCGGAACAGCTTTTGCCAAAGCAGCTTTTTGCAAAGAATCAGCTTGCTGTTGTTTGTGAACAGCCGCCACAGAATCGGCTTCCTGTTGTTTTTTTGTTGCCTGCACATCACGAAGTGAATCTGCAGTTCGCTGTTTTTGCAGGTTTGCAGCTACGCTTTGCAGCGAATCTTTTATGCGTTGCTGTTCTTTTTGTTTTACAAGATTAAGTGAATCAGCTATCTCCTGTTGCCGCTTTTTTTGTTGTGCAAGCTGAGTGGAATCGTCTATTTGTTGTTGCTTTATTTTGGCAATATTATCCAGCGAATCTTTTATACGCTGTTGTTCTTTTTGTGTTGCAAGATTAAGTGAATCGGTTATTTCCTGCTGCCGCTTTTTTTGTTGCGCAAGCGAAGTGGAATCGTCAATTTGTTGTTGCTTTATTCTTGCAATATCCAGTGAATCTTTTATACGCTGCTGTTCTTTTTGTTTTGCAAGATTGAGTGAATCGGCTATCTCCTGTTGTCGCTTTTTTTGTTGTGCAAGCAGCGTTGAATTGTCTGTTTGTTGTTGTTTTATTCTCGCAACATTATCCAGCGAATCCTGATTTCTTTTTTCTGATTTCTTTATTGCTTCGGTGGTGGAATTATTCTCATCATTGGAAACAACCGTTTTATTTTCCGGAGGACGGAATGGACGAAAACCAATTATATCTGCAGGTCTTCCAAACCAGTCAACAAGATACCGTTGTGTAGAATCGTCATATTCATACAGTAACCTGTAATAGTAGGTTTCACCATCACACCTGTTATCACAATCCGAAATGCTGTTAATTAAAATAAGACTGTCGCGGCGTATGATTAATTTATTAACCTGTGTGCATGCAGAACAATCATACCATTGCCCATTCTCTGGTTCTTTGTGTACAACCGCGCCGTTCTGCAAATACAAATCTTTTCCTCTAACAAAACCAGCTATTGAAATGGTGATTTTAGCATTGTTAACTTCACTTGTTTTGTTGCCGGTAAAACTTTCACCTGAAACATCATTAATTTGTATGGTGTTGATAACACTTCCTAAAGAAGTTATTGTTTCGCTTCTGTTTTTCCATGTACCCATCATCCAGCCTGCATTTTGAGCATGCGTTATTGTGTAAGTAAAAACGAATAAAGCAAGCAGTATTCGTTTTTTAGGCATAACAGGGGCAGGGCTTTGCTGAATTTTTAAGAACGGTTTCAAAATATCTAATTGCAAAAATGAATTAATTCAAAGTAATAGAATAAATAAGCAATATTACAACCTTATGTTGTTTGTACTTTTTTCACGGCGAAGTTTGCAACTTTCTTTAACTATAGAATGTTTGAATGTTTTGCCTTTTGAGGTATGATATTCCTATGCCGCCTGCTAAAAATGAAAAGGTTTCAAAAATGACGCTCATCACTTCAATGCCTGTTTTTTTATTACAGTTTGATGTTGCAGATTTTGAAATGGCTGATAAAAAAATTTGTTTAAAAAATTTTCATCGCACAAAAAAAATACAAGGCTTTAAAGGCAAAATTTATGCACGAATTGCTGAATTGAAATTAAAATATATTGTACGCAATGCTTATGTAATATAAGCCGCCAATGTATGGATTACCAAATCCATTGCGATAATAATGATTGATAATATTTGTGCCGCCCAGTTTAAAGAGCAGATTTTGTTTTGGAAGTTTATAGCTTACGTCTGCATCAAGTGTGCCATACGCAGGCAAACTTCCCTGGCGAAAATCGCTTTCAAAAAAGAACGCATCCTGCCATCTGTATTGAATGTTGAAACCTAAGCGTTTTAATTTATCGATGCCGCTGTTTCCAAAACCTAAATTGTACCTGTACCTGGGCGTATTAAAATAAGAACTAAAGCCATCAGGAACATTTGTAATTACATCAGAAAACACATTAGCATTAATAAAAAATCCTCTTTGCAATAAATATTGTAATGATAATCCCCATCCGTTCGTATTAACCTTGTTATTGCTGTTTACTGAAACAGAATAAACATTTGGAGTAGCTAACCCGGCAGGTGTTCCATCACTTGATTGAAGCACTGTAATGCGGCCAAGAAAATTTTCGTATTTTGATACATAACCATAAGCATCAATCAAAATCCTGTTATTTATGAGTCCCTTATATCCAACTTCAAATGAATTGGATGATTCAGGTTTGTATTCACCAAATTGCTGAACCTGCGGAGTACCATTTTGAACACTTTCAGGAGTATAAACAGGGTTGGAATTAAAATTATATTTGTTTCTAAGCTCAGGTAATCCGCCAAGCAATCGTACGCCGCCGCCAATTAATAAATCAATCCATTGGTTTTGAGTGGTTGGAAAACGATATGCGGTTTGATACGATAAGCGTATATTTTGATTTTTAGCAACCGTTATAACAGCAGAAACCCTTGGCGTAAATCTTCCTTTAAAATTTTCATTTTTATCATACCTGCCCGATGCAGTTAATTTTAAAACATCATTAAAAAACTTTTGCGATAACTGAATATAACTGCCCACTTCATTTATATAAATCGGATGCCCAACAGTATCAGCAAACAATGTTCCTTCAGAATTTAATACATATCTTTTAAAATTTGCGCCGACCAATACTTCAAGCCGTTCACCCGGTGCTCCTATGCGAAGTGCATCGGTTAAATTATACTGGCCCTCTGCCATATAAAGGTCAGAGCGATCTAAAAATTTACCTCCCTGCGGAATGGGTAATAATCTTACAGAATCGAGCAGGTGATTAAATTCCGGAGAACCAGGCTGAGGCCTGTTTGCATCAGCAACAGCTCTTGCAAAATTGTTTGCCTCGGCCGGAGTTTTATTGTCTGTAATTGCCTTAACATAAGCAATTGTGTAAGTAGGATACCAAACAGTAGCACTTGGGCTCCAGGCTTCATTAAATATTTGGGTAGTAACCGTTGCATTATATGATTGCCCTGAATTTTCTTGTGTGGTATATGCACGTAAAAACCAATTCTTGCTTTTTAATTCAACTTTATATTGGCCAATCTTAAGATCTTTTAAAGCAAACCTGTCGCTTCCCTGATAAACTGTATTTCCGGTACCCCAGTAAGCAACAATAGAAGCCTGCAGATTGGAATTTATGTTATAATATAATCCCCCTGAAAGTTTAAAGTTGATTGTATTAGGCGGCACAACATCCGTTTCTTTATACCCTGTTCTGGATACATATTGGCCCTTTTGAATGATGTTATTATTTAAACCAACATAAAAAGGTTGCGTTTGCGGAGTAGTTGCTAAAAATTGATTGACTTGAGTTTGCGTAGGGTATGTGCCGGTTTGCTGATGATATAAGCTGCGAAATACGCTTGTATAAGCATCCAACACACCATTTGCAACAGCAAACATATCGCCGGAGGTTTCATCACCATAAACATTTACGCCATTATAATTTGGATCTGTTTCTCTTGTGCCGGAAATAACTTTTGAGTTTTGAAGATTAGCATCTGCATGATAATTTGAAGAATCATCAGCCACCCAATCTTTTGCCCAAACATACTGACCGCTTATTTTAAAAGCAAATTTATCAGATATCTTTTGGCCCCATCTTATAGTTACATCGTGGTAAGGAGATAAATTGCTGTGGCGATTATCAACATTCATTATTCCTTCTCTTACCTGCACACTTACACCCTGGTATTTAAACGGGCTTTTACTGTTTATTAAAAGTGTTCCGTTCATGCCGCCGGGGCCGTATAAAGCTGATGATGCACCTTCAAGCAATTCCATATTATCTACATCAAGATCAGTTATGCCAATTACGTTGCCTACCGAAAAATTTAAACCCGGCGCCTGGTTATCCATTCCATCAACAATCTGGTTTAAACGCACGTTACCGCTGCCGTTAAAACCGCGGGTTGATATTGATTTAAATGTAAGACTTGATGTAACCACATCAACACCTTTAAGGTTTTGCACCACATCATAATAACTTGATGCGGGTGAACGCAATATATCGTTAGCACTTACATGTTCAATTGAAACCGGCGATTCTAAAATACGTTCCGGCAACCGCGATGCGGCCACAACAATTTCCTGCCCAAGCGCATAACCTGGTTCAAGCTCAACATTTACAGCCTGGTTTTCATTATCAATATTTACTTCTTTTGATGAATAGCCAATAGAAGTTATAACAATTGTAAACGGAGGTTTTTGTGCGGTAACAAGCTTGAAGTTGCCTCTCTCATCGGTAAACGTTCCCGATGTGCTTCCTTTAATTGTAACAGAAACCGCAGAAAGGTTTTCTTTGGTTTGGCTGTTTTTAATATTACCGGTAATAGTATTTGTTATAGTCTGCGCATACATGTTATGGTTAATAAAACAAATGATTGCGCAGTATATAACAATCATCAAATTTCTCATAAAGGAGCTTTTGTTATAGCAATAATAATGTTTGTTACAATCAAAAATTAAAAATTGTATACACATTATTTAAGTATTTTATAAATAGAAGGCTATTGGTTTTTCTAAATGATTTTGCAACCTTAAACAAGCTTTAGGTTTGTAAAATGAAAAAAAATTTATTTCATTTTGCCGGCCAAACCAATTTTTACAGCGGAAAGGTAAGAGATGTTTACACCATAAGGAACAATACATTGGTGATGATTGCCAGCAACCGCATTTCTGCTTTTGACGTGATATTGCCAAAGTCCATTCCTTATAAAGGTCAGGTGCTGAACCAGCTTGCAGCTTACATGCTTAATGCAACAAAAGATATTTGCCCTAACTGGTTATTGGCAACACCTGCGCCAAATGTATCAACAGGAAAAAAATGTATGCCTTTTAAAATTGAAATGGTAGTGCGTGGAAATTTAACTGGCCATGCCTGGAGCACTTATAACAGCGGCAAACGCAAATTTATGCGGCGTTGCTATGCCGGAAGGAATGAAAGAAAATGATGTTTTTCCAACACCCATAATTACGCCAAGCACTAAAGCAGCAGAAGGGCATGATGAAGACATTCAAGCAGAAGAAATTATAAAGCAAATTTAGCTACGGAAGAAGAATGGAAACTGTTAAGAAATATGCATTACGATTATTTGAAAGAGGCAAAGAAATTGCTGCAAAGCAAGGTTTGATTTTGGCTGATACAAAATATGAATTTGGTAAAATTGGCGATGAAATTTATTTAATGGATGAAATTCATACGCCAGATTCCTCAAGGTATTTTTATGCAGATGGCTTTGATGAACGTCAGCAAAAAGGTGAACGGCAAAAGCAATTAAGCAAAGAGTTTGTTCGTGAATGGCTGATCGAAAATAATTTTATGGGAAAGGAAGGGCAAACTGTTCCCGAAATGAGTGATGAATGGATAAACACCATTTCGCCAGCGTTACATTGAACTATATGAAACGTGATCGGTGAAACATTTATGCCTGAAAACATGAGTGATGATGAAGTGCATGGAAAGTAGAAGAATGGTTAAAGAACAAGATTTTGAAAGATTGAAAAGCTTGATAAAAGTGATGCAAATAACAAACTACTTCAGAGTATTTAACATTCAAATCACAAATCATTCAATTTCGGCCTTAATCTTTGTTTTGATTTATTAAAAACATTTCTTCCTTTATCAATTCCCTTTCTTATTTCTGCTTGCCGTTGCAAAGGCAAGTGAATGGTTTCTTTACATTCAATACTGCAACAATCATCGTATTTGGCTTTGTACATTCTTCACATTGAATAAACAACAAATGACAGCCATTGTTTTTACAGTTTGTATGTGTATCGCAAGGCTTGCCGCATTGGTGGCAATTTGCAATAACATGTTCTGTAATTCTTTCGCCCAGACGATTATCAAACACAAAGTTTTTACCGATGAATTTTGTTTATAATTTTTTTCTTTTACTTCTTTCGCATAATTAATAATGCCGCCTTCTAAATGAAAAACATTTTTAAAACCGTTGTGCAACATATAAGCACTTGCTTTTTCGCAACGAATGCCGCCGGTGCAATACATAATGATGTTTTTTTCTTCTTTTCCCTTCATCATGTCAGCGGCCATAGGCAGTTGTTCACGAAAAGTATCCGAGGGCAATTTCAATCGCATTTTCAAAATGCCCAACTTCATATTCATAATGGTTACGCATGTCAATAACAATCGTATCGTTGTTTTCAAGCAAATTATTCATTTGCATTGCATTTACATAATTACCTTTGTTGTTCCATACTAAAATTAGGATCGTCTATGCCATCGGCAACAATTTTATCCACGCACTTTTACAGATAAAACCCAAAAGCTTTTGCCATCATCATCAACAGCAATATTTAAACGAACGCCATTTAATTCATCAATTGAATACAGAAAATTTTTGAAAGATTCAAAGTTTGATGAGGGAACACTTATCTGTGCATTGATACCTTCTTTGGCAACATAAATTCTTCCAAAAACTTTTAAATTATATAAGTGCTTATATAATTTATCCCGAAATTCCTGCGGATTATTAACAGGAAAATATTTATAAAAACTGATGGTAGTTCTTGGTTCAGTTTCTTCCAATAAACGGCGCTTTAATTCTTCGCCTGAAATACGGTTGTGTAATAAAGGCATGATTTAAAATTTCAGTCCCGGAATAAAATCCGGGTTCCATTAAACAATATGGATTCCGTTGCAGGCGGAACAAAATTACTTTGCAAAGATAGATGCATTGCAACGATCAGTTAAAAAGAACAGTGCTAAAAATTAGAACATGCTGCCATAAAATATTACTGGCAATGAAATGCATTTATACAATTAAATCGATAAGCAAAAAGTGCTTTAAATAAAATCGTTCAAAAAAAAATTTAAAGATTTCTTAAAAAAAATTTTGCTGCCTTAAAAAATAAACACAGTTTTGCATCACAAAATTTTAAACAGTGAAATTGCAACGCACATATTTATTTATCAATTACAGAGAGAATTTTCTCGCTGTACCTGGTTATAATTTTGCGGGGCATGGTTACACCTTTAGCTAACGATACAACTGTTACTAACTGACTATACAGCCCCGCTCAGCGGGGTTTTTTATTGCCTTTCGCTGAGTTGCAGATAATGCCAAACTTTTTAAACTAACTATAAATGATGAAACAATCAGCATATAAACAAAGCGGAGCTTTTTCTTTAATAATGCAGGCAATTAAGGGAATTGAAATGGATTATACCAAAGGCAGTTTGCGCAAAGCAATCTTCATGCTTGCAATACCCATGATTCTTGAAATGTGCATGGAGAGCGTGTTTGCTTTGGTAGATTTATTTTTTGTGGGCCATCTTCCAAATGCCCAGCATACAGTGCAAACAGTGGGTTTAACAGAATCTGTATTGTCAATAATTTATTCCATTGCATTTGGCGTAAGCATGGCTGCAACAGCGGTGGTGGCAAGGCGTGTGGGCGAAAAAAATAAAGAAGAAGCGGCGCACTCTGCGGTGCAGGCAATATGGCTTGCATTGGTAATAACTGTTGTGATAAGTATAACAGGAATTGTATTTGCGCCTGAAATTTTAAAAGCAATGAGTGCTGATGTCGAAACAATAGCCATTGGCAGCACGTATGCAAGAATTGATATTGGCGGAAGCATTGTAATTATGATGCTCTTTCTCATCAACGGAATTTTTCGCGGTGCAGGCGATGCATCAATGGCAATGAAAAGTTTGTGGCTGGCAAACATCTGCAACATCATTCTTTGTCCGTTATTTATTCGTGGTTTTGGTGCTATACCTGCGTTTGGATTAACCGGCGCAGCAATGGCAACAACAACAGGAAGAGGTGTTGGTGTTTGTTATCAATTGTATCATTTGTTTAAAGGCAAATCGAGTATTCATATTCATCGCAAACATTTAAACATTGATTGGTCAATCATTAAATCGCTTGTTAACATTGCATCACCTGCAACATTGCAATTCATTATCGGCTCATGCAGTTGGATCGTGCTTGCAAAACTGGTTGCAGAAACAGGTGAAAGTGTTGCATCTGCAGGTTATCAAACAGCCATTCGTGTGGTGATATTTTTTATATTGCCCGCATGGGGAATGAGCAATGCTTCTGCAACACTGGTTGGTCAAAACTTAGGGGCAAAGCAACCACAACGTGCAGAAGAATCTGTATTGAAAACAGCAAAGTATAATGCAATATTTATGGGTTTGGTATCTGTTATATTTCTTGCAGGCGCATCACCCATCATATCTTTTTTTACAAATGATGAAGCTGTAAAAGAAATTGCTGTGCAGGCATTACGCATTATTACAAGCGGCTATATTTTTTATGGAATTGGGATGGTGATGACAAGCGCATTCAACGGCTCAGGCGATAGCTGGACGCCAACCTGGATTAATCTTTTTTGTTTTTGGTTATTTCAAATTCCGTTTGCCTATTTACTAACAATTACTTTAAAAATGGGTCCGCTGGGTTCATTTATTTCAATACCTATTGCCAATACAGTTGTAACATTTGTTGGTTTCTATTTTTTTAAAAGAGGCAAGTGGAAAAAAATAAAAGTTTGAACAGGGATTTGCGAAGATTTCAGGATTGATGGATTAATCTTTTAATCATCTGAATCTTTTTAAATCTCCGTTCAAACTACATGAAAAAACAAAAGCGTTGAAAATTATGTTGCTCATTAATTGTTAACGTTTTAATAGGCTTTATTTACTGCCTGTTTTAATTTATTTTTGCAGCTTGCTTTTTTCTGAACCATGGTTTTGAAAATCGCAAATCTGAAATCATAAATCATACATTAGCTTGGCTTTACCATATTTAATTAAATACATCTACAATAACGGTACTGATGAAGTTATACGCCGCGGCAAAAAAATTTTCTCTTCCGGTTATGTTGAGATGATCGAAAACGACGAGTTGCTTGCTGCTGTTATTTTTAGAGTAAGAGATGATGCGTATAACACTTATTATAAAGTTTATTTAAATCGTTATAATAATATTCAAACGCTTTCGCTTCGCTGCAGTTGCCCATATAACCTTGGCGATATTTGCCGCCATGAAGCAGCCGCATTATTTCGTTTGCAGGAAATGATTGATAACAATCAATTGGGCGAAACAGAAACCGAATACAGGCAGCAACATACGGTTGTAAAACTAAAGCAGCTTGACATACGTTCCGTTAAACTGCTTTCGGCAGCCGATGCATTAACGCTTGCAGAAGATTTTTTGCGCAGTTATAAAGCCAATATTATTGAAGCCGCAAATGATATTGTAAAGGCAGAATTAAATTACGAAGGCCAAAATTATACGTTACAATTTCGCCGCAATGATGAAAAAAATTTAGATACAAGCTGTACCTGTAATGCAGAAACGCATTATCCTTTGTGCCTGCATAAAACCATTGTGCTGCTGCAATTGCATAACAGTTATGGCCCGGCATTTTTTGATACGATAAGCAACCGCGACCGCGAAAAAAATAAGTTGCTTGCTTTATATGGTTATTCAACCGATGATGACCTTGAAGGAAAATTTGAATTTACTTTTCGTGATGGCAAACCTTTTTTGCGTGTGCTCGATCCTTCAATCAAACGCATTATAGCGCCGCCCCCGGAAAAAACCCGTGCATATTTAATGCCCATTCACAAAGAAGTTTTGGTTGAAGAAAAACCGCCTGCAGTTTTACATTATCAAAAGTTAGGTGTTGTATTAAGATATGATGCGCAGCAATATCCTTTTATGCAGGCAGATGCTATTAAAGGTGAATCAAATGATGAACAAAAAAAATTTACCGGCAAAACAGAAAGGCTTGATCTTACAAAGTTTGTAAATACAGAAGACCTGAATGAAGATGATAAAATGCTCATTCAGCACCTGCGTAAATTATTGCCTTTAGAAGTTACGCGTTATCTCAACCGCAATTCACCATTCAGTGGCATTTGGGAAAACATAACGCAACAACATACTGATGATCTTCCGGAAGAAACGCGCCATCTTATCATAGAATATCTTCTTCCTAAATACAAAAAATTATTTTCGGATATAAGCGAAAGCAATTTTGCTTTTACATTGCCGCCGCAAAAAACTTTTGTAAGTGCCAATCTTGCACCGGCTGTTTTATCAAACCAATATATACAACCGCAGTTTGTTGTTGCTTATAATAACAATGCGTATGAAATAAAATGTTTTGTAAAGTTGTTGAACGCAGTTGTTGCCATCGAAGAAAATGCAATGAACTCACCGTTGGTTTTTCAGCATGAACAAACATTTTATTTATGGCAAAAAACAGAAGATGTTTTATTGGCTGAACGTTTTTTAAAAGAAGGAAAAATTTCAGTTGCAGCAGATGATTGGAATAAGCAGCTAACTGAATTTGTGTTGCCGCTAACGAAACAATATGATGTGCAATTCAGCGGCATACAAAAAGAAGAGCTTAAAAACATTAAGCCAGAAATGCGGCTGATGATTAAAGAAAAAGGCGATTATCTTTTGTTTCAGCCATTTTTTAATTACAATGGTTATGATGTAAGGCACGAAGATAAAGACAGAATTATTGTGCCTGCTGCAGGCAAACTTGTTATTATTCACCGCAACGATGAAGTTGAAAAATCACTTATAAAAAAAATTGAAAATCTTCATTCATCTTTTATACATACAGATGCAGACACGCTTGCTTTAAAAGGCACTGATGTTTTAAAAAACAACTGGTTCTTTTTATTTGCCGATGCTGTGAAGGAAATGAATATTCCGGTGTATGGATTTGATGCTTTAAAAAAATATCGCTTTAATACGGCAAAGCCATCAACCAAAATTTTTATAAGCAGTAATACAGATTGGTTTGATGCAAGAATTGATATACATTTTGGCGATCAGAAAATTACGGTGGCTGATGTAAAAAAAGCATTGGCTAATAAACAGCAATTTGTTCCGTTGGCAGATGGAACGCTTGGCATTTTGCCCGAAGAATGGATACGCCGTTATTCAATGTTATTTGCTGTGGGCGAAGGCAAGGCCGCTAACATTAAACTAAGCAAATATCATTTTGGCGTAATTGAAGAATTGTATGCACAGCGCAATGAAGAAGAAATATTTTTTAAGCTTGAAGAAAAATATGAGCGATTAAAAGAAAATCATACCGTAAAACAAATTGAGCCGCCAATACATCTTGCCAACATTTTGCGCCCTTACCAGGTTTCAGGTTTTCAATGGTTGAATTATTTAAGCGAAGTGAATTGGGGCGGCATACTTGCAGATGATATGGGGCTTGGTAAAACGGTGCAGGCTTTATCTTTTTTGCATCATTATAAAACAGAGCACGGCAAAATAAAAGCGCTTGTTGTTTGCCCAACCACGTTAATGTTTAACTGGGAAAATGAAATAAAAAAATTCACGCCTTCTTTGGTTTGGTATATCCATCATGGCAGCACACGTTCGCAGCAAATGGAGTTATTTCAAAACGCAGATGTTGTAATTACAACTTATGGAACGTTGCGCAGCGATATTCAATTATTTACTGAATCAGAATTTGATTATGTGGTGCTTGATGAAAGCCAGGCAATAAAAAATCCGCAAAGCAAAGTAACAAAAGCAGCCAGTTTATTAAGCGCAAAAAACCGTTTGTGCATGAGCGGAACACCTTTGCAAAACAATACATTTGATATGTATGCGCAAATGAATTTTTTAAATCCCGGTATGTTGGGCAGCATGGAATTTTTTAGGCAGGAATTTGCAATACCCATTGATAAATTTGGTGAAAAAGAACAGAAAGAACATTTGCGCAAGCTGTTATATCCATTTATTTTAAGAAGAACAAAAGAACAGGTTGCAAAAGATCTTCCTGAAAAAAGCGAGATGATCTTATTCTGTGAATTGGGTGATGAGCAGCGCAAAATTTATGATGCCTACCGCAACGATTACCGTGATAAAATTTTAGGTGTTGTTGAAGATAAAGGCGTAGGCAAATCACAACTTACAATTTTGCAGGGCTTGATGAAGTTAAGGCAGATATGTGATAGCCCGGCTATTATAAATGATGAAGAAAAATATCCGAATGTTTCAGTTAAGTTAGAAGAGTTGGGAAGAGAAATTTCTGAAAATATTGGTGATCATAAAGCGCTGGTATTTTCACAATTTTTAGGTATGCTTGCGTTGATAAAAGAAAAGATGAAAGAGCTTGGTATTGATTATGCTTATTTTGATGGAAGCACTTCAGCACCGGATCGTGAAAAAGCAATACAGCGTTTTCAAACCGATGAAAATTGTCGTGTGTTTTTAATTTCTCTTAAAGCGGGTGGCGTTGGTTTAAATTTAACGGCCGCAGATTATGTGTACATTGTTGACCCATGGTGGAACCCGGCGGTTGAACAACAGGCAATTGACAGAACGCATCGCATTGGCCAAACGAAAAATATTTTTGCTTACCGCATGATTTGTAAAGACACTGTTGAAGATAAAATTTTAAAACTGCAGGAACGTAAAAAGGCACTTGCTGCTGAATTAATTACCGATGATACAACATTTGTAAAGAGCCTTACCAAAGAAGATGTTGAATATTTGTTTAGTTAAGATTGCTTCTAATGTAATGATTTATGCAACAGTGTTCGGGTGCTGATAAAAACATATACCCGCTCTGTTAATATGCTCAATTAATTCGTTATTTTTTATAGCAGTATAATTCAATATATCAAATTTATAAGGCATCGTTGTTTCTTCGTTTAGTAAATAACTTATATGTGCAATAGTTTCAAAATTTAGTTTGCCTTTTAAAGCAATATCAACATCACTCCCATTTTTATAATTGCCTTTAGCCCGGCTTCCAAATACAATTGCTTCTTCTATTTCTGTGTACTTTTTTAAAATAGAAATTATATTTTCAAGATCCTTTTTTCTTAATCCAAAAGTTTCATTCATTTTATTGCAAGGGTGTTATATAGTTCATTTAAAAGCGGGTAATATTTGTTATGTATCAGCTTTTCAATTTCTGTTATTTTTTCTTCGTCGTAAGTGTGTGCCGTTAAATTACGATCAAGCAGCAGTTCCATCCATGCATGCCCGTTCAAAATTAATCCTGTTTCAAATGCTTTTTTAATAGCTGCTCTGGGAGATTTCACATCAGTAAAACCTTCATTTTCAAGAAAATCTTTAATAGTGTTCCATGCAAGTTCATAACTCATTTCAAAAAACTGAATAATACCTGCTTTTTGAATAATATCAGGATTAATAATGTGCAATGCGTTCGTCAAATGGTTTAATGATTTCTCAAAATTTTTAAACCGTTGTTTCCACCGAATATCTTTATTCATTATCAAAATTTAATTTCTTGTTGTTCTTGGTTAGCTTTTAATACAGCGTTTTTATTAAATGATTTATACTTATCTTTTTTCCAGCAGCCACCACAATTTTTTACGCGGTTTAATTTTATAATTGCCTGTTATGTATGTTCGAATATGTTCCATCGCTTCATCAACACTGTCTGTTATTAAAACAAGATGTAAATCTTCAGGATTAATTGTTTGCTGCTTTACCATATCTGCCATCAAATCTGCAAGCTCTTTATAAAATTCTTTTCCAAATAAAATAACAGGAAACTGTGTAATACTTTTTGTTTGAATTAAAGTAAGCGTTTCAAAAAACTCATCCATCGTTCCAAAGCCGCCGGGCATGCAAATAAAAGCATAAGAATATTTTATAAGCAATGCTTTGCGCACAAAAAAATAGTCGAACGTTACACATTTATGCAAATATTTATTGGCCTTTTGTTCAAAAGGCAATTTAATGTTGCAGCCAACGCTCATGCCGCCATTTTCATAAGCGCCGCGGTTAGCGGCTTCCATAATGCCAGGGCCGCCACCCGTCATGGTTGTAAATCCTATCTCTGAAATGCGTTTACCAAATTCTCTTGCTTTTGCATAATAATTGCCATCTTCTTTAAATCTTGCAGAACCAAACACAGTAATGCACGGACCAATAAAATGCAGATTGCGAAACCCCTTTATAAACTGCAGCCAAACTTTAATGGTAAATAAAAATTCATAGCTGCGGCTTTTTGGCCCTTCAAGATAAACTGATTTTTTTGCAGGAATTATGCGCTCTGTTGCCTTTAATGCCATACGTAAAAATAAATATCATTTGTTCTAACTTAGTATTATTTGTTATTAAAAAAGATGCAATATGCTTTTACATATCAATGCAAATAATCCTAACAGCCGCCATATAAAAACTATTACAGAATGTTTGCTTGATGGTGGTGTAATTATTTATCCAACCGATACCATTTATGGTTTAGGCTGCGATATTTTTCAGCAAAAAGCTATTGAAAAAATATGCAGAATTAAAAATGTATCTCCGCAAAAAGCACAGCTAAGTTTTGTTTGTTATGATTTAAGTGATTTAAGCAAATACACAAAAGGAATTTCAACCCCTTTATACAGAATGCTGAAAGAACATTTGCCTGGCGCTTATACTTTTATTTTGCCGGCAAGCAAAGAAGTGCCAAAAATTTTGCAGAGTAAAAAAAGCACAATTGGCTTGCGTGTGCCGGATAATAATATTGCAAGAGCAATTGTGTTTAACCTGCAGCATCCCATTTTATCTGCATCGTTGCCTGGCGAGATGGTTGAAGAATATACAGATCCGGAATTGATATACGACAACTTTAAAAATCTTGTTGATATTGTTGTTGATGGCGGCATTGGCGGCACCATTCCATCAACAATTATTGATTGTACAAAAGATGAATACGAAGTTTTAAGAATGGGTGCAGGAGAATGGGCGGAATAAGTATTTATAAAAAGTTAGTTTCGAAATGACTTAACTGAACGGCATTTTTACAATTTTAGCTTTTACTGCGTTATTGCGGATATCAATAAAAATTTCATTGTCCAATCCCGCTTTATCAATATCAACATAACCCATGCCGATAGCTTTATTTAATGATGGCGATTGTGTGCCGCTTGTTACTTTGCCAATATTATTTCCGCTTTTATCTTTAATAATATAATCATGCCGCGGAATGCCGCGTTCAATCATTTCAAAACCAATAAGTTTTCTTTTAATGCCTTCTGCTTTTTGTTTTTCCAAAATTTCTTTTGCCGTGAAAAATGAATTTTTATTCAGTTTTGTTATCCATCCCAAACCTGCTTCAAGCGGCGAAGTGGTATCATCAATATCATTGCCATATAAACAATAACCCATTTCCAAACGCAGCGTATCTCTTGCACCCAAACCAATTGGTTTTATGTTTGATTGTTTGCCTGCTTCAAATATTGCATCCCAAATTTTTTCAGCATCATCATTTTTATCTTCAAAATAAATTTCTACGCCGCCTGCTCCGGTATAACCGGTTGCGCTGATGAGTACATTATCAACACCGGCAAATCTTCCTTTTACGAACGTGTAATATTTTAAGTTGAGAATATCAATATCCGTTAATGGCTGTAAAATTTTTGTAGCATTCGGGCCTTGTATTGCAAGCAAACAGGTTTTATCGCTAATGTTATGCATCTCTGCATTGTTTGTATTATGCTTTGCAATCCAGTTCCAGTCTTTCTCAATATTGCTTGCATTTACCACAAGCATATACACGCTGTTTTCTTCAATACAATACACAATTAAATCATCAACAATGCCACCTTTATTGTTTGTGAGTGAGCTGTATTGCGCTTTTCCGTTGGTTAGTTTTGATGCATCGTTTGTTGTTACGCGTTGAATGAGATCCAAAGCTTGTTCACCTTTCAAAATAAATTCTCCCATGTGGCTAACATCAAATACGCCGGCATTGTTGCGCACTGCCGCATGTTCATCATTAATTCCCGTATAACTTATCGGCATATTATACCCGGCAAACTCAGCCATCTTTGCTTTAAGTTCAATATGTTTTTTTGTGAAAGGCGTATTCTTCATTCAAACAAATTTGTAACAAAAAAAAATATAAAAAAATAAAGCTTTAAACAGTTGATTATTTTTGTGTGATGTATCTTTTTATTGAACTGCTGTTTACAAAAGTTAAAAGCAGCAGTATAATAAACGCTGCAATTAATGTGTAATAAGAAAGATATGGACTGATAAAAACATTTTGTGCTGCAAGTGTTTTTTGCAAGATGAATTGCACAACAGAAATAATAATAAGCGTAAGCAAAATTGTAATAATGTTTGCAGGAAAAAATTGTTTCTGCAAAAATTTTTGTAATTGTTTTGGCGATGCACCAAGCGTAATAAGCAATGCAATTTCTTCTTTTGCTGATGCAATGGTAAGCTGAATAAACAACGTAAAAATTAATAGCGAAAATAAAAACATAAGTGCGCCGGTTATCCATGAAATAAGTACAACCGCATTTATAATACCCCGGTATTTTTCAAAGCGGGTTTTTTCTGTGCTGGTTGATAAATCATGTTTTGAAAGATATGCTGCGAGTTTTGGATCAGCAGCATTTTTTACCTGGATGATAACACGTGAAGGTTGCACGTTTGTGCTGTCTCCAAACTTTTTGTTAGCCCAATTCATAAACGCCTGCGGCACTAAAACCGACGAAATACGATCACTGAAACCAACTACTCTGCCATAATAATTTACAACACCTTTTGGTGTTTGAATATCTATTTGAACCGGAAGATTTTTTATAAGCTCTTGCGAAAGCTGCGGTAAATGCTGCGATTGTGCAAAGCCAAAATTGTACATATCCAAAAACATATTCGGAATAATCATCGGAATAAAACTGCTGCTTTCATTCCATTGCCAATCAGGTGTATGCACATCCAAAAATTCATCGGGCACACTTTCAAAAAAAAAGTCGGTGTAAAACGGAATTTGCCTGCTTATGCTTTGCACGCCAACACGAAAACGGCTTGCAGTAAGCGTTCCTATTTTTTCAACAAAAGATTGCTTTTTAAGATCATTAATTTCTTGTTCGCTTAAAGTTGCTTCGCCTATATTTTTACTGGTTAGCGTTTTGTTGATAACAAGAAAATCTGCAATGCTGTCCTGGCTTGTTTTGTTGTATAAAATTTGCTGATAATTAGATTGTATTTGAACCGCAGCAAGCATTAATAACAATGCAATAAACAATCCAAGCACTGCCATTGTGTTGCGGCTGCCCGAAGCGGTGCGTATAAGTTTTTTTAAAAGCGTGTTTAACATTTGACCTCACCCCAACCCCTCTCCAAAAGAGAGGGGCAATAAATTTTACAAATTCAAAAATTGCGTATAATTAAAATGATCATCTTCTTCCAAATCAGTTAGTATAAAACCTGCATTACGTTTTTTGCATTCTGCGTTAATTAAAGCAGCCGCTTTATCAATATTATTTTTATCTAAATGGCTAAAAGGTTCATCCATTATAAGCCATTTAAATGGTTGCATTAAAGAACGAATTATTGCAATACGCTGCTGTTCTCCATAACTGCACATAGCTGCTTTCTGATTTAAAACAGAAGAAATATTTAACGCATCGGCCATTACATCAATCATACCCGTTTCATACATCGGCGGTTGCAACACACGTTTCAGTTCAATATTTTCACGGGCAGTAAGATTGGGAAACAAACGCAGATCCTGAAAAACAATGCTGATATTTTGCTGCCTCAATAAAGCAAGTTCATCTTGTTTTATCAGGTGCAAATTTTTATTGTTCCATAAAATGTTGCCTTCAAAATCTTTGCGCAGTTTATAAATAATATGCACAAAAGTTGTTTTGCCTGTGCCGCTTGGCGCTTTTATTTTAATAAAATCTCCGCTTTTAAACCGAAGATTTTTATTCCAGATGTCAGAACTGCGTTGCAGCAATTTATCTTTTAAAGGAATGGGAATTATGTTTTGTAATTCAAGTTGCATTAATAATCAAATCAATTTTATTACCAAAGGTTTTTAATTTTTTTATAGTGATCTCACTTTTTAAATGCTACAACATTTATCAGCACGCCAATATTTTCAATTCCAATTTCTATTTCATCGCCTGCATTTAAAGTAAAATTATTTGGCGGCACAATGCCGGTGCCCGTCATTAAAAAACAACCGTGTTCAAAAACGTTTTCCTTAAATAAATATTCAGCAAGCTCAGAAAATTTTCTTTTCATTCTATGCAATTGTATTGAACCTTCAAACACAATTTCATCTGCTCTTTTAATGTTTATGCTGATGGTTGTATTTAACGAAATTTCTTTTTCAGGAACATACAGACAAGGGCCAAGTGCAGCACTTCTTTCATATACTTTTGCCTGCGGAAGATACAACGGATTTTCACCTTCAATATCTCTTGAACTCATATCATTGCCGATAGTATAACCCTGAATTTTGCCGCCTGAATTGATAAATAAAGTAAGCTCAGGTTCAGGTACATTCCATGAAGAATCTCTGCGAATAAAAACTTCTTCTTTATACGCTGCTACATTATGCGGCGATGCTTTAAAAAATAATTCGGGCCGCTGTGCATTGTACACTTTGCTGTAAAAATCTGCTCCGCCCGCATCTTTACTTTCTTCCATTCTTGCGTTGCGGCTGCGCAAATAAGTTACGCCCGCCGCCCAAACTTCCTGCCTGCCAATTGGCGCAAAAATTTTTATTTCATTCCAGTTAACATCAATTTTATTTTTTGTTTGTGTTGATAAAAATTGAAACAAATTTTCATTATTGATTAATTCATCCCAATCTGAATGCAATAAAAAATTTTTATTGCCGGTTTCAAGTATAATGCCTGCAGATGTTTTAAATAACCGCATCGTTTATCATTTTGTAAAACTTTGCCTCTTTATTTTCATGCTCAATAATATTGTTTTATCAACATCAGCACAATAAAAAATAAATAAAATAATTTTATTGCTTTGCACGTGCAAGTTCTTATCAAAAATAATCAGTAAGCAGTTACAGAAGCCATAATTAAATTGAACATGAATGATGTATAAACATTTATTTTTTGATCTTGACCATACGCTTTGGGATTTTGCAACCAATGCAAAAGAAACGTTGTACGAATTAAGCAAGCTGAATAAGTTGCATGAAAATGGCGTGCACGATTTTGATTTGTTTTTTGAAAGATATTCATTTCACAACGAAAAATTGTGGGAGCGATATACAAAAGGCTTTATTAAGCAGGAGGAATTGCGGTGGAAACGCATGTGGCTAACTTTGCTTGATTTTAAAATTGCAAACGAAACGCTGGCAAAAAAAATGTCGGCAGAATTTTTAGAACAATTGCCTAACCGCAAAAATTTATTTCCATACACAACAGAAATATTAGATTATTTAACTGCCAAAAATTATGTGCTGCATTTAATTACAAATGGCTTTGAAATTATTCAGCACAACAAATTAAAATACAGCAACCTCACCAATTATTTTAAAGAAATTATCACATCTGAAAAAGCAGGAAGCTTAAAACCTAATAAAGAAATTTTTGAGTTTGCTTTGCAGATTACAAAGGCTGAACTTACTGAAAGTATTATGATTGGCGATAACATTGATGCAGATATTAAAGGCGCAATGAATGCCGGCTTAGATACTATTTTTGTTAATCATTTGCATGTTGAAACAGATGTTAAGCCAACATATATAATTCATCATTTAAAAGAATTGGAAGCTATTTTTTAAAGCAATTTTATGTCAGAAGATTTGAGCGTTATTGAAGGAACAAAAGAAGAACAATATCAATCTTTATTGCCGCAAATAAAAGGCTTGCTGCAAGGCGAAACTGATGTTGTTGCAAACCTTGCAAACGTTGCAGCCGCATTAAAACAACAATTTAAATGGTTGTGGATCGGGTTTTATCTTGTAAAAAATAATGAGCTTGTTGTTGGGCCGTTTCAAGGGCCTGTTGCCTGCACAAGAATAAAAAAAGGAAAAGGTGTTTGCGGCACAAGCTGGGCTGAAGAAAAAACTATTATTGTTGATGATGTTGAAAAATTTGCCGGTCATATTGCATGCAGCAGTTTATCAAAATCTGAAATTGTTGTTCCAATAAAAAAAGATGATAGAGTAATTGGTGTGTTAGATGCGGATAGTGAAATGCTGAATTGTTTTGATGCAACGGATCAAAAATATCTTGAAGCTATAATTACTGAGATTGATTTTGATTAAACGATGCAATTACAGTAACACCGCTTTTTACTATTTCACCAAGCTGCACTTCAATATTTGCATTTAAAGGAAGCAACAGATCTACACGGCTTCCGAATTTTATAAACCCAAACTCTTCGCCCTGCTTAAAACTTTTGCCAGGCATTGCATAATTACAAATACGCTTAGCCATTGCACCTGCAATTTGTTTAACCAAAACAGCACCATTTTCATTTTCAACAACAATGCTGTGTCTTTCATTTAACAATGAAGATTTAGGATGCCAGGCAACAAAATATTTTCCTTTATGATAATGATTGTACACAATAGTTCCGCTTACAGGCACACGATTTACATGCACATTAACCGGGCTCATAAAAATGCTTATCTGCATGCGTTTATCATGAAAATATTCATTATCGGTAACTTCTTCAATTACCACAACTTTACCATCGGCAGGTGCAACAATTTTATTTTCTGAAAAAGTAAATTCGCGCTTTGGTATGCGGAAAAAAAAGAGAATAAAAAGAAAAACAACAAAGCTTAATAAAAGAATCAGAAAACAAATCCATTCAACACTTGCAGCAAAAAAATAAAAACAAAATATATTAATAACAACAAGAATTAAAGCGCTTATTGCAATTATTCGGTATCCTTCCCGGTGAATAGTCATAATAAAAATTAGTGCAAATATAAACAAGCAAAATGCTTTGCTATGGCATAAAAAGTTTCACATATATCCAAACAAAAATGGTGGCAATTAAAAGCGAATCAAACCTGTCTAAAAAACCGCCATGCCCGGGCATTATGCTTCCGCTGTCTTTAACACCGGCCATGCGTTTTAATTTGCTTTCTAATAAATCTCCAAAAATGCCTGCCACACATGCAATGGTTGAAATAATAATTAGCTGGCGCACATCTGCTTTAAAAAAAATATAACCGCAAAAAGTTATGGTTGCAATGGCCAATAAAGCGCCGCCTATTGTGCCTTCCCATGTTTTTTTTGGTGAGATGGGTGATAGCTGCGTTTTGCCAATTAACGATCCTACAATATAAGCCATTGTATCATTGATCCACATTGATGCAATTAAAAGCAGAGGCAATATCAATCCTAAATCGCTGCCAAAAAAATTTCCGAAAATCATACCTTCTGACCGAAGATCAATCATACAACCACAGCTAAAAGAAATATATAATAATCCCGCAGCGGAAATAAATATTGCTTTTGAATTTACTTTTTTTCTTGTTATTATTTCAATAAGCAATGCCGCAACAAGGCTTAACAATATTACATACAAACCAATTTTCTTTAGGCTTATATTTTCAAGTAAATGCGCATTATTTGCCATTAATAACATAAAGCCCCAACCAGCCAGCATTATAAAAATTTTATGCGCTGCAAATGTTTGTTTATATGCCGGTTGAATTTTAGCGGCAAGTTTTTGATACTCGTACCAGCAGCCAAAATGTATAACAGAAAAAAGAAAAAAAAACGATCCGAAATTTATTAATAAACCGCAAAGCATTACAACTGCAAATACAATTGCGGTAAGCGTTCTTGTTTTAAATGTTTGCAGGTTAAGCGCCATACATATAATTAGCGTTGAAGATAATTTAAAGTATGTTTATTTTTAAGTATGAAATTTCATTGAGCATTAAAAAACTATGATTGTTCAATGAGATTTTTATTGATTAATTATACGCAATAAAATAATTATAATGAACGCAATTGGCAATTTGATTTGGTTGATTTTCGGCGGCTTTTTTTCTGCACTTGCCTATTTTGTTATGGGTTTCGTTTTTTGCGTAAGCGTTATCGGAATTCCATTTGGCATTCAATGTTTTAAAATTGGTATGCTTGTACTTTTTCCTTTTGGGAAGAAAGTAATTTCCAACTCATCATCGGGCGGCTGCCTTACACTTTTGTTTAATTTAATTTGGATTGTTACCGGCGGATTATACACTGCCTGCATTCATTTAATTTTTGCTGTGTTATTATTTATAACCATTATCGGAATTCCTTTTGGCAGGCAACATTTAAAGCTGGTTGAATTAACGCTTGCGCCCTTTGGCAAAACAATCATTGATAAATAACAAAGATTAGTTGATAGAATAAATATGCAAGCCATCAGGCTTTAAAATGTACATATTATTCATCGCCTTTTGTATTTTTTTTGCAGCGTTTATTGGCGTGTTAAATGGATAAGTGTATTCGTTAAATACATCAATATTATACACATGAACAGCGGTATCATCAAACCCTAAAATAGAATTTTTTATTACCTCGATGTTATTCCAGTTTAAAGGAGCAATACTTTGTTTTAATGCACAGTAATAATCAAAAATTTTGCAGCCTGTTTTTTTATTATACAAATAAACATAACCGTTATAATCAATAATTTTTTCAGGAATAAAAGCATCATTAAAAATCGTTCGCAGGTCAGGCGTTGATAATAAAAGATTGCCGTTATCATCTATTTTTTTCAGCTTGTTTTCAACTTCATCAAACACCCAATAATTATTATCATAACTTACAGCAACAGCCTGCGCCTGCAATATGTTATACCTGCGCAGGTCAATTGTATTAATGTTTTTAAGAAAGCGATCCAACACCACAATGGTTGCATAATCTTTATAATACACTGCAATTTTTAAAGCATTGCTTACATCCATTGAATAAATATCACCAAACCTTTTTAATGAATTGGAAACGGCAACAGAATCGCCTTTGTCATTTATTTTTTTTATTTGATTATCTGCGTTCAGCAAATACACGTTGCTTAAATTATCAACATAAAAATTTACATAAGCGCCTGGTATAAATTCCAGTTCGGTTAACTGAATAGTTGAATCTGGCTGCGCTTTAGCAACAACGCCGCTCATCAAAAAAATAAACGTGATTATGAAATTTAATCTTGCCATTTTTTTAGTTCAACTGTATGGCCATCAAAAACAGCATACGTAAAATTTGTTATCCAATCTCCGAGGTTAATGTATTCGGCGTTATCATTCAGTTTAATTTTTAGCGGCAAATGCCGGTGACCAAAAATGAAATAATCATAATGTTCTTTTGCAAGTATTTCACGGCTGTAAATAATCAGCCATTCATTTTCTTCACCTAAAAAAACAGCATTTGATGCGCCGGTTTTTTTCCGGCTTTTTTGGCTGAAATAATTGGCAACACCCATTCCTAAGGTTGGATGCAACTGGCCAAACAACCACTGGCAAAATTTATTTCTGAAAATTTTTTTTATGAATTTATATCCATGATCGCCAGGCCCTAAGCCATCACCATGACCAACATAAAATTTCTTATTATTCCAGTTAAAAGTTTTTGGTTCAAAAAAAACGGGAATGTTGAGTTCTGTTTCAAAATAATTTTTCATCCACATATCGTGGTTGCCTGCAAATGATATTATATCAATTCCGCTATCAGTAATTTCAGCAAGCTTGCCAAGCAACCGCACAAAATGCTTTGGAACAACGGTTTTATATTCATACCAAAAATCAAAAATATCACCCGCAATAATTATTTGTTGTGCATTTTGTTTTATAGATTCAAGAAAAGCAACAATTTTTTTTTCTCTTATTAAACTCGATGCAAAATCAGGAGCGCCCAGATGAAAATCGGAGAGAAAATAAATTTTTTTACCGGGCAAAATTTCCATTAAAAATTAAATTCTGTAAAGAATAGGATGCAAGATGTTAATCAAGAAAATCTTCATCTTCTTTTTTTGCATGTTTGGTAAAAGCTTTTTCTATTGCACCGCCAAACATTGGAAATTTACTTTTTGCAAAATCTTTTACTATCGTAATTGCCTGCCACGCTTGCTTTTCAGTAAGGCCTGCTTCATTTTTTAATTTTTCAATAAGTTCGTGCATATAAATTTTTTGAGTTGAGATATAACAATTTTAAACCACAATGTTTGCGCTGTTTTTAACTGTAATAAAAAGTAAAGTTATAATAATTGGCCGAACCGTTTTGCACGCATCTTTTGCTTTTATGAACTTACTTATTTAACATGAATTAACTGTTAATGCCATAATACATTTCATTCCATCTTAATTCATTTTTTAATTGATGAAGATTTGTATTTTTTCCGATGCATATATATTCGATGCCTGCAATATTTGCAAAATCTTCTAAATGTTCTGCAGATAAATTTTGGCTGAAACATGTATGATGAGCGCCACCTGCATGTATCCACGCTGCACAACCCGTTTTCATATCAGGATATGGTTTCCATAAAACTCTTGCAACCGGCAAATTTGGTAAAGCATGTTTTGGTTTGATGGCCTGCACTTCGTTTACCAGCAAACGAAAGCGGTTGCCCATATCAATTACAGAAGCATTCAGCGCTTCGCCTTCATTAACATTAAACACAAGGCGCACAGGATCTGCTTTTCCGCCAATGCTTAAAGGATGGATTTCACAACGAGGTTTAGAATCTGCAATTGACGAGCAAATTTCAAGCATGTGTGCGCCTAACACCATTTCATTTCCTTCTTCAAAATGATACGTATAATCTTCCATAAAACTATTACCGCCATTTAAGCTACTTGCCATTACTTTCATTGCCCGCACCAAGGCAGCCGTTTTCCAATCACCTTCTGCTGCAAAGCCATAACCATCATGCATTAAACGCTGTACCGCAATGCCCGGCAATTGCATCATGCCGTGCAAATCTTCAAACGTATCTGTAAAGCCTTTGTAGTTTCCATCTTGTAAAAAAAATTTTAAGCCTAATTCAATTTTAGCGGCATCTTTTAATGCTTCGTATTTTGCGGCGCCTTTTTTTAACTCGTCATTAATTATATAAGTACTTATATATTCTTGAGTTAAAGCATCGATATCTTTCCCGCTTACTTCATTAATTATTTTTACCAAATCGCCGATGCCATGAGTATTTACAGAAAAGCCAAACTTATATTCTGCTTCAACCTTGTCGCCATCTGTAACGGCCACATAACGCATATTATCACCAAAGCGCACAAATTTTGCCCCTTGCCAATCGTGCCAGCCAGCAGCAGCACGGCACCAGCAAGCAATGCTTTTTATAACAGATTCATCCTGCCAAAAGCCAGCAACAACTTTGCGATTTATGCGCAGCCGGCTCATTATAAAACCAAACTCACGATCGCCATGTGCACTTTGATTCAGGTTCATAAAATCCATATCAATATCATTCCATGGAATATTTTTATTGAATTGTGTATGCAAATGCAGCAAAGGTTTTTGTAAAATTTTTAACCCGTTGATCCACATTTTTGCAGGCGAAAAAGTATGCATCCAGGTAACAATGCCAATACAATTGTTTGATGTGTTTGCTTCTTTACAAACAGATAAAATTTCTTCCGGAGTTGTAACTACACATTTGTAAAGTATGGAAACAGGAATTTGTTTTTCATCATTCAAAGCCTTTGCTATTATCCCGGAATGTGCTGCAACTTTTTTCAATGTTTCATCACCATATAAATGCTGGCTTCCTGTAATAAACCAAACTTCAAATTGCTTTAAATTAATCATGTGTTAATGGTTTGTGTGTGTACGCTTCTTTAAAAAAATAAATGTCATTTATACAATTATTATTTATAAAATTATTTTGGTGTAACGCTGTTACATCATTTACTGCTATACAATTTTAAGTTGATAAGATTAAAAGGCTTAATTTTTTTGCTTACATGCTTATGCAAAACAAGCGCAGCACCCAATGCAGATGCTTGTGATATACTTGCAGCATACACTTTAATATTTGGAAACGAAGCTGCCAATAAATTCATATAAACATCATTTTTTGCAAAGCCGCCATCAACAAATATTTTTTGTACAGGTACTTCTTTTAAAATCATTTTCGTTGAGGCGACTTGCTGGCACATGATATCAAACATTAACTGATGATATGCTTCTTCGTATGTTTCAAACTGGTGCAATTGTTTTTTTGAAAAAGCTGATTGTTGCAGTGTTGAAGTGCCGCTATTCATTTCGTTCAAAACAGCGCTTTGTTGCAACTTGTTTAGTATAAAATTATCAAACATGATTGTTGAATAATAATTCACGTTTTTATGAAAATAGGCGGCTAACCTTTTAACTTGTTCTTCATGTTCAAAGCCGGCAAACAACCTTGCTGCTTTCACCGGTTTGCCATCATAAGATAAATAGCAAAGACAATCATTCTGCAATTCATGATCGGTTAATGGTGAAGAATTGAAAGGATTGAGACTGATGCACCAGGTGCCTGTTGAAATTAAAACGAATGGTTCCTGAAATGAAATCAGATAAGGAATAAGCGCAGCCGAGCTATCATGCAAGCCAATGCCGGTTGCTATACTTTGTGTATCAATGGAAGAAAAAACGATTTTATCACCATGATAGAGCGAAGGAAGTTTCGTTTTTATGCCTTCCTGATCAACCCAATGATGATATTTATTTTCATCGAAATTCCATAAGCGTGTATGGCAACCTACACTTGTAATATCAGCAGCTTTTTGTTGAGAAAGAAGAAAACTCAAATACTGTGGAAGATGAAGCGAACATTTTATTTGCGAAAAAATTTGCGGCTGTTCATACTTCAGGCGATACAATTGCAAGCCTGAATTTAATGAACCTAAAACAGGTGATGCTGTTTGTTTTGCTATTAAATTTTCACCGCCATAAGTATTGTAAAATTGTTTTGCAAGATGTTCAGGATAAGGTTTTAAATAATTATATAACGGAGTAAGTGGCTTGTTTGAACTATCAAGATGCACAAAGCTTGCACCATAAGCCGAAAAGTTAATTGCGCGGATATGAAAATTTTTGTTTGAATAAATGATTCGAAATTTTTCCTTTATCCAATTTGATAAAATTTTTAAATCTTCACAAGGAAATCCGTCTTCATCTTTTATTTCTTCAAATTGTTGTGATTCTTCAAATAGAATTTTATACTGCTCATCAAACAGAAATAATTTTTTATTGGTTTTGCCAACATCAAAAATGAGTGTAACAGGAATTCTATTTCTCATCATTATACCCGCTTATCAGATCGGTAAACGCTTTTAGCTGATCGTTTTTGTATATGTTATCCTTATACATAATAACGGACACAGGATATTGTGTGCCGTCAATATCATTGATCATAGCATCTAATTTTAAAAAAGTTCCGTGATTGTATTCATTAAACCATGTATCAAATTTTCTTTTGCGAACGTGTTGCCTGCTATCTGATGAATCACATATATAAAAGCAAACATTTTGGTTTGCAGCATTGTAAAAGTCAAGAAAGATAGTTGCTATTGTAGGTGCTATGAGTTCGTCGCGATTAAAGGAGTGAGCATTTGTGAATTTTGCCAGCAAAGAAAATTCATACAATAAATCAGCGTAAGGTTGCTCTTCTCCAAAGATGTAAGGTGAGGATTTGAAAATAACTTTATATTCTACTTCAAACGCTGTTTTAAAAAAGTAAACCGAGCTGGCACCTTCGGTTTTTTGGTAAACATAATGATCTTCATGAAGCTGAAAGAATTCCATGTTTTTCAATTTTGCCTTGCAATTTCTCCATCATTTTTTTATACTCGGACGTTTTGGTTTCATTCAGAAAATCCACTTCATCTTGTAATCTTCTGCGCTTCCATTCTTCAATCACAAAATGCACTTTGTTCATTTTGGTTCCATTATTCTTGTCTATGTTTTCGCTTTCCATAACTAAAATTTTCTCACTCAAAGTTAAACAATTATAAAGCAAATCATTGCAATTACAATCCGGTCGCCACCGTTTTGCTTCCCCTTTCTTTAATCAAATTTTCTCTCACTTTTTCTTTGCGATAAACAGCCAACGGACTCAATGCTGCGCCGCTTCTTAATCTTGCTTCTGCAACCAATGGGCGAACATCTGTGCGAAATGCGTTTTGCAAAATTTCCTGTGCCGTTACCACATCGTTATTGTTTTGCGCTTCAGTTAATTTTTTTCTGTCAACAAACAATGCTTGCGCATACGTGAGCATAATGGCTTCTACTGATTGCAACAAATCTTCCAGCGGATCTTTTACATTGTGCGATGCATCAATCATCCAAGCCAAATCGGTTGCATGATTCATGTTTCTTGCATCCATTCCTTCCACCAATTCATTAAAAATTAAAAACAACTGGTAAGGCTTGATTCACCAACGGTTACATCATCATCACCATATTTACTATCGTTGAAATGAAAACCGCCAAGCTTGCCTTCCATTAATAATAATGAAACAATCTGTTCAATATTTGCATTTGGTAAGTGATGACCAAGATCAACTAACGTGTATGCTTTGCTGCCGAGCTTTGATGTATATAATAACGATTGTCCCCAATCGCCAACTGTTGTTGAATAAAAATTAGGTTCATAAGCTTTATATTCAACAAACATTTTCCAATCATCGGGCAAAGCAGCATATACTTCCTGCAGACTTTCTAATGTATTTTGAAATGCTTTTCTAAAATTGAGTTGGCCGGGAAAATTTGAGCCGTCTGAAAGCCATACTGTGAGCGATTTTGAGCCTAATTCAATTCCATATTTTATTACTTCGATGTTGTGTTCAATTGCTTGTTTGCGCACTGCTTTATCTACATGCTGCATGCTGCCAAACTTGTAACTTAATTTTTGGTTTGGTTGATCCTGGAAAGTATTTGAGTTCATTGCATCAAACTTCAAATCATTTTGTGCAGCCAATGTTTTTATGTGTGATGTATTTTCAGGAATATCCCATGGAATATGTAATGAAATTGCACCGCTTGATTTATTCAATGCATGTAACAAACCAATGTCTTCAATTTTTTCTTCTACATTTCGTGGTTCTCCGCCGCCGCTAAATCTTGCAAAGCGCGTGCCTCCGGTTCCTAAAGCCCATGAAGGAATGGCAATTTGAAATTCAATTAATTTTTGAATAATGCCTTCAACATTGCTTATTTCCGAAGCAATAAAATTAAATTTGCGTTGATGCTCTTTTAATATCGATTGATTGTATTCTTCAATTTTATATTCTTCTATTTTCATATTATATATTTTGCCACGAAGGCACCAAGCTTAATTTGTTCTCTCTTTGTGTCTTCGTGGATGCTTTAAATTTAACCTATTGTTTTAAGTTCAAAACTGCTACAGCAAAGGGTTTCAGCGAAATGGTTGTATCTTTTACCTGCATTTGTGCAATAGGATTTTCACCGGTATCTTCATCAACATAATTCATAATAGCATTCTTAAAATTATCAGCCGAGTTTACTTTTATTTCTTTATTCCGCGGATTAATCAGCAATAATTTTCTCCCATTATTTGTAAGAAAACCCTGCGCTATAATATCACTTCCATTAAAACCGGTACCAACCAATTTATCACCTGCGTTAAAGTTATCTTTCAGCAATTTTAAAATCCAATAACGCGAATTTGGTTTGCCATTATTCCAATCCATCATGCTCACATCAGGAAATTGTGTTGGATAACCAACCAACTGAGATTCGCCAACAACATCAATATCCCATTTGTGTAAGTTGAAGAAAAATATAAGCGAACATTGAGCCTGATAAATTCCAATATGCTGCAGGAATATCATCACCCATATTTGAACCAATGATAGTTCCTACTTCATTAATAGTGGTGATTGTTTTTGGAGATAACCGTTTGCGAATACTTTCAATAAATTTTACCTTTTCAAGAAATGCATTTGCTTTGTCAAAAAATGTGTACTGATAATCATCAAGCGATTGTGCAGCATAAGATGGCGTTCCATAAAAATGATAAGAAATGCCATCTAAAGGAATGCCCGGTTTATGATTTTTTGGATTGAGAAAATATTCAAAATATTCAGGCCTTGCATTAAAGGCAAGCGATATGCCAATGAATTTTGTTGAAGGTGATATTCTCTTCAGCCTGCCAACTATTGCGTCATACATTTTAGTGTACATTTCAACAGGAATGTTGTGTTCAAGGTCAGGCTCATTCAACACTTCCCAATAATCAATTTTATAATGATGATTTGATTTATGAAATTTTCCTAACTCATCTGTAAAGCCGCCTTTTGTGTACCAGCTAAATAATCTTGCATAATAACCTGCCAATTCTTTCATCGTTGTATCACGCATAACTGCGCCATCGTTGTATGCCCAAAAAACATCATAAGCATTTTGCGGATACGGCATGTTGTAATTTATCTTCCACATCCATGATGGCGTTGTGCTAAAATTAATAACAACGCTATGGCCTTGCTGCGCTTTCATAAATGCATCCATCGTACTATCGAGATAAGTAAAATCCCAAAATGTGCTGTCTTTTGTTGGTCGCCGCAATTCGGCAACCGCCATTTTCGGGTAAGGAAACCAAGGCACATAACGCGTATAATCTGTACCCAAATTTTTTAATGCTTTAAATATATTTTCATGAATTGGTGATGATGGCCGCACCGCAGGATTTTCAACAAGCTGTAATGTTACTGTTGTTTTAGATATTGTAATAACTGAATCCCAATTAACAGTGAGTTTATTGTTTTGCGCATGAATCTGCATAGTAAAAAACAGGCAGGTTGCAACATGGGTCAAAATCAATTTTATTCTCATAAAACAGAACATTTTACTATGAATATTCTTTTAATCCATCCACCGAAATCCGCGTTCAAACATCATCTCAAAAACGCTGCTGCAACACCACCATCCACATTCAAAGTATTGCCGGTTGATTTATTCAACAATCCACCAACAAAAGCAAAACATGCATTGGCAATATCTTCAGGCAAAATGGTTTCATTAAGTAATGTGCGTTTTGCATAATAAGCCGGCAATTCTTCTACTGTAATTCCATAAGCTTTTGCTCTGCCTTCTGCCCAACCGCCTGCCCAAATATTTGAATCAGCAATTACTGCATCCGGATTAACTGTGTTCACACGAATTTTATCTGCACCCAATTCTGCAGCCAGCAATCTTGAAAGATGCGCCTGTGCTGCTTTTGCGCTTCCATAAGCCTGCATTATTTGGGCCAGCAACAACAGAATTTTTTGAAACAATATTGATAATATCGCCGCCCATATTTTGTTTGCGCATGATTTCAATTCCAGCTTTTGAAACAAGAAATTGACCTTTCACTAAAATATCATACAACTTATCCCAATCTTCAATAGTATGATCGGTAATTGATTTTGAAATAGAAATGCCGGCATTGTTTACAACAATATCAACACCACCAAATGCAAGCGCTGCATTTGTAAATGCTTTTTCAATCGTTTCATTATTTGGTAACATCCAAGCAATGTTGAAGCTGCAGTATCTTTTCCAAATTGTTTTTGAAATTCATCCATCGCGCCTGCATGCGTTCTTCGTTAATATCATTGATAATAACACAAGCGCCTTCTTCTGCAAACTTTTTTGCAATGGCTTTTCCAATGCCACCGGCGCTTCCTGTTATTAATGCAATTCTTCCACTTAATGCTTTTGGTTTTGGCATGCGTTGCAGCTTTGCTTCTTCCAGCAACCAATATTCTATGTTGAAGGCTTCTTGTCGCGGCAATGATGTATATTCAGAAATGGCTTCAGCGCCCTTCATTACATTAATGGCATTGATGTAAAATTCTGCATGCAACTCTTGCTGTTTGTTTGTCTTTTGCAAAACTGAACATGCCAACACCCGGATATAAAATCACAACAGGATTTGCATCACGCATGGCAGGACTATTTGCATGTTTGCAAGTGTTGTAATAATCCGCATACATCTTTCTGTATGCTTCAAATTGCGGTTGTAATTTTTGTTTGATGGATTCTGTATTTGTTACATCTTCATCGGTTGTAAGATTTAAAACAAGCGGAGAAATTTTGGTGCGAAGAAAATGATCGGGACAACTTGTGCCCATCGGCGCTAATCTTTCCAAATCATTTGAGTTGATATATTCCAGTACCCGTTCATCATCAGTAAAATGTCCAATCATTTTTGTTTGTGAAGAACAAAAGCCGCGAAGTATTGGCGCTAAAGCTGCTGCTTTTTGTAAGCGTTCTTCTTTAGGTAATGATTGAATTTTTTGTCCGCCAAAAACGGGTTTATTTTTGCCATAATTCTCTTCAAGATATTGCAGCGCAGCGTTCAATTACTTCCAGCGTATTGATATAACTTTCATAAGCCGTATCGCCCCAGGTAAATAAACCATGCGAACCGAGCATAATGCCACGCAGGTTTGGATTTTCATCAACAGCAGCTTTTAATTTCAAACCTAAATCAAAACCTGGTCGTTGCCATTCAACCCAGCCAATTGTTCCATTAAATAATTCTTCTGTTATTTTCTTTCCATCTTTTGCGGCAGCAATGGCAATGGCTGCATCAGGATGCAAGTGGTCAATATGTTTGTATGGAAGAAATCCATGCAATGGCGTATCAATAGAAGGTGCTTTTGAATTCAAATCATAAATGCAATGATTGAACAATTCCACCATTTCATCTTCATGCTCAATTCCGCGATATACATTTTTTAAACTACGTAATCTGATCAACATACAAAGCTGCAAGACCACTGCGTTTCATTGTTCCCAAATCTCCGCCGCTGCCTTTCACCCACATCACTTCAACATCTTTATTCGTAAGCGGATCTTTCGCCATTGCTTTGCATGAAGTATTTCCACCGCCATAATTTGTTAGGCGTAAATCAGCGCCTAATAAATTAGAACGATAAACAAGCAATGCTACTTCATCGCCTGCAAGCTCTGCGGCTTTGTCTTCATCCCATAAATAACATACATGTTTAAAGTTTGTTGCTTCTTATAATCGTGGTATGTTTTGAGCAACAGTTTGTTGGCTTTAATCATTCATAACTTAATAGCTTTTAATCCTGTCAATCAAATTAATCTTTCAAATCCAGGTTCAGACTACTTCATCGCATTTCCAACTCCTACCAATGCAACAGATAAAATAATTGTGACAACGCCAATAATGATTGTAGTTTTTGTTTTTGATGTTACACCTTTCCATTCTTTTAATGCAAAACCCCACATGTTTGCAACAAGTATAATAAATGCCATGTGCAAAATCCAACTGCTTGCCCCATTTCCTAATTTACTTTCGCCCATGCCATAAAAGAAAAATTGTAAGAACCATGCTGTGCCAGCGAGCGCACAAAACAAAAGGTTCCTTGTTAATGGAAATTTTTTATTTGTGTAATCACCAAACGTTTTGTTACGAATATTAAGGTACATGCACCACAAAAAATTTGTTGTAAGTCCGCCCCACAGCAACACAACATAAATTACATTATTGCGGTATAAAAAATTGATTGTTTCTGTTGGATGTGCTGCCTTCCACGCATTGTTTGCAACTTCAGCCATTTTAGTACCTGCTTCAATTCCATAATTAAAACATGCGCTTAAAATGCCTGAAATGATGCAGACAATTAATCCTTTTATAAGATTAAATTCTTTTATACTTTCTTTCTTTTTTTCTTCGGACAATTCTTTTTCTTTAAGCACGCCGGCTTTGCCGCAGATATAAATTCCAATCAAACACAATACGATACCTGTAAGCACAATGCGGCCCCAGGAAGTGGCAAGTAAATCAGTGAAAGTTGTTTTACCGGGTTGTGGATGAAAGTTGTAATAGATAGATGGAACGAGTGCGCCAAATGCGGAGGTAAAACCAAGTAATACAGAGTTGCCTAAACTCATTCCAAGATAGCGCATACCTAAGCCATACATTAACCCGCCGATGCCCCAGAGCACGCCCCAAAAATACGTCCACCAAAAAGTGGATGCAGTTGTTTGCGCAATGATGGATGAAAAGTTTGGAATGGTTAGCCACGCAGCAATTGGCGGAACGATGAGCCATGAAAATAAACCGCCAATCAACCAAAAATTTTCCCAATGCCAGCCACGAACTTTTTTATAGGGCACATAAAAACTGCCTGAAGCAAAGCCGCCAATAAAATGAAATATAATTCCTATTATTATTTGCATTCGTATATTTTTTCAGCAATTATGTAAAAATAATTTTAAAAAGTAATGTAACTGTTATGCATTGTTATGCTAAGAAGAATAAATTATTTTTAAACAGAAACTTAAACAATCAGTATTAGAAGCAATGAATGCGAAATTGCTGGCAACAAAAAAGCAGTTATAAATATCTTTATAACTGCTTTTTTATTTCTGTGGGAGTTGACGGGATCGAACCGCCGACCCTCTGCTTGTAAG
>CAVSVA010000020.1:0-144953 GCA_963731245.1 uncultured Bacteroidota bacterium
TGAAGCACGGAAATATGTAATCCATCCCAAACTCAAAATGAAATATTGTTGATGTATTCAACAAAATCATTCATGCGTTTTAAAGTTATTTCTGTAAGCTGCCCGGTTAAAGATGCAAGCCAGTGCCACCACGAAATCGTAAACAAAAAAAGTTCCTGAAAAAGCACAACGCCGGATAAAGGCACTATTAACAAATTGCTGAATAAAAATAAAACCGGTATTTGATGAAAATGATACATTATAAATGGTAATGTAAAAATTTGTGCAGATAAACTAACAGCAGCAAGTTGCCATATCCATCTTAAAAATTTGTTTTTAAAATATAAGAGCGCATTTATTGATTTAAAAAAAATAACAATGCTCAACACGGCTGCATAAGAAAGCTGAAAGCCAACATCCCATAAATAAAAAGGATTTGCCAGCAGCAGCACAAATGCCGAGGCTGCAAGTGTGTTGTACACGTTTCCATTTCTTTGCAAAATATTTCCTGCAAGAATAAACGTGAACATAACCGTTGCCCTTAAAACAGAAGGCGCTGCACCTGCAACAAGCGTAAACGTCCAGATAACAAATAAAATAATTACAGGCTCAATCCATCTTTTTAATTTGTATGCTTTAAACATTGAAAAAAATAAAAGCAATGCGCTGTAAATAACAGCAATGTGCAAACCACTGATGGCAATAATATGCACAACACCTGTGTTGCTGTATGCCTGCACCAGGTCTTTATCCAAATCATTTCTGTAACCAATCAGTAACGCTTCTGCAATGCCCAGTTCTTTGTTTGAATGAATATTTTGTTTAAGCGTATATAACGACCAATCTCTTACAGTAAACAACATGCTGTTAAACCAATTTGCGTTTAAAGATGAAAGAAGAATATAATCGTTTGATGAAACAAAACCTTGCCCGGTTATGTTTTGAAAAAGACAGTAACGTGAATAATCAAGCGCTTCAGGATTGCCGGAATTTTGTATGGGTTGAAGTGATTTTTTTAAGATGATTTGAGAACCATATTTTAGCGGCGGAGCACCAGCTTCTTTTTTAAAATACAGCAGCACATTGCCGGTTGCAGGCTGCCAAAAATTATTTTTAAAAACGGCTTTAACTTGTGCAAGCGCTTTATAAGAATTTGGTTTTTCAACAAGCGGTTCCTGAATGGTTAATAAAACTGCATCATCAGGTTTATAAATTTTATTATACCATTTTTTATTATGCTGAATGTTTTGCTGCCAGGTTACAATCATTCCAACACCAACAAACAAAAAAAGAATTAACGCACCGCGCAACCAGCCAAGCATAAATTTTTGTGATGATGACAGCGTATAAAATGAGATCAATAAAACCAAAATAATACCCTGTAAAATAACGATTGCCAAAAGCGTGATTGAAAAATACCATTGTAATAAAATGCCGGTTATTAACGCAATAATCAATCTTAAAAATGGGAAACGCTTTAAAGGAATTTGGGTTTGCAGGGCCATTCTTAAAAATATTAATTTCTAACAAATAATTTTTTAAAATGCCTGATATTATGCTGTGCCCGAGGCTTTTTTAAAGCATTGTTGGTCTGCTTCGAAAAAAGTGTTACTTTTGCATTCCCGTATTATTAAAACAAAATTTCATTTACAGAATGTTCTCTAACAGTTTGTTTGAAAAATTGGATTTATGTGAAGAAAAGAACCTGTTAATTCAGGGTTTTCCCTCCTCAATTGAAAAGCAGTTTGCAAAATTATCTTACGCAAAAAATGTAACTCCGCTTCTAAAGTCGAGAAAGATTGATTTTGCGTTAATTTTTGCAGTAAACCGCAATCAGTTGGGTAATATTTTACAGGATGTTTTTCCTGCGCTTCACATTAAAAGCAAATTATGGATCGCTTATCCAAAAGTTACCAGTAAAATTGCCAGCGATTTAAACCGGCATTCAAGCTGGGAAGTTTTAAACGATAGTGATTATGAGGCAATAAACCAGGTTGCCCTTGATCATGTATGGACGGCCATGTTGTTTAAAAAATCAATGCCCGAAGAAGCACCTAAAATTTTAAAGGCAAAATCAAAATCTGTACTTTCAGAAGCTGATTAATTTCTTTCGATTTTCTTCTTTATATTTATTAGTTGAATTAAGTTCAATAAGCAAATCATTCTTTCAAAAAAAAACTTTTATATGAAAGGGTTAGGCATTGTTTTAATAATTGCTGGAATTATCATGATGGTTTTTAGAAGCATAAACTTTACGCAGGAAAAAAAAGTTGCAGATCTTGGCCCGCTTGAAATAAATAAGAAAGAAGAAAAAACGGTTAACTGGCCGCTGTATGCAGGCATTGTTGTAACGGTTGCGGGTATTGTTGTTTTGGTTTCTTCAAACAAAAATACAAGTTAGTAGCCCTGACAGGAATCGAACCTGTATCTGGAGTTTAGGAAACTCTTATTCTATCCATTGAACTACAGGGCCGTAAAAATCCATCGCAAAAATATAATTTAGAATTAGTTTTCTTATTGTTATTTTATTTGTTTTTAAATAAATAACGCTCCGGTTCCTGCAATTTTTATCACACCTGTTTTATTGGTACAATATTTTGATATATGATTTTAGTTCAAGCTATTATATGAATAAAAAAACAGTTGTTTTAGGTGCTTCGCCAAATACATCCCGATACAGTTATTTAGCGGTTAGCAGGTTATTGGCAAATGGGCATGATGTAATACCTGTTGGAAAAAGAAAGGGTAAAATAAATAGTGCAGATATTTTAACACAAGCTCCGCAGGTTAAAGATGTTGATACAATTACTTTGTACTTAAATGCTCAAAATCAAAAGCAGTATTACGATTATATTTTAGGGCTGCATCCAAAGCGGATTATTTTTAATCCCGGCGCTGAAAATGAAGAACTGGCTTCGCTTGCAAAATTAAAAAATATTCAACCTGTGGAGGCATGTACATTGGTTTTGCTGAGTACCAATCAATATTAAAGAAAATTTTTTTCGTAAAAAATAGGCCGGCCCTAAAAAGAGCTGGCCGTTGCTAACCTATGAAAAACACCAAGTTAAATATCTTTAAAACCGAGGGCGGGCTCTTCTTACATTATTTTGAGGCATCTGCATTTGGTTTCGCTTTAATTGCCTGTTTTTAAGCTCGCTGCGCAACGTATTATTAAACTGCCTTTCAGTAGTATATACTTTGTTTATTCGCTGATTATCGTTGCCCAATATTTTTTTGAAATTATCCTGGTAACGTTCTTTAATTTCAACAGCCTTTTTTTCAAAAGCTATTTCATCGTTGGGATATTGTTGCCTGGCTTGTTTTATTTCGTTAGTGTAATTGTTGTAAACGGGCCAGAAATTCTGAGCTTCCTGAGGAGTAAGATTTAATTCGCGTGTTATATATGCCATTTTTATAACTTCAACTCTGTCGCTATTTTCTTCAGGAGTTTGAGATTGACAAAAATAGCTATGAAAGAATAAAAACAATAATAAAGCGAATGTTTTTTTCATTTTTTTCATATTAACTTCCTCCCGCTGTTTCAGCAGGTTCGGGGTGCTGATCTAAATATTGCTGCAGCTCTTCATCAGACATATTCTGTAAAAGATTTTGAACATCTAAGTTTGGCAGTTGGTTATCATCGTTACCAACATTTGTAAAAATTGCAGTGCTGGTATTATTTTTTAAATAATCGGCAATTTCATCATCGCTTAAAGTTGAAATTTCTTTTTGCACATTTACTTTTGCATAGGCAGGTTTTGCATTGTTTTTATTTGAAGTATACAAATATCCGCTAAACAACAAAACCGCAGCAACACAGGCTGCCGCAGCATAATTTAACCACCTGCGATTATTTTTTAATGAAATAATTTTTGCGCCAGGCTTTGTATTTTTATTTGAAATTGCGGGGTTGAAATGTTCAAAGTAATTTTTAGGAATGTCATAAACATTTGCCTTTGATATTTTACTTAAAAAAGGCGAAAGCTGTTCAAGTTCTTGTTGTACAGATGAAGTGTTTTTTATTTTGGTTAGAATATTTTCTGCAAAGCCATCAAAATATCCAGCAGGAACAGTAAACAATTTGTCTGCGCTTGCATTACCAATGCTTTGCTGAAATTTTATTTTTTCAAGCACATTTTCAGCAAAATTTTCAAAATAGTTTGCAGGTACGCTGTAAACATTTGCAACCGGCAAGGATTTTATAAAGATGTGCGTTAAAGTATCAGCAGGCAGGTTTGTAAAATAATTTTCGGGTACAAAAAAATAATTTTTATTATCTGCCTTTAATAAAGTGTTGGCCTCTGCAGCATGTAGTTCATTCAATATGTTAAAATTCTTCCTGCATTATACTTTTTTGACAACTATAGGTTCAAAGCGTTTAATTATTTTTTATAAAATCCTCTATTTTTTTTACTGCGTGATGATAACTTGCTTTTAAAGCACCTTCGCTTGTATCTAAAACACGGCTCATTTCTTCGTAAGGCATTTCATCATAATACCTTAAATTAAAAACAAGTTTTTGTTTTTCAGGAAGTTGCTGTATGGCCAGTTGTAACTTCCATTCCAAACGGTTTGCATCAAAATTTTTATCAGCTATCACTTTATTTGATAATCCTGCTTCTACATCACTTAAGCTAACCGCTTTTTTTTTCTTTTGCTGGTCAAGAAAAGTAAGGCTTTCATTGGTTGCAATGCGATAAAGCCAGGTGTAAAGCTGGCTGTCTTCCCTAAAATTTTCAAGACCATTCCAAACTTTTATAAAAACATTTTGCAACACATCATTGGCATCATCATGATCAACCACCATTCTTCGTACATGCCAGTATAATTTTTCCTGGTACTTTTTTACAATTGCCGTAAATGCCCTTTCTTTTGTTTGCGGCTGTTTAAACTGCTGTAACAACTCCCAATCTTCAATTTGCATGCAAGGGTAATTTTAATTTAAGCCAGGTATTAGATAATGTGCCTGTTAAAAAGTTTAATATCATTATAAACATTGGCAGTAACTAATTTAAAACATGGTTTTGTGCCTGGATGATTTCTTCTTCTTTTTTTATTTTTAATTGCCATTGCCATGCTGTGCGCAGCATATCGTTAAGATCATATTTTATGTTCCAGCTTAATAACCTTGTTGCAAGATCGTTATTGGCATAAATAGCCACCACATCACCCGGCCTTCTGGGGCCAATTGTATAATTTAATTTTTTGCCCGATACTTTTTCAAAAGTTTTTATGGCTTCAAGAACGGTTACGCCGTTTCCGCTTCCTAAATTAAAAATTTCGCAGGCCAATTTATTTTTTTTGTTGATGAGAAATTCCAGTGCTAAAGTGTGTGCATGCGCAATATCGCAAACATGAATATAATCACGAACACAACTGCCGTCGCGGGTGGCATAATCATCGCCATAAACCGTTAATTTCTCAATTTTGCCAATGGCAAATTGTGTTATGGCCGGCACAAGATTTTCTGGTTTGCCCAAAGGCAGTTCACCTATAAGTGCAGATGGATGCGCACCAACCGGGTTAAAATATCTTAATAAAATTGAATTGCATGGAGATGTTTTTGTAAAATCTTCTACAATGGTTTCGCCAATTTGTTTTGTGGCGCCGTAAGGCGATTCGGCTTTTTTTATGGGTGATTTTTCTGTAACCGGAATAGAATCTGGATTGCCATAAACGGTGCATGAAGAAGAAAATACGAAGTAAGAGATATTGAATTCTTTAACGCATTTTAAAATGTTTATTAAGGAAAATAAATTGTTTTCATAATATAGAAGCGGCTCTTCAACACTTTCGCCAACGGCTTTGTATGCTGCAAAATGTATGATGCCGGTTACGTCTTCATTCTCCTGAAAAACGGCCCGGGTTTCATCAAAATTTTTAAGATCAACTTTATAATTCTTAATTTTTTTTCCGGTTATTTTTTCAATGCCATCAAGCAAATATGTTGTTGAACGCGAGTTATCATCAATTGATATTACTTCATACCCGTTTTCTAACAAATCAACAATAGTATGTGCGCCAATATAACCGCAGCCACCTGTAACCAGGATTTTATTCATAAAAAGTTAATAAGATTGCAAAGTAATAAAACTAAACAGAAAACAGGTGAAAGAACCAGTATAAACCTGCTGCCAGCAATGCGCTAACGGGTATGGTTAATATCCATGCCCAGATAAGATTTATGGTAATGCCCCAGCGCACCGCACTTAAACGTTTTGTTGCGCCAACGCCAACAATAGAACCGGCAATTGTATGTGTTGTACTTACCGGCGCACCCAGGTTTGCAGCAGTAAAAAGTGTAATGGCACCCGCAGTTTCCGCACAAACACCTTCAAGAGGTGTAACTTTTGTAATTCTTGTACCCATGGTTTTTACAATTCTCCACCCACCACTCATGGTGCCAAGGCCAATTGAGGTGTAGCACATAAAAGGCACCCATGCAGGTATATGACTTATATCAGGAATTAAATTTTGAGATACCATTGCAGCACCAATTATTCCTATTACTTTTTGTGCATCGCTGCCTCCATGGCCAATGCTAAAACTTGCAGAAGATACAAGCTGCAGCCTTTTATACATTTTTGTAGTTCGGGTGGCATTTTCGCCTCTGAAATAATTAACGGTATAAGAAACAATAAAAATAGCGCCCAATAAAAGCAGGCCCCAAAACTCAAAAGGTTTTTTAAAATGGATAAACAATAAACAGGCAGACACCGTAAGTATTATGATGGAGATTTTAATCCAGAAATTTCTTTGAATGGTTACCAGCGTTATAAAAACAGATATAACCATTCCAATTATCGGCGCCAGCAAAATAAATATGATAGTTAAGCTGATGCCTCCATTAAGCGACCAGTTTATACTGTGAAAACCTGAATGGGCAATGGCAGCGCCGGCAAAGCCGCCAATTAAAGTATGCGAAGAAGACGATGGAATGCCATACCACCAGGTAAGTAAGTTCCAGGCGATAGATGCAATTACTCCAGACAATACCACAACAAGATCGTAAGAACCTGCATTTACGGTTTTTGCCACTGTGTTAGCTACCTGGTGATCGCGAAAAATAAAATAGGCTACAAAATTAAAAAACGCTGCCCATATAACTGCCTGAAAAGGCGTAAGCACTTTGGTTGATACAATTGTGGCAATAGAATTGGCAGCATCGTGAAAGCCATTAATAAAATCAAAAATTACTGCAAGAACTATAATTACAATTAGTAGTGTTGTCATGCGCAGATAATTGTGCTTAAAGCCTTATGCGTATTTTATAATTATTGTTTCTATCGCATTGCCTGCATCTTCACATTTATCGGTTGCTGTTTCCATTGCATGATACACTTCTCTTTTTTTAATCAGCATTTTTACATCCTGTTCCATATCAAACAAGCGTTCAATACTTAAATCATAAATATCATCGGCCTGGTTTTCTATACTGTTTATTTTTACGAGTGCCGTTGTCATTGCCTGCAGATCCCGCATATCCCGAAGCCCGGTTACTGCCGTTTTTAACTCGCGAACAGCCATACCAATAAGGTTTGCCAGCTTCATTATGCCTTCATCGTCATTACTTATATTATAAAATGCCATGCGTTTTGCAGATGAATAAATATAATCTGAAACATCATCGAGCGTGGTGGCCAAAAAATGAATGTCTTCACGGTCGAACGGAGTTATAAAAGTTCTGCCAAGTTCAGTGTAAACGCGGTGTGTAATATCATCATTTTTATGTTCGGCATTTTCAATTTCATTTAAGATAGCAAACCGTTTATCGCGTTCAGTTTCAACAATAAGTTTTTTCAGCAGATTGCTCATTTCGGTAACCGTATCTACCACTTCTTCAAAAAGCGAATAAAAAATCCGGTCTTTCGGCTGAAATATTTTCATGATAGAATTAAACGACATAACTGTGTTTTTGTAAAAATGAGGGAAAAGAAAACTAACTGCCCGGTTAATTAAATTGATAATAATTTCTTAACACAGGCAATTTAGCATTTTGCGCTTGTTTTAAATAAAAGTATATTAAACAGTTTGTTTTTATAAGCTATTATTTTGTTTTTGAAAGAGATGGCTGTATAGTTTTATGTATTGAAAACTTATTAAAACATGTATAAACAAAACAACCCCATATACAAGAAAAAAATAGGTGCAGATGCGCATATAGTTTTCAATGGATGCGCCATTAAATTTTAGTTGAGCCGGTGCGTTTTGCTGCGATTGTATGGCATATTGCTGCAGCAATTGCGGATGCAGCAAAAAAATAATGCACTCGCTTACTATCATTACCGAAAAAAAAGCACTTGCAAGCGCATTTATTTTCAGCAGGTCTTTTGAGGTTTTGCCAACAAATTTTTTACCGTCAATACCTTTTATTAAAAAATATAAAGCAGTAAAACTATAAATAGAAATGCAGGCAATTAAAAATAATGGAAACAGCATAGCAGGGTTGCTGAATGCTGCAGGTATTAATGCTAAAGTGCCGATGCCAAATAAAATTGCTATGGGCAATAACAAAAAACTAAATATGCGGTAAATGGTAAGTTTCATTTTTAATCTTCCTCAAAGTAATCAGAATCCAATCTTTTTATTTCATAAATCTTTGTTTCATTATCCTTAATATCCTGAACACCTAACAATCAAATTCAGTTATTATAGATATAGAAGGCAGTGTATTAAAATAAAGTCTGACATCAGCCAGACCTTTTAAAGCATACAATAAAATGTTTGTATCAAGAAGATACTTATTTCCATTCACTTCTAATCTTTTTTTGAATCTTTAAGCCGTCTTTAATGTGGGGAAGCTTACCAAAAAATTCATTTACAACAGAATTATGTTGTTTATTTTCTTTAATATTAAGTATAGCTTTTACTTTTTCTTCCGGCGTTCCCTTTGGTATTTCTATAACCATAAAAAATTTATTTTAAAAGTACAATTATTTCAAATCCAGTTTTATACTTAACTCTTCCAACTGCTTTTCATCAATGGTTGAAGGTGCATCTAACATCACATCTCTGCCCGAATTATTTTTTGGAAAAGCAATAAAATCCCTGATGCTTTCGCTGCCGCCAAGAATGGCGCAAAGCCTGTCAAAACCAAAAGCAATGCCGCCATGCGGCGGAGCGCCGTATTCAAAAGCACTTAATAAAAATCCAAATTTATGTTGTGCTTCTTCTTTGCTCATGCCCAAAGCTGCAAACATTTTTTCCTGTAATTCTCTTTGATAAATTCTGATAGAGCCGCCGCCGATTTCATTTCCGTTCAGCACCATGTCATAAGCGTTTGCTTTAATGTTTGCATACGGATGTTCCAAATATTTTTCAGCATTTTCAATTACAGGATTGTTGCTGATCATCACATCAATATCTTCAGGCTTTGGCGAAGTAAACGGATGATGACGTGCCACCCAGCGGTTGCTTTCTTCGTCATATTCAAACAAAGGAAAATCCAACACCCACAATAATTTAAATTCATTGTCTTTGCGCAAACCCAAACGTTTTGCCATCTCCAAACGCAATTCACTCATCGCTTTCCGGGTGCGTTCTTCACGGCCGGCAAGTATTAAAATTAAATCGCCTTGTTGCGCATCGCAAAAATCAGCGACGGCTCGCTGTTGCTCTTCGTTCAAATATTTATCTGCGCTGCTTTTAATAGTTCCATCAGTGTTATATCTTATTGTAATTAATCCATTCATTCCAATTTGCGGACGCTTTACCCATTCGGTTAATTCATCTGTTTGCTTGCGTGAATAAATTGCAGCACCAGGAATGCAAATTGCAAGCACTGTTTCCGCATTTTTAAATACACCAAACTCTGATGCATTAAGCACCCCGCAATAATTTTTACTTTTTACTTTTAAATTTTTAATTTTTATTTCAAATCGTATATCGGGCTTATCATTTCCATAATTCCACATCGCATCTTCCCAACTCATGCGTTCAACTGGTTCGGTATAATCAAAATCTTTTACATCTTTAAAAATGCGTTTCACCAAACCTTCAAACATTTGCAAAATATCTTCCTGTTCTATAAAAGCCATTTCGCAATCAATCTGCGTAAATTCCGGCTGGCGGTCTGCACGCAAATCTTCATCGCGAAAACATTTTACAATCTGGTAATAACGATCGTAACCGCTTACCATCAGCAACTGCTTAAACGTTTGAGGGCTTTGCGGCAATGCATAAAATTCGCCGGCATTCATGCGGCTGGGCACCACAAAATCTCTTGCACCTTCCGGAGTTGATTTTATTAAAAAAGGCGTTTCAATATCATAGAAATTATTTTCATGCAAATAGTTTCTTGCACTGCGGTTAACTGCATAACGCAGCTCAAATTTTTTTTAATCACATTTCTGCCGCAAATCCAAATACCTGTATTTCATGCGCAAATCATCGCCGCCATCCGTATCATCCTGAATGGTAAATGGCGGCACTGCCGATTTATTTAATATTTTAAATTCATCAACCAATATTTCAATATCGCCGGTTGATAAATTTTTATTTTTATTGCTGCGTTCAGAAACTTTGCCTGTAACCTTTAATACAAATTCACGGCCCAACGGTTGCACATCAAGTTGTGCATTTAAATTTTCGCCAAATAATAATTGCGTAATTCCATAACGGTCGCGCAGGTCAACAAAAGTTATAGCGCCAAACTTACGCACGGTTTGCACCCAGCCCGCAAGCGTAACATTTTCACCAACATTTTGCAATCTTAATTCTCCGCAGGTATGTGTACGATACATGAAAATGATAAATTTTTTGGTTACCGGCTTTGGTACTTCGTGGCATCGTTCCTTGCGTCGCAACACTTGTACAGTTGTGCTTATGGCATCTTCAGTTCGCTGCTCAAAACCCTTAACCGGGCGGCAAATATACGCGGATTGAATAGTTATCAACAATATGTGTTAATTACAAACGGCTGCCAATTATATTTAAAAATTTCCGCCTGTTCTCATTCTTTTATTTGCATTTTTATACTCAACTATTTTATTACAACTTTTTAATAATACAACAAGCAATAAAATATTCTGAACTTATCTTTGCCGGCTATGCAAAAGCGGCGTTCGGTAGCATTTCACACATTAGGTTGTAAGCTTAATTTTTCAGAAACATCAACGCTTTCGAGGTTGCTTGAAAATGATGGTTTTGAAAAAAAGGATTTTGATGATGCTGCAGATGTATATGTCATCAACACTTGTTCTGTTACCGATAATGCAGATAAAGAATGCCGCCAATTGGTTAGAAAAATTCAACGAAAATCACCTGAAAGTTTTGTGGTAATAACCGGTTGTTATGCGCAGTTAAAACCAAATGAAATTGCAGCCATTCCCGGAGTTGACCTGGTGCTTGGCGCTGCTGAAAAATTTAATATCACCCAACATTTAAAAGAGCTGCATAAAAATGATGCAGCAAAAATTTGCAGTTGCGATATTGAAAATGTTTCGGGCTTTAATTCTTCTTATTCTTTAAACGACCGTACCAGAACTTTTTTAAAAGTGCAGGATGGATGTGATTACAATTGTTCTTTTTGCACCATACCATTAGCACGCGGAAAAAGCAGGAGTGATACCATTGAAAATGTTCTCAGCAATGCAAAAATGCTTGCATTAAAGGGAGTAAAAGAAATTGTTTTAACCGGCGTGAATTTGGGCGATTTTGGTAAAAACGACCTCATCCCAACGTTCTCAAAAGAAGAGGGAGCAAGAGAAAATTTTTATCAACTCATTCAACAGTTAGATGAAGTTGATGGCATTGATCGTTTTCGCATTTCTTCTATTGAGCCTAATTTGCTGTCCAATCAAATAATTGAATTGGTGGCACAGAGCAAAAAGTTTATGCCGCATTTTCATATTCCATTGCAAAGCGGCAGCAATAAAATGTTGGGTTTAATGCGCAGGCGTTACCGCAGAGAATTGTATGCTGAAAAAGTTGCCATCATTAAACAATTGATGCCGCATTGCGCCATTGGTGTTGATGTAATTGTTGGCTTTCCATCAGAAAATGAAAATGCTTTTAGAGAAACGTTTAATTTTTTGCAGGAACTTGATATTTCTTATTTGCACGTCTTCACTTATTCAGAAAGAAATAATACTAAGGCTTTGGAAATAAAACCAGTTATACCCATGCAAACAAGGCATGAGCGCAACAAAATTTTGCGCAATTTATCTTACCATAAAATGCAATATTTCACCACGCAACATGCCGGCCAAACAAGAAAGGTTTTGTTTGAAGATCATAATAAAAGCGGCATGATGGAAGGTTATACCGATAATTATATTCGTGTAACAACGCCCTACAAAAAAGAATGGGCGAATGAAATTGTTGAATGGAAAATATAGTTGTTGCCCGAAAAGTTTGAAAAATAATGACTGTTAGTTTCAGCCTTCTATCTCACGACTTTAATTTTAAAAATCCACTTATTTTTTGCATTCACGAAGAAAATCAGGGCTTTTACCAATTCAGCAACCTCATTCCTGTGTGCACTATTTACTTTTATAAGATTTTTCTCGATTAATATCATCATAAATGTAAACCATGCGAAAGATTTACCCTTTTTTAGTTGCATTAGCTACCTTATTTACAGTATATAACCAGTGCGCTGCTCAGTCTGTTTTAGATCCAACAGACCCGGTTATAACCTACAATTCTTCTCAGCCGCCAACGCAGCCGCCTTTTGGCCAAATTGGCAAATGGGTAAGAACTGTTCGGTTGGGCTGGAACACAACAGAATATAAATGTTACATTTATAAAGGTTGTGCATTCAGGCTGCACTTTCCCAAAAGTTATAATCCTACCGCCAATGATGGTAAAAAATACCCGATGATGGTATTTTTTCATGGATTGGGAGAAACAGGAAGTATTTATGATAATGAATACCAGCTCTATCATGGCGGCGACGTGTTTCAGGCCGCAGTAGATAACGGAAATTTTGATGGATATGTTCTTTGCATGCAAAGCCAGGGCTTTTGGGGCAGCGGCCAATATCAATATATTACAGAGATCATTGATTATATGATTGCCAATAATAAGTTGGATCCTTTTCGTGTATCGGATAATGGTTTATCTGCCGGTGGCCAGGGCACATGGGAAATGATGCTCGATCATCCAACATACATAGCTGCAGGTGTGCCTATGTCTGCTGCATCTATTGCTTACAAAGATTCTGGTGATGTTAATGAACTGAAGTTTACGCCGATATGGTTATTTCAGGGTGGTTTGGATGGTTCTCCTGCGCCATCAACCGCACAACAGGTAAGAGATGGATTTCTTAGTGCGGGTGCAGATTTTACATACACTGAATATCCTGATCTTGGTCATGGTGTTTGGGACAGAGTTTGGACTGAACCAAACTTCTGGCCTTATCTTTTGGCAGGCTATAGCTCAAACCCATGGACGTTATATGGAAGAACACAATTTTGCCCCGGAGATACTATTAATGTTACGCTTGGTGTGGCGCCCGGTTTTGATGCTTACCAATGGCGTAAAAACGGTGTTATAATTACAGGAGCCACTTCAAATACTTTATCAGTTAAAGATACGGGCATATATGATTTACAGGTAAAACGAGGAACGATTTGGTCTGATTGGTCGCATACGCCAGTGCACATAAAATTAAAAGATCCAACGGTGCCGCCGGCAATTACAGTGCAGGGTTTAATGAGTACGGCAATACCAGCCCCGGATGGTAATAATTATGTAAACCTGCAGGTGCCTTCCAATTATGTAAGTTATATCTGGAAAAAAGTAGGAAGCGACAGTGTTTACGGATCTTCTAACGTATTAAAAGTTACGCAAGCCGGCAGTTATAAAGTTTCAGTAACTGAATTATATGGTTGTTCAAGTATTTATTCATCACCATTTACGGTTATTAATGCTAACGGAGCTAATGCGCCAAGCCCTGCTTCCAGCTTAACAGCTATACCTTTATCTAATACTCAAATAGAACTTGACTGGGCTAATAATCCCAAACCGCTTTATAATGAAACTGCGTTTGAAATTTACAGGTCTTTAAAATCAGGCGGCGGTTACAGCTACATCGCACAAGTGCCTGCGGACACTGTTACTTTCGTTGATAAAAACTTATTGCCCGCAACAAAATATTATTACATAGTAAGAGCAATAAATCTTAACGGCGCTGCACCTGTTTCAAACCAGGCATCTGCAACAACACAGTCAGATACCATTCCGCCTTCAGCACCATCAAATCTTGCAGTATCATCAACAACAAATACTTCTGCAAATCTTATTTGGAATGCTGCTACTGATAATGTAGGAATTGACAGGTACGATGTGTATATCAATGGCGTAAAAAGTTATACTACAAAAGATACTTCTATAATTATTAATGGTTTAACTTCAGGCAAGCTTTATACTTTTTATGTAAAGGCAAAAGATTTAAGCGGTAATTATTCAACGCAAAGCAACCAGGTAAGTGCTCCTGCTATTTCGCAGGGTCTTCAATATAAATATTATGAAGGTTCCTGGAGCGTGCTTCCCGATTTTAATACTTTAACACCTGTTAAAACCGGCGTTTCAACCAATACAGATATTTCTGTAAGAAATGTTGATGTTCAATATGGTTTTTTATGGCAGGGTTTTATTAAAATTCCGGTTGCAGGTAATTATACATTTGAAACGTATTCAGATGATGGCAGTAAATTATGGTTAGGCCCTTACAGCGCTTCTGCTACTCCGGCTGTAAATAATGATGGGTTACATGCACCGCAATATGCTTCATCAGCAAGCATAACCTTACAGCCAGGCACTTATCCTATTTCTGCCGCTTTCTTTCAGCAAGGCGGTGGCCAGGTAATGCAGCTTTACTGGGTTTGCAGTGCTTTATACGGAGATAATAACCCGCATCTTATTACAGATAATTATTTTGTTGATTCATACACGCCTGCTGGTACAGCACCTGCAACCCCGATAAATTTGGCAGCACAGGTTTTAGCATACAATAAAGTAAAACTTACTTGGACTGATAAAAGCAATAACGAAACCGGGTTTGAAATATACAGGTCTGTAAGTGCCTCTGGTCCTTTCCAGATTGTGGCAACCACAAATGCAAATGCAACCACTTATACAGATTCTTCTTTATCTGCATCAACCACTTATTATTACAGAATTAATGCAGTTAATGCTTACGGTTCTTCTTTTGGCAGCGGTTTAAAATATTCTTATTATGAAGGAACATGGAACAACCTTCCTGATTTCACAACATTAACGCCTGTTAAAACAGGTTATATAAACAACGTTTCTTTATCACCTGCAAACAGAACAACGAATTATGCATTTAAGTTTGAAGGAAATATAAATATTCCAACTGCAGGTTTATATACTTTCTATACTACTTCGGATGATGGAAGCAAATTATATATTGATGGATTTGCTGCTTCAAATGTGGTAGTAAATAATGATTATTTGCAAGGCGCTACAGAAAGATCAGGTACAATAAACTTAACCAAAGGCGTACATTCTATTTATATCACTTATTTCCAGCAAGGCGGCGCAGTAGCATTATCTGCAGCCTATCAAGGGCCTGGAATTTCTAAGCAAGCCATACCAGATGCAGCGCTTGCAGTGGCATCAGCATCTGCAACAACGCCTGCACTACCGGCGGCTCCAATTAAACCAACAATTGCAAAAGCAACAGTTAAATCATCTTCTGTAATTGCTCTTACATGGAAAGACAATGCTACAAACGAGACCGGCTATACAATTTACAGATCGGTGAATGATTCACTTCATTTTAGATCTGTTGCTTCATTACCTCCCAATTCAGCCAGTTATAATGATTCATCATTATTTGCACACTTAACTTATTATTATAGAATTAGTGTGAATGGAGTTGGTGGTACTTATAATAATGCAGCAGTTGTTTCAGCAAAAACAACAGACAATGCGCCTGTAATTACAGACCTTGCCAGCAGAAGTGTGCGGTACGGAATAACAACTGTTATAAAACTTACTGCAACCGATGTTGACGGTGATTCTTTAACCTACAGCATATTAAACAAACCATCTTGGGCAACACTTACAAATAATGGTAATAATACCGCAAACTTTACTTTAAAGCCAACTTCAGCAAACCAGGGTGTAATTAGCAATATAAAAATTATTGTTAATGATAACAATGGTGCAAGAGATACTACCGCTCCGTTTACTTTAACTGTAAACAGCAACTATGATCCAACATTAGATTCTATAGCAGATTATACGCTTAGCGAAAACGGTAATGTAACTATTAATTTAAACGGGCATGATCAAAATTCAACAGACAGTTTAAGATGGTCTGTAACGAATGTGCCTAATAATTATAATATAACTGCAATAAATAAAACAACAGCACAACTGGTATTACATCCAAATTATGCTGCGGCAGGGGGTTATGTGGTTACCGTTACTGCAAGTGATGGAAACGGTGGCACAGCAACAAGAACATTTAATTTAACGGTTAACGATAAAGACCCGAACAAAACAATTTATGCACGGTTTAAAGATGCAGATGTTATCGGATCTCCATGGAACAATATAACCGGTGTTACAACAAACAACTTAACTGATGTAAATGGCAATGCCACTACAGTGGGATTGAACATGCAAACCACATGGTTTTCAACAAGTAATGGCGGCCCGAATACAGGTAATAATTCAGGCGTTTATCCGGATGCTGTTTTAAAAGACTATTATTATTTCGGCATATTTGGCGGCCCTAATACGGTATCCGTTCAAATTAACGGGCTTGATACTTCACTTAAATATAATCTTACTTTTTTTGCAGCAAGTTCATGGCCTGGTGCATCAGATAATGGTACAACCACATTTACCGTGGGCACTCAAACCGTATCTGAATATGTGCAGGGTAATACGCAAAACACGGCTTCAATTAATGGTTTAAAACCAGATGCAACCGGTAACATTTATTTTACTATGGCTAAAAAAGATGCCAATACACCGGTAGGATATTTAAATGCACTGGTGATAAATTCTATATTGGATGATGGAACTGTTCCGCTTACGCCTTTATCACTAAATGCAAATGGCACAGGAACAGGCGTTCAGCTTACATGGCAGGATATGTCTTATAATGAAAGCAATTTCCAAATATACCGTTCTGTAAATCAGGCAACAGGATACGCTTTAATCAGCACGGTTGCGGCAAACTCAACCAGTTATCTTGATACATCTGTAAACGGAACTACGCAATATTATTATAAGATACTTGCATCAAACACTTATGGCAATTCAGCTTATTCTAATATCGCCGGTATTTTAACTACAGATAAAGTGCCGCAGCTTAACGCTATCAGCAATGTTATTATTAAAAATAATGCACAGCTTACCGTTGCTGTAAGTGCAAAAGATGATGCTTCAGACCATGTAACATTAACCGCTTCACAGCTTCCTTCTTTTGTAACTTTTACTGATAATGGTAATGGTACAGGCTCATTCTTAATAAAACCAACAACAGGTTCAACAGGTTATTATCCGGGCATAACTGTAACCGCAGAAGACAATAGCGATTCTATACGCACAACAAGCTTTAATATTACAGTTACTGATAACACTGTTTCTTCGCTCTATCTTAATTTTTCTGATGGAACAACTGCAGATCAGCCATGGAATAACCTTTCCGGCTGGCCATTTAAAACACAGTATTCAGTAATTTAAAAGATGATAATAACAACGCATCGCCGGTTACCGTAACGTTGGTTAATGGTTTTCAGGGTGTGGTTGCTGCAGGCATGAGGCCTGGAAATAATAAAGGCATCTATCCTGATGTAGTGATGCGCACTGCTGAGTTTGAAGGATCAACTTCAAAAGACACAATAAAAATTTCCGGTTTGGCAACAAACAAAAAATACAATTTCATTTTCTTCAACAGCCACGAAGATGGTTTAAATGGTACAACCAATTTTACCATCAACGGCCAAACAGTTACTTTAAATGCAACATATAATATTAATAAAACCGTTCAAATAAATGGCATCGTTCCAAATGCCAGCGGCCAGGTTATTATTTCTGTTGCAAAAGCAACCGGCGCAGATTATGCGTATATAAGTTCACTCATAATTCAGGGATATGACAGTACTTCTAAACTGTTAAGTCCGGCCAGTTTAATTGTAACCAGCAACAAACGCAATTCAGTAAGTTTAAGCTGGGCCGACAGGTCTTTTGATGAAACAGGTTTTGAAGTATGGAGGGCAGACAGCAGCACCGGTACGTATAATTTAATTACTACTGTTGCCGCCAATACAACTTCATACACAGACCAGAGTTTAACTTCAAACAAAACTTATTATTATGTAGTGCGTGCAGTTAACAGCACTGGTCATTCAGATTATTCTAATGTGGCAACAGCTTATACATTAGCGTATGCTTTGTATATCAATTTCACAGTAGATAGCATAGCATCTTCACCCTGGAACAATACATTGGTTCCGCCGCAAAAAGGTTATGTATGGAATAATTTTGTTGATGAATTGAATTATCCGTCAGGCATGACGATGACAGAATTAAATGAGTTTGCAGGATTGTATGCAGATGGAAATGTTACAGGAAACAATTCTGGCGTTTATCCTGATGCGGTTATTTCAGAAAGTTATGGTTTATTCCCGGGCCAGACAGCTTATCTAAAATTAAGCGGGCTTAATTTAAACATGAATTATGACCTTACTTTCTTTTCAAGTTCAAGGGCGTACGGAGATGTAAATGTTGCCTATACGGTAAACGGCAAAACGGCTTTGCTCGATGCATCACTTAATACAACAGGTACAGTAACATTGTATGGCATTGTTCCAGATTCAAATGGTGAAGTAATGATTACTGTAGCTCCGGGCACTTCTGCTTCGCAGTTTGGGTTAATAGGCGCATTAATTGTGCAGGCTTACAACAGCCCTGTATTAACACTTCCGGCACCGCCTGCATCTTTTGCACAAAATGCAATAGCAGTTGTTTCGCAGGCACAAACAAAGTCAAAAACAGTTGCAAAAGCTTTTGATAATATTATTTCATATCCTAATCCTTTCGTTAGTAACTTTACGGTTTCGTTTAAGCTGCCGAAAAGCGACAATGTACAGGTTGAGGTTTATGATATAAATGGAAGACTTGTTTATCAAAGGCGTTTTGAAAACCTTACTGAAGGTGATAACACTTTAAAGATAGTTCCGCAAAACAGTCTTGCGTCAGGAATGTATATGGTTAAGTTAACATCATCAAACACAAAATTCAGTAAGGTTTTAAAACTAATAAAGCAGTAAATATTTAGTAAATAAATAAGCAATATGGATTTAGTGTACCTGCTAAGGGTATTGATGAAGAGAAAATGGATAATAGCAGGGTCTGCTGTTATTGCGGCCGGTATAGCCTGGTATTTTACAAAAAATCAGCCACAGGAATATCGTTCAATTTCCCAGGTTTCTACCGGCTTTACTACTAATGATGTGGTAAAAGTAAATAACGACAATAATTTTTTTGAAGCCGATACCAAGTTCAACAATGCAATAGTAACCTTTACTTCACCCACAGTAATGAGCCTGTTATCGTACAGCGTTATTTTGCATGATCTTGAAAACCCTTCACAGGCTTTCAAGGTTTTAAAAGATGAACAAAAAAATTCTCCCGTTTATAAAGCAGTTAACCTGCAAGAAGCAAAGAATGTTTTCAGGCAAAAACTAAGCTCTATGAGCATTCTTACTTCCTATAAACCGGAAGAAAAAAAATTGCTTGAATTTTTAAAATTATATGGATATGATTATAACACTATATCCAATAATTTAAATGTGTACAGGCTTCAAAGAACGGATTATATTCAGATAGATTATCAGTCAGAAAATCCTGAACTTTCTGCATTTGTTGTAAACAATGTTTTCCAGGATTTTGTGCGCTATTATAAATTCATACGCAACGAAAGATCAGCAGAATCTATTGATACGCTGCAAAGCTTATTGGAAAAGAAAAGGCAGGATCGTGTAGAAAAAAATCAGGCAATTGTATCAACCGGATTAGTAAATGTTGAAGACGCCAGTAAAAGCAGTTTTGAATTAATCAGCAATCTTCAACAAACTTTAGACGATGAGCAGGATAAACTTACCACAAATCAAATTGCATTAAGAAGTGTAAACGATCAATTGTCAAATTTAGGTGCGCCCGAACAAACAGTTGATAACAGCGAAGTGTTGCAGCTTCGCGATCAGATGAATGCAGCAAACCTGGCTTATCTTAACAGCGGCTCAAGCGACCAGGCTTTACTAAATAAATACAACAATCTTAAAGCGCAATATCAGGCCAAAATAAAAACGGTTGGCAGCAGCGCAGGTACAAATACATCATTAAATAAGTCTGCATTACTGCAAAAGAAAAGTGATCTTGAAGTAAACATTGAAGCAGAAAAAGTGCACATTACTTCGCTTCAAAATAAAATAAATAATCTGCAGGGTAATGTAAACAGCCAGGCAAGTAAAAGTGCAACGGCACAAAGCTTATCAAAAGATGCAGACCTTTCTGACAAAGAATATTTAGACCTGCTTGAAAAGTATAACGATGCCGTTGATCAAAGCAATGCGTCGGTAAATAATTTTCATCAGATATTGGTTGGGCAGCCTGCCATTGAACCAGAACCTTCTAAAAGACTTTTAATTGTTGGAATGGCCGGCATGGCAACATTAATTTGCACTATTTTAATAATTGTTTTTCTTACTTATCTCGATTCATCAATTAAAACACCGGCTATATTTTCAAGGGTTGTAAACCTTAAGCTTTTAAGCATGATAAATTTTACAACGCTTAAAAACAAAAATATTTCGCAGGTGGTTGCCAATACAGTTGCAACGGAAGATGCAGTGGAAAAAAGAAGAGATAATAAGTTTCGGGAATCGCTGAGAAAACTTAGGTATGAAATTGAAAACAGCGGCAAGAAAATTTTTCTTTTTACAAGTACAAAAAAAGGGCAGGGCAAAACAACATTAATTCAGGCGCTTTCTTACAGCTTTAGTTTAAGTAAGAAAAAAGTTTTAATTATTGATACGAATTTTTGCAATAATGATCTTACGGTTCAGCTTCACGGCACGCCGGTTCTTGAAAAAATAGTTGCTAATGATGTAGATGATAAACTGGTTGAAGAAATTCAAAATGCATCAGTTAATGTGCACACCGGAATGATATATGTGATTGGCTGCAATGGCGGCGATTATACACCTTCTGAAATATTGCCCGCTCAAAATTTATTAAAGCAATTACATAAGCTTACTGATGTGTATGATTATATTTTTCTTGAAGGGCCGCCGCTAAACGATTTTTCTGACAGTAAAGAATTAACCGGTTATGTTGATGGCGTTGTTGCAATATTTTCTGCCAAACACATAATGAAACAAATAGACAAAGAATCAATAAAGTTCTTTAAAAGCCTTAACGGCAAATTTTGCGGCTCTGTGTTAAACATGGTTCAATTGGAAAACCTGAACGATGTTTAATAAAATTGGTTTTGTAATGATTAAAAGAAAAGCTTCCTTCCACGAAAAGTTTGTAATACTTGCAGCCGCCGCCGCACTGATTTATATTTTTTTGAAAGTTTTATTTTTTTAAAATGGCATTGTCAGGCGTTTTAAAAATAAAAAATACATTCAGGCAAACATTGAATGCATTTTTGTATAAAATATTTATTGACCAAAAACTTAATAATGTTGTTGGTTATATTTTGCTGTTATTTTTTGCCATTGTACTTGGTTATCTTTTTGCAGTTCAAATAAAAACAGGCATTGGCATTGCCGGTTTAATTTGCGGCGGCGCAGTAGTGCTGGCCTGCATGTTAGATACGCAAACAGGATTATACATCAACGTTATTTATTCTTTTTTCGCCTTTGCTTTTTCACGATATTTTTTTAAAGATACGTTTCCAACGGGCATTCCTTCAGATGTGCTCATCATTGCAACATTATTCAGCTTTTTTGTTAAACGTGTAAATTTAAAAGTTACATTCAACAAGTTTATACATACATCGGTTGTTATTGCCATACTGGTTTTATTTTTTTATTTGCTTATCGAACTTTTTAACCCTTATGCACATTCGTTTAATGGCTGGTATCAAACATTCAGAAAATCACTCGATGCAGTGTTTCTTCTTTTTATTGGTTACCAGGCGCTTGATTCACTATCAAAGCATAAGAAAATTTTTAACGCTGTTATTTATTGTTTGCACCATTTGCGGTTTATATGGCTGCATACAACAATGGCATGGATTATTTAATTATGAAATAGCCTGGGCAACTGCAGATGACAACCGTTTTGGATTAATTTTTATTGATGGCGATTTTAGAAAGTTTTCAACCATGTCAGATCCTACAGCTTACGGAATAATGATGGCATCGTGCGGTATTTTATTTACCATTATTGCCTTAAACGAAAAAAAGCGCTCAACAAAATTCGTTCTTATTCCAGGTGTAATTTTTATGTTTTTGGGCATGGCATATTCTGGAACCAGAACCGCAAATGCAATGGCAGCAGCAGGCCTTGTAATGTTTTTGCTGCTTACTATTAACAAAAAAAGTACAAAGATTTTTGCTGTGTTTTTGGCTGCTGTTTATGTTGTTTTAATGTACGCGCCGTTTTATGGCAATTCAACTATTAACCGTTTGCGCACAACATTTAATGGTTCAAATGATGATTCGTATAAAGTGCGTGAAGTAAACAGAGCGTTTATTCAACCGTACATATATTCACATCCCATTGGCGGCGGTTTGTGTACAACAGGCGCAGGCGGCCTGCGATTTAATCCATCACATTATTTGGCCGGCTTTCCGCCAGACAGCGGTTATCTTAAAAAAGCATTAGAAACAGGATGGATAGGCTTAATTATAATTTGCATTTTGTATTTTGTTGTTTTAAAAAATTGTATAAAAGGATATTTTGAATCGGATGATCCAAACATAAAAATAATTTTTGCGGCATGTTGCGGTTTCCTGTTTTCTTTTTATATAGCAGATTTTGCGCAAGATGCAATTGGGCAAATAACAGATACAGTTGTATATTACCCTTTAATTGCAATTACGCTATAGGTTAAGAGATTTTAATAAAAAAGAAGGAACAAATACTCAAATAGAAAATCCAAATATTCTTTATCATGAAACATTTTAAAGCAACCAAACAATTATTTTTATTTACTTTAATTAATGTTTATGCTTTTACGGTAAATGCAAAATCAATTGATTTTATAGGCATTTCACCTGTTATATTTCATACCAGAACTTTTTATTGATACAGTGCCTTCAACAGAAAGCCAATCTACATCAATACAAAATTCATTACGGCTAAACGATAAAGGGAAGATACGGCTGTTGAAAACTGGCTTATACAGCTTGCATTAAATCAGCCAAACTATACGAAACATTATCGCAACAAAAAATATTCGATTATCAGCTTAAAAAGCAAAGAAATTCATGGCTTAATTTATTAACCATTTCGACAAATTACAACGATCAAACTTTTTCAAAGCCAAGCAGCGGAACAACTGCTTATGTATATCCTAAATATTTTTTCGGAATAAATATTCCGTTGGGTTTGATCGTTTCAAATGGAACAGATGTAAAAATTACAAAAGAATCAGAAAAGATAGCTAAAGATCAACAGGCTGAACTTGCAAAATCAATCAGGGCAACTGTTCTTACAAATTACAAGCAATATAAAGCAAACGAAAAATTACTCATCATACAAAACCAGGCTGTTGATGATGAACAGGCAAATTTTTTACAGGTTGAACAAAAATTTAAAAACGGTACTGCAACATTAGATGCCTACAACAGTGCTTCTTCAAAATACAATGCTGAAGTGGTTAAAGTTATTAATCTTCAGCTTCAGTTAGATCTTATAAAAGTAGAGCTTGAAAGACTTACCGGTATTAAACTGGGAGACATTTTAAAATAGTTATGGTGCAACAGGGTTCGATTATAAAAAATAAAACTGTTGTATTGATTTTGGCTTTATGCGCTTTAATTATTCCTGTTGTTTTAATTGAACTGAACGTTTTAAAATTTACAAACGGCATACTTATTTACCCGCTTGATGATACGTACATACACATGGCGATTGCCAAAAATATTAGCGCTGCATAATAGCTGGGGCATAAATGCAGCAGTAAATTTCAATCAGCCTCTTCTTCCATTTTATATACACTGCTTTTAACCGCATTATTTAAACTGTTTTCAGTAAACGCACTTAATTCCATTCATCATAAATTTTATTGCAGGCATTATTTTAATATTTGTTATTCAAAAAAAACTTCAACAAAAAAATATCAGATTATACTTTTCAACTTATTATTTTATTACTGGTAATTTTTTTTACGCCTTTACCAATAATAATTATCAGCGGAATGGAACATACGCTGCAATGTTTATTTTCCTTTCTTTTTATTTTTAATTTTTGTGATTGGATTGAAAAGCAACAATCAAACATTCATAAAACAAAGCTTCCGATAAGTTTGTTTTTTTATGGAATTGCAATATGCACTTTGCGCTACGAAGGATTATTTATAATAGCCGTTGCCTGCTGCGTTTTGTTGTATTATAAAGAAATTGTTTCTGCGTTTGCACTTGGTTTTGTTTCTGTGCTGCCGCTTATAATTTTTGGAATAATTTCAATAACAAAAGGCAGTTATTTTTTGCCAAATTCTGTATTGTTAAAGTCGAGCCCTGTTGAAGTTTCAGGTTATGGCTTTACAAATTATATCAGCAATATTTTAGTTGATAAATTAACGCTTGCTAAAAACGGAATTACGGCGCTTGCCACGCAAAGATTGTTACTAATTCTTCCGCTGGTGTATTTGCTTTTCAGGCAGCAAATTAAAAAGTCGGTAAAATTCTTATTCATTGATTATTATTTTTTTAATTGTTTGCACCATGCTGCAACTTTCATTTGCAGCAACAGGCTGGTTTTACGGTACGAAGCCTATTTAATATTGTGTTCAACGGTGATCATCTCCGTTTTAATAATTAAATATTTTAAAGAATGGCGTTCACGAGTAAAAAAAATGCTTTTACCGGTTATGTTGTTGCTGGCATTCTTTATTGTGTTTCCTTTGATTTTGAGAAGTACAGCGGCTTTTCAAAAGCATCGCAGGCATGTATAAATATTTATGAACAGCAATATCAAATGGGAAATTTTATAAAAAAATATTATAACACAGATACTATTGCCGTTAATGATATTGGCGCTGTTTCGTTTTTTAATAACAGTGAGATCATTGATTTGTGGGGGCTTGCAAACATGAAAGTTGCAAAAGCAAAAAAAGATAATTATAATAATGCTGCGTTTTTAAACAATGTATCAAAAAATGAGAACGTAAATATTGCCGTTGTGTATGATAGCTGGTTTGATTCATCGTTATTAAAAAACTGGCAAAAAATATCAACCTGGCAAATACAAAATAATGTTATTTGCGGCGATGCAACTGTTTCATTTTATGCTGTAAAACCAGGCAGCGCTTCATCCTTAAAAACAAATCTTTCTGCATATCAATCAACATTACCGGCAGATGTAACGGTTAAATATTATTAGTTAGATAATGAGTGAGAATACAGGATATATAAAAAGTTTGGATGGCCTGCGTGCAATTGCCATTATTCTTGTAATGAGCTTTCACGCAGAAATTACGCATTTCGGATGGTTTGGCGTGCAGTTGTTTTTTGTTTTATCCGGCTTTTTAATTACCGGCATTTTATGGAAAGAAAAACATACAGCTTCATCACTTTCTTTTAAGTTTAAAAAGTTTTGGGTGCGCCGTTCTTTGCGCATTTTTCCATTGTATTTTGGTTACCTCGCTTTTGTAAGTTTAGCGTACGTTTTTTTTCATTTTCCTTCTTATTATTCTAATTATGCACCGTATCTTTTTACCTATACATTTAATTATACAAGATCATTGCCGCAATGGCAGGGCAATCCTTTGTTCACGCATTTATGGTCGCTTTCTATTGAAGAACAGTTTTATTTATTTTTTCCGCTGATAATGTTTTTATGTCCGCCAAAATTTATCAAGTATTTAATGATTGTTGTAATTGCAGCTTCACCTGTAACAAGATTTTTTTTGGGCGAATATTATGCGCACAAAGGCTTAACGCCGGCTGTTGTTGCAGATTCTGTTTACTGGAATACATTGAGCCATCTTGATGCTTTTTTTATGGGCGGAATAATTCCTGTTTTATCGTTGGATAAAAAAATAAAAAAGCCGCAGCTTGTATTTTTTTATTGCTTTGATGATAGCTTTTGTGGCAGGCATTTTAATTTTATTATATACTGATTCGATGGCCGTTATTATTTTAATGATCTTGGTTACAATCATGGTCAAATTCAGATTGTACGAGCATGTATGGCATTATACCATTCTCAATTTTTTATTTGCTTCATTTATACTTTCAATTGTAAGTGTTCACAGCAAAAAAGTTTTTGCGTCAATTCGTTCTGCATTAGAAAGCAACTGGATGGTGCGTATTGGCAAGGTATCGTATGGAATGTATTTATTTCATTGGGCAATTTTAGTGTATGTATGCAATCATTTATTTACAACCCAAAATCTTGCTTTAAAAACTTTAGTTTTTATACCATATGTATTTATTGTTTACTTATTTGCAGAACTTAGTTTCAGGTTATACGAATCACGGTTTCTTAAACTTAAAGATTCTTTGTTTGTAAAAAAGAAAACCAGAAAAACACAGGTTTTATCAACCATTACAGATTCATCTTCTGTATTAAAACCTATATCGAATGAGTAACGGTAAAACTAAAATAAGCGGTTTTTTTTCAAAGGCATTTAATTTACCTGCGCTTAAAAAAAGCAGGTTATATTGGGTTGATTATTTAAAAGGCATTGCTATTGTTTTGGTTGTTTACCGGCATTCACTTTTAGGCATACAACGCGGCGGAACCTTTATACCTGCTTATCTTGTAAATGCAAACATGATTTTTTACAGTTTCAGAATGCCTTTGTTTTTTATTCTTTCAGGAATTTTTGCAAGCAGAAGTTTAGCTAAACGCGGTATAAAAGAATTTATTGAATCAAAATTTCAAAGCTTGATGTACCCATATTTTATTTGGGTTTTTATTCAAATTACGCTGCAAATTTTTTTAGCCGGTTTTACAAATTCAAACCGCGGATTAATTGATTATACTTACATATTTTATCAGCCGCGAAACCTTGACCAGTTCTGGTATTTGCCGGCTTTATTTAATGCAACCGTTACTTATCTTCTTATAAAAAAATATATCACCAAAAAAAGATGGCTTTTGTTATCAATGGGTGTTGGCTTTTATTTTTTATCGCCGCACCTGCAAAGAATAAGTATGATATCTGACTGGATGGAATTTTTTATATTCTTTGCCGTAGGCGATACAATATCACAATTCTTTTTCCGGGAAAAAGTTCAGCAGTTCTTTAAAAATTATGCAACGCTGCTTTGCGCATTGCCGGTTTTTATTGCAGTGCAGATATATTATATAACACATGAAACAACGCAAATTCAATTTCTTGCAATTGCATTAATTGGATGTTTTACCATGCTTGCACTTTCTTTCAGGCTGCAATGTTGGAACGCACTTGCGTGGCTGCGTATTTTAGGCTATCATTCGATATACATTTATGTAATGCATGTAATGATTGCAGCATTTATAAGAACTTTTTTGGTGCATGTGTTAGGCATTCATGATATTTTTATTACACTTTTTTCATGCATTATCGGAGGTTCGGTTTTACCAGTTGTTATTTATAATTTATTTATCTACAATAATGTTGCATGGTTTCTCTTTACTTATAAAAAGAAGAAACAGCCAATTGAATATAAGCAGCGTAATATTAACGCTGCTGTTGCTACGAACTAATCTTACCTTTTTAAATAGGATAAATAACTAATATTAGCTTTTCTAAGATTAAGTCAAGCGAATACTAATGTTTTGTTTTAACGGGAAACTGGAGTTATTGTACGCTGGAAAGGATGTTGGCTCACCATCTACTTATATAATTTTTAAATTTGAAAATTATATAAGTGCTTATATATTTGTTGGATGAACTTTTATCAGGATCTTGGCTTTCTTGTTTTTGGAAGCCGTTTAAAAAGATTGGGTGATACATTTTTAAATGATGTAAACCGTATTTATAAAGACCACAACATCTCGTTCGATGCTTCGTGGTTTCCTGTTTTTTATATTCTCTCTCAAAAAAAAGAAATTTCAATAAAAGAAATTTCAAATAGCCTGAATGTTTCTCATTCGGCCATCAGTCAGTTAATAAATAATTTGAAGCAAAAAGGATTAATAAAATCTGTGATCTCAAAAAAAGATGCCCGCCTTAAAGCCATAACATTTACTGCAAAAGGAGAAAAACTGCTTCAAAAAATAAAACCTGTTTGGAACGCACTTGAAAAAGCCATGGCAGAATTATCTGAAGGATCAATACATGGAAAAAAAATATTAAAAGCTTTAACAGGCATTGAAGCAGGCATAAAAGAAAAGAATTTTTTCGACAGAATTAATGCGCATTTATAACGATTGATGGAATATGAATAATAATTATCTTTCTTTAGATAAAAACTGGCTGAGCTTTGAACAGGTAAAAAATTTGCTCAACTTCAATCAAAAAATATCCATTACATCCAATGCACAGGAGCGCATACAAAAATGCCGTGATTATTTAGATAAAAAATTAACTGATTCTGATGCGCTGTTTTATGGCATCAATACAGGTTTTGGTTTTTTGCAAAACGTGCAAATAAGCAATAATCAGATAGAACAATTGCAGTATAACTTATTAAAATCTCATGCCTGCGGAATGGGAGAGGAAGTGCCTGCCGTTATTGTTAAGCTGATGTTGATGCTTAAAATAAAATCGCTCAGTTATGGTTACAGTGGTGTGCAGATTGAAACAGTAAAGCGTTTGCTTGATATGTTTAATTATAACGTATTGCCCGTAATTTATACGCAAGGTTCATTAGGCGCTTCAGGAGATTTGGCACCTTTAAGTCATTTAAGTTTACCGTTAATTGGCTTGGGAGAAGTGTATTATAAAAGTGAAAAACAACATGCAGAAGCTGTATGCAAAGAACTTGAATGGGAAGCTATTCACCTGCAAAGCAAAGAGGGTTTGGCTTTAATAAACGGCACCCAGTTTATGAGTGCTTACGGTTTATTTTGTTTAAAAAAATCGGAGCAGCTTATTAAAATGGCTGATCTTATCTGCGCTTTATCATTCGATGCATTTGATTGTTTAACCGAACCATTAACTGAATGTATTCAAATTATTCGCCCGCACAAAGGCCAAATTGAAACAGCAAAAATTATTCGTGAATATTTAAAAGGAAGTGAAATCGCATCGCGTAAAAAAAACCAGGTTCAGGATCCATATTCATTTCGCTGCGTGCCGCAGGTGCATGGCGCAACCAAAGATGTTTTTGAAACGGTGCTGAATGTTTTTTTAACTGAAATAAATTCTGTAACAGATAATCCAAATATTTTTCCTGATGATGATTTAATTGTAAGCGGCGGAAATTTTCACGGACAAACACTCGCTTTGCATCTTGATTTTTTAAGTATTGCCATGAGCGAGTTGCAAATATTAGTGAACGAAGAATTTATCAGCTTATAAGCGGTCAGCGAAATTTGCCAATGTTTCTTGTAAAAGATGCAGGCTTAAATAATGGTTTTATGATTCCGCAATACACAGCCGCCGGAATTGTGAGCGAGAACAAACAGTTATGTACTCCTGCAAGTGTTGATTCTATTTCATCCAGCAACAACCAGGAAGATCATGTAAGCATGGGCGCCAATGCAGCCACAAAATGTTTGCGTGTTATAAATAATGTTGAAAAAGTTTTAGCGATAGAATTGCTGAGTGCCGCACAGGCATTAGATTTCAGAAGGCCTGCACAAAGTTCTGCAACTGTTGAAGAATTGCATTCATCATTCAGAAAAATTGTTTCGTTTAATGAAGAAGATCGGGTGTTGCATGATGATATGATAAGAGCGGTTGAATTTGTAACTTCATATAAAATTTGATGTGATGGAAAATTTAGATCCTGAAATATTATCCCAGAATCCTACTCGGTTAAATGAACAGCAATTGCAAATGCTTGGTTTATTTAAAGAACCTATGCCTGAAGAAGATTATAAACTCCTTAAACAAGAGATATTTTTTTTAAAGGCAAAAAAAATAGACACATCACTTGAACAATGGGAAAAAGAAAACAACATTTCTGCAGAAGATTATGAACGCTGGAGCAAAGAACATTTCAGAATGCCTTACAACCAAAAGTAATGAGGGTTGTAATTGATACAAATGTTTTAATTAATTGTATTGGTGGAAGAACAAAGCATCATGCTATATGGCAGGCTTTTTTAGGAGGAAAAATTACTTTATTTGCTTCTACTGATATACTGCTTGAATATGAAGAATTAGTGTTAAAGAAATATCCATTAAATATTGCATCACATATTATTGATATTCTTTTTGATGCTGATATATACAACAGCAGGAAATTTATTATTACTGGAATGCAATTAGTGCTGCTAAAGATGATAACAAATTTTTGATACTGCCATTGCTTCCAACGCTGATTATCTTGTTACAAACGATGGACATTTCAGATCGCAAAGAAGTTATCATTTCCTAAAATAAATATTGTGTCTGCAGATGAGTTTTTGCAAATACTTGAGTCTTTCTGATGAATGGCATTCAAACTGTACAAGGGAGTGACACAACCGTGATGCCATAAAAAACCGCAGCTGATAACATAAAAAAATTATTCATGACCATAACACAATCTAAATACGACGCCATCAAATACAAAACACCAACCGGCACGCAACTCAATTGCAAGGGCTGGGTTCAGGAAGCAGCATTGCGCATGTTGTTAAACAATTTAAATCCTGAAGTTGCAGAAAAACCTGATGAATTAATTGTTTATGGCGGCCGTGGTAAAGCAGCAAGAAATTTTGAAGCACTCGATAACATCATCGCTGCATTAAAAATTTTAGAAAATGATGAATCCTTATTAATTCAAAGCGGTAAACCTGTTGGCATTTTAAAAACACATGAAAATGCACCACGTGTTTTAATTTCAAATTCGCAGCTTGTTCCTAAGTGGGCAACATGGCAACATTTTGATGAACTGGAAAAAAAAGGATTAATGATGTATGGACAAATGACTGCCGGCAGTTGGATTTACATCGGTTCGCAAGGCATCGTTCAGGGCACTTATGAAACATATTCCGCGGTTGCTGATAAACATTTCGGCGGCTCTTTAAAAGGCACATTAAATGTAACTGCAGGCCTCGGTGGTATGGGTGGCGCTCAACCTTTAGCCATTACTATGAATGAAGGTGTTGCGTTAATTGCAGAAGTGGAGGAATGGCGTATTGATAAACGTTTGCAAACAAAATATCTTGATGAAAAATTTACAAATATTGATGAAGCAATTGATATAGCATTGAAGTATAAAAAAGATGGTGTTGCAAAAAGCATTGGCGTGTTATGCAATGCAGTTAATCTTTTGGAAAGATTGCTTGAAAGAAAAATTTTTCCTGATACTTTAACTGATCAAACATCTGCGCATGATCCGCTGATTGGTTATTGGCCGCATGAGATTTCTTATGAACAGGCAAAAATTTTGCGCGAAAAAGATCCTGAACAATACATTGAATTTGCATACAGAAGTATGTATCGTCATGTGCAATTAATGGTTGATTTAAAGAACAAAGGCGCCATCACTTTTGATTATGGAAATAACATTCGTGCACGTGCTTTGGAGTATGAAGTAAAACATTACCAGGAACATAAACTTTCAACCCAAGTAAATGTAAACAGCTTGTTTCCGGGCTTTGTGCCTGCTTATATTCGCCCGCTTTTTTGCGAAGGAAAAGGCCCGTTTCGCTGGGCAGCATTAAGTGGTGATGCAAACGATATTGCTGTAACGGATGAAGTAATTGCAAACATGTTTCCTGAAAATAAATCGTTGCAACGCTGGTTAAAACTGGCAAAAGAAAAAATTGCTTTTCAAGGGTTGCCGGCACGTATTTGCTGGCTTGGGCAAGGCGAACGCGAAAAGGCCGGTCTTGCATTTAATGAGCTTGTAAAAACAAAAAAAATAAAAGCACCCATTGTTATCGGTCGCGATCATTTAGATACAGGTTCGGTTGCAAGCCCGAACCGCGAAACAGAAGCGATGATGGATGGAAGCGATGCCGTTGCAGACTGGCCTTTGCTGAATGCATTATTAAATACTGCTGCTGGTGCAAGTTGGGTTAGCCTGCATCATGGAGGCGGCGTTGGCATGGGATACAGCATTCATGCGGGCATGGTGATTGTTGCTGATGGAACGGATGAAGCGGCAAAAAGGTTAAGTCGCGTATTAAGAAATGATCCGGGAATTGGCGTTATTCGTCATGCGGATGCAGGTTATGAACTTGCAAAAGAAACAGCGAAAAAATTTGATTTGGATTTGAATGTGCGTTTAAATAACAGATGATTTTGCACTCAAATAATTAACCCACTCGTTTGGTTGTTGAACTACAAATTTTTCAGTTTTGCTGTTTGCAGTTGTAATTGATAAACTGTTATTTATAAGTCCTAAAGTTTTACGTTTGTCAACTTTGTTAATAGCTGACAAACTAATTGATAACTCATGATTTTGAATATTGAATTTATGAGACTTAAACACTAATCTTTTATTAGTTAAATATAATTTTCCACCTACTGCTTCAGCGCCTTTAAAATGATTGGCGCCTGTTTCAAATAAAATAGTTTCGCCTGCTTCGGTATTAATTTTAGCGCCTTGAGTTAAAAGTTTTGAGTTAGCAAGCAGCCCAATTAACCACCCAAATAATAGTGCTGCTAAAACACCTCCGAACAACCCAGTAACAATGAGCATGATTAAGTTTTTTGTGGTTAAGTTATCGTGTGTCATCACATTACCCAGAATAAAAAATAATGCCATCACCATTCCGAAAATTAATCCAGCTTTTATTTTGCTTTTTTTATCCATCTTAAAAAATAGTATTTATAATATAAACAAAAGTTACAAATAAAAAAGCAGTATGCGTCAACAATATTTATGAAGCTATAGTTGTTGACGTATTTTTTTCTTTTTGAATGAATGAATATTGATGGGATGCATTAGTTAAAAACCATAAGGCGAGTATAGTGCCGTAACTTCCGCCGCGTTCAATAAATTCAAATATTTCCCAGTGCGGATAAAATAATTCGCTTGTGATTTTCCATATAAAAAATAGCAGCAAAATATTTGAAATTGGGCGAATTAATATTGATAAAGCTGCAAGTATTTCAATTGAACCAATTATACGTGCAACATTAGCTGCATTTGAAAAACCAAATGAATGATATTGATCAACCAAAGATTTTTTTTCAATTAAATTAAGCCATCCATGACCAATAAAAAGCAAAAACACTACAATACGTAAACAAACGGTTACGCGATTTATTGCCTTTTGTTTTAATTGTATCTGTTGAGGTTGCAGCGGTTTAAACCAATTGATTTTTTCTGTTCGCCAGGTAAGCAGCAACAAGGCAAGCGGCGCACCATAATTACCGGCGCGTTCTATTAATTCTGCAAAAGGTTCGCCTGAAAGCGGGCGCAGCAAGGCAGTAATAAAACCCCAAATAATCAACCATCCAAAAACAATTCTTAAAGGGTAAAATAAAATTAAAAGGCCAAAGCATATATCAATCATTCCTACATACGGCATTAATGTATAAGCTGCATCATGGCCAACGCCAAAAACTGCAAAGTAATTACACCATACCGCTTTTGTTATAATTCCAAATGCGCCATGGCCAATAAAGCACATAGCGCTTGCAATACGCAGTGCGTAATAAACTTTTTTTTCAATTTGTGCTTGCATCTTAAAATCAATTATTTTTTGCAATTTGTTTGGCCTGCATCAGTTTATTCATAACAAGGTCTCCAATTAATACTCCCTGTTTTCTGCCTTCAACAATTGCTTTATAATAATGAATGCCGCCATAAAAACGGCTCATCGAAACTTCCCACGCAGCATCATTAAGCGTAGCAAATTTTCTCTCGGGCCAGCCCCAATCGAGTTCAGATGAATCAACAAACGAAACATGATCGCCATAAAGTCTTGTAAGAAATTGAGCAGAAGCAGCCGATATAACAGAATGTGCACTGATGTATTCAGGAAATGGCGGCGTTTGTAAAAATGGTTTCCAGTTAGGATCAATATACTGATTGATGTAAGATTCAGGCCGTATCATATCATAATGATATTTACACCACCAGCAGGCAATAAAACCATCAAACATACCAATAGCACAACCTGTATAAGCAAATACTGTTTGATACCAATCCTGGTGTTTGCTTTTTGTTACTGTTCCAATTATTTCCATCCAATGCCCTGCAGGCGTCATAGCTTTTGTAGCAAACATAACGTGCCCTTCCTGGTGAAGTTTAAACGAGTTGCAATCCCAAAAATTAGCTATCCATTTGTGAGTATCATCATCTGCATTTACAGTATCGTATACCTGCTTTGCCATTTTATAAAATTCACTTGTTGAATCTTTGCTGAAAGCAGGCGGTGGTATAATGGGAAATGTGTTTGGAGAATCTAATGCCAGTGTGCGGATGGTCATCCATTTTGGTTCTACTGCATCAAAATATCCCGGCGGTGTTGGCGACCAATGCCCTTCTATACCGCTTACCGTAAATTTTGAACCACGTGTTTTACCATAATTATCCTTTTTACTCCATGCAAGAATGGAACCGGCAACCGCATTGCCATAACTTACAGAACTGTCAAACATTTCAGTGCTCATGTTTGTATGTTTTGCAAGTGTTTTTACAGAATCAATTAAAGCATCCATGCGTGCTTCGGAAAAAGTTAGCTCACGGCCAATTTTAAGCATTGCAATTAATGAGGCAAAAGGAAAATCAACTTTATCCGGCTTTGCCGGTGAAGGAATATTATTAAGATCTTTTAATTTTCCTTCAAGCGAAGCATAATGATGCCCTTCTTTAGAAAGCACTTCATAAGCGCCCAAATTTGCATAAGCAAATATTCTTGAAGCAACAGGCGGAGTGAATATATCATAAATAATCACATAGTTTAACTCGTGCATTGTTTTGCAATACAGATCAGGATTATGCATTACTGACTTATAATCTTGTTTATTGCATGAGGTAAAGCCAATTATCAACACAGCAATCAAAAAATAAACTCTTTTCATTTTCAACATTTCAATTATTTAAAAAATACACTGTCAAGACTAACAGTGTCTATCGCTTGTATTATGAGACAAAAAATTTTATTACACTGCAGCAGGTGTTGTTGCGGTATAGCCGTTTTCAGCAAGCATTTCACCCATAGGCATAAAAGCTTCATCTGCTTCAGGCGCCCATGTTGCCAGGCCATCAACATAACGGTTATACATGCAAAAAGCTGCTGCTATTAAAACGGTATCGTGAATTTCTTTATCTGTTGCGTTCTCTTGTTTAGCCTTATCAATATGTGAAGCGGTTACATTTTTTCCGCCTTTTTGTACCTGCTTTGCAATATCAAGCAAGGCACGCATTTTTGATGACACTTCTGTTTGCTGTAATCCATTTTTAATATCAGTAATTAACGCAGCAGGCTGTTGCATTAAAGCTGCTGCTGCAGCACCGTGTGTAGTGTGGCAGAAATGACAATCATTCCAGTACGATACCGAAGATGCAATTAGTTCTCTTTCTGCACGTGTTAAAGAGTTATCGCTAACCAGCAACACTTCAGCCAGTTCATTCAAAGGCTTTGCGGTTTTTGGGCTGTAGTGCAGTAAACCAACAATGCCCGGTAAATTTTCATCTGTAAGTTTTATATGAGCCATATATTTTTTTTAAAAATTTATAATTATTCAGCACCATCTTTTTGTGCTTTTAATATTGCGTAATTACCTACTCTTCTCCCGGCTATCATTCCTGAATCGCAATCCATTTTTGTATGAATGCCTGCAATAAATCTTGATAGCGCTGCTTCTGCAGACATGGCTTCATATTTAGCTGCATTTGCTGGCAGTATGTGGCCTAATATTGCGGAAGCTGCTTCGCTGAACGTTGAATGACCGGATATATAAGATGGAAAGTTCGGAATGCCGGTTAAGGTTTTTATATCAGGCATCATTTGCGTTGGCCGCGGATTAAAATAAAAATATTTTGTGTTCCAGCAAACAATGGCAGCATCCATTTCGGCCATATTTAATAAAGCCATGTTACGGGCCCAACGCACTTCGCTGTAATTTTGTTTGATGAAATCTTCAGCGGCAATAGCATCCCAATGGCCGGCAGGCGTATAAGTGCCCACGCCATCAGCCCAAAATTGCACTATTCTGTTTTGATCTCTTGTTGGGTTTTTTATTTGATTGTATGCAGCCTGGTTTTGTTCTTCAAACCCATCGCTTTTTGTAGAAAGCGGGTAACCAGGCCTTATTTTTATTACTGTTAAAGAATCAAACAAAAACGGCAGAACGTTTCCATACATGGGCAGCATAGGCGGGCGAGCCGGCATTTCAAGACTATACCATGGTGTTTCTCCGCGGGCAGTAGTGTTTGTTACAAGTGAGCTCCATTCAGTTTGGTTACCAGCGGCCGCTCCGGCATGATCTGCTTTTGCTCTTGCTGTAAATAAAGAAGCAATCTGCCTGCCCAGTGCTTCGCCCGCCTTTATATCTGTGCGTGTTGCTGTTCCACTTTGTATAGTTGCTAATTCCTCGTCTTGTAATTTTTGCTGGATGTTTGCCACTTCAGTAGGAAACATCATCTTCATTATTTCTGAAGTTACGCCTGCCAGCACACCTGCTTCTGAAGGATAAGATGGTAAATCTGTTTTGCCATTCATTGCATTTACCATTGCATCAACGGTATAAGGTGCCGGTTGATTGTATAATTTTTTATAGTACCAGCATGCAACCAGTGCATCGTACTGTGCTGCGCTTAAATAAGCAAAAGCCCGCGCTGCAAAAGGTGGATTTGAAAAAGGAAACTCGGGATAATTGAACGGATTAACTGAACTTGGAACAGGATAAGTGCCGTCTTCATTTTGATACGGAGGCAGGTTATGTTTGGCAACAAGCTCACGAATAATTTCATTCCATCTTAAAACACCACCGGCACCCCAGTAGCGGATTTTCTTAATATCATCTTCGCTAATATTTTGCTGGTAACCTTTTATTTCATTAAGGTCTGCCGCGTAAGCTGGTGAGTTAGTTGCAGGCGGCGCCGGCACGGCAAAAGAATCTGGCCTTGATAATAAAACAGGTTTCCATGCGCCTGCATCCAAATCTTGTGAAACAGGATTTAATGCAGCAATATTATCTGTTCTGCCTTCAATATGTTTTGAGCATGATGTGGCTGCCGCAACACTTATTATAATGATCGCAATAAAAAATATCTTTCTCATAATTTTAATTTTGTGGTTAGCGAAGCCCGCAAAGTTTGCAGGAATGTGATGAAGTAACTTTTGCATGAGAGAATGGAATGATGTAAAAAACAGAACCATTAAATTCAGTTGCCTGGCCAACGTTTCTGCCATCAAGCACATAACTGCTGCCTGCTTCCAGCGAAAGTGAAGGCAGTTTTTTTACGAACGTATATTTAACATGAACACCTGCAATACTTGCGTTCATTTTATTGCTGGGAAAAGGCATATCGTTTCTGCGAATATCAAAACCGCCAAGTGTGGTATTTTGCTGAAAGAATGCTTCTGCTATCAAACTAAAACTTCTGTAACCTGTTCTTACATTAAAGCTTGCCATATCGGGCATTTCAACTTCGTTTGTTAAATGCATTTCTGTGGTGTAATAAGCTGTGCGGTCAATCTTAATATTATTTCTGTATTGATAAGTTGCGGATGCGGTTGCAAAAAATGCACGGTGCTGATAATCTAACATTAATCTTGCTGAAAAAGTAGTGCTGTGCAAGCCCAATGTAAGGGGCAAATAATCTGCTTCATAATTGGTAAGAGGTGTGGAAAATCCTGCCAAGCCATACAAAGAAAAAACAGAAGTTGCGTTTAATTTTTTTTCTACCGGCATCCATTTAAGCCAGGCAGAAAAATCCTGTATTCCATGAGAGCCATGCAGCGTTCCTGCAGATGCTTTGGTTGTAATGTATGGAATGCCGAATATAAAATTCAGCTTATCGGTAATGCCATAATTACCCATAACACTGTACATATTGGTTGAAACGGTACCAATGTTTTGATTATCTCTTTTCATGGTTCCTTCCCAGTAATTTTTCCAACTGCTGTGGCTGTAAGTTCCTCCAACACAAAAATTATTTTTTGCCATCATAATAGCATCAATATCTGTTTGCGCTTTTGAAATAAAATGAAGCGCTGAAAATAACAATACCGTAAAGCAGGTACGTGTAATAATTGGTTGCATTATTTAATAGTGAATGGTGAGTGATGAATAGTAAATGCGAATAATTAATAATTGTTTTTTATTAATTATTTAAGTATGTGCACAGAGATGCGCCTTTAAAAGTAATTATTATGCTTCGGGAGGTTGTTCAGGAGTTATGCCTTTACCTTTTTGCAAAGCATAAGAAGCAGTAATAAACGAAGATGTATGAATTTGGGCTGAATAAAAATTATAAGAAACAGTTTGCAACTGTTCATAATCACTGATAACAAGTTTTACGATCTGGCTGCTGCTGCCAGATTTTTTTGATGAAGTATTATCCTGCACTTCGTTGGCTAATTTAAAAAATTCAGATTTAGCATTTTGAAGATGCGTGTTTTGTTCATCGGGCAAACACATCAATATTAAATTGCCCTGCGAAACTTTTTGTTTTACGTAATGATACACTTTGCCATTCAAAGTTATTTCACCATCTTTTCTTTCAAAATCTTTTGAATCGGTTAAATAAGGCATCGAAAGCGGAACGGTAAGCGCAATAAGCTCTGCATCGTTGTAATGCTGCTTATCAATTTTAGCAACAATGGTATTGTTTGCTTTTTGCTGCAGCGCATAAAATAAAAACCTGTAACCTATAAAGTTAAACAGCAAAAGAATTAATAGCGATATGGCTGCAAGTTTTTTCACACAGTAGTCGCCGCAAATTAAATGATTAAAAATTTATCCGCAAAATAATTATATCATCAAATATTAAATCAACTTAAAGTAACCACTCAGAATTATTGCAGGCCGCTTGCATTTCTTTATTTTGTGTTATGTATGGTAAACACAAAATAATTGCTGAACATGATACATCAAACAAAGCATTTTTTAATCAAAAGCTTTTTTATCTTTTAGTTATTACAGGCATATTAATTAATGCGCTTGGTTTATGTAATGAAATATTGGAACCCGATGGAACTTTATATGCAACCATTGCAAAACATATTGCTGTTACCAACGATTGGATAAATTTAATTCGCGATAATAAAGACTGGCTCGATAAGCCGCATTTGCCTTTTTGGATTACGGCCGTAAGTTTCAAAATATTTGGCATAAACGCTTTTGCATACAAGTTTCCATCTTTTATTGTTTGGATTATTGGCGTTTATTACATCTATCTTTTATCAAAAAAAATATATAATAAATCTGTTGCACAATTTGCCGTTATTATTTATATAACTGCTTTAAATGTTTTGCTGTGCAATTTTGATGTGCGGGCAGAAGGTTATTTAACCACATTTATTATTGCGGCTACCTATCATATTTATTGCGCCGGTTTTTATAAATATTCAAAGCATATTATGTATGCAGCAATTTTTTGTGCTTGTGCAATGATGACGAAAGGAATTTTTTCGCTGGTAACCATTGTTGCCGGATTTATTTTTTACTGGATAAAAACAAAACAATGGAAAGAATTTGCTCTGCCAAAATGGTATTTACTTTTAGCGCTGAGTTTTTTATTTACGCTTCCTGAATTGTATTGTTTGTATGTTCAGTTTGATATTCATCCTGAAAAATTTGTTTACGGTAAAACGCATGTTTCAGGCATTAAATTTTTTTTCTGGGATAGCCAGTTTGGAAGATTTTTTAATAACGGCCCCATAAAAGGTTCGGGCAATCCGTTATTCTTTTTTCATACAATATTGTGGGCATTTCTGCCGTGGTCGTTGCCTTTATATTTTGCGGTTGCAACACTTTTTTTCAAAAAAAAATATAGCAGCAATCCGCAACAATCAATTATTACAGTTGCAGCACTGGTAAGCTTTATAATGTTTTCCTTATCAAAATTTCAATTGCCGTATTATATATTGATAATATTTCCGCATTTTGCAATTATCACCGCTAATTGGATCACAGAAAATTACTCTGCAAAAAAAAATGCATTCTTAAATATATTATTCACTTTTTTATTTTGGGTGTTGATGTTATTATGCGTAGGCGCTGCAATCATAATGCCTGCAAAGCTTGTCATTTGTTTTATTGTTGCCGGCGCAATTTTTTTTATTGTTTTGATAATTTATGAAAAGAATGCGCTTAAAAAAACTGCATATAAAGCATTATGTTTTTCACTTTTATTAAGTGTGCTTTTAAATATAACCCTGTATCCTTTTTTAATGAAGTACCAGGCTGGCATGCATGCAGGCAGGTGGCTTAATGAATGCGATGTACAACAACATGTTGTTATGTATAAATGCAATGCGCAAACATCATTTACTTTTTACTGCAATGCTGCAATAAATTATACAGATACAATAAATAATATCGGCTTTAAAACACCTGTTTTATTATATGGTGAGAAAAAAGATATTGATTCGCTTGCCGCAAAAGGATTTAAAATTTCGGTTTTAAAATCATTTCAATATTTTCATACAAGCGAGCTTACGCTGAAATTTCTTTTGCCCAAAACAAGAAATGCACAGATCCGATGGTTTGAATTAGCGGTTTTAAACAATGATAATTATGAAGCGCTGCAACTTAAAACCGGTTTTTAAAGGATGAATTTGTATTTGTGCCCGGGACTGGATTCGAACCAGCACATTCTTTCGAACGCCGCCACCTGAAGACGGTGCGTCTACCAATTTCGCCACCCGGGCAGTTAGTAAAAAATCAAAATTAATATTTAAGTCGCTTTCGCTTAAACTTTTCATTTTATCTGATGCTTATTTGCGGTAAATAACCTGAACGAAAAATATTTACAATTGAACGCGGCGTGAGCACAGCAACTGTATTACGTGTAATTTTTAGTTGATGCTTTTTGTAACCAAACGGAGACCATAAATACAATTCATTTTTGAATATCAGGTAAGCGTGGTTATCAACCGATATAAAAGTTCCGTCAGGAAGTTTATTTATGTGCGCTTCAAAGGTTTTTTTACTGCCATCCTTATTCATGCGTTCTTTATGCAGCATGTTATCAATTTCTTGTATTGAAGTTTTCATGGTAAACTTATATTCAGCATTTGCTTTAATCCATGCATTTTTAAACGCAATAAAATCTTGTCGGCGGCATTCAAAGCAAGGGCGGTGACCTGCCGCAAACGCTGTTGCTTCGTCAAGAAAAAATAATTCAGTATAGGTGTTTGCTCCCATTATTTGGCGATGTCTTCCATTAAATTCAAGCTTGCATGTAAGCCATGCTTTTAGTTTAAACGCATGTGTTACCTGCTGCTTATCATTATGAATTTTGCCGCGGTTACCCATCCATAAACCACGAGCTTTTGTTGTAATAATATTTCCAAACGGGTCAACCCTGTTTTGCATTATTAAATTTTGATTGTTAACTGACCATCAAACTGCAACCGCGAATATCGCTGCCATCAAGTCTTCCGGCTACCGTAAAACTTCCATCTTCAAAAACTTCACCTGCATCATCCGTTGCAATAAAAGCGCAGCTATTTGCGTTTGCAAGATCAATAATATTTAATGCACCCTTGCCTTTTGTTTTTATTGATAATGGATCATCTTCATCACGCACAAAAACTTTCATCCATGGAGGAGCATAAAATCTTCCATCATTTTTTGAATAAGCCTGCGATAATAATTCCGTCATTCCATATTCTGAATGCACCTGTTTTATTGCAAATTGTTTCTTTAAAAAATCATGCACTTCATTTCTCGTTAATTCTTTTCGCCGGCCTTTCATGCCGCCCGTTTCCATAATGATGGTTGATGATAATTTCATGGGAAATTGCGCTGCAAAATCCATCAACGCATAGGTAACGCCAATTAATAATGTTTTTTGATTTTGCTTTTCAAGATGCGTTAAAACGTGATGCAACTTTTTATAATCATCCAAATAAAAACCACTTTCAGAGTGATTGCTTAGCTTAATTAATTCATCAACCATTTTTACAAGCGAAGAATTTTTTTGTTGCAGATAAGAAGGCAGTAAACCAATAATGCACCAATCTTTTACATCACCATAAAAAATGCTGAAGCAGTTTGTAAAGCTTTGCATGTAAACATTAATATCTTTTACAAAATGCCTGCTTTTAGTAAGCTGTGTAGTGCCGCTGCTTTCAAACAATACATCATAGTTTTCATCGCCGCAGATTAATTTATCTGTTTTAAAAAAAGAAATGGGTAAAAAAGGAATTTGTTGTAGCGATGTTATTTTGTCAGGATCGATTAATAAATGATTGCACCAGTTTTTATAAACCTTATTTTGCCGGTATTGACAGATGCATAACTCTTTTGCAAGCAAATTAAATTTTGCATCAACTTGAAAAATTTTGTTAACAAATGAAAAACCCACAATGAATGTTGTTTGCTTTTGTTTAATAACCTTATAAATTTCATTGCTTACTGTTGTATATTTACAATGAAAAATTTATATCGGTTTGAAATTAATTACAAAGAAATGAAGATTAAATTATCGATAGCTGTTTTAATAATGCTTGGATGTATAACCTGCACAAAAGATACGTATAACACCACTCCAACGCTAAAGTTTGAAAGCGTTAATGGAAGTGTTTTTGCCCAACCATCCGTTGTTACTTTTAAATTGGAGTGCACAGATAAAGAAGGCGATGTTGTTGATACAATTTGGGTGCAGCGTGTTTCTAAAGTTACAGCCTGCGGCTCGCTTTCTAATATTGATAGTTTTCCTATTCCAGATTTTAATCCGCCAAAAAATGTAAAAGCAGAATTTGATTTTACGTATAATTATGGCTCAATATATCCTCCAAATCTTGCGCCCTGTTCTATGGCAGATGATACAAGTTATTTTCGCTTCTGGATGCATGATAAAGCACAGCATGTAAGCGATACCGTTCAATCACCCGATATTGTTTTATTAAAGCAATAATTTTTTTCTGTAAGCAATTGCCTGTATAAAATGGCTGTAAAAAAATTGTTCGGATAAAAGTGCATAATTTTTTTTAAAATGTATGCGCATATCAATTAATTCCTGCGTTTCTATATTAGTGGTTAACCTGAAAAAAAGATACATTGTTTTTAAAAGCAATTGCTGCCATAATTTTTTATTGGTTTTATCATTTATAAAATCTGCATACAGCCAAATACCATTTTGCCTTAAGAGATGAATTTAATTTTTTAAAAACAAACTGAATTTTTTCTTCTAAAAAATTATCAAATAAAAAAGCAGTTAGTATAACAGAGAACTGTTCATTAATTTTATAATCTTCAATAGCGCCCTCAATAAATTTTACATTAATATTTTCATGTTTTCTTTTTTTTGACAGCTCAATCATTGCCGCAGATTTTTCTACATACACTACTGAAATATTTTGCCTGTTTAATTGTGAAATTTCTTCCAGTATCCATCCTGTTCCGCCGCCAACAATAAGTACTGAATCATTATCTGAAATAAACTGAATTAAATATTGCTGCGCTTTAATAATACACCGCTGAAACACAATGCGGCTAAGTGCATCATACAATTTTGCAATGCCATTATAATTGTTTGGCATAACTAATTTTTTATGAATTGCATACCGGCAATGCCGCATAAAGCTTTTAAAAAAATCAAGCCATCAATCACTATTAAATAATATAAAATTTTGTGCGGCTTTTGCATGCTCCATGCAATCATCAGCAACAAAATAAACGGAATAAAATTAAAGGCTGTGGTTATAAAACCATAATGATGACTTGCGGAAAACGCAAGCAGCGAAAACAAACCAACCACAATCAGCGGAAGCAAAATAAAAAATATCGTGTTTCTTAAACCAAAGCGCACTACAAATGTTTTCAGTTGTTTATTACTGTCGTCTGTATAATCTTTAATATCAAAAATTATGGCATTAACGGTGCAAAACATCCAGTTTTTTACAAAAAGCCAAATCAATAAAATTGTTGGTGCAGTGTGCGTTCCCCTTTCAACCTGCACAATTATAAAACTTAAAATATTTGCGCAGCAAGCCCAAACAAAACCAATAATAAAAGCCTTTAACCAGCCTGTATTGCGCAGGTTTATTTTGTAAAAAGATTTTGGCAGCAAGCCATAATAAAAAAAAGCAGCAAGCCACATCAGCAGTATAATCATCCAGTATTTGCCCGATAAATTTTTAATACCGCTTGCATTTTTATACATAAAAAAACAGCCAAGCGCCAAGGCTGTTATAAATAAAATGCGCTGGCTCCATAAAATAAAATTATGATTGTTGCTGTACCATGTTTTTCTCGGGTTCATTTTTTCGCCGGTACTTAACGGGCCTAAATAAGCATAAGTGTAATAAAAAACGGCGGCGCAAAAAAGTATAACGTAATAAATAACTGAGTTTAAAGGCAAATGCAATTGCAAGCACGATTCAACAGATAACGCAATAGCAATTAAGCCAATAAAATAATTACCAAAAAAAATTGATTGTATAAATTTCAGCATTCGCTTGCAATTTAGTTTCTAATAAGGTTTAAATAATTTTTATGTAATTCAATTTGCATTTATACAGTTTATTATGTTTTCAAACTTAAATTAATTGATAATTTTTTTTGTTACCGGCTTTAGTATTTCAATTAAGCACGGTTGCGTCGCATCACTTGTACTGCATTATCTTTGGGCATCTTAGTTATCAATTTTATATCAAACAAACATGGCAAAGTCAGCATTAAAATCAAAAACAAAACCTGAAAGTTTATTAACCGAAAACGCACTTAACTTTTTAAAAACATATATCAATACACCATCGCCTGTTGGCTTTGAAAGCAGCGGGCAAAAAGTGTGGATGAATTATATAAAAAACTTTGTAGATACTATTTTCACCGATCCTTATGGCACTGCAGTTGGCGTTATAAATTCTAAGGCAGCATTTAAACTTGTAATAGAAGCACATGCCGATGAAATAAGCTGGTTTGTAAATTATATTAACGACCAGGGATTGATTTATTTAAAACGCAATGGCGGTGTCGATCACCAGATTGCGCCGGCAATGCGTGTATTAATACATGGGAAAAAAGGGCCGGTTAAAGCAGTGTTTGGATGGCCGGCAATACACACGCGTCATGCCGGCAGCGAGCCAAAAGAACCGCAGCCAAAACCAGATAATTTATTTCTTGATTGCGGTGCCCGCAATAAAAAAGAAGTGGAAGCTTTAGGCATTCACATTGGTGCCGTTGTAACTTACCAGGATGGTTTCGACGAACTTTCTAATAATTATTTTATAGGTCGTGCATTCGATAATCGCATTGGTGGTTTTATGATTGCAGAAGTTGCACGGCTCATCAATCAAAATAAAAATAAACTGCCTTTTGGTTTGTATGTTGTAAATGCCGTGCAGGAAGAAATTGGTTTACGTGGCGCAGAAATGATAGCAAGAAGAATTAAACCAAATGCTGCTATTGTAACCGATGTAACACACGATACCACAACGCCTATGATTAATAAAATTGTTGAAGGCGATGTTGCATGCGGTAAAGGGCCATCGCTGGCTTATGCGCCCGCAGTGCATAATAAATTATTAAGTTTTGTTGAAGATGTTGCAACAAGAAAAAAAATTCCGGTACAGTGGCGCACATTAAGCAGAACCACCGGAACCGATACAGATAGTTTTGCTTATGCAAACGATGGCTGCCCTTCGGTTTTAATTTCAATACCCTTGCGTTACATGCATACAACCGTTGAAATGCTGCATCGCGATGATATTGAAAATACTATTCGTTTAATGTACGAAGCGGTAATTGCATTAACGCCAAAAACAAATTTGAGTTATTTGTAAAATGAAATTTCAGGTAAGAAGTTAATTTAAAAAAGTCAGGTTCATCTTTCAATTATTTTTACTGCATGATCAATAACATGGTGCTTGCATCTTCAATTAAAAAATATCAAAACACATTTCACCATGTAGTGCCTTTTAATTCAAAGAAAGATAAATTGTTGCACATGAATTTTACTGCAACCAATAGCGAACTGCAAAATTTACAATTAGAAGATGGCGATCAGTTTAACGCATACATCAAACAAAAAATAAAAAATGCAAATGCCTTATATGGCATTGGTGGCTATGGTGAATACCGAACGTTTTACAGCCGCAGCACTATATTTAATAACGCGCCCAATGCAGAACCGCGCCGCTTTCATTTAGGTATTGATATTTGGGGCGAAGAAAAAACGCCTGTTTATGCATTTATGGGCGGCATGGTGCACAGCTTTGCTTTTAATAATCGTTTTGGTGATTATGGAGCAACATTAGTGCTGTTGCACCAATTAGATGGCATTGCATTTTATAGTTTGTACGGGCATATTTCATTAAATGATATTAATGATATTCAGGTTGGGCATTATGTAATTCGCGGACAGGAAATTGCTCATTTTGGCAACCTTTCTGAAAATGGCAACTGGCCACCGCATTTGCATTTTCAAATTATTCATGATATGCAAATGAATAAAGGCGATTATCCAGGTGTTTGCAGTTATGGAGAAAAGGATAAATATTTAAAGAACTGTCCTGATCCTGATCTTATTTTAAACATGATGCAATACGCTAAAGAAAATTAAATTGATTTATTATTTTTGAAGAAATATAAACCGAATATGGCAAATCACGGCGCACCAAACGATCCTAAAAAATTTACAATGATTGCTTTTATTGCATTTGTTGTTGTATTTGTTTTTACAATGCTTATAATGTTATGGCATGGAAATGTTTATCATAATGATAATGGAGCAAGGCATTACCATACCCGTGTGATGGAGCCTTAAAATAATGCGCTTGTAATTTCAATCAATTATTTATGTTGAGCACAAAGCCACGAAGACACAAAGAAAAAACTTAGCGCCTTTGCGCCTTCGTGGCTAAAATGATTTAAGCAATAACTGCATGGTTATGGTTGTCCATTCTTCTTTTAAACTTTGCTGTTACAACGTTGAAGCATTTCAAATACTTGATCATAAAAAATAAGAATAAAAATTAGTTTTGCTGCAATCAGCCAACTTAGCTCAGATGGTAGAGCAGCACCCTCGTAATGTGCAGGTCGTCGGTTCAATTCCGATAGTTGGCTCTTAAAAAAAATTATTTCTTATTTCATCTTTTTATAAATCATGCATTAAAATCTAACTTTTATTCTCAATCAGATCGCTATAAAAAACATGTAAAATATTTTGTGCAAAATTTCATGCATGTAAACTGCTAACTACCGGTTTTGCACCTTTATTTTGCGGCAACATAAAAGAAAAACTAATGGTTGATGTAATTCTGGGTTTGCAATGGGGCGATGAAGGTAAAGGTAAAATAGTTGATTATTTCGCTCCCAATTACGATATAATTGCCCGCTTTCAGGGCGGCCCAAATGCAGGCCATACTTTGTATGTTAAGGATAAAAAAATTGTGCTGCATCAAATTCCGTCTGGTATATTTCATCAAAACACCATCAACATAATTGGTAATGGCGTTGTGCTCGATCCCGTTACTTTAAAAAAAGAATGCGAAACGGTTGCAGCTTTTGGTATTGATGTAAAAAAGAACTTGTTTATATCGCAACGACCAATTTAATTGTGCCTACGCACCGCGCTTTAGACAAGGCTTCAGAAACTTCAAAAGGCGAAAATAAAATTGGCTCTACGCTTAAAGGCATCGGCCCGTCATACATGGATAAAACCGGCCGCAATGCGTTGCGTGTTGGCGATATTATGGATAAATCTTTTATAACACAATACATCAAGCTGCGTTTAAAACATCAAAAATTGCTGGATAATTTTCATTTCGCAGAAGATATTACGACAATGGGAAGAAGATTTTTTTGATGCGATAGAATTTTTGAAAACGCTGAATGTTGTAAACGGCGAATACTTTATTAATGAACAAATAAATAATGGTAAGAAAGTTTTGGCAGAAGGGGCACAGGGTACTATGCTTGATATAGATTTTGGAACCTTTCCTTTTGTAACATCTTCCAATACTATTTCTGCCGGCGTTTGCACGGGCCTTGGAGTTGCTCCTCAAAAAATTAAGGATGTGTTGGGTGTTACAAAAGCGTATTGTACAAGAGTTGGAAGCGGCCCTTTTCCTACAGAATTAAATGATGAAACCGGCGAAGAATTGCGCAAAATTGGTAACGAATTTGGTGCAACTACAGGAAGGCCCCGGCGTTGCGGCTGGATTGATCTTGTAGCTTTAAAATATACCTGTATGCTTAACGGCGTTACAAAAGTTGTTATAACAAAAGCTGACGTTTTAGATTCTTTTAAAGAGCTGAATGTTTGTGTTGATTATAAAATTAACGGCAATAAAACCGATAAGGTTCCTTTTCAGTTAACACATGTAAATGTTGAACCCGGTTATAAAAGTTTTAATGGCTGGAATTGTGATTCAACCAATCTTAAAACCGGAAATATTTTACCTGATGAAATGCAGCGTTATATTTCTTTTATTAATCAATATATAGGCGCTCCTGTTAGTTATGTTTCTAACGGCCCGCAGCGTGAACAAATAATAAATATAATGGCATAAAAAATTTTTTTGCTGATTAAAAAACTCGTTGAAATTTTACATTGCTAATCCAAATTGAGTATGGCATCCAAATCAGAAAAAGAAAAAAAAGACAATCCAAAGTCACAGGCAAACAAGCCTGATCTTGCTAAAAATTCCAAATCAAAAAAACAGCAGGAAGATGACGATGTTGATGATAACCCTGAAGATGACGATGATGTAAAAGCATCACCGCCAAAAGCTGCACCCAAAACAAAAAAGAAAAAAGAAGAAAATGATGAAGATGGCGGCGACGATGAAGATGTTGAAGAAGTAGCTGATGATTGGGAAAAACCTGAAGAAGAAGAGGAATGGGATCCTGACTTTGATGAATTTGATATTCCAAAATCAAGAGGTAAAAAATCTTCAGGCACTAAAAAAGGTGAAGATGAAGATGAAGATTTTAAGTTTGATGATGACTTAAAAGAATTTGACTTGTTTAACGATTCAGGAAGCCTTGATGATGATACTGATGATGATTTTTAAATCTTAAGATTTAAGTGCAACGAACCATTGCTTCTTTTTATGTAGATAATATTAAAGTTTTTAAAATGCAGATGCTAAACTGGGCAAACCGGTTTAGCATCTGTTGTTTTATGGATAGTAATAATTATACTGATAAATATCATAATTATGATTGCCTGGTTGGGGTTGACAGCTATAAATCCATTTCATTTTCTGAAAATATTTTTTCTGAACTTAATGCATTTTATAATGCAAATAACGATTGGATATTCGGGCATTTAAATTATGATCTTAAAAATAAAATTGAGCAACTTCAATCATTTCATACAAATAAAATTGGCTTTGATGATATATTTTTCTTTATACCAAAAGTAGTTTTATCAGTAAAAAAAAATTTGCTGACAATTCATTCAATAGAAATAAATCCGAACAAAATATTTGAGGAAATAAACGCAGAAAAAATTTTGAATGAACCGGCAATCAAAAAAAATATTTATTTAAATGGGCGCATAAATAAAGAGGAATATATAAAAACCGTAAAGCAATTACAACAGCACATACTTCGCGGCGATTGTTATGAAATAAATTTTTGTCACGAATTTTTTTCAGAAAATAGTATGATTGATCCGCTTTTAACGTTTAAGCAATTCAATGAAATTTCACCAAATCCTTTTTCATGTTATTATAAATTGCATGATAAATATTTGTTATGTGCAAGCCCTGAAAGATTTTTATCAAAAAAAGAAAATACAATTTTATCGCAACCAATTAAAGGCACAGCAACAAGAAATAAAAATGCTGTTTTAGATGATGTTGAAAAGAATAATTTATATCAAAGCAAAAAAGAAAAAAGTGAAAATGTAATGATCGTTGATTTGGTGCGTAATGATTTGAGCAAAATTTGCAAAGAAGGCACAGTTGCAGCAGAAGAGCTATTTGGTATTTATTCTTTTCCGCAGGTGCATCAAATGATATCAACTGTAAAAGGAGAATTAAAAACGAATGTTTTATTTTCAGAAATTATACAGGCAACATTTCCCATGGGTTCAATGACGGGTGCACCAAAACGCAGCGCCATGCAGTTGATTGAACAATATGAAAAAACAAAGCGGCAATTATTTTCGGGAAGCATTGGTTATATATCACCGCAAAAAAACTTTGATTTTAATGTAGTAATAAGAAGTATTTTTTATAATGAAACCAATACATATTTAAATTATCTTGTAGGAAGTGCAATCACTTTTTATGCAGACGCAGAAAAGGAATATGAAGAATGTATTTTAAAAGCAAAAGCTATAACACAAACGCTGCAATAATTATTTTGCGGTGCTGGATGTGCTTAATAGTAATTCAACGCTTTGCTTAAGTATATCTGTTTTTTTAGATTGAAACAGCAGCAATTTATCTGCGGGAATATGCAGAGAATAAGTATTGCCTTTTGCAAGTACATTATCTATATCTGGGTTTAATTTATTGAATGCAGCAATATCCATCATTAAATTATTTGCAATAACAACAGAATTATATTTCCCTTCAATATTAATGGTTGAAATGTTTGCAGCAACTTCAGTTTTTGGTGAGTTATTATTTAAAGTAAAATTTTTAGCTTCATCAGCAGTTGCTGTAGCAATGCTTCCATTGCCTTCAAAAAAATAATGCGTGGCAATAAACTTTTTTACATGATTGCGTGTTTCCAGCGGGAGGTAATATTGAATGTTCCAAAAATTTTTACTGTGTGCTTCAGCAATGGCTTTATTAACAGCGCCTGAACCTGCGTTATATGCAGCAATTACAAGCAGCCAATCTCCGTACGTGTTATACAACTCTTTTAATATTTTACAGGCAGCGTTAGTGCTTTTAATATAATCTGCTCTGTCATCTGTATAATTATTTGTTTTTAAGCCATGTTGTTTTGCAGCGTCAGACATAATTTGCCAGGGGCCAACAGCGCCAGCCCACGATACCGCCGTACAACGCAAACTGCTTTCAATTACCGATAAATATTTAAGCTGAACAGGAATGCCATACGATGATAAAATTTTGTCGTACAAATCAAAATAAGGTTTACCCCAAACCTTCATGTTATTTAAATAAGCTGTATGCTTTTTTATATAATCATCTGCAAAAAATTTTTCTTCAGCGTTCATTGAAAAATTAAGGTCATTATTAACTGAAGAAGATAACAGATTGCTGAATAATTTCGAACTGTCAGTTGCTGATAAAGCCGTGTGTAATTTTTTGGTTGAATCAATGCCCGTGCTGTCTTTAAAAGATAGCTGTAATGCAGGTTGATTATTGCAATAAGCTGAAGAAAAAAAAGTGAAACTTATTGCAATAAATGAAACTATAATTTTTTTTAAAACTTTCATCACAATACCATTGATTTTTCTAATGCAACAATTCAGCAGCCTGCAAAGAATTGTTGTTATTTATCGCAATAACTTTTTCAGATACGGCGAGCAAAGTTAATTCATTTAAATGAGATGCCATTAGCTGCATGCCAAACGGCATACCATTAGAATGTTTAAATAATGGAATTGAGATGGCGGGAATGCCGGTTAGGTTTGCAAAAACAGTATAAATATCTGCCAGAAACATTTCAACAGGATCGTTGTTTTTTTCGCCGATTTTAAAAGCTGTGGTTGGCGAAACCGGAAAAATAATTGCATCAACCTCTGTAAAAAAAGATCGTACTTTTTGCAACAGCATGCTTCTTACCTTTTGCGCCTGGCTTACGTACGCGTCATAATATCCTTCGCTTAAAACAAATGTGCCCAGCATAATGCGGCGCTTAACTTCTTTACCAAAAAAATTACTGCGTGTTAATTGAATTTGCTCGTATAATTCTGTGGTTTGATGTGATGCGCCATACTTTAAACCATCATATCTTGAAAGATTGCTTGATGCTTCGGCTGTTGTTAAAATATAATAAGCGGGAACAATGTAATCAAGCAAATCAAAATCAATAGCCGAAACAATTATTTCATTTTCCTGCAAACATTTAATGAAATTTTTTTGTTGCACTGCTATTGCTGCATCAAGCTTCGGATGGTTAAATGTTGCAGGAAAATAACCAATTTTATATGTTGTTTTGTTTGAAGCTGTGTTGAGGTTTTTATATTGAAAAGTTGTTTCAGTTACAGTGCTGTCATATTCATCTTTACCTGAAATTACTTCAAGCGTTAAAGCCGCATCTTCAATATTTTTTGCAAAAATTCCGATCTGATCAAATGAAGATGCGTAGGCAATTAACCCATATCGAGATACTCGCCCGTAGGAAGGCTTAAGCCCAACAACACCGCAAAAATCTGCAGGTTGCCGAACTGATCCGCCGGTATCGCTTCCTAAACTTATCATGCAAAGATCGGCCTGAACCGAAACCGCTGAGCCACCCGAAGAACCGCCGGGAACTTTTGTAGTATCTGCGGCATTTAAAACATTTCCATAAGCAGAATTTTCGTTGCTGCTTCCCATCGCAAATTCATCGCAGTTTTGCCTGCCGATTATAATGGCATCTTCTTCAAGTAATTTATTAACTGCAGTTGCATTATAAACCGATTGAAAATTTTCAAGTATTCGTGAACCTGCGGAAATGGTGTGGTTCTTATAACAAATCACATCTTTCAATCCAACAACAACGCCATGCAATTTTCCGGTTTCAATACCTGATTTTCTTTTTTTATCGAGGAAGGCGGCACGTTCAAGCGATTCTTGTTCATATACTTCAAGAAAGGCATTCAAATGCCCGTTCTTTTTTATATTTTGTATATAAAAAGAAACGGCATCAACACAAGAGGTTTTGCCGTTTTTTAAAAAAGATTGATAGTCTTTGATGGAAGAAAAGTTCAACAAAGGCTAAGTTATATAAATGAATAAGTTATGGCTGCGTAGTTGTTGTTGTAGACTGAGTTGTGGTTGTAGTATTCGGAGTTTGAGTAGTGTTTACAGATTGCTGACGCGGAGGTTCGTTCAGGCCATCTTCAAGCTCTCTTTTTACATTATTTTTAGCATCGTTAAATTCACGAATTCCTTTTCCCAGACCTCTCATAAATTCAGGAATTTTTCTTCCGCCAAATAAAATTAATACTGCAAGGATAATTAAAACCCATTCGGAAATACCAGGACTACTCATAAAATATTTTTAGAAAATAAAGGTATACAAAAAATTAATGCCTGAAAGAAATAATAGTTTTTAAAAAAGATTTTACAAATGTATTTACATTCTCTTTTCTTTAATTCTGGCGCTTTTGCCGCTGCGGTTACGCAAATAATATAATTTGGAACGACGCACCTTACCAACTTTATTCAATATTATAGATTCAACGTTTGGAGAAAAAAACGGAAATGCTCTTTCAACGCCAATTCCATCAGATATTTTACGAACAGTAAATGTTGCTGTAGGGCCGGTACCTTGTATTTTTAAAACATCTCCCCTGAAACTTTGAATGCGTTCTTTACCGCCTTCAATAATTTTATAATTAACGGTTACGTTATCACCTGCCTTAAATTTAGGATGTTGCTTTTTTGCGGTAAGCTGTTCGTGTATAAATTGCGTTGCTGCGTTCATAACCTGATTTTTAAAAGACGGCAAAGGTAATTGCCTGTAAAAGAAATTCCAAATAAAACTCAATCTTGTGCTATTATCTGGCAACGTTTACCGCTCTTTTTTCCCTGATCACTGTTATTTTTATCTGACCAGGATATGTCATTTCATTTTGTATTTTTTGCGCTATTTCAAAACTTAATTTATCACTGTCTGTATCGGTAATTTTATCTGCCTCAACAATAACCCTTAATTCTCTGCCGGCCTGGATGGCATAAGCCTTTTCAACACCGTTATAATTCATTGCCAGTGTTTCAAGATCTTTTATGCGCTGAAGGTATTGCTGCATAATTTCCCTTCGTGCACCAGGCCTGGCGCCGCTTATGGCATCGCAACTTTGAACAATGGGAGAGATGATATATTGCATTTCCATTTCATCATGATGCGCACCAATTGCATTTACCACGGCTGCATTTTCACCATATTTTTCAGCCAGTTTTGCGCCTAATAAAGCATGGCTTAATTCTGTTTCTTCGTCAGGAACTTTTCCAATATCATGCAACAAACCGGCGCGTTTTGCCAGTTTGGGATTTAGCCCTAATTCCGCAGCCATTGTTGCGCATAAATTAGCCACTTCACGGCTGTGCATCAATAAATTTTGCCCGTACGATGAACGAAACCGCATTTTCCCCACAATACGAATCAGTTCTTTGTGCAACCCATGAATGCCAAGTTCAATAACGGCACGTTCGCCAATTTCCATCACCTGTTCTTCAAGCTGTTTGCGGGTTTTATCCACCACTTCTTCAATGCGTGCAGGATGAATTCTCCCATCGGCCACTAATCTTTGCAAACTCAAGCGTGCAATTTCGCGGCGAAGCGGATCAAAAGATGAAAGCACAATGGCTTCCGGAGTGTCATCAACAATCAAATCAACGCCGGTGGCGGCTTCTATTGTACGAATATTTCTTCCTTCACGCCCAATTATCTGGCCTTTGATTTCATCACTTTCAAGGTTAAAAATTGTAACCGTATTTTCAATGGTTTGCTCAGCAGCCGTTCTTTGTATTGACTGAATAATAATTTTTCTTGCTTCTTTATTTGCTTTTTGACGAGCTTCTTCAATTACTTCCTGCTGTAGTTGCAATGCCTGTGTTTGTGCTTCCTGTTTAAGGCTTTCAACAAGTTGAGATTTAGCTTCTTCTGCGGTTAAACCTGCAATTTTTTCAAGGCGCTTAATGTGTTCTTCCTGGTGCTTTTCAAGCTGGTTTCTTTTTTGTGCAACCACCTCAAGCTGTCGGTTTAGATTTTCTTTAATTACTTCATTTTCTTTTATTTGCCGTTCAAGCGAAGCTTCTTTTTGATTGATTGATATTTCTTTTTGTTTAATGCGGTTTTCACCTTCATTAATTTTTTTATTTCGTTCTAAAACTTCTTTATCATACTCTGCTTTAAGTTGTACAAATTTTTCTTTTGCTTCTAAAACCCTTTCTTTTTTTAATGTTTCTGCTTTTAATTGAGCTTCCGAAATAATTTGCTGTGCTTGATTTTCAGATTCTTCTACACGTTGGCGTGTATTTTTTGCAAAGATGATTTTTCCCAAACCTATTCCAACAGCCAAACCAACTATGGCTAATATTATTGTAGTTATATCCATGAAAAAATGATTGAAGTAAATTTTTTTGAATAATAAAATGTGTTTGCGAAGGTAACTATCCAAACTCAAATTATTTAAAGTGATTTCAGGTTCAAGTTTGGAAAGATTTGTTTCAATTTGGGAAAAACTCTGGATTTTTGTAGATTATCAATTTGATGATAATCATCACTTTACGTCTTTAAAAACCTACTGGCATTTGTTTTGGCATTATAGCGATACCCGTTTTTACTCCGTCTCGAAAGAAAACTTAAAGTTTAAAAAAAATGAAAAAGTTTCTATTAATCATCGTAACGGGTTTTAGCTTATTATCTTGTACAAAACAGGTATCTACGCCAACAGGGGCCGCAAACCAAACTATCTTTTTTCAAAATGCCAATGTTGCTGTAGAAAATATGGCGGCTGTTAAAGCTGCAGCCAACGCTGTAACAGTTAGTTTTTCTACGGCTTTTGAAAACAACATTAGTCGTATTGAGTTAATGAGCAGCGCTTCAACAAGCACTTTTTGTACTGCACAGTTTGTTAATGTAACAGAAAATTCTTCTTTAAAAAAGAATTATTCTTTTAGCGATTCAAATGTAAAAGGCAGCACAATGTATTACATGCTGCGTTTTAAAGACAACAATGGCAATTGGACTTATTCGCCTTATTTAACCGTAAAGGTTAATTGATTTTCGGGGGCTTTTTCAGAATAACGCTCTGTTCATTTTTGAACGGAGCTTTTTTTATAATGCACTTTCAATTATTTGTTTCAGGCTTTTTAGCTTAGCTGAAATTTCCAGAGAGGTTTCACTTGATAAAACTGATGCTGGTTGCTCGGTTGCCAGCCAAATTAAAACCATGGCAATATAATCCTGCATGTCTTTTCCGGCAAAACTGGTTTTAAATTCTATCAGTTTATTATTGATGATCTTTATTGTTTTGCGCAAATTTTCTTCATCAGCCGGTTTAATTTTTAAACGATAATTTCTGTCGCCAACCAAAATATTTACAGGTATAAATTCTTCCATATCAGGCATTAAGTAAAGCGAGGCATTTTTCAATATCTTTTAAATACAAATCAATTTTAGATTGCAGCAATTCTTTTTCTTCCAAATTATACAGACCGCTAATATTATTTGTAATTCTTTTTTCTTCAGCCGCATTAATTAAATTATCTTTTTCTAAAATAAGTTTAGTAAGCTCATCATTTGTTTTTTTTAAATGCTCATTTTCTTTTTTAAGATGATTGTATTTTTTTAAAAGTGTTTGCAACGCAAATTGCAAATCTTTTAAATCGGCATTAAAATCTTCCATACAATAAATTTAAAAATCAATGCCGTATTTCTGCATTAAAATCTGAAACCAGTTTGTTTGTAATTGTTCGCATTGATGTTTCCACTTCTGCATCGGTAAGTGTTTTTTCTTTATTTATAAATTTAAAATTAATAGCAAACGATTTTTTGTCGCCAATTTTTTCACCTTCATAAATATCAAACAAATTAAAATCTTCCAAAAAATTTGCTTTTAAATTTTTTAGCGAAGCAGCAATATCTCCAAACAAAATATTTTTATCCATAACAATTGATAGATCTCTTTCCACCACAGGGAACTGCGGAATTTCTTTATATAAAATTTGATGTTCTGCTGCAGCATTCAATAAATTATTTACATCAAGCTCAGCAAAAATTACAGGTTGTTTAATATTGAATTTTTGAAGCACCGTATTATTTACCTGCAACAATTTTCCTAATGCTGTTTTATTTTTTTTAATAATTTGAAATGTGCCGGAAGCTAATGATTGCGCTGCTTCAAAAACTTTATTTTGTATGTTGATGTTTTCAAGCAAAGCTGTAATAATGCCTTTTGCAGTAAAAAAATCTGCATCATTATTTTGATGTTTCCAGCCTGAATTTTGTTTTTTGCCTGTTATCCAAAAGCAAATTTTTTCTGTTTCTTCAAAATTATTTTTATCCCGTTTATATATTTTGCCCAATTCAAAAAAACGCAGGTTATTATTTTTTCTGTTGATGTTATACGCTAAAATTTCCAAACCTGTTTCAAGCATGGATGGCCGCAAAATATCAAGATCAGCACTTAAATTATTTAGTAACCTTACCGAATCTTCCAAATCATTCTCACTATAATTTTTACTGTTAGAAATTGAATTAGTGATTATCTCATTAAAACCAAGCCCGATAAGCATTTGAGATAATTTTTCTTTTAACTTTTCCCGCAAATTATTTTCTTCAATTGCCGGAGTAATTGTTATTGATGATGGAATGGCAATGTTATTTAAACCATCAATTCTTACCACTTCTTCAACCAGGTCTGCGGGTATTGAAATATCGGCTTTGCTTAATGGCGCTGCCACTTTTATTTCGGTATCATTTTCATCAAGAATATCAAACTCCAATGCAGAAAATATTTTTTTTACTGCAGCATGATCGTATTGTTTTCCGCTTAATTTTTTAAGATAATTATATTTTAAAGTGATCTCCTTTTTTTCAATTGGTGAAGGATAAATATCAATTACATCATCGCTTATTTCTCCGCCGCAAATTTCCTGTATTAATTGTGCGGCTCTTATTAATGATGAAACGGTGCCTGAAATATCAACGCCTTTTTCAAACCGTATTGCAGCTTCTGTTCTTAAGCCATGTTTTAAAGATGTTGCTCTTATCGAAGCCGGGCTAAACCATGCGCTTTCCAAAAAAATATTTTTTGTTTCTTCTGTTACGCCGCTTTTAATTCCGCCAAAAACACCTGCAATACAAACGGGTTCATCGTTATTACAAATCATTAAATCGTTGCTGCTTAATTTTCTTTCAACGTCATCCAATGTTTTAAATAATGTGCCTTCAGCAAGATTTTTTATCACCACCTTTTTTAACGTTAATGCATCGGCATTAAAGGCATGCAGCGGCTGGCCGGTTTCGTGCAACACAAAATTTGTTATATCAACAATATTATTTATTGGGCGCTGTCCAATTGCTTTTAAATAATTCTGCAGCCATGCTGGCGATGCTTTAACTGTTACATTTTTAATTATAAGCGCAGAATAGCGTTTACAATCTTCTTTATTTTCAACAATAACTTTAAACTCATTTACACTTTTGCCCACATTAATATTATTGTTAAAAGGCAAATTAGGTTTTGCCATTTTATTTTGATGATACGACAGCCATGCACAAACATCTTTTGCAACACCAATATGGCTTTGCGCATCCATGCGGTTGGGCGTTAAACCAATTTCATACACCCAATCAGAATAAGCATTAAACAATTGCGCCACATCGGTTCCGGGTTTTGTATCTGCGGGTAAAATTAAAATGCCTTCATGGTTGTTGCTTAAGCCAATTTCATCTTCGGCGCAAATCATTCCAAAACTTTCAATGCCGCGTATTTTAGCAACCTTCATTGTAACAGCATTGCCATTAAACGGATGAATTATGGTGCCAACAGGCGCAACAATTACTTTTTGTCCGGCTGCAACATTTGGCGCTCCGCAAACAATTTGCAACGGCTCATTTTTATTAATATCAACCTTTGTTAGCTTTAATTTATCTGCCATTGGATGTGGCTGGCAACTGATAACTTCTCCCGCAATCAATCCTTTTAAACCGCCTTTAAAATTTTCGTATGGCTCTAAAGATTCAACTTCAAGACCAATAGAAGTTAATATCTCCGATAATTTTTGCGGTTCAATTATTTCAGGTAAATATGTATTAAGCCAGTTATAAGATATCTTCATACAATACAGTTGCTGCAAAAATATAGTTTACAAAATAAGCGGATAAATATTACTGATTTGTTGCAGCAGATACACAAATTTTTTTAAAGCAAGCATTGTTCTAAAAAATTTTTTTTGCACCGGTTTATGTTTATATCTGTGCGCATCTCTTTTAAAACTTTTTGTTTTTGTTGAAAAGCTATAAGATTATGGTTGATAACCTCGTTTTATTGTTTACAAACGGTGGAATTTTAATGAATAAGTTTTAATGAAATAAAATTTTTTGGTGCCATTAATTACACCTTAATTCGTTGCCCCGTTTAAGCAATAACATTACCGAAACATACAGGTAACAATTTCTTAACCGGCAAAGCAGGTAACTAACCCAATAAATTTTTTAAGATAAATGGATATTGTAAATCAAAATAAAGACAGGAGAACACGCAGAAAATCTTCGATTGATCTAAGCACAATGGTTTATGGCAAATTACCACCGCAGGCCAGAGATTTAGAAGAAGCGGTGCTTGGCGCCATTATGCTTGAAAAAAGTGCTTTTGATACAATTGTTGAAATTTTAAAACCCGAATGTTTTTATACCGATGCGCACCAGCGCATCTTCAGGGCTTTTCAAAGCCTGGCACTACAAAGCATGCCGATTGACATGTTAACTGTTGTTGAAGAATTAAAAACAAAAGAAGAACTTGAAGAAGTTGGCGGCCCTTATTACATTACAAAACTTACCAATGCTGTTGTTTCTACAGCCAATATTGAAGCACATGCACGCATTATTTTACAAAAATTTATTCAAAGAGAACTGATACGCATCAGCGGCGAAATAATTGGCGATGCGTATGAAGACAGCACTGACGTTTTTGATTTGCTTGATGAAAGCGAAACAAAAATGTTCAACATCACCAATAATTATCTGAAAAAAAATTATGAGGATATTGGTAATGCATTGGCTAAAGCAATAAACCGTATTGATGAACTACGCACAAAAAAAGAAGATATTTCCGGCGTGCCCAGCGGCTTTGCAAGTCTTGATCGTGTAACGTACGGATGGCAGCCTACTGATTTAATTATTCTTGCTGCAAGACCTTCGGTTGGTAAAACAGCGCTCGCTTTAAATCTTGCACGCAATGCGGCTTTAAATCCCATTAAAAAAACGCCGGTTGCTTTTTTCTCGCTTGAAATGAGCGCTTCGCAATTGGTGCAGCGTATTCTTTCAGCAGAAAGCGAAATAGCGCTTGAAAAAATTGCACGTGGTAAATTAGAAGAATATGAATACCAGCAATTGCATACAAAGGGTATTAAAAAATTAGAGCAGGCACCAATTTTTATTGATGATACTGCAGCTTTAAACATTTTTGAGTTTCGGGCAAAAGCAAGGCGATTGGTTAATAAACATAATGTTGGTTTAATAATTATAGATTACCTGCAATTGATGAGCGGCATTGGCGATCGTGGTGTAAACCGCGAGCAGGAGATAAGCAATATTTCCAGAAATTTAAAAGCGCTTGCAAAAGAATTAAACATCCCAATCATTGCTTTGAGCCAGTTAAGTCGCGCTGTTGAAACGCGTAAAGAAAGTAAGATGCCGCAGTTGAGTGATCTGCGTGAATCAGGCGCAATTGAGCAGGATGCCGATATGGTAATGTTTATTTATCGCCCGGAATATTATGAAAATTATGCTAATGAAAATGGTGAAAGCACCCGTGGCGAAACGCACGTAAAAATTGCCAAGCACAGAAATGGCTCGCTTGAAAATATTAAACTTCGTGCTTTATTGCACATACAAAAGTTTGAAGAATGGGATGGTGATACCGGCGCTGCTTTGCCGCCCGGCGGTAACTGGAAACCTATACCGCCACATCAGCCGCAGAATGGCGGTGATGATAATGCACGTTTATTTATTCAAAAAGGAAGCCGCATGAATGATGATAAATTTGAAGATGGCCCTGAAGAAGAAAACCCATTTTAATTTCAAGGTTGATAACTAATTCTTTGAAAATTTTAATGCTGTAAAAGCTGAATATAGTTTAGCAATACAAGGGTTGAAAGAGCTTTCCTCAAAATTTGTTATTTCATAATTATAAAAGTTACCAAAGTTTGGTAACTTCAAAAAAAAATTTAATTATGGGTAGAAATACATCTATTTCGTTGGGAGATCATTTTGAAGATTTTGTTGACAAACGAATAGCAACAGGCAGATTTACAAATGCAAGCGAAGTTATTAGAGCGGGGTTACGTTTGTTAGAGGAAGAGGAGAACAAAATTGTTGCTCTAAAAAAAGCAGTAGATGATGGCATTAAAAGCGGAATAGCTAAAAATTTTAATGCAAAAAAGCATCTTGAAACTTTAAAAGACAACAAAAAAAAGAATGGCCAATTATATTCTAACAAACAAAGCTGTTGATGATTTATCAGAAATTTGGAATTACACTTATAATGTTTGGCCAGAAAAACAAGCTGACAAGTATTATAATATGCTTCTTGAATATTGCCAAGAGTTAGCTAACAAACCAAGCTTAGGTAAAAACTATAATGAGATTAATGATGATATCTTTTGTTTTAAAGCAAGTCATCACATCATTTTCTATAAAAAACTTAAAGAAGATAAAATTGAAATTGTTAGAATATTGAATAATAAAATGGATTTAAAAAGCAGAATTCAAGAATAACACCACAGCAACACAGGTATTGCCGCAAGCGTGGCAGACACAAGCAACATCAGCAGTACCGCAGCATGTGCGACATCCAACTAATGTTTCAGCATGACAGAACGCAGGCGCGGAGCAGCAACTGAACATCAACAAAAAAATAAATTAAAATTTAGGGCATGGCAAACCCTTTCCTTCGGGCTTTTGTTTTATATAAATAAGTGATACTTCAATTCCACCCTGGCTTTCAGAAGCCGTTTTTAAACTGGAAGTATTAATGTCGTAAGAAATGCCAACACGCATGCCACTGAATTCCAAACCAACATAAGGTATAATGGCATCGCCCAAACGAACCCAGCAACCACCATAAAAACTTGTGGGTTGGTCAACATTGGCATCGCTTGCTAAAAATTGCATGGCGCCGCCTAAAAGCGCTTCGTGTGCGCTGGCCTGCGTGCTGTATAAACCGCTTAAATGAATGGTTAATAATTCGCTTGCCGGAAAATATCCACCGGCATGAAATGTAGCACGCGGATATAAATTATAATTAATGCCGGTAAATTCCTGTTTTGGCCGGTTAATGTGGTAAAGGCTTACACCAGCATAAAAATTATTGTTATCTGATGTGCTTGCCGTATAAAGAATGCCGGCATTTACATCAACATAATTTGCTTTAAGTGTTGAAGTATTAAAAATTTCTTCTGTTGGTTTGGTAAACCCAAAAGGTGTTAGCTGATCTTGAAAAGTTAGTTTAGAAGTATTAATAAGCATGTTTGAATAAGTAACCTGGAAACCTGCACCTAACTGGTGAAAACCATCTTCATCCAAACCTTTATGATAAGCTGTTGAAACAGAAAAATAATTGAATGCAACTGCACCGGCAGCGCTTTTATCAGTATAACCCATAAATCCTAAACCCCAGGTATCTGTTGATGGTATATGACTTGCAAGAATTGGAAAATCAACTGAAGCAGTTCCGGTTTCATAAGCCTGGTTAATAGTGGGCCATTGGTTGCGATAATTAACTGCAGCACGCACCTGGCCATCAAACTTGCCTGTAAAAGCCGGGTTAAGCGTCATAGGTGAAGAAAAAAATTGAGAGAAATGAGGATCCTGGGCCAAAGTATTTACAGCAAGTGTTACTAAAAAAAGTGTAACAAAAATTTTCATCATTTATTTTTTGTGGTTGATGGGTATTTACTGTTTAAAGTTTCAACCAGGATACAAAATAATCAGACTGTATAAAAATGATTATAGCTGCTTGATTTTAAAACTGTGTTTTTGATCCGAAGGCAAGATCGCCGGCATCACCTAATCCCGGAACGATATATCCTTTAGCAGTTAATTCATCATCAATATCTCCACACCAAATATATAATTTTTCACCAAATTCTCTTATTATATATTCAACACCAACAGAAGCGGCAATGGCAGAAGCAATATGAATTTGTGATGGTGTGCCGCTATCTTTTAAAGCATGTAAAGCAGTTGCAAGTGAAGCACCGGTTGCCAACATAGGATCGCAAATAATAAGCACACGGTCTTCAAGAGAAGGAGAGCTTAAATATTCAAGATTAATTTCAAAACTTCCATCGCGGCGATGCTTTCTGTAGGCAGAAATAAAAGCATTATCTGCCTTATCAAAATAATTTAATATGCCCTGATGAAAAGGCAAACCGGCCCGAAGAATGGTTGCTAACACCGGCTGCTGTAATAATACTTTGCTTGCATGAATACCCAAAGGAGTTTGAATTTCTTTTTCGTGCCACGGTAATGTTTTACTTATTTCATAGGCTATGGCTTCTCCGATGCGTTCAAGGTTGCGGCGAAATCTAAGCCGGTCAGTTTGTATTTCTGCAGACCGCAACTCACTTATCCAGTTAGTTATTAAACTGTGTTTTGTGCTGAGGTTAGTAACCATGCAGTGAAGGTAAACCACTTTAAATTTACATGTGCTAATGTTTGATTGTATAATTAATTAACAGGCACCATTTGCAAACAAACCGGTTTTTTTACATCAGAAATTAATGTGCTTCCGTTTTCTAATAACCCATAATTTTTATTGATAGTAAATATTTGTATAGTATTATTATCCTGGCTGGCCACTAATAAAAAGTGACCGGTTGGATCAATCATAAAACTTCGCGGATTTGCATTCACCGGCTGTGTTCCGTTTGCTAATAACGTTCCATCTGTTTGTACTTTAAATAATGAAATAGCGTTCGCGGCTCCGCGGTTACTTGTATATAAAAATTTTCCATTTGGCGTAATATTTATTTCAGCGCTGCCGCGATCGTTTTTATCGCCCGCTGTTGTTGAAGCAATCATTTGCTTTTGCGTTAATTTTCCGTTTGCATAACCATACACAATTATCTGCCCGGAAAGCTCATTCAATAAATACGCATTTTTTCCATCAGGACTAAAAATAATATGTCTTGGTCCAAAGCCATCCTCAATGGTATAATAACCAGAATCGTTTGGTGTGAGAATATTTTTTTCATCACTTCCATTAAAAATATATTGGTATAATCTATCGTTGCCCAAATCAGGCGAAAACACATATTTTTCATCAGGAGAAAATACCACTTCATGCGGATGCGGCATTTCCTGGCGCTGCACATTTACGCCATAACCTTCGTGTGATACAAGTTGTGCATGAGGTTGCAAAGAACCATCAGCATTTGTTTTAAACACAGAAATATTTCCGCCGCTGTAATTTGCAGTTATAACATTTTTGCCGGCTTGCATCTACAGCAATATATGCAGGCGCCAAACCATCTGTTGGTTGCTTATTTAAAAATGTGAGCGTGCCTTTCTTTTTATCAAAAGCAAAAGCGCTTGCTTCTCCCGGCGTTGTTCCTGCATTTTCATTAACTGAATACACAAACTTTCCATCTTTCGAAATACATAACCATGATGGATTTTGAACGCCGCTTGTTTTACTTACAAAAGTTGCTTCGCCTTTATTTGGATTAAAACGATATATATAAATTCCATCGTTTGTGCCGCCATCTGTATAAGTGCCAACCAATAAATAATAAACAGGATTTTGAGCATGAAGGTTTGCAAAAAGTAATGCGCAAAAAATTGCAAGAAAGATTTTTTTCATATAATAAGAAGAGTTTTTAACTGATGTAAATGTAAACAAGATTGCAAATGCAAGTTGTTAATTCAATCTGATAATTTATAATAAAAAAGGCTGTTTGTTCAACAGCCTTTTAAAAAAAATATTTATTGTTTATTGAACTACCAATTTATATTTTGTTGAATATCCATTGCCATCAATTGTAATGTTATACACGCCGCTTGCCAGCCTTGATACATCAATAGAATAAGATTGATTTGTCATAGTATAATTTCCAATTACCTGGCCAATGTTGCTCAATAATCTTATTGTAAGATTTTGATTATTGCCCGGAATGCTAATGGTTACAATATTGGTTGCCGGGTTTGGTGAAATCTTTATTTCAGGTTTTAGATCGGCGAAGTTTAAAGAACGCATTTCAGATAAATTAAACTTACCATCTTTATCCATTTCTTTAATGCGATAAATATTATCTCCTTTTAAAGGATAATTATCTGTAAACTGGTAAGGCACTGTAACTGCGCTGTTTTCAGCGGCTTTTAGCTGGCCAATTGCAGAAAATGTTTTTGCATCTGGCACTGCGTTCAACAATAAATTTATCTGTATTTAATTCTTGCGCTGTTGTCCAGTTCAATAAAGCAGAAGCGCCTTGTTTTTGTGCGGTAAAGCTGCCAAATATAACCGGCAGAACAGAAGGTAAATCATACGCAGCCTTACCATCTACAGTGCTGTTGGTGCTGCCTTCGCTTGCACTAAATCCCAAGCCTCTTCTTGCAAAAGCCTTCCAAATGGCAGCGCTGTATTTTCCATTATATAAAACAGTATCTGCTTTTAAAATTGCATTTCTGCCATCAACAAAACCCGGTTTACAAAGCTGTAGTTTTAAACCTTCCATCACTAAATTTAATGCAACAGAGTTGCCGCCGGTTCCGGCAGCATTAGCTAACTGCGGGTTAATGGCGCCAATGTTTTGAATGAGCTGCCACGTCATTTCCCAAAGCATTTCACACCAAACTTCTCCAACGTCATGCGTTTCTCCGTCTGACGTTATTAACGAGTCATAAGTTTGAGGATTGATTGAAAAGTTTGTTGAATAAGGAAACGTTCTTATTCCAGGTCCGTCGGCCGGCAAACTAACTGCATAATTGCCGATTGTTTTAGGCAATGCGCCATCAGTAAGTTTTGCAGTTGACCAATCTTTGGTCATCATAATTGCAAAATAATCGCTCCATCCTTCATTCATGGCTTCAGCATTTGTTAAGCATGAACTATTGCTTGGGCCGCCGGTTAATCTTGTAGAAATTCCATGCGTGTATTCATGACAAACAATTCCATCATCAAAACTGCCATCGGTTAATTTTGAATACAGCGTAACGTTTACAGCAGTTCCTGCGTTTATAAGATTTTTTATTTCTAATGCATCCACCGTTCTTACAAAAGATGCAGGAATTTTTACGGTGTTATCAAAAATCACATCTCCAAAAAGATTTGTTTTATACGTCATAGTTACCAATTTGCTGGCGGCTGTGCTAAGCGTATCGCCAACAATAACCCCCGCCGCACCGGCGTTTTGCGCATTTAATATTTTTACATCAAAATTGCAACTGCCGCGGTCAACATAAACAATTTTACCGGCCAAATCAGATGCATTTGATGGTGATACGCAACCTTTGTGTGTAGTTGCGCCGCTATCATTATAAAAAACAATGTTTGATGTAACAGGCGGCTTTTGTGCGTATAAACTTATTTCTCCTAATGAAGAAGGATGAAAGCCTGCGTACGTTGCCGGAGCATTTACTTTTAAAACAGTGTCTGGATTAGGAAGCCAAAAATATATTTGCATGCGCGGACTTGAACCATCTGCAGGTGTTGAAAAGTTTGAGTTATCAATACCCGATCCATCATCGCCATCGGCATTTACATAATCATTTTCCTGGCCGCCTCTTCCAAAATTTGTTTGTTGAAAATTACCTGCTGCTTCATCAAATCCATATTGATAACTCATGTCGTGCATCAGGTTATTCCAGTAAAAAAGATTGGTTAAACCAGCTTCGCGATTGCTGCCACTATCAGTTGGCAAAATAGATGTTGTTGTATAATCAAAATCAAGATTGGGCAACGGCGTAATTGAATGGGCAGAATATCCGCCAACATTGTTATCGTCTTTATCTTCTACAACATGAACATTATTTCCAAAGGCGCTGTCATAATCTCCGGTGTTATCTGAATTCCATTTTAAAGTATATGCGTTTGCATTGGGAAACATCATCCACGGGTTAGTGGTTAATGCGGGTGTGCCTCCTGCAACTATCGGGCTTTCTGCAGGAAAATTCACCACACGGTATTTAGCAGAGCTTACTGTTTTAATTCCTTTTATATCATTTAAATTATCTGCGGCAACAGCAGCATCATCTTCATACACATATATATTATGATGTTGTTTTTGCTGCGGCATTTTTTCATAAACAGTTAGATTTTTTTTATCAACCACAGCGCCTGTTGAAGCATCAACACTTATTAACCATAAAGCATTATTTTTTTGGTGAATGATTGTGTTCCACACTAAAGAATAAGTTGCACTGCTTTCATTAAATTTCCATTTTAGTTCGGTAATTATTTTATTGTGCGAAATATCAGGCAAATTAAATTCAGCTTTTTTGCCATTGTTAAGCAAACTGGATGGAACCAACCGGAAATTGCTGTAAACACCAATATTTCTTCCTGCATTATACACGGCAGTTGGCGCATCAACAGAAGGTTTTTCTGAAATATTTTTTGCCTTTTTATTTATATCGCCAACAAAAATAAAATGGCCGCTAACTAATTTTTCATTTTTAAAACAAAGCGGCGATAAAACATTATCCACATCAACCCCTTTATAGGTTTGAATTAAATAAACCATGTATGTTTTAGAATGATTGTCATAATAAAAATCTGATATGCGTGTGTTTTGCAAATCGTAATTGGTAAGGCCAATTTGCGTTGCATTTTTAGAGACAAGATTTTTAAAATAAGCTTCGGGTAACTGGTTTTGCGCCTTCAGGATAAACGGGAAAAATAAAGCAACTAAACAAACAAGTAGTAACAACTTTCTCATAATCATTTTTTTAATGTATACAGCAAATTAAGGAAATTTATACATTACAAATGCGTTTTAAAAACTATTATAATCCGGTAATTTTTTTAATTCTTTAAACAAGCCATCTGCAATTTCGTAAGCAAAATTTTGGCTGCCATTTGTTACAACAAAATATTTTACTGAAAGCGCCATATTATACCTGAGCACCTGCTCAATTACAGCAGCATTAATGGCAACATTTTCTTCTTTGCATTCAACAATTAACCACGGTAAATTTTTTTTATACACAACAACGTCGTACCTTTTTTTTAATTCACCAACGGTAATAATTTTTTCAACTGAAATTACTGATGGCGGATATTTTTTTTCCTGTATTAAATATTGCAAAACATTTTGGCGCACCCATTCTTCAGGTGTAAGCGTAACCCAGCTTCGGCGCACTTCATCAAAAATAAAATGGCTGTTATTTTGTTTTTTTATGCGAAAATTATGTTGCGGAAATTGTAGGCGAAGCATATAAAATAACGTACTGATCTTAATTTAAAACCTGCTTTAATTTATGCGATAATCATAATTGTATGCATTTTCTTCATCTTCAAAAAAATGGACAGCGCTTTTATGCTGCTTAAAAATTAATCTTAATAACTGGTTATTGAATTGTTCAGACGCAGGTTTATCATCAGTAAGTTTTACGTTTGTTAGTGAAGTAAAAACATTGTTTGTGTTTACTTCTTTTGCATTTTCAGGTTGTGGGCCGCTTATTCCGATTTGCCATGAATTATCTTTTTTTGTTTTATACCTGAAAAAATATACATATCCTTTTTCGTTTTTGCTGTTAACAAATGTTTTTCCTTCCGGTTCCATTTGCGTGATGTCTGTTTTTTCAGAATCGCATAATAAAGAGCGTGCAATTAATTCCTGCTTTTTATATTTTGACGGAAACAGATCAGCACGATCTATTTCTTCAAGCTTATTCAATAATGCACTGCGGTAATTATCTTTCGATGCAATTCCGCTTAAAACAGAATCTGCTACGGGCTTTCTGTTTTTTATAAGTAGTGCTGCAGTGCGCAATTGCAAACCTGTATCTCTCGATTGCAGTAAGCGATTATAAAATTTTGGCAAGCCTGCAACCGAATCGTAAAAAGGTAAAAGCAATGCAGCGTATTTATCAATATTGCTTGAAGTATAATTATCAACGGTATAATTATCGTCGCTTGTTTTATTTTCATTAAAATTTTTCTGCGATTGTTGTTCCAGCAATTTTTCTTCTGCATTTTGCTGTTTCTTCATTTCAATTTTTGCATCAAAATAAATTTTGCTGAAATATTCTTTATAATTATTTGCTTGAATAAAGCCGCTATCGAGCAAGGTGGTTAAAAGATCAATTACAGGTTCTTTATAATCTTCAATAGTTGTCAACTCCAGAATTTCAGGAAACAATAAACGTGTAAGCTGTAACGAATCTTCAAGCCGTTCAAAAAAATCGCTGTAGTCATCATAATTATCAAACAATGGCGGATCTTGTAATAAAAGATCTTTTAAAGTTGAATAAGATGTTTTTGTTTCAAGGTTTTCAAGCGCCCAAAAAACTTCGTTTTGAAAATAAGATGTATCGGCAGTTTTTTTATAAATGCTTTTAAGTGCATCAACCACTTTATCGGTGCAGCAGCTATCATTAATATATCCTAATTCCAAAATAAATTTTTGCTTCATTTCAAAATAATCCTGCTCGCCATAATTTAATTTATTGATGAAGTTTACAATCCTGCTAATATTTTCAGCGCCATAAAAAACGTTTGGTATTGCGTTTCTTGCCTTTGCTTTTGTAAGCGAATCTTTGCTGTATAAATCAGAAAAAAAAGTGTTTATCTTGTTTGTATAAACTGATGTTTTATTTTTATTAAGCGGCGTAAATGTTTCAAAAAAATCTTTAATAAAACTGCTTTCATTATTACTTGTATCTGTAATTGCATACAAATTATACAGCCTGTTATTTTTTAATATTTTATAGTTAATGATCTGGCGAACGGTATTGGTGTCTCTCCAAAAAATTTTATAACCCTGGCAGGAATCGCAGGGTTTGTAAGGCGTTTCAGCATAAACGTATGCATCATTATTATCGAAACGCAATTGCTTTTTCCAGAATGCTGCAGAATCTTTTGCATAATAATATTTCGGATAATTATACATGCTTACAATTACAGCTTCACCGGTTGAATCGCTTTTAAACAATGCATACTGATTTTTTGGCCAGTAATTGCCGGCCTGCAGCTGCGATGCAAAAGTTTCATCATGCAGCATTTCATACATCATGTGTGTAAGCGATGAATCGAGCGTTGGCTGCACCGGCGTTTTTACTTTAAAATCAAGCAGCGTATCAGTATAAACAGTTGATGGCGCATATTGCAGCGAATTAAAACCGAACGAGTTAAAAAATGCTGTATCCGTATTTTTTTTATGGCTTGTTTGCAGCAATAAAAAATATTGCGGGCCTTTTAAAATTGCTTCAGCGTTTATATAATTACCGTTCTTTAAAGCAAACTGCATTTTAAGCGCATTGTATTCGCCAATCTTTATAAAATTTCTGAAGATTTCTTTATCAATTATGGCAGATGATTTTAAGCTTTGTTCGATAAGACTAATATCAAACGTATCTTCTTCCATAGAATTTAAATTGATAAGCGTTTTTTCATAAACCGCATAAGCATTTCCGCTGGTGCTGTCGTTTGCTTCAAATTCCCATTTATCAATTCCATCGGTGTTGTAAATGCTTTTATGTATTTGCGGAAATTGTGGAAAGCGGATATGAAAACCGGCAGATGAAGTTGTAAAATTCAGCGGTAATTGTGCAGGTTGTTTAAAGCTGATTGAATTAAAAAAAGTATCGGCTTCAGCTCCGTTTACATAATCTTCGTTGCCGCTCATTTTAAAAATAAGAATTTCAAACGGTGTTATAAAAATATTGTAACGCTGCAAATCTCCGCGGCGGGTTCTGTTTAAAATGTCAAAACCTTTGTAACCATTTTTTTCTATAGATTTTTTTGTGATGATTTTTCCAGGAATATTTTCATACAAAAGGCTGTCTGTTTTTTTCAAAACATCATCAGCGGTTTGGTTAATTAAACCTGCATGTGTTTTAACGCTTGTAAGCATGTAATAAGCGCCGTTATCCATATCGGCATATTGCCAGTTATCGTTAAAATTATTATAGTTTGATGCAGGCATTTTATATAATATGCCGGGGGCTTTTACATGTATCAAATCATCATCTGCAGTAACATTATAAAAATGAACGGGCACTTTTAATTTTTCTACCGATTCTTTTGCCGTTGCATCTTCATTCTGCATAAAAATGGGCCGCAGTGTATAACCCTTTTTTCGCAGCAATTCAATAACACCTTTTGAACCCGGCAAATGCGCAGCGCCAACGCCAACAAAAATGCTGTGGTTTTTAATTAATGTATCAATTGAATTGGCCTGAATTTTATTTCTTTCATACAAAAATTTATCAGTATATGCCGGTGAATTAAATGATAAACGTTCAAGCGAATCAAGCACATCCAAATCTCCGCGGCGGTAAGCTTCCTGAATTTTTTTATCAATATCAACCGGCGATTCGCGGTTTGCTTCAACTTCTTTTTTCAATCTTTCTTTTTCCATGGCGGCATACGCTTCAAACAAAATTTTTTGTGTTTGATAGTAATCTTCCACGCCGCCGGCAAGCTTGCCAAATTTTCTTCCTGTTTGATAAATGTATAAATCCAAATAAGTGTTTTCTTCATAATCCTGCTGCACCGAAAATGTGCGGTATAACAAACTGTTTATTTGCTGCGGATCGGCAGTTAAAGCAGCCTTCAGCTTGTCGTAATAATCATCAATTCTAAACGAAGATTCAGTTAAATATTGCGTGGCATTATCTTTATAAAAATTTTCAAGCTGTTGCTGCGCCGCATTCAGCCGCACCATATCTTTCTGCCAGTTTTCAGGATTCAGTTCAAGCGCCACCATATCTGTATGCTGAATGGCATTATAAAAAGAATCGCTTAAATGAAAAGCCATTTTATTGCTTACGTGCATGGTGCCAAATAAATAAGAAGGCTTTTTTAAACCGTTACCGCTGATCTCCCAAAAAAGAGAAGGATATTTTGAAGATTTTGATGTTTGGGTAAATGCGCAGGTACACACTAAACAAAGCAGGATAAAGGCCGTAAATTTTCTCAGCATCAGCAACAATAATTTCGGTGCTAAAAATAAAGGTTTAAATGATACCATATTTTAAAATGAGTTATGATTAACCAGCTTTTAAATATAATATTGCAAAACATGCTTTTTTTAAACTACTTTTGCAGCCTTTAATTTTTTTATCAGCGTACGTTTCAACCGTCCCGTAAGGCGGAAGCGGTTTGAATGTTACTTTAAACTTTGAACTGACACATGAAGCTTTCACAATTTCGTTTTGATCTTCCACTTAATCTTATTGCTCAAAATCCTACCAAACGCCGCGAAGACAGCCGCATGATGGTGGTGCATCGCAAAACAGGTGAATTAGAAAATAAATATTTTAAAGACATCTTGGATTATTTTGATGATAAAGATGTTTTTGTTGTAAATAATACAAAAGTTTTTCCGGCACGCATGTATGGCCGCAAAGAAAAAACCGGCGCCCGCATTGAAGTTTTTTTATTGCGTGAATTAAATAAACCTAACCGTTTATGGGATGTAATTGTTGATCCTGCAAGAAAAATTCGCGTGGGCAATAAATTATATTTTGGTGAGAGCGATGAACTGGTTGCAGAAGTAATTGATAACACCACAAGCCGCGGAAGAACCATTCGTTTTTTGTGGGAAGGCGATGATAACAGCTTTCGCAAAATGCTTGAATTTTTGGGCGAAACACCTTTGCCAAAATATATTAAGCGTAAACCGGATGAAGAAGATAAAGAACGGTATCAAACCGTTTATGCAAAAAACGAAGGCGCTGTTGCCGCACCAACTGCAGGTTTTCATTTTAGCAAAGAACTTATAAAACGTTGCGAAATAAAAGGTATTCGTTTTGCTGAACTTACTTTGCATACAGGGCTTGGCACTTTTCGCCCGATTGAAGTGGAAGATTTAAGCAAGCATAAAATGGACGCAGAATATTATCGTATTGATGAAGAATGCGCCCGCATTGTAAACGCTGCAAAAGAAACAGATCATCGCATTTGTTCCATCGGCACAACAACCATGCGTGCCATGGAAACAAGTTTTACTGCACAAAAATTTTTAAAATCCAGCGAAGGCTGGACGAATATTTTTATTCATCCGCCGTATAAATTTAATGTGGCCGATAGCCTTGTTACCAACTTTCATTTGCCCAAAACAAGTTTATTAATTATGGCCTGCGCTTTTGCCGGTTACGATTTAATTATGGAAGCATATAAAAAAGCAATTAAAGATAAATACCGCTTTTTTAGTTATGGCGATGCGATGCTGATCATATAAATTTTAATAAATGATATTTTTTAAGCGGCTCTTCGTTGGCCGCTTTTTTATTACATATTATTGATACAGTTGAACAATAACTGTGTATACATGCTTATTGCCATTTTTATCTTTGGCTTCAATAGTAATTTCTTTTTGATAACTGTTTTTAGAAGCATCGCTTTCTTTTACAGTTACTGAATCTCCGCTGGCAGCAAGCATGTCTTCAATCTGCCTGAAATTTTGATATGAAATTGCTTTTCTTACAACATCCGGCGTAACAATTAACTGAGAATTTAAAGCTTGTTGGTATTGTGGTAAAGCATTTTTAATTGAATCAAGTTTGGCTTTAACCTGCACAAGATAATTTTGTTTTAAAGCCATTAAATTAGCCTGTGCGCTTAACTCAGATTCATCTGTCTTTTGCCTGATTTGATCTTGTTTATAAAAAGATTGATTTATAGCTCCAGAATTTTTCTTCACATCTTTTACAGCGGCAATTTTAAATGGAGCTAACTTTTTATCAGTAAAAGCGGCAACACTTTTATTTTCATTTTTAGTAAAAACTGCAGCCGTAATTTTAATTTTTTGTTCAGGTTTAAATTGTATGGCAGCAGAAAAAATTAAGGCTGCAACAATCATTAAACTTAATAGCCCTGTTAAAGCAGATTGCAGGTTAAAAGTATTTTTATGTTGAGAGTTATGCAACAAGCGTTGTATCCGCATCAATAATAAATTATCTTTTTTGCCTGTAAGCTGCATTGCAAAAACCGGCGAAGCTTTTAGTCTTCCCAGTTTAAATAATGCCTCAGCATAATGCATAGAATTGTATTTGAACTGCAGCACCCAATCATCGCAGGCGTTTTCTCTTTCACGTTCAATAATAGCGCTCAGCATCAACGAAAAAATATTGAAAAAGAAAATTTTATCAATAATTGCTTGCAGCATGAAAAGCAAATAATCTGCTCGTTTAATGTGTGCAAGTTCATGCAGTATCACGGCCTCCATTTGCTCTGTTGTAAGATGATTTATTGCCGCAACCGGAATAAGTATAACTGGTTTTAAAAAACCAATTGTAAGCGGACAATTAATTTTTGCCGACACATAAATGCTTACTTTTTTTTTCAAAGAAAATAATGCACTCATCTGCTTCACAAATATTCTTTTGTCGGCAGGCATTTTAGTAAGGTCATAATTTTTTAAACCTTTTGTGTGCCTGTAATTAAATGCAAGCTGAACTAATTTAAACAGCAGCAGGCATAAATAAAGTGCTGCTGCGTATGGCATTAATTCGGTTATAATTTTATTGATGTTTAATAAAAAATTTGAAGAAGTTTCGCCGTAAGCTATTTTTTGCCAGCCTGAATTGTAAGCATAAAAACAGGTATAAATAAAAAGTAAAAAACCGCTTAACTGAGCAATAAAAGCAATTGCAAATTTTTGTGCTGATGAAAGCCTGAATGCTTTAAACAACATAACTGTTACAAGCCAAAGCAAAGCCATTTGCCAAATACCTGAAAGAAGGCCATTTGCCAAAGCATGCAAAAAAGTTGACTGTAAAAATTGCTGCACCTTAATTATTTTTTATACCTGTCGAGCAGTTGCTGAATTTCATCTAATTCGCGTTTGCTTGGTGTGTGTGAACCCAAAGCCTGCATTACCAATTGCGAATGTGATCCACTGAATAAAGCAACCACCATTTTATCAACCAATTGTTTTTGCGTTTTTTCTTTGCTAACATTTGCAGTATAAATATGCGTACGGTTTGTATCATCACGCAACACCAAACCTTTTTCAAACATAATCTGCATCAGCTTTAAAGTGGTTGTATAACCGCAATCTTTTGTTTGCATTAATTCTTCATGCACATCACGAACGGTTGCATCACCTTTATCCCATAAAACCTGCAAAATTTCCAGTTCGCTGTCAGTGGGTTTTAAAACTTTTGTTGTGCTCATCATTGTAAAAATAAAATTTCAGGCAATATACGATTGTGTTCGTAAAAAGAAAGTTAACAATCCAAATTTTTTTATAAATGGCAATTGTTTTCATAGCAATCATTCAAATCCGCTAAAAATTTATTATTTTGCAGTTGAATTAAATGCAATGAAATTTCTCTCCCATAATTTAGATATTCTTAACCATTAACAGCGTTGTTTTTTACATTGCTTTAATCTTTTTTTCTCATTTTATTTTTAACTTAACTAATATGCTTACTCATACTTTGTCTGAAAAGACAGAAAATTATTTACAGCTTGAAGAAAATTTTGGTGCACATAATTATCATTCTTTGCCCGTTGTTTTAGAAAAAGGAAAAGGAGTTTTTGTTTGGGATGTTGATGGAAAAAAATATTATGATTTTTTAAGCGGATATTCTGCGCTTAATCAGGGCCATTGTCATCCGCGCATTTTGAATGCATTAATCGGGCAATCAAAAAAACTCACGCTTACTTCACGTGCATTTTATAATAATATTTTAGGTGAATATGAAAAATTTGTAACTGAATATTTTAGTTACGATAAATTGTTGCCGATGAATACCGGCGTTGAAGCCGTTGAAACTGCAATAAAACTTTGCCGCCGCTGGGGTTATGAAAAGAAAAAAATTAAGGATGATGAAGCGAAAATTATTGTGTGTGAAAATAATTTTCATGGCAGAACAACAACGGTAATTTCATTTAGCACTGATGAACAATCAAACAAAAATTTTGGTCCGTGCACACCTGGTTTTATCATCATTCCATATAATGATATAAATGCTTTGCAGAAAGCTTTGGAAGATAAAACCGTTGCAGGTTTTTTGGTTGAACCTATTCAGGGTGAAGCCGGCGTTTGTGTGCCTGATGATGGCTATCTTTTTAAAGCAAAACAATTATGCGAAGCATATAATGTTTTATTTATTGCTGATGAAATTCAAACAGGTTTAGGCCGAACCGGAAAAATGCTTGCATGCGATTATGAAAATGTGCGGCCTGATATTTTAATTCTTGGCAAAGCATTAAGCGGCGGAACAATGCCTGTTTCTGCGGTGCTTGCCGATGATGAAATTATGCTTACAATTAAAGCCGGAGAACATGGTTCAACATATGGCGGCAATCCGTTGGCTTGCGCAGTTGCCATGGAATCTTTAAAAGTTTTGAAAGAAGAAAATATGGTTGAAAATGCGCACGCAATGGGATTATTGCTGCGGCACGAATTGCAAAAACTCAATTCACCATTTATATCGGTAATAAGAGGAAAAGGTTTGCTGAATGCAATTGTAATTCAGCATGCAAATAAAGATGCAGCGTGGGAATTTTGCATTGAATTAAAAGAAAATGGTTTATTGGCAAAGCCAACGCATGGAGATAAAATTCGTTTGGCGCCGCCATTAATTATTTCAAAACAACAAATAGCAGAATGCGTGGATATTATTAATGATTCGTTGAAGTGCTTGGAATAGTTATTTTATCTCACCAATACTTTTACTCATCAATTCATAAATATTTTTTAACTGCGGAAATTTATTAAGCAGTTGTAAATGTTTTTGCATTGTTTTTTTATCATTTCGAACAGCAGGCCCGGTTTGCATATCTGAAGGGTTATAATAATGCAAACGGTTTACGGTTTCTTCAATTAATGGTAACAACAGTTTGAAATCAGTTTTATTTTCATCACAATAATTTTTTGCAAGTGCAAATAAATGATTGGTAAAGTTTGAAACAATTACTGCAGATACATGGTATTTCAATCGTGTTTCATCATCTGCAACCGAAACAGATTTTGAAATAGAAGCAGCAAGCGCATACATATTTTCCTTTGCAAACGCATTATTTCCATCAATTAAAAAAGGAATATCTGGCAAATAATTTAATTCTTTTCTTAACGATTGCAGCGGATATAAAACACCATAATTTTCTGCTGTTTTTTCAAGCACATTTACAGGCACGCTGCCTGCAGTATGCACCGCAATTTTTTTATTAAGTTTTAATTGCGCAGCTATTTCCGCAAGCGCATCATCCTTCACAGCAATAATAAATACGTCGCTGTTTTTGTTTAATTTTTTTAAATCGAAACATGCCGCTGCATTTAAATTTTCAGCAAGCGTTTTTACAGCGGGTTCATTTCTGCCGGCAATTTCATTAATAACATGATTTTTATTTTTCAGCAACCTGCCTAATACAGTTGCGGTATTTCCTGAACCAATTATTGTTACAATCATTATTCAACAATATAAATTTTTACTCAAAAAATTATGTAATTAATTTAGTAGAAATTTTTTTATGAAATATGTGATAGCTGCAGTGTTAATTTTTTGCATGAATATGATTGCAATAAAATCAATTTCTCAAATTCCGAGAATTAGTATTTACGGGCACGCTTTGTATGCAATACCGCTTGATGGAAGCAGCAAAGAATTTTATAACGGCGGCGTTGGAGTTGTAGGCGGAATTTTAGCAGGAAGAAAAACAACAATGTTTAATGGTTCTATTGGTTACTCACATTTTTTTGCAGATAAAGCAAATACTTTTGGCGATGAAACCTATGTGCCGGTTAAAGTTGGCGTTCGTCAATACATTCCGCTTACGCTGCATTTTTTATATGCGCAAGCTGATATGGGAATGGGTTTTATAACACATAAAAACGGAGATAATTATTCGCCGTTTGCTTTTGATTTTGGTGCAGGCGTTAAGTTTGCTGCTTTTGAAGCGGCTTTGATATGGGATAATTATCATAAAAAAAACCCTTCAGGAATGTCTTCGTGGCTTACCGTACAAGCTGGAATTATTTTTTAGATGAGATCATATATTCAATACATCACGCATAGAAAAAATTCCTTTTTTACCTACTAAAAATTTTGCGGCAAGTAAAGCGCCGCCGGCAAAACCTTTGCGGTTATAAGCAGAATGTGTTATCTCTATAAAATCTGTTGGTGAATTATATTTTATGGTGTGAATGCCCGGCACGTCGCCAGTGCGTTTGCTTGTAATTTCAAGCTCTTGTTTAGCATCAGTTGCATGATTAACCCAGGTTGATTTTGTTTTTATTTTTTGCATGATCTGTTCTGCCAGCGTTATTGCCGTGCCGCTGGGTGCATCTTTTTTTTGTGTGTGATGCGTTTCTTCAATGCTTACATCATATTCTTTATGCGGGGTCATTAAAGTGGCAAGGTATTCATTCAACGCAAAAAATAAATTAACGCCAACACTAAAATTGCTTGCATATAAAAATGCGCCTTGCTTTTGATTGCAATAATTTCTTATGTTTTCTAAATCTTTTAACCAGCCTGTAGTTCCGCAAACAACGGGCAGGTTTGCATCAAAGCATTTTTTTATGTTTTCAACTGCGCTGTGCGGATTGGTAAATTCAATAGCAACATCTGCCTGTTTAAGGTTATTGGTTGTAAATTGATCTTTATTTTCTGATGAAATTTTTAAAACAATTTCATCGCCTTGTTTGCCGGCAATTTCTTCAATGGCTTTTCCCATTTTTCCGTAACCGATTAATGCAATTTTCATAAATGCAAAATAAAAAATATCAGGATGAGTTTAATTTTAATTTGATTGTAATGCTGTTAGCTTATAATAAACTATTTTGAATGTAATGCCGCAGATGCGCATTGATATGCAGTACAAGGGAGTGATCCCAAATCAGGTTTGGAGCAGGGTGCACCGCGATGCCATGAAATGCATAGCCGGTAAAAAAATTACTGAAAATTTCAGAACAAAGAAGGCAACTTTTTAGGCTGTTTATTTTTAAAACTAAATGCAACAAACAACGAAGATGTTTTGGTATTAATGTTATAATCTGGCTGAACATGCATGCTTAAATCGTTGCTTACATCGAAATCTTTTAAATGCGCAAACACGGTTGCATCCGCAACATTTAAGCCCCAAACCAATAAAAAAAACAGCATCGAATAATCCCTGTTTTTTCTAAAAGCATTTCGGTAATATTCTAAAGTTGCGGGATCAATGCCTTTTAAAGCCGGATAAATTTTAGTCGTATCTCCGCCATTTAAAAGTATATTATAAGCATTTTTTGTGCGCTGGTACCAGTTATTATTATACACAAACAAACTTGCGGGTACGGCAAGTGCGCCATAAACAATTGGTATTTTCCAGTATTCACGATTATATGCCTGGCCCCAGCCCGGAATTATTGCCGAGCGCAAAGTTGCTTTATGCGGATCGTGATGTTTTTTTTCAATAAGCGAATCTTTTTTTGCCAGCGCTTTTGTTGCTTTGTCTTGTTTTGGTTTTACCGTATCAAGCAAAATTTCTTTACCGTTGTTTACTTTGGTTAAACTATCCGGTTTAAGTTTGGCCGTGCTGTCTGTTTGCGCATTTAATGATACGCAAACAACAGAAAAAAAGATAATTGATATGAAGCAATAAATTACACGCATTGTTTAATCTGCCTGCGCATGCATTAATTCAAGAATTTTATTCAGTTCATCCTGCGAATAATATTCAATGGTAATATTGCCTTTGCCATTTGAATTATGTGTAAGCACAACCTTTGTTGAAAAATAAGAAGCTAAATTATCTTCAATACGTTTGTATGCTTCGTTAAGATTTGTTTTTGATGAAGATTTAACAGCAGGCGAAGCATTGCGATATAATTTTCTTACCAGTTCTTCTGTTTGGCGAACGCTTAACTGCTTATTTTTTATTTCATGAAAAAGAAATATCTGCTTATCAATTGTATCAATATTAATAATGGCTCTTGCATGGCCCATACTTAATTCACCATTGCGAACGGCAACCTGAATATCGGGCGGAAGTTTTAAAAGACGAATATAATTTGTAACCGTACTTCTTTCTTTGCCCATGCGTTCGGCAACCTGCTCCTGCGTATAATTTAATTCATCCATCATGCGCTTGTAACTTAATCCAATTTCAATGGCATTTAAATCTTCGCGCTGTAAATTTTCAAGCAAGGCAAGCTCGAGCAATTCCCTGTCATTACTTTGGCGAACATAAGCAGGCACATCTTTTACGCCTGCAATTTTTGCAGCACGTAATCTTCTTTCGCCGGCAACTAATTGGTATTTTCCTTCAGCCAGTTTTGAAACCGTAAGCGGCTGCACAATATCAAATTGTTTTATAGATGATGCAAGCTCATTTAAAGCTGCTTCATTAAAATCGCGGCGCGGATTTTTTGGATTGGGTTGAATTTGTTCAACAGGAATACGTAAAATATTTGTTGCTGCTTCTACCACATCTGTTTTTAAGTTGCCGGTTGTGGTTTTAAGATCAGAATCGATGCTTTGTAATAATGAGCGGATGCCTTTTCCTAAAGTATCTTTATTTTGTTTGGTCATTTGTTGTTTAATGTTTAATGCTGAATGTTTAAAGTTCAATTTTTTCGCACATTAAACTTTAAACATTAAACGTTCATTCCAAAATCCTTTCTTCATTCTTCATTTTCGTCATATCATTTTTTTGCAGCACTTCTTTGGCAAGATTTAAATAATTGATGGCGCCTTTGCAATCAGAATCGTATAACACAACCGGTTTTCCAACGCTTGGCGCTTCGGCTAATTTACTGTTGCGGTGAATGATGGTGTTAAAAACCATGTCTTCAAAATGGCGGCGCACTTCATTTACAACCTGGTTGCATAAACGCAATCTTCCGTCGTACATCGTCATTAAAATACCTTCAATCTGCAAATCAGTATTTAAACGGCTTTGAACAATTTTTATGGTGTTTAATAATTTGCCTAAACCCTCCAGCGCAAAAAATTCGCATTGCACGGGAATGGTAACGCTGTCTGCCGCAACCAAAGCATTTACGGTTATTAATCCAAGCGATGGCGAACAATCGATCACGATAAAATCATATTCATTTTTTATAGGTTGAAGAATGCGTTTTAAAACCGATTCTCTTTCAGGATAATTTATCATTTCAATTTCGGCACCCACCAAATCAATATGTGATGGAATAAGATCAAGAAACGGAACATCCGTTTTTAAAACAACTTCTTCTGCCGGCGTATTATTCACCATGCAATCGTATAAACTTTTGGTTACATTATGCAGATCGAAACCAATACCTGTAGTGCTGTTTGCCTGCGGATCTGCATCAACCAATAATGTTTTAAATTCAAGTACAGCAAAGCTTGCTGCAAGATTTATTGCAGTTGTAGTTTTGCCAACACCACCTTTTTGATTTGCTACGCCAATTGTTCTTGCCATATTTACCCCAACCCCTGAAGGGGCTTTTATTTTAAACTCCTGGTGGAATTTAAAAATTTAGAAATTTATTTTCTCTTATCCTCCATTTAGGAAGTTAGAGAGCTTATACATTTATCGTTTCGCCCACTTTTGGCAGCAACAATGTTTTGCCTGCTGCTTTAAAATCTGCAATCGCTTTTTCTGTATCAATTTTTATTAAATCGAATGTGTTGTAATGAACGCCAACTATTGTATTGCATTGTACAAAATCAGCGGCAATAATTGCATCTGCAACATCCATGGTATAATTGCCGCCAATGGGCAGCACAGAAAAATTAAGCTTTGCCCAGCGCGGAATTAATTGCATATCCATTGTAAGTGCCGTGTCTCCGGCAAAATAAAAATTACCTTCATCAGTAGTAAAAACAAAACCTAAAGGATTGCCTGCATACGAACCATCGGGAAATGATGATGAATGAATGGCGCTTACACCCCGCACTTTTCCAAAATCAAAATTTATAAAACCACCCTGGTTTAAAGGATGCGTTTTTTCAATTCCATTTTTTTTAAACCATCCGGCAATTTCTGCAGCGCCAACGCACATGGCTTTTGTTCGCTTTGCAATTTCAACCAAATCTGCAATGTGATCTGTATGGCCATGCGATAAAAAAATATAATCCGCTTCTATTTCATCAACCTTAATATTTTTTGCAAGCGGGTTTGGTTTTATAAACGGATCAAATAAAATTTTGTTCTTATTAACCTCAACAGCAAAACAAGATTGACCGTAGTATGTTAATTTCATATATCTTATTAAAAGGGCACAAAAATAATTTTTTGAACTTACTGTTTTCAACAATATTAATTTTTTAAGGTTATTTATGCCTGAATTTTATCAACATCTTATAAAGCTGTTGTTTACTTTGTAAAATTTTTTTATGAGAAACTGGAATGGATGGTGGATAATTATACTTATTCTTATAGCAGTAGATTTTTATGTATTTACAACCGTAAAATTTTTAACGCATAACAACAGCGACAGAACACGCACCATAATTTTTTCACTGTACTGGGTTGTTTCTGCTTTTGCCATTGCATTTATAATATCGTTTCCATATTTGCGGTATTTGCATGAACACGAAGTTTTAAGAAATTACATTTTTGCAATCATCATCGGGTTGTTTTTTGCAAAACTTATTGCTGCTGTTTTTTTTCTGTTAGATGATATCCGGCGGCTTGCCGTTTGGCTGATGGCTAAAATATTTCCAAAATCGGGCGTTGATTTTACGCATGAAAGTAATTACATCAGCCGCTCAACATTTTTAAGCTGGACGGGCGTTGCGCTTGGCACCACTTTATTCGGCACTTTAATGGCCGGCTTTTCTAATAAATATAATTACCATGTTAGAAGAGTAAAGCTTTCATTCAACAATTTACCGCCTGCATTTAAAGGTTTAAAAATTGTGCAGATAAGTGATATTCACAGCGGAAGTTTTACCGATAAAGCTGCCGTAACAAGAGGAGTGGAGCTTGCTTTAAAACAAAACGCAGATCTTATTTTATTTACCGGCGATCTTGTAAATGATAAGGCTGATGAAATGCATGATTATATGGACGTGTTTAATAAAATAAAAGCACCAATGGGTGTGTTTAGCACATTAGGCAATCATGATTATGGAGATTATACAAAGTGGCCAAGTGCAGAAGCAAAAAAAGAAAATTTAGAAAGATTAAAAAATATTCATGCGCAACTTGGATGGCGTTTGCTGATGAATGAACATGTTATTCTTGAAAAAGATAACCAGCAAATTGCTTTGCTCGGTATTGAAAACTGGAGTGCGTTTGGGCGTTTTCCAAAATATGGCAGAATGGATCTTGCCTATCCCGGAACAGAAAAATATGCTTTTAAAATTTTAATGAGTCACGATCCAAGCCATTGGGATGCACAGGTGCGGCCACAATATGCTGACATTGATTTAATGCTGGCCGGCCACACACATGGCATGCAGTTCGGCGTAGAAAACCCGTATTTTAAATGGAGCCCTGTACAATATTTTTATAAAGAATGGGCCGGTTTATACGAAGAAGGCAAACAAAAGTTATATGTAAACCGCGGTTATGGTTTTATTGGTTATCCTGGAAGGGTGGGCATATTGCCTGAAATTACAGTAATTGAACTTGCTTAGTTTTTATAACAGAGTTTAATTACCATCAAGCAATTTTTTCTTTTGTGCTTCAAATTCTTGTTTAGTTATCACACTGTCGTCATACAACTTTTTTAGTTTGGCAAGTTCATCTGCAATGCTGGCTGGCTGTGCAGCATTCGACCTAATTTTATATTTATCCGGCACAACTATTTCTCCTGCAGAAATGGCGTCTTCTATATCACACTCATAATTTACCGGTTCGCCAATACCAAAAATAATATAATATACATGGCCAATTCTTGAATTGCCTTCTGCTTTTAATCTTTTTACAATAGCTGTATGGCCGGCTGCAGTTCTGCGCAATGAGGGCTGCCGGGTGTTTGGCATAGAAAAAACAGATCTTGATGCAGTGATGTATCTGAAATCGCCATTATCTTTTGTGCCGGGGCCAAGTTTTATTTCCTGGCCCACAGTTATTTTATAACCGCTTGATGTGTATAAAGTATCATTTATTATTTTAGGTAAAACGTTTTGGCTAAAAGAAATTTTTATAAAACATATCAAAACAAAAAACAGAAAAATCTTTTTCATGTGCGCAGGTTTAAGTTGTAACATACAAACTTTAATTAATAAAGAATCCTTAAAAAAAATGCCTGGATAAATATGCGTTGTAAAAAAAATTATTTTGTATCAAACCAAACTTTTGTTTTATCGTTTGGCACAGCATTATAATTAATAAAAAGTTCTTCGCCTTTTTTTATGTTTCTTACCGTTTTTATCGTCATAATTTTTTTTGCAAATTCCATTTCATATTCGCAGTTGGCATCGTAACTATGATTGTATAAAGAAATATAACCTAATGCCATTGCTGCTTTCTTCTTATCATTTCCCCATTCAAAAACATAATGAAATAACAATGTTTTCTCAATCGTTTTGCGTTCTTTTTCCGTTAATACAATAACAGGTGAAACTTCAATAATGGTTCCCTTGCTTATATTTTTTGAAGTAAAAACGCCTCTGCCGCGTTTGGGTGATGATTCAATTTTTAAAAAAGATGAGATCATTTTAAGTTTACAAAATTTAAAGCACAAGATAACATGCGCTGTTTGATTGCATTAATTTTTTGAACCTGAATTTTTAAATTTATCTCTAAAATTTGTTTTACTAATTTGCACGCATGAGTTTAGAACTTGAACAGCTTTCAATAAAAGAACAGTTTGAAAAACTGATGCAGGAAAATGACCTGCATGCTGTACGCATGTTTTTAGACGATCAAAATATAAGCGATGTTGCTGATCTTATTTACGATAATCCTGACGAAGAAGCACAGATAATATCGCTGATGGCAATTAACCGCGCCGCTAAAGTTTTTAAAATTTTGGATGTTAGCGTTCAGAAAAGAATTGTGCATGAACTTTCATCGTACAAAACTGCTGCGCTTTTAAATGAATTACCTGCTGATGACAGAACAGATTTTTTAGAAGAACTTCCCAAAGATGTTATTCGCGATTTGATAAAACTGCTTAACCCGCAGGAACGAAAAATCACGCTTTCTATGCTTGGTTATCCTGAAGACAGTATAGGAAGATTGATGACGCCCGATTATGTGTATGTATATCCTTACAATACAATTGAACAGGTGCTTGATACCATTCGTAAAGTTGGAAAAAATACCGAAACAATTGATGTTATTTATGTGGTAAATAAAAAAGGAGAATTGATTGATGATTTAAGAATACGTGATATAATTCTTGCTTCTCCTGATAAAAAAATTGAGGAGTTAATGGATGAACGCGTTATTGCATTAAATGTAAATGATGACCAGGAACATGCCAGCGAAATTTTTAAAATGAATAACCGCGTTGCATTGCCTGTAACTGACTCAAATAATATCTTGCTGGGCATTGTAACCATTGATGATATGTTTTGGGTAGCCAACGAAGAATTTAGCGAAGACATACAAAAAATTGGTGGTACAGAAGCTCTTGATGAACCTTATCTTGATACACCGCTTTTTAAACTTATCCGCAAAAGAGCCGGCTGGTTAATTGTTTTGTTTTTAAGCGAATTATTAACCGCAACGGCCATGGCTTATTTTAATGATGAAATTACAAAAGCAACAGTGCTTGCCATGTTCATTCCTTTAATTATGAGCAGCGGCGGCAACAGCGGCTCGCAGGCATCAACATTAGTTATCCAGGCAATGGCCGTTGGCGATATTACTTTAGCCGATTGGTGGCGTGTTATACGCCGTGAAGTTTTAAGCGGCATTTTATTAGGCAGCATTTTAGGCAGCATTGGTTTTGTAAGAATTTGCATCTGGCATTTTTTAATGCAGCACGGCGTAATTGAAGATCTGTATGGCATACATTGGTTTTTAATTGCTTTAAGTGTTGGCGCATCTTTAATTGGCGTGGTGTTGTGGGGCACTTTAACGGGTTCAATGCTGCCGATAATTTTAAAAAGACTTGGCGCAGATCCTGCGGTTTCATCCGCACCTTTTGTGGCAACGCTGGTTGATGTAACAGGCATCGTTATTTATTTTTCCATCGCTTATTTATTTCTTAAAGGAATTTTATTATAAGAATTTTATTCATCGCAAAATAATTTCAACATGAAAAAAATTGTTGTGTTTTTATTAATGTCATTTCCTGTTTTTTGTTTAGCGCAGCAACTGATGACGCCCGAATTATTATGGAAGTTGGGAAGATTAAATGCAATTGATGTATCAAAGAACAAAAAATATATTGTGTATTCAGTTTCCACGCCGGATGTTTCTCAAAATAAAAGCACAACCAAAACATATCGCATACCTGTTAATGGAGGTGAACCTGAAGAAATAAATAACGCAGATACGCTTGTTTATAATCATCATATTTCTGCAGATGGAAAATGGAAAATAAGCGATAGTGATGTAAAGATCATGAACGTGTTTGGAAGTGATTTTTATCCTGATCTTACCAAAAGCAATGTGCAGATTTATAATTCACTGATGTATCGCCATTGGGATACATGGGAAGATGGAAAATTCAGCCATATTTTTTTAAGCGCAACAAACGATACAATAAATAAAGATCTGATGCCCGGCGAACCTTACGATTGCCCGCAAAAACCTTTTGGCGGCGATGAAGATTATATTTTTAATCCTGATGGAAAACATGTTTTATATGTAACCAAAAAAAAGCAGGGAACGGCTTATGCCATCAGCACCAACACAGATTTATTTGAATACAACATTGCAACCGGCGAAACAAAAAATTTAACTGAAGGCATGATGGGTTACGACATTAATCCATCATACAATAACAAAGGCGAGCTTGCATGGCTTAGTCAAAAACGTGATGGTTACGAAGCCGATAAACAAGACCTGGTTGTATCAAACGGTATTACAAAAATGAATTTAACGGCAAGCCGTGATGATATAAATGTTGAGAGTTTTAAATGGAGCGATGATGGCAGCAAAATTTATTTTATTGCGCCTTTAGATGGAACGCTGCAATTGTTTGAAGTAAATTATCCGGGCAAAACAAAAATGGCTGTTGTTGTGCATCAAATTACAAAAGGCGATTTTGATGTAAGCGGAATTGTAGGCGAAGCAAACAACACATTGTTTGTAACAAGAACAGATTTTAATCATGCACAGGAAATTTTTGCACTCGATTTAAAATCGAGCAGCATGAAGCAGCTTACACATGTAAATGATAATGTGTTTAATAATCTTTCTTTGTGTTCATGGCAAAAAAAATATGTTACAACAACCGATAACAAGCAAATGGTTGTTTGGGTTGTATTTCCGCCGAACTTTGATTCAACAAAAAAATATCCAACACTTTTATATTGCCAGGGCGGCCCGCAGGCAGCACTCACGCAGTTTTATTCTTTCCGATGGAACTTTCAGCTCATCGCATCTAACGGTTATATTATTGTTGCGCCAGACCGCCGCGGCATGCCTGGCTTTGGCACAAAATGGAATGAAGATGTAAGTAAAGATTGGGGCGGCCAGGTATTGCAGGATTATCTCAGCGCCATTGATGCTGTTTCAAAAGAACCGTATGTTGATACATCGAAACGCGGTTGCGTTGGTGCAAGTTTTGGCGGTTTCAGCGTGTTTGCTTTGGCAGGCATTCATAACCATCGCTTCAAAACTTTTATTGCACATGATGGCGTTTTCGATTTTAGAAGCATGTATGGAACTACTGATGAAATGTGGTTTGAGAATTGGGAAAAAGGCGGTCCTTACTGGGATAAAAATAATGCTGTTGCACAACGTTCCTTCAGCCAGAGCCCAAGCAATTTTGTGCAAAATTGGGATGCGCCGATTATGATTATTCAGGGCGGAAAAGATTTTCGTGTGCCGGTAGGCCAGGGCCAGCAAGCGTTTCAGGCGGCACAGTTAAGAGGCATTAAAAGCAGGTTTTTATATTCGCCCGATGAAAATCATTGGGTTTTAAAGCCGCAGGATGCATTGGTGTGGCAACACGAATTTTTTAAATGGCTCAATGAAACATTAAAATAATTCAGCGCATCATTTCAAAATAAAAATTAACCGTTTTAACGTACGGTTTTTTTTCTTACAATTTTTGAAGCGACAAATGCAAATAATCCTAAAACAAGTCCTGATATAATTCCAACAACTGGCCCCATTATCAGCATCATTCGCCGCGGATGATTTGGCATTGGCATTTTAGCCATCATATCCATTTCCTGCGTATGATTGGCAGCGTATGTTTTAAATAAAAAAATGTGCACGGCTGTTATCCAAACACAATTAACAATGCTTACCAAAAAGCCATGTAAAAAATATTTTGACGTACAATTTTTGGCAATAATGTAAGCACATATAATAAAAATTATCAGCCAAAAAACCGGTTCAATGTTAGAAGGAATAAAATAAACGGTGGCAAAAGCCATAAACAGTCCGAATAAAGAAAGACTGAAAATAAGTTTCCAGTTCATAGTAGTGGTTTTAGACAATTAAAGTTAATAATTCTTGTGCACCATCTTTTTAAATCTACATAATAAGAGTAATGTAATAGTAAACTTCAAGCACTTATCTTTACGCGAAATATTTTCATGTTGAAGGTTGGAATTTTTGGTGTGGGGCATCTTGGTAAATTTCATTTAAATAACTGGCAGGAAATTGAAGATGCTGAAGTAATTGGATTTGTTGATCCGAATGATGCTACCGCCCAGGCTGTTGAAAAAAAATATGGAATAAAAAGATTTATTAACGCAGATAAACTGCTTGATAAATGCGATGCTGCAGATATTATTGCGCCAACAAATTTTCATTTTGAGCTTTGTGAAGCAGCCATAAAAAAAGGCAAACATGTTTTTGTTGAAAAGCCGATGACCGATACGCTGGAACAGGGTAAGCAAATTTTACAAATGGTAAAAGAGGCCGGAATAAAATTTCAGGTTGGGCATGTGGAAAGATTTAACCCGGCATTTCTTGCGCTACAAGATATTGCTTTAAACCCAATGTTTATTGAAGTGCACAGGCTTGCTCAATTTAACCCGCGTGGCACCGAGGTTAGCGTAATTTTAGATTTAATGATTCATGATATTGATATTGTTTTAAAAATTGTAAACAGCGATGTAAAAAATATTTCGGCCAGCGGTGTTGCGGTTATGACAGATACCCCTGACATTGCCAATGTGCGCATTGAATTTAATAATGGTTGTGTTGCCAATTTAACCAGTAGCCGCATTAGCATGAAAAAAATGCGCAAGATGCGTTTGTTTCAAAAAGATGCATACATAGGCATTGATTTTTTAGATAAGAAAACGGAGATCATCAAATTAAAATCTGAAGAAGACAACAATGCATTTTCGTTTGATATTGATACACCTGCAGGCAATAAAACACTTGCCATAATTAACCTTGAAACGCAACCTGTAAATGCAATTAAAGAAGAATTGCAATCTTTTGCACAATCCATCATCCAAAATAAAAATACTATCGTAAATGAAATTGATGGCTTTCTTGCAATGGAAGTGGCTCATCGCATTTTGGATAAAATTGGTAAAACTTCTAACTTGTCATGATTAATTTTCATGCAGCAAATAAAAACGCTTAAAACCGGCTGGTATATCCTATTAGACCTGATTGCCTCTGTTGTTGTTTGGATACTTATAACACACAAGAGAAAATTGCTGCTAAACCAGCAACCTTTAACTTATTCCGGTTTATTTACGCGTTATCCTTTTTTTTATGAATCGGTATTTTTAGTAGCGGTTTTCTGGATCACACTTTTTGCAATTGCAGGCGTTTATAATGTTCCGCTGTATAAAAAATCACGTTTAAAAGAACTAACAGCTTCGTTTCTGCAATGCCTTATCGGCTCTGTTTTTTTATTATTTATTATTTTTTTGAATGATGATATTACGAATTATACGTACCTGTATTCTGTATTTTTTTTGCTGGTATTTATGCAAACTTTTTTTATTGTAACAGGCAGATTGTTTTTAATTTTTCTTGCCAAAAAAGATCTTGAAAAAAACCCGCAGCTTTTTAATACAGTTATTATCGGCAACAGCGTAAAAGCAATTGCAGCCTATAACGAACTCAAAAAAAACAGGCAAACATCAGCCTATAATTTGTTAGGTTTTATTGCAGAAGATAAACATTCAACCAACGGTGTTTCTAAAAATTTACCTTGCCTTGGCACCATTGAACAAACAGAAAATATCATTCAGAAAAAAAATATCAGCCAGGTTATTATTGCACTTGAAAATTCAGAACAAAAAATTACCGAAACGCTTATCAGCAATTTAAGCGATCATGATATGGAAATAAAAATAGTTCCTGATATGCTTGCAATTCTTTCCGGCTCAGTAAAAATTAATAATGTGCCCGGTGCCGTTTTAATTGATATTGATACAACGGTTTTGCCTGCGTGGCAAAATAATATCAAGCGTTTATTAGATGTTGCCGGTGCTTTAATTACCTTAATTATTCTTTCGCCTTTGATGTTATACATTGCATTAAGAACAAAATTTTCTTCTGCAGGAAGTGTTATTTATAAGCAGGAAAGAACAGGTTATAAAGGCAGCACTTTTTATATTTATAAATTCAGATCAATGTATGCAGATGCTGAAAAAAACGGGCCTTTGCTTTCATCAGAAAACGATGCACGCATAACAAAGTGGGGAAAAATTATGCGTAAATGGCGGTTGGATGAACTGCCGCAATTATGGAATATTTTAAAAGGCGAAATGAGCTTTGTTGGCCCACGACCCGAAAGAAAATATTACATCAATGAAATAAATAACCGGTCGCCTTATTTTAAATATTTATTGAAAGTGAAGCCAGGCTTAACTTCCTGGGGAATGGTTCAGTTTGGTTATGCATCAAATGTTGATGAAATGATCGAACGCATGAAATATGATTTGGTGTATGTTGAAAATGTTTCTTTACTGCTCGATTTTAAAATTATGCTTTATAGTTTGCGCACAATATTATTGGGCAAAGGCAAATAATTTGTTTCAATAAATTTCATCATCATAAACAGCAAAAAAAATTCCTTTAAATATGGAATTGCAGTTACTGCCTTCACACAAAATAGATAAACAAAAATGGGATGAATGTTTAAAGAACAGCATCAATTCTTTTATATATGCATCTTCAGTTTATCTTGATCATATGGCCGATAACTGGGATGCAATTATTGGCGATGATTACAGCATCATCATGCCCATTCCATGGCGCAAAAAATTTGGAATAAATTATTGTTACAACGTTCCTTTTGTTCAGCAGCTTGGTGTTTTTGGAAAAGTTTTGTATCAAAATGATATTCATGACTGCGTTAAATTAATGCTTCAATCTTTTAAATACGGAGATTATGCTTTTAATTATATGAACAATTTTAAAGGCGGAAAAATTGCGGGTAATTATATGCTTTCGCTGGCATCTAATTACAGATCCATTTCTTTTTTTTATGCTGATAAATTAAAGGCTGATCTTTCAAAAACTGCCAATCATAATTTTGAATATCAAACAGCAAATGCCGCCGAAGTAATTAATCTTTTTAGGGAGCTATACCAGGATAAAGTTGCGCAGGTTTCTGATAATGATTACAAAAATTTTTATAACCTGTGTTTGCAAAAAGATGAAGAAAATAATTTGATTGCACGAAAAGTTTCTGTTAATGAAAACACTTTGGCCATGGGTTTATTAATGAAAGACAAATACAGAATTTATAATTTAATTTCTTGCACAACACCAGATGGAAGGGTTTTACACGCCGGCCATTTTTTATATGATAATTTAATAAAAGAATTTGCGCAAACAGGATTGATATTTGATTTTGAAGGTTCTGATATTCCCGGTGTGCAGCATTTTTTTAAAAGTTTTGGCGCCATTAACCAGCCATACACAAAAATTCATTTTAACCGGCTGCCTTATTTTTTACGATTGCTTAAGCGCTGAGCGTTCTTCCAAAATTATTGCTGCAATCATCATATCAAGAGGGCGTGTAATTTTTATATTATCGTATTCACCTTCGGTTAAAAAAACCTTTGTGCCATTAGCTTCCACAACGGTTGCTTCATCTGTAAATGCATCGGTATAATTTTTTTCAAAAGCAGGCAAAATAATATTGCTTAAAAAAGTTTGCGGTGTTTGAATAATGCGCACCTGCGTTCTGTCTGCAACATAATGTTCTGAATTATTTAAAATGCGAATGCTGTCTGTTGCAGTAACAGCAGGTATGGCGCTGCCTTTTTCAAGCGCTGTTTTATAACAGCGCTGAATTAGCGGAACTGAAACCAAACAACGCACCGCATCGTGCACAAACACCACCGAATTTTCTTCAACATGTTTAAGGCCGCATTGCACAGAATGAAATCTTGTATCGCCGCCAATTATAATTTCTATGCGCTTATTTTCGGCAAAAGAATTTGCAATTAATTTTCCTTTTTCAATGTATTGATCGGGCAGCACCAAAATAATTTTCATATCATCATAAGCACGCAAAAATGTATCAACGGTGTACCATAAAACTGCTTTTCCTTTTAATAATAAAAATTGTTTTGGAATGGTATTGCCCATTCTTTTGCCAATGCCGCCGGCAACTATTACCGCGTATTTTTTCATCAGTAAATGTAAGAAGATGTAAGATGTGCGATGTATGATTTACGATGTAATAATATGTACGATGTAAGAAATCTCTCTCTCAGTTTGAAAAAGATAATAAAGACAAGACTTATTGTTTTGTGAATGTGTATGGATCGTATTCTAAAAAATCGTTTACTTTAATATCAACCGAAACAACTTTGTTTCCATCGCTTACAAACTTTAACGGAAATATGCCGAATGCAGGGTTGTTGTAGGTAAGCAGCCATTCATTATCGCTCATATATTTTAATGTAGCCGTAAGGTTATTATGATTGCTGAATTTAATAAGAAGATCGTTACCCATCGGCGTTATAAAAATATTTCCAAACAAAGGATTGGTATAATTGCCCACATAAGCATTTAATAAAAACGGCGGTTGTTTGCCTTTTACTTTTGCTTTCATCGAATCAATTTTTTCGAGCCTGTCATTTCTTTCATTCAAAAAATTACCCAATGCAAGCTCGCTGTAATTTCTGTATGGCAAACCAAGGTATGCATCTAAAATTTGGTAGCGAAGCAGCTCAAAAAAATCCTGGTTATCATTATTTGTAAAAATGGCGATGCCTAAATTTTCTTCGGGCACAAAGCAAACATTGGTTACAAAACCATCTGCGCCGCCGGTGTGTTCAAATGTTTGCATGCCGCCATAATCACTCATAAAAATTCCTAAACCATAACCGTAATAATGAACCGGCAAAAACTCATTTTTGCGACTGCTGATAATTGTGTTCATATCTCTTGTGCGCTGTATGGCAGGCCACGGAATAATTTGTTTGCCGTTTAACTTTCCGCTGTCGAGCTGCATCAGCAACCACTTAGAAATATCATTTACATTACTTACAAGTGCGCCTGCCGGGGCCAGGTTATCAACATCATCATAAGGCAGCAATTTTAAGTCTTTCGAAAATGAGTTTGAGTATGGGCTTGCAGCATCGGGCATTTGATCCATATTATTGCCAAGCGTGTGTGTGTTCGTCATGCCAAGCGGTTCAATAATGCTGTCGTACACATATACTTCCCATGGTTTGCCGGTTACTTTTTCAATTACCTGGCCAGCGGTTAAAAAACAACTGTTGCAATAACCCCATTGCTGGCGAAAATTTCCGGTGGGTTTTAGCAAACGCATTTTATACATGATTGAATCCCGCGAAAGCGTAGAATTCCAAAATGTAAAATCGCCCTGAAAAGTTTTTGTGCCCAAATGGTGCGATAACATATCTCTTATGGTAACAAGATCAGTTGTGGTGCTGTCGTACACACGAAACCATGGAAAATATTTTGTGATCTTATCATTAAGCGAAAGTTTTTTATCGTAATCGAGTTGTGCAAGTGATGTTGCCGTAAAAAGCTTACTGTTGCTGGCAATCATAAAAAGCGTATTCTCATCAACCGGTTCTTTTGATGAAATATTACGTACGCCATAACCTTTCATTACAACCACTTTTCCATCTTTTACAACAACAATGGCAAGCCCCGGAATATTCCAGTCTTTCAAGCCTTTGTTGATGTAATTATCCAAACTATCTTTTACAAATGAAGGCTGTGCATGTAAACAGAAAGTAAAAACTAAAAAGTAAAAACTTAAAAAGAAAGATTTTTTCATGGCAGTGTACGTATTAAGCTGAAAGATAAGCATTGATTGATAACAACATTTCATCGGCGGCAAAACTGAACATAATAAAAAGGTACATTCATTTTATTATTATTTGAATGTACCATGTGAAGTAAGTTTCTTAAAACCCAAAAGCGTAACCAACTCTTACAGTTGCAGCACCAATATTATTTTTGCCATTTGCGGTTCCTTTCTGAATGTTCAAAAAACCATAATTACCGCCGCCTTCAACAAAAATTTTATTGTTGTTCATGGTAAGCGCAAGGCCAACATCACCTTCAATACCAAAATTTCCTTTATGCAATTGGTCTTTTATATCTTGATTATTATTGAAAGATTGTTTGCCCTGTTGTGTTATTTCTGTAATATTTTCCTGCATCTTTTCATCTGCATAAATATCACTTGAGCCGCTGGTAACGTTGTGCGCAGAAACCAATAATGCTCCAAAAGGCCCGGCATCAATATATAATGAAAGCGGAGACTTTGCACCAAGATTAAAACTAAGTTTTGCCAGTTCGCTTAACATTAAATAATTAATTTTTGCTTCGCTGTTATAAGTGGCATACACATATGTTGGAACGGGTCTTTGCTGCGCCGTGAAATATTGATCAAACTCAGCAGGCAGGCTTGAAGTAGCAAAAGCCTGAAAACCGTTTTTCTTTCCGCCCTGTGCAGAATATTCTAATTGTGTTGAAAGCGAAAAACTTTTTGAAACTTTTGATTCATAAAATACAGCAAAATCGGGCCCAAGGCTGGAACTGTAACCAGTATTTATCGGGTTATTATCTGAACCGCCGGCCGTTAAATTCGGAATGCTGATGCCGCCTTTAATTCCAATGTAACTTTTAGCGGGTGCCTTTGTTTCCTGCGCTTTTAATTGCAGTGAAAATAAAGCAAGGCAAATGGTACTAACTAAAATATATTTTTTCATAGCAAATAAGGTTTTATAGATAAAAGTAAAACAGAGTTTGTTATTGTTTTGCAAACATGTTATTTATATTCACCAAATACTTTTCTTAATTCATCTGCAATTTCTCCAAGCGTGCAATAATTTTCAACGGCATCAATTACAGCCGGCATAATATTTTCGTTTGAAACGGCTTTGTTATGTAACGTTTGCAAGCATTGCTGTACAGCAGTATTATTTCTTGCTGATTTTAATTGTTTCAATTTTTCAACCTGTAATTTTCTTATGCTGTCATCAATTTTAAATAAAGGAATTTTTTCTTCATCAGTTTTAAATTTATTTACGCCAACAATGATCTTTTCATTTGTTTCAATTTTTTTTTGATATGCATAAGCGCTTCGTGCAATTTCATTTTGCATAAAACCCTGTTCAATGGCTGCAACGCTTCCACCCAATGCATCAACCTGGTCAATTAATTTCCACGCAGCTTCTTCAATTTCGTTAGTGAGCGATTCAATAAAATAACTTCCGCCTAAAGGGTCAACCGTATCTGCAACACCGCTTTCAAACGCTGCAATTTGTTGTGTGCGCAATGCAATGCGTGCGGCTTCTTCTGTAGGCAAACTTAAAGCTTCATCGTAACCATTTGTATGCAAGCTTTGTGTGCCGCCCAACACTGCCGCTAAAGTTTGTATGGTTACTCTTGAAATATTATTTAAAGGTTGTTGCGCAGTTAATGTGCTGCCGCCTGTTTGTGCATGAAAACGCAGCATCATTGCTTTTGCATCTGTTGCGCCCAATTGCTTCATCATCTTTGCCCACATTCTTCTTGCTGCACGAAACTTGGCAACTTCTTCAAACAAATTATTATGCGCATTAAAAAAGAAGGAGAGGCGTTTGCCAAAAATATTTATGTCAAGATTTTTTTCAAGCGCAGCTTTTACATACGCTTTTCCGTTGCTTAATGTAAACGCAATTTCCTGCACTGCAGTGCTGCCTGCTTCGCGGATATGATAACCCGAAATTGAAATAGTATTCCACTTTGGCAATTCTTTACTGCACCATTCAAAAATATCTGTAATGATGCGCATGGAAGGTTTTGGCGGATAAATATATGTGCCGCGTGCAGCATATTCTTTTAAAATATCATTCTGAATTGTACCGGAAATTTTTTTAAGATCAGCGCCTTGTTTTTTTGCCAGCGCCACATAAAAGGCAAGTAAAATAAAACCGGTTGCATTAATCGTCATTGATGTGGTGATATCCTGCAAATTAATGCCATTGAATAACGTTTGCATATCATGAATGCTGTTGATGGCAACACCAACTTTTCCTACTTCACCTTCAGATAAATCATGATCGCTGTTATAACCAATTTGTGTTGGAAGATCAAAGGCAACGCTTAATCCATTTACACCTTGCGATAGTAAATAATGATAACGTTTATTGCTTTCTTCTGCGGTTGAAAAACCAGCATACTGGCGCATCGTCCACAACTTGCCACGATACATGTCAGGCTGAATGCCTCTTGTAAATGGAAACTCTCCCGGGCTTTCTATTGACTGTTGACCATCGTTTGTCGACTGATTATAAACTTGTTTTATTTCAATATCACTATCTGTAAAACGTTTGGTTTCATCAGGCATAAAAAAACTTTTGAAAGATGCAAAGCGAATTATTCCATCAGTTTTTTTGCTTCATAACTTAAAACTTCGCTTACAACTTCGTGCAATGTACCTTTCTTATCATTCATTAAAAATTCAAGCAATAATTTATTCAGGTCTAAGCCGGTTGCGTTAGGCGGCAATACATTGGCAAGCTGGTTTATAATAAGCAGGTTTTGTTCTTTAAGATTTTTTACAGCATTCCATGCTTCGGGTGTAACATAAATTTGCTGTGTGATGTTATACTCAAATTCTGAACGAATGTTTTGCGTAAGCAGCAACTGCATTTCTCTTGCCGAAGCATTGGGCTGATTTATTCTTGTTATAACATGCGGCAGTGCAATTCTATCAACCAGAATAAGCAGGCGTTCATAAGCCTGCAACTGCATTGAAGTTGTGGCAGCATTTTCTTTTGAAAACGCATTGTCATCGCTTACAGTTTTTAAGCGTGTGGTAAGAATATAAACAATACTTGCCGTAACCAAAGCGGTAACAACAATTGTAAAAATAATTGAGCTTGTATCCAATGTAAATGTTTTATGCAAAGTAAATAATATGGTTTATAAAGAATAATCAAATTAAAAACTGCTGTTAAACTTCTGTAGAGCGATGAATTTATATTTAAAAATTTTCTCTTTTACTTTGCATAAATTATGAGCGAAAGCACTGAAAAAAAGTATTTTAATTTTTCCGTTCTCAGGCGTGTTTTCACCTTTGTAAAACCTTACCGGTGGCGGTTTATTGTAAGCATTATTCTTGCTTTTGTGCTTTCGTTTTTTACACCTGTGCGCCCATTCTTTATTCAGTTAACGGTTGATAAAGCAACCGGTAAAAATGTGCATACGCCATGGATAATTCAACTGCTTTTTCCGCATTGGCAACTCAGCAATGCCTGGCAATTTGTTGTGGCAGTAACCATCTTTCAAATCGTATTTATTTTTATTGAAACGGCTGCACGGTTTTATTTCAGTTTTATTACATCATGGCTTGGGCAAAGTGTTGTGCGTGATATGCGCACTACGGTTTATAAAAAAATTCTTGGCCTTAATCTCCGGCAGTTTGATACAACGCCAATCGGCACGCTTACCACCAGAACCATTAACGATATTGAAAGCATCAACGATATTTTTTCTGATGGATTGATACCCATTTTTGCTGATCTTCTTTCAATAATAATTGTTTTAATTACCATGTTTGTTACAAACTGGCAATTAACATTAATTGCATTAATTCCTTTTCCGTTTTTAATTCTTGCAACTTATTATTTTAAAGAAAGTGTAAATAAAAGTTTTATACAGGTGCGTAATGCTGTGGCTGCATTAAATGCATTTGTGCAGGAACGCATTACCGGCATGGCTATCGTTCAGGCTTTTGCGGCAGAAGAAAGAGAACTGGAAAAATTTAATAAAATAAACAGGCATCACCGCAATGCAAATATCCGGTCAATATTTGCGTATTCTATTTTTTTTCCTATTGTTGAAATTGTGCTGGCTGTTTCAACTGGTTTGCTTGTTTGGTGGCTTGCAAGCCAGGCTGCTTCTAATCCAATAAAAAATGAAAATCTTGCCGGCGAACTTGTTGCGTTCATTCTTTATTTAAATCAAATATTTCGCCCGCTGCGTGTAATTGCCGACAAGTTCAATGTAATACAAATGGGTGTAATTGCTGCTGAACGTGTGTTTAGAGTAATTGATAATCCGGATGCGTTGCCGCCATCTGCGGCTGATGCTTTTTCGCCGGCAGAAAGATTAAAAGGCAATGTGGAATTCAGGCATGTTTGGTTTGCTTATAACGAAGAAAATTATGTGCTTAAAAATATTTCTTTTACTGTTAATGCGGGTGAAACCGTTGCTATTGTTGGGCATACAGGCAGCGGCAAAACTTCTATTATAAGTTTATTAAACAGGTTATATCATATTAATAAAGGTGAGATAAAATTGGATGATATAAATATTGAAAAATATAATGTTGATACTTTAAGAAAAAATATTGCGGTGGTTTTGCAGGATGTTTTTCTTTTTTCAGGATCGGTGATGGATAACATAACACTGCACAATAATGAGATTAAAAAAGAAGAAGTGATTGAAGCCGCAAGAATTATTGGCGTGCATGATTTTATTATGCAGTTGCCCGGAAATTATGATTACAATGTGATGGAACGCGGCAACACCTTAAGTCTTGGGCAAAGGCAATTGATTTCTTTTATACGAGCCATACTTTCAAACCCTGCGGTGCTGATCTTGGATGAAGCAACATCATCAATTGATTCAGAAAGCGAAGTGCTTATTCAACGTGCTATTGATACTTTAATAACCGGAAGAACAGCAATTGTAATTGCGCATCGTTTATCAACCATAAGAAAAGCAGATAAAATAATTGTGCTGGATAAAGGTGAAATAAAAGAAGCCGGCACGCACGAAGAATTGCTTGCTTTAAATGGTTTTTATGCAAAGCTGCACAGTATGCAGTTTGAGAAAAGTAATACTGTAATTGCATGAAAAGGAATTAGGAAATTTGGAATAAGTAATTTGTAAGAAAGCTACAGTCACCTAATTCCAAATTACTAATTCCATCAAAGCTCTCCCAAATAAATTTCAAGCAAGCCATCGGGTAAAATAACGTGCACTTCTTTTTTTTTGCGGTCAATTTTTTTTAAGGTTGAATCGTTTACAGGAATTAAAACTTCTTTTTTATGTATGGTTAGCTGCAATAAAATTTGTTGCGGTTGTTCAATTACAGATTCTATAACACCTAAATTTTCTTTGTTATTAATTACATTAAACCCAATTAAATTTACAGGCGCCGTTTTACTTACGAGTTTTTCAAAATCATTTTTTGTAAGCCATATTTTTTTTTGAAGCAGTTTTGCAGCAGCTTCTTTTGTATCAATTCCCTCAAGTTTTACAATGGTTTCTGTATTGTTTTTTATAATGCTTTTTTCGTGAAAATAAGGCAGGTATTCATTTTTAATTTGTTCTATAAAAATGGCTTCGGCATTTTTAAAATCTGCTTGTTTTCCTAAAGAATGTTTTACAATAAGTTCACCTTTTACGCCATGCGTGGCAACAAGTTTTCCTATGTGTATGTAGTTATTCAAAATTTTGAAATGTATGCTTTGATTAAGTTATTTGATGATGAAACCGCGGCTGATATTTTTGTTGCCGTACAAGTGTTGCGACGCAAGGAACGATGCCATAAAATACCGCAGCCGGTTACCAAAAACTTTTTTATAAAACAGTTGCAATGATAAATATTTATGCAGGTGCGCAGCATAATTTTATAAAAATTAAATTTTATTTTATCAACTGTAAAAAGCAAATACATTTGTTGCTGTTAATAATTAAAATAAACTACTATGAACAAAGCTGAATTGGTTTCTAAAATTGCTGACGATGCGGGTTTAAGTAAATCGCAGGCAAACAGTGCACTTGATTCTTTTACCGAAGCTGTAACAAAAGCGCTAAGATCCGGCGATAAAGTTACGTTGGTTGGCTTTGGTACTTTTTCTGTTTCAAAACGCAATGCACGCACTGGCCGTAATCCGCAAACCGGTGAAGCTATAAAAATTAAAGCTAAAAAAGTTGCCCGTTTTAAAGCAGGCAAAGAGTTAGCTGCTAAATTATAGTGCTGTAAATAAATTTGAAAATTTGAAGATGTGTTAATTTGAAAATAAGCAAGGCTTTAAAAATTTTTCGAAAACAATTTTCAAATTTTTAATTCTAAATTTTTTGAATTAAGATTAGCCGCTTTAAACTTTAAAAAAATAATTTCAAATTCTAAATTTTAAAATAATAATTATGGGCAGAGGAGATAAAAAAACGAAGAAAGGTAAAATTGCAAAAGGCTCTTTTGGCAAAAGCCGGCCTGCAAAAATTAAAAAACAAAAACAGGAAAAAGAAAAATCTGAATAGCTGCGTATTGTTTACGGAGCCAATCTGTCAACCTTCCAACTCCCTTCAGTTTTGGTATATTGAATACGGTCGTGTAAGCGGTTGCTGCGTCCCTGCCAGAACTCAATTTTTAAAGGCATAACCCGGTAACCACCCCAAAATGGCGGCCGGGGAATGCTGTTTTTAAATTCTTCAGCATATTGTTTTACATTTTGTTCAAGCAGTTCGCGGTTTGCAATAATATTGCTTTGCGGCGATGCCCAGGCGCCAATGCGGCTGCCTTCAGGTCTTGAATTAAAATAAGCATCACTTTCAGCGGCATCAATTTTTTTTACTTCACCTTCAATTCTAATTTGCCGTTCAATTTCTTTCCAAAAAAAAATTAATGCTGCATACGGATTTTCTTCAAGCTCTTTGCCTTTATGACTTTCATAATTGGTAAAAAAAATAAAACCGTTTTCATCAAAGCCTTTTAATAAAACAATTCTTGCCGAAGGTTTTCCATCTTTGGTTGCTGTTGCCAGCGTCATTGCATTTACTTCTGCAATTTCACTGTTAATGGCATCGTTCCACCAGCGTGCAAATTGTTCAATCGGGTTTACTGCCATATCATTTTCACTTAACGAAAGCAGGCTGTAATCTCTTCTTATATCAGCAATATTTTTATTCATTCAATTTTTTTGTAACGAGCTTTAATAGTAGTGGCATCATGGTTGCGTCGCAACACTTGTACTGCATATTTTCATGGCAACATTAATTAACCAGCGTACCTACATTTAAGCCGTCAATCACTTTTAAAAGATTGCCCGCTTTATTCATATCAAAAACAATAATCGGCAAATTATTTTCCATGCAAAGGGTAAAAGCAGTCATATCCATTACTTTCAAATTTTTTAAAATGCATTCCTGGTAAGTAATGGTTTCATATTTTGTTGCGGTAATATCACGTTCCGGATCAGCAGTATAAATTCCATCAACACGGGTGCCTTTTAAAATTACGTCTGCTTTAATTTCCAGCGCTCTTAAAGAGCCTGCGGTATCTGTTGTAAAATATGGGTTGCCGGTGCCGGCGGCAAAAATAACAACACGCCCTTTTTCCAAATGCCGTATGGCACGCCGCCGTATGTAAGGTTCTGCAACCTGTTCCATTTTTATGGCGCTTAATAAACGTGTATCTACACCAATTCTTTCAAGCATTGCCTGCATGGCCATGCCGTTTATACTTGTTGCCAGCATGCCCATATAATCGCCATGTGCCCGCTCAATACCGGTTTCAATTTCGTTGGCGCCGCGATAAATATTTCCGCCGCCAATAACAAGCGCAACCTGCACGCCAAGTTCTGTAATGGTTTTAATATCGTTTGCATATTGTTCAATTATCGCAGCATTAAATGGCTCAAAGCCATCTTTACTATTACCCATTAAAGATTCGCCGGAAAGTTTCAGTACTATCCTTTTGTATCGTGGTAGCATGCAGTTATTTAAGATTTGAATAAATGATGAGTGCAAATTAAGCGAAAAGTCAAAAGTCAAAAATCAAAAATCAAAAAACGGCTCATCCTATTTTTACTTTTACTTTTGAATTTTGATTTTTAATCGTTTTGCTATATGAATAGTTCAATGTATTACAGCGATTACCTGCAGCTTGATAAAATTTTGGGAAGCCAGCATCCTGAAAGTTTTAAAAATAATAACGAGCCTGCGCATGATGAAATGCTTTTTATCATCATTCATCAATCATACGAATTATGGTTTAAACAAATTTTATTTGAGCTGGATTATATTTTAAAAGTGTTTGGCAAAGAAGTTATCAATGATAATTCTGAAGACCTGAACCTTGTTTTGCACCGGTTAAAACGTGTAATAAAAATTTTTGAACTATTAAACCAGCAGGTAAGCATTTTAGATACGATGACGCCGCTTGATTTTTTAGAATTCAGAAACTTATTAATTCCTTCTTCCGGTTTTCAAAGTGCACAGTTTCGGTTAATTGAAGCAACATTGGGTTTGCAAATGGATAGCCGGCACCAGCAAGATTATTATAAACGCACAAATGCAGGCGGTTTTACGCAAAGCGATTATGCAAGAATAAATGAAAAAGAAGCAGCGCAAAACCTTGCCTATTTAATAAATAACTGGCTTGAACGCATACCTTTTTTTGAAGCGCAGTTTTGGAAAAATTATACACCGCTTTATTCAAATGCCGCAGCAGCACATGTTTTTTGGAGCGATTACCGGCAGATGTATAAAAACAGTTTAACCGAGCGGGAAGCGGGTAAAATTGTTGATTTTGATTTTATTTTTTTTAATAAAATTCCGCCTGAAAATGTTTCTGAAAATTTTAATCAGCTTCGTTCAAATTTTTCGGCGGCTGCATTGCGTGCTGCTTTGTTTATTATGCTGTACAGAGATTTTCCGGTGTTTCAAACTTCGTATCAAATATTAGATGCTTTAATTGAAATTGATCATTTGTTAAGCAACTGGCGGCATAAACATTTAATAATGGTTAGAAGAATGATTGGCATGCGTGTGGGAACCGGTAACACTTCCGGCGCCGGTTATTTGGAAGGCGCATTAAACAAGCATTATGTTTATCGCGATCTTGCCGGGCTTTCAACATATTTAATTGAAAGAAGAAATTTACCAAAACTGCCTGATGAATTAATAAAGCATTTGAGCTTTAATACTAACTAATTTTTGTTGCCCTGATTATTTCTCTTTTTCCTGGCGGCCCTTTCAGCTTTTCAACGTTAAAACCCGCAGCCTGCATGGCTCTGCGCACAGTTCCTTTGCTGCAATACGTAACCAATAGCCCGTTTAAATGAAGCATTTTAAACATCTTTTCAAAAATCATTTCCGTCCATAATTCAGGTTGTGCATTTGCATCGAATGCATCAAAAAAAATCACATGAAATTTTTCTTCTGTTTCAAATTGCTGCAAACCTGTTTTCATTTTTTTTAAAGAAAATAATGGATGAATTGAAATTTCTTTATTCCATTCACCTTCATGCATGGCAATAAAATTTTGTTGCAACTCTTTATTTAGCAGTTGTGTGTAATTAAGCTGTTCAATCTTTTTTATTGAAAGCGGATGCGGCTCTAATGATTGATAAAATATTTTTTGATGAAACGTTATTGACTGCTGCAAACTTAATAAAGCGTTTAAGCCGGTGCCAAAACCAACTTCAAAAATGTTTATGGATGAATATTTTTGCTGAGGGTTTTTATTGATGAAATAAATTAATCCGGATTGTATAAACACATGCATGCTTTCCTGGATGGCGCCGTGTTTGCTGTGATATGCAACATTCATCTCTGCATTAAAAATGGTGTGCGAACCATCTTCTGTAATTTGTATTTCGCGGCCGGTTATCATAATATAAAATGAAAATTAACAACAGAAGTATTAACTAACATCAATCTTTATTCAACCAATAAATTTCAAGATTGTAATTTTGCGCCGTAAAAAAAATTTAAAAATAAAATTCAACGCTTTTAATGTCAGCCGTAATTAGTAACGAAAGAAAAAGAATTCATCCTCATAAATTTTTACTTTGGATAGCCATGGGCAGCATTATAATGATGTTTGCCGGTTTAACAAGTGCATACATTGTGCGCAAAGCGGGCGCCAACTGGCTGCAGTTTGATATGCCGCCGATATTTTGGTTTTCAACGGCTATTATTTTATGCAGCAGCCTTACCATGCATCTTGCATTAAAATCTTTTAAAGCAAGAGAAATGAAGCGTTATCGCAGCCTTATAACCATCACCGCAATATTAGGTGTTGCATTTGCAGCTTTGCAATACACAGGCTTTGGCTATTTATACAGCCATGGCGTAAAAGTTTTTGGTGAAGGAAGCAACCCGTCTGCATCATTTCTTGGCGTTATTGTTGGCTTGCATGCGCTGCATGTTTTAGGCGGTGTAATTGCTTTATTGATAATTTTTTTTAAAGCATATAACCGCCGCATAAAAAATTACAGTGTTATTACGGTTGAAATTGTAAGCACTTACTGGCACTTTGTTGATATACTGTGGATATATCTTTTTATTTTTTTAAAATGGATGTAGAAAAAAGTTCGGGTAATTCATTTTTTTTAAAGCGCAGCTAATACCTTTGCCAATACATAAGTTTTAACAAACATGTCTACAACTGTTACAACAACTACAACTCCGGGAATGTGGAAGGGCGGCCGAAGCCCTTTTAATGTTGAATATGGCAAATTGATGATGTGGTATTTTTTAATGAGTGATGCATTTACATTCGGCGCATTTTTAATTGCTTATGGCACCACACGCTTTGCCACAAATGCCTGGCCCAACCCAAACAGGGTATTTGATAAATATCCTTTTTCAGATGTTCTTGGTAAGCCAATGCCTTTGGTGTTTGTAAGCTTAATGACGTTCATTCTTATTATCAGTTCTGTAACAATGGTGCTTGCCGTGCACGAAGGGCACAACATGAACAGAAAAGGCGTTGCCAAATATTTAGTGCTTACCATTATTGGCGGCCTTGCATTTTTAAGTTGCCAGGCATGGGAGTGGACACATTTGTATCACGAAGGTGCATGGTGGGGCAGAAACCCTTTTCCAAATTATGACGGAACCACCAGTACCACAAACTTTACCAATTTCTTTTTTACCATAACAGGTTTTCATGGCTTTCATGTATTCTCGGGTGTTATCATTAATATTATCATGTTAACAATGGTATTGAAAGGCGTGTTTGACAGAAGAGGTCATTATTTAATGATTGAAAAAGCCGGTCTTTACTGGCACTTTGTAGATTTGGTTTGGGTGTTTGTATTCACTTGCTTTTATCTTGTATAAAATCTGAAAATAATTTAAATGGAACATACAATAGAATCACTTGCAGAAGAGCAGCATGTTGGTGGCGGAGTAAAAGAAATATGGCATGTTACCATCATACTTACAGTGCTAACCTTAGTTGAGTTGGGCTTAGGTTTTTGGATGACGACAATGCCTTTTGAAGGCACCGAAAGGCACTTTGTTAAAGGAGCTATTCTTATATTAATGGTGGCAAAAGCATTTTATATTGTTGGTTATTTTATGCATTTAAAACATGAAATAAGGAACCTGATCATGACGATTGTTGTGCCTTTATTTTTATTTGTTTGGTTTATAATTGCATTTCTTTCAGATGGAAATTCTTTTAAAAACAATAAAAACATGTGGGACAGAGGGCATAAAGAAAGAAGCAAACAACCAATGCCACCGCAAAAAGAACAAAATACACATAAGCTTGAATAAAGTTTTGTGAAACACCTAATATTAATTACTAACCATTGCACCTTTGCAATGGTTTTTTATTTATTAACTCTTTGATGAAATTCTATTTTCAGAATGAATAAAAAAGCTTTACTGGCAATTGCAATTGCTGTTTTAATTCCATTAGCAGGTTATTGGTGGGTTAAACAGGCAAGCGATCATGCAACGGCAATGCCCAATCATTTTTTTCCAGATACAGTAATCAGTCATATAGAAAAAGGCAAAATGGTAAATGATACCGTTTGGCACCAGGTTGCAAATTTTCATTTAATAAATCAATTGGGCGATACGGTAAGTTTATACAGCTTAAAAGGCAAACTTATTGTAATGGATTATTTTTTTACGTCGTGCCGTTCTACCTGCCCGCAGTTAACGCAGAACATGCTTAAAATGCAGCGGTCGTTTGCCAAAGGCGGAGATGATATGTCAAAGCCGGATTCATCTATCGTTCAGTTTATTTCTTTTAGTGTTGATCCTGAAACAGATTCTGTTGCCCGGTTAAAAAAATATGCTGATCATTATGGAATTGATCCGGATAACTGGTGGCTGCTAACCGGAAATAAAGATTCGATTTATAATTATGCTTTCCAGGAATTAAAGGTTGATAAGTTTGACAGCACGCCTGTAAATCCTGATTTTGTGCATACTACAAGATTTGTATTGGTTGATAAAAATTTCAGGGTTCGTGGTTTTTATAACGGCCTCGATTCAACATCGCTTGATAAACTATCAAAAGATATTGGCCTGCTTATGCTTGCTGTTGATGAAAACCCTGAAGGTTTGCCTTTTGATCCTGTTTTAATGGTAATATTTTTTTCAATTGCGGTTGTTGTAACTGCGGTGGCAATACGCCTCATCTTTCGCAAAAAAAATGCTCATGAATGAACTGCCGCTGCCATTGTTGCGCAAAAACGATAAACAGGCAACTTTACTAATTATAGTTTTTTCATTTGTGGTATTTGCTGCTATAAGTTTTTTAACGCGGGTAAAACTTAATATAAATCCAGGTTTTAATGTGCACATATTTGCGCTGGCAAATGCCATCATCAACTCCGTAATTACTTTGTTATTAATTGCTGCATTAATAGCTGTAAAAAGCAAAAAATATATTTTGCATAAACGCATTATGCTTACTGCGCTTGCATTGTCTGTTGTATTTCTTATTTCATATATCGCACATCATTTGCTGGCAGGAGAAGCTATTTATGGCGATGCTAATCATGATGGAGTTTTAAGCAACGCAGAAAAATTAGCTGTTGGCAAATCAAGAAATATCTATCTCGTTATTTTATTATTGCATATTTTTTTAGCAGGAATTATTTTGCCTTTTATTTTGTTTACGGCTTATCGTGCACTTATTGCAGAATATCCGAAACATAAAAAACTTGCACGCATTACATGGCCGTTATGGTTGTATGTTGCAGTTAGCGGTCCGGTGGTTTACTGGATGATCCATCCTTATTACCGGTAATTATTTTTTAAAAGATAAACCTGCTTTCTTTAAAGCCTCACGCAATTTTGGTATGGCAGTTTTGCCAATGCCGTGCAACGCTAAAATTTCAGCCTCCGTAAATTTTGAAAGTTGCTGCACCGTTTTAATTCCCTTATTTTCTAACGCACGCCTTACCGGCGCTGCCACAGCCGCAAAAAATTCAGCAGGTGGTTTTTTATTTTGTGCTTCTGAATTTTGTTTAAGCCGGTATTGTACAATTTTAGTTATAAGATCAAACGGCATTGGTTCATCAAGCGGAAACTGAACTGAACCTTTTGCATGTTTATATACCATCAATTGTTTTTTAAATGTCTCAATGCCCGATGCGGTTGGATAAAAGCCAACATGATTTTCATATCCCGCAAAATAAACCAGCACGCCATTGTATTTATAAGCAGGTATTTTATAACTGATTACTTCTTCTGCATCAGGGGCAGCTTTTTTAATTGTTGTTCTTACTGCTTGCAAAATTTTTTGTATTGCCGGCGAAAATGTGCTGATGTATTGATCCACATTTTGAGTTTCATTTTTTGCTTTCATATTTCAATATAATTCAACACAAATTATTTTAAAATTTTAGAATTTAAAACGTAGTTTTTAATTAAGAATCTTTCAATCTTTATTAATTCTTTTTATGCAGCCGCTAATCTTTCTTCAAAATAAAATTCTTTATTTTTAAGTAAATAAATGCTATGCCCCGAAGTATAATTGCAGGTACCGGAATGTATGTGCCGAAAAATGTTTTTACAAATGATGACATGACGAAATACATGGATACAAGCGATGCATGGATTCAGGAACGCACCGGTATTAAAGAAAGAAGATTTGCAAACCGCACAAACGAAACCACTGCAACCATGGGAATTGAGGCCGCAAAAATGGCCATTGAAAGAGCAGGCATTACACCGCAGCATATAGATTTCATCATCTTTGCAACCCTTTCTCCCGATTATTATTTTCCTGGTTGCGGTGTATTGGTTCAACGCGAAATGAAGATGAAAGAAATTGGTGCGCTTGATGTGCGCAACCAGTGCAGCGGATTTATATATGCATTAAGCGTGGGCGACCAATTTATACGCAGCGGCATGTATAAAAATATTTTAGTTATTGGAAGTGAGAAACATTCTTTTGCAATTGATTTTAATACACGTGGCAGAAATGTTTCTGTAATTTTTGGTGATGGTGCCGGCGCAGTTGTGTTGCAGCCAACAGAAGATAAACATCGTGGCATTTTAAGCACGCATTTGCACAGCGATGGTAATGATGCGGAAATACTTGCTATTTATAACCCTGGCACACACGCAAACCATTGGAAGAAAAATTTGGCAGACTATGATAATGCTGAAATAGGAAACATGTATGAAAGCCATGCAATGATTGATAAGGGGCAAAATTTTCCGTATATGGATGGCCCTGCGGTTTTTAAAAAAGCCATATCAAAGTTTCCTGAAGTAGTTATGGAAGCGCTTGATAAAAATGGTTATTCGCCTGCTGATCTTCGCTTGCTTATTCCGCACCAGGCAAACCTGCGTATAAGCCAGTATGTGCAGCAAAAATTAAAATTAAATAATAACCAGGTTTTTAATAATATTCAAAAATATGGCAACACAACCGCAGCATCAATACCCATTGCTTTATGCGAAGCCTGGCAGGAAGAAAAAATTAAACAAGGCGATTTAATTTGCCTTGCAGCATTTGGCAGCGGTTTTACCTGGGCAAGTGCATTAATTAAATGGTGATATTAATTTAAAATTTTGCGCAGTACACTACTTAAAGTGGATATGCTGTTTGGCTTTATAATATAATCTGCAGCGCCCATTTGCAAAGCTTTTTGCCCTTCCTGGGTGTTAATACCGGTAGAATACATATATACCGGCACATGTGCAATTTTGCTTATTTTTTTTATTTCTTCCAGGCAGGTCATGCCGTTTACACGAGGCATATTTACATCTACAAAAATGTAATCCGGTTCAAGCTTTTTTAAAATGTTTAAGCCTTGTTCGCAGCTGTCTGCACTTATAAAGTTGTAAGAATTATTTGTTTTTCTTAAAGCTGATAAAAAAATTTCATGTTCATCTTCATCATCATCAATTAAAAGAATAACTTTTTGCGCAGCCTTTGGTTGAAGAGCAGTTTCAATTGTTTTTTCTTCGTACATTTTTCGGGTTTTAAAATAAATAAGGCATTTGAGATACCTTTTAATACAAGTAGTGCTTTCTAAAAATAGTCAATAATAAATAAAAAAAATAAATTTTTATCTAAATTATTTTAAGGTTCAAAAAAATTTCAAAAATTATTGATTTCTGCAATTGAACAGCAATTTCAACTGAAAATTTCGTTGCTTAAATGTTTAAATGCTTCCATTGCGCCCATATATTCGCAGGTTCTTGCGCCGGCTTTATTTGCATTTAAAATAATGTTTTTCCAGTTATCAAATGAAATAGTATGCAGGTCTTTTTGCAAGGTGCTTAACTGGTACAGCACAGCGCCCACAAACGCATCGCCTGCACCTGTTGTATCTACAGCATTTATGTGTATGCTTGGAATAATTATGGTTTCATCATTAATGCTAAACATGGTGCCTTCTTTGCCAACAGTAATAGCAAAAATGGCGTTCGTTTTTTCATTCAGAATTTTTATGGCATCATGTAAAGTTGCAGCTCCGGTTAGCAGCATGGCTTCTTCATCGCTTACTTTAAAAAAATTGCAGCTCTCTAAAAAATTCCATGATTGATCTATGAATGTTTGAATATTATTTTTAAATAAAAGATGACGATAGTTAGGATCAAAACTGATGAACAAATCTTTTTGCAATGCTCTTTGCAGCAAGCCCTGGTAAGCTGCCTGTAAAGGCCCCGGCAAAAAGCCTGTTGCCGAACCAAAATGAACGATAGAAAATTCATCAAGATCAATGGTTTCAATTTCTGCACGGCTTAACTGGCCATCTGCGCCGCGGTTAAAAATAAAATCGCGTTCACCATCTTCCATTAAAGAAACAAAAGCAAACGTGGTAAAAAATTTATCATCCTTCAACATCCATTTTGTTGAAACACCAAAAGTTTGCATCATTTCAATTAATTGTTTGCCGAAAGGATCGTTGCCCACTTTTGCAGCCAGTTCAACTTTACCGCCAAGCGCAGCAATTGCCGCCGCCACATTTGTTGGCGCACCGCCGGGTTTCTTTAAAAATTTTTCACCTGAAGAAAGCGACTTGCCTTTATCGGTGCAGATCATATCAATTAAAGCTTCACCAATGCAAAGAATTTTGCTTTTGAAACCTCCGGCCTCTAAAGGGGAGTAAAAAAACTTGTGTATAAAATATAAATTCACTTCATAAAAATAAAGTTTCTTAAGGTTGCATTTAAACTTTTTCTCCCTTTAGGGCAAGGGCGTTTAATTTTGTACAATGATTTCGGCTTACAGAAAACGCAGGCTCACTTTTATTACATTAACTTATTGGTTTCTGCTTTTGTTTATTGTAGCAGCATGGGTATGGTGGTTTATTTCACTTCAAAACCAAAACAACCAAATGTTGTTATATAAACTGGCGGCATTAAATAAAGATGATGTTGCCTATATTCAAAAATTAAATTTAATTAATGATGAACATAAAAGAAAAACCGCGCAATATGTAAGCGAAGGAATTACGTTTTTATTTGTAACGCTTGTTGGCGCTGTGTTTGTGTATCGTGCTGTTAGAAAACAATTTTTATTAGGAAGGCAACAGCAAAATTTTATGATGGCTGTTACGCACGAATTAAAAACACCCATCGCTGTTATTAATCTTAACCTTGAAACTTTACAAAAAAGAAAACTTGAGCAAGAGAAGCAACAACATATTATTGCGTCAACTTTAAAAGAGGCAGACCGGCTTAACGATCTTACCACAAACATTCTTGTAACATCGCAATTAGAAAGCGGCAATTATACGCCGGATGAAGAAAGCATTAATTTTTCTGAACTGGCATTAAAATGTGCAACAGATTTTTCGCATCGTTTTGCTGCAAGAATCATAAAAAAAAATATTGAAGAAAATATTTTTATTAACGGTGAAAGGCTATTGATGGAATTATTAATAAATAATTTGATTGATAATGCGTTGAAATATTCACCAAAACAAAAACCTGTTTTTATTGAATTAAGCAAATTGCATAACACTATTTTTTTAAAAGTTACAGATGAAGGCAGCGGCATTAACGATGCTGAAAAGAAAAAAGTTTTTGAAAAATTTTATCGCAGCGGTGATGAAGAAATTCGAAAAACCAAAGGAACAGGATTGGGTTTATATCTTTGCAAACGCATTGCAGAAAGTTATAAAGCAAAAATAAAAATAGCAAACAATCATCCGGCCGGAAGCATTTTTACCGTTGAATTTAAGGCAACATAAATTGCTATTTTAATGTACATTAAATTAAAATGAAAGAAGAAAAAGCGAATATATTATTGGTAGAAGATGAAGAAAACCTTCATGAAACAGTAAAGCTGAATCTTGAAATGGAAGGTTATTCAGTTACATCTGCGTACGATGGCAATGAAGCGATGAAAATGATTGCAGATGAATATTTTGATTTGATAATAATGGATATTATGTTGCCGGAAATAGACGGCATCAGCATTACAGAAAACATTCGCTTAAATAATAATGATGTTCCTGTGTTAATGCTTAGCGCAAAAAATTCTGGACAGGATCGTGTGCTTGGTTTAAAAAAAGGCGCCGACGATTATCTTACTAAACCGTTTAATCTTGAAGAACTTTTATTGCGTGTAGATAAACTCATCATAAAAAATAAAAAAATTGCTGATAAAGATTTTGGGTTTGATCATTATTCATTCGATAACAATATTATTGATTTTAAAGCGCAGCAGGCAACCTTAAAAAACGGTAGTAAAATTGAGTTGAGCAAAAAAGAAACAATGCTGTTAAAGCTTTTAATTGAAAATAAAAACCAGGTTGTAACACGAGAAAAAATTTTGCAATCGGTTTGGGGTTATAAAGTGTATCCAAACACCAGAACGATAGATAATTTCATTCTCAACTTCAGAAAATATTTTGAAGCCGATAGCCGTAATCCAAAACATTTTCACTCGGTAAGAGGCGTTGGATATAAATACACCGATTAATTTTCTGCCTGCAATTCTTCAATCACCTGTTTTAGTTCAGCGAGATAAAATGCAAGATCAGCCTGCATTTCAAACGGTGCATATAAATTTAAATTAATAGCCTCGTACAAAGCAGAAACCTTGTTGCAAATGGGCGCATTGTATGTTCTGTTTTTAAGCTCAGCTATTAAAACCTGCTCAGAATATTGATTGGAATCAATTCTTTCTGCAACAGCCTTTGTAAGCAAATTTTTTGATCGCTCAAAAAAACTTTTATTTTCTGTTACACTTTCAAGCTCAGATAAATAACCTGAAAAATCTGTTCTGAATTTAACATGATAATCGGGCAAAGACTGCACAAAAACCGGAACTGTTGTACTATTTGTTTCAGGTTTTGCAGCCTTTATTTTCGCCTGATTTTTTTTGTAAGAAATAAAGCCAATCAATGCAACAATAACAGCAATAGCAGCAACTATCCAAAGATATTTTCTGTTGGTGATGTCATAATTTATAACATTTTTAAACGCATCTTTTTTTGAAAGCGCTTTTATAAAAGTTACATTAACTGCATTTGTGCTTACTGTTTGATAATTTTTTAATGCAGTATTAAAAAAGCTGAATTGTATGGGTGGAATGGTAATGGTTTCTTGTTTGTTGCCCACGAACGGAATATCAAAAACCCGGTCGCCGTTTATAGGAAAATTATCCTGGTTTATATGTTGAGAATCGGTGCCATCAAAATGTTCAATATTGGCAGGCCAAACAATTTCAGGTTTATTAACCGCTTCAATATTTCCCGAACCTTTTATGGTAACAATTAAATGACCGTTTTCTCCAACCGGAATTTTTTTATCTGTTACAAAGGCTGTTATATTAAATATGCCGGTGATGCCGTAAAAATCAGAAGGTTTATTTTTTTCTGGAAGTGCATTCACTTTAACAGAATCATCCCCATTGCTTACACTGATGTTATATTTTTTTGTTTCATACAAATTATCAGCATCATCAACCTGAATAAAATTATTTACGTATGCTTTTCCCAACGAAAGATTTCCTTCTTCCAAAGGCGTTAACTGCACTTTTCTTATTGTATACACTGCATAAGAAACATTGTTTATAACATTTAATTCAGGGCCCTGATCAAAATTTAATTCTTTTACGCTGCAGCCTGAAAATTCCGGTTGCTTTGTAACAACAGGCTGATCGTTTAAATGCATGTCAACATAAAATTTATACGTTGCCATAACAGGCTCGCCCACAAAAATTTTATTTGAACTTGTTGAAACTTTTACAAACATTTTTTTCTTTAGCGTTGTTTCAGCACTTGCATCATTGTTTGTATTTTTTGTTTGTTTATTTATAAGAGAAGGCAGATTATTGGAAGGCTGTTGAGCTGTTGAAATAGTTGCATACATCAATGCAAATAAAATAAACACAGTATATTTTTTTTCAAACAACATTTTTACAAAGGTAAATTGCGGCGAAAGTTTAAAGTGTAAGCGCGGGTTAAACAAATCTAAAATAAAATTGCCTGCTCTTTTGCAATGCTTTCATTTTAATTATGTTTGTTACAATAAAATTATATGGCATTTTCTTCTCTTGATACAATAATTGATTTTTTAGAGCCAATATCATCTTCTGTATTTTTTAATAATGATGAAGGTTTTAATGCAAAACAATCAGGAAGTTATATTGATGTATATACAAATAATTTTCCTGATGTTGCTGCGGCCGATGTTATTATTGTTGGATGCGCAGAAACCCGTGGCGCCGGTGTTGCGCAACCAGATAACAGCGGAATAAACAGGGTAAGAATGCATTTTTATAATTTGTATCACTGGCATACAGACGTAAAAATTGCAGACATTGGTAATATAAAAACAGGTGCTTCACTGCAGGATACTTATTCGGCCTTGCAGCAGGTTTTAGGCGAGTTGTCGGCTTTGGAAAAAAAGGTGGTTATACTTGGCGGCTCACACGATATTATGCTGGCTCAATACAATGTTTTTGCACGCAACGAACAAATTATTGAAGCAACTTGTGTAGATGCTTTTTTAGATATGAATACAGACAGCCGCCTGCCCGCGGAAAATTTTTTGATGAAATTATTTACGGATGAACCCAATTATGTAAAGCATTATAACCACATCGGTTTTCAAAGTTATTTTGTGCATCCTGCCATGCTTGAAACAATTGATAAACTGCGCTTCGATTGCTATCGTGTTGGCGTTGTAAAAGAACACATGGAAACCATGGAACCTGTAATTCGAAACGCAAATATTTTTGCTTTTGATATAACGGCCATTCAACACAGTCATGCGCCGGCAAACCGCATAACACCAAATGGTTTTAATGGCGAAGAAGCATGCATGTTGCTGCAGTTTGCAGGCATGAGCAGCCTGGCAAATTCTATTGGTATTTATGGATACAATGCAGCGCAGGATATTAGCGATCTTACTGCAAAACAAATAAGCCACATGCTTTGGTATTTGATGGACGGAATTCAAAAAGGCAAACATGAAGCGTCATTAAATCAACGCGAAGATTTTAATGAATTTAAATTGATGTTTGCCGATTTTGAAACCTTGTTTTTACAAAGCAAAAAAACTCAACGCTGGTGGATGCAATTGCCTGATAAAACTTTTGTTGCATGCAGCGCAAAAGATTATGCAACGGCTTTAAACAACGAAATTCCTGAACGCTGGTTGCGTGCTGCTGAACGCAGTTAGAAATTTTATTGGTTGTTTAAAGTTTAAAGTTTAATGTTTAAATGTTGCGCAATTTATATTGCCAGATAGATTGCTGAATGTGGTTAAACAATTTATTAATCAAACAATCTTCTCAATCCTTCAAATTATAGTTCAAACATGCAATACACGCTGAAAAAATCTTTAGGCCAGCATTTTTTAAAAGATGAAAACATAAGCCGTAAAATTGTTTCAGCATTAACCAAACATTCTTTTAACCAGTTACTCGAAATAGGTGCTGGCGGCGGCGCGTTAACTAAATATTTACTTCAAATAAATAACATAGAATTTAAAGCCATAGAACTTGATGAAGAAAAAATAGAATACCTGCTTCAAATATATCCATCAATAAAAAATAAAATCATTCATGCAGATTTTTTAAAAGCAAACATTCCTTTCGAAAACAATTTTGCTGTGGTTGGAAATTTTCCATACAACATTTCGTCCCAAATTCTTTTTAAAATTCTCGAATGGAAACAGCAGGTTCCGGTTATAACCGGCATGTTTCAAAAAGAAGTAGCGCAGCGTATTGCAGCAAAACCAGGTAACAAAATTTATGGTATATTAAGTGTATTAATACAGGCGTTTTATAATGTGAGATATTTGTTTGATGTGCTGCCATCATCCTTCAATCCGCCGCCAAAAGTTATCAGCGGTGTTATTGAACTTACCATTAAAAACGAAATCATCAGCATGAAAAGCGAAAAAGATTTTTTTCTGCTGGTAAAAACGGCTTTTAATCAGCGCAGAAAAAAGTTGCGTAATGCCGTTCGTAGTTTGTTTGCAGAAGATATTTTGCGGCATGAAATTTTCGACAAGCGTGCAGAAGAGTTAACCGTTGATGATTTTGCAGCGCTCACATTTAAAATGAAATGAGCTATAAAAATTTTCGGGCAACTTTGCGCGAGACAATATGATAACAAAAATTAGATGAAAGCATGATCAGGAAAAAAGTTATTGTTACAGCAAAAGTTCATTCATATTTATTAGATGAATTAAAGATAAAAGGCTACGAAATTCTGCATATTCCGGCTGTAACTTATGATGAACTTGGATCGCTTATACAAAACACAAATGGTTTAATTGTAACAACAAGGCTTAAAGTGGATAAGGCTTTAATTGATAAAGCTGATAATTTAAAATGGATTGGAAGATTGGGCAGCGGCATGGAATTAATTGATGTTGATTATGCAGAAAAAAAAGGAATTGTTTGTGTAAGCAGCCCCGAAGGCAACAGCAATGCAGTGGCAGAACACACACTTGGTTTGTTATTGAGTTTGCTTAATAATATATGCAGCAGTTTTGATGAAATAAAAAAAGGAGAATGGATTCGTGATGCAAACCGCGGTACTGAATTAAGCGGCAAAACCATTGGTATTATTGGTTTTGGAAATACCGGCGAAGCGTTTGCAAAATTGCTTTCTTCGTTTAATTGCACCGTGCTTGCGCATGATAAATATAAGTTTGGTTTTGCTCACAATTATATTCGTGAAGCAGAGCCCGAACAAATTGCACGTTATGCAGATGTGGTGAGTTTGCATTTGCCGCTAACACAAGAAACATTTCATTATGCTGATGAAAAATTTTTTAAACAGTTAGAAAGAAAACCTGTTTTTATTTCTTGCTGCCGCGGAAAAGTTACCAGCACCAAAGCTTTGATAAATGCCCTCGAAAATAATTTTGTTAAGGCTGCCGCGTTAGACGTTTTGGAAAACGAAAACTTCAGCACTCATTCAACTGAAGAAAAAGAAATGCTTGAAAATTTATGGAACAGAAGAAATGTTATTTTAACGCCGCACATTGCCGGTTATACGCATGAAGCTTATTTTAAAATGGCGAAAATTGTTTTAGATAAGATTGAAAAAAAAGGCATACTATAAAGTCAGCAAGTCCGGAAAGACCGAAAGTTGGAAAGAATATTTAAGTCCGGGATCATTAATAATTTTTATAAATTTTTATTGACTTTCTGACTTTACCGACTTTCAGACTTTTCTTATATTTGCAATTATGCAACGCTGCATGAATTTGTGGCGTTGTATTTTTTTTACTCTTTTAAAACCGGAGATTATGAGTGATACTATGTACGTTTCAAAAGATGCATTTGAAAAAATGCGGCAGGAACTGCAGCGCATGAAGTCTGTTGACAGGCCGGCTGCATCAAGAGCAATTGCCGAAGCAAGAGAAAAAGGCGATCTTAAAGAAAATGCTGAATACGATTCTGCAAAAGAAGCACAGGGAATGTTAGAAGCAAAAATTGCTTTGCTCGAAAGCCAGATTGCCAATTCAAGAATTATTGATGAAAGTGAAATTGATACGAGCAAAGTTTCAATTTTAACAAAGGTTACTATTACAAATGTTTCATCAAAAAAAACAGTTACTTACCAAATTGTTGGCGAAAAAGAAGCTGATCTTAAAGCCAATAAAATTTCTGTTTCATCACCAATTGGCCAGGGTTTAATTGGCAAACAAAAAGGTGAAGTTGCTGAAGTAAAGGCGCCAACAGGTGTTTTAAAATTTAGGATTGAAGAAATAAGCCTGTAATTTTTTCTTCATAAAACTATAAAGCTGCATTTGCGTGCAGCTTTTTTATTTTTGATATATTCTTTAAAATTTAAGTGCAAACTTTAAAACAATATGAGCATTTTTTCTAAAATTATTGCGGGCGAAATTCCTTCTTATAAAATTGCAGAAGACGAAAAGTTTTATGCTTTTCTTGATATTTTTCCAATGGTTGAAGGCCACACATTGGTTGTTCCAAAAGTAGAAACAGATAATATGTTTGATTTAAGCGATGATTATTTACAATCGTTGCTGGTGTTTGCAAAACCTATTGCAAAAGCAATTGAAAAATCCTTTAACTGCAACCGTTGCGGCATGGCAGTGGTTGGCCTGGAAGTGCCTCATGCACATTTGCATCTTGTGCCCATAAATTCTGCAGATGATCTGAATTTTACAAGAAAAAAATTAAAGTTGAATGAAGCGCAACTAAAAGAAGCGCAAAGAAAAATTATTGAGAAGCTGAATGGCTGAGAAGTTGATAAGTTGATGGAGTAAATTATTAAAGTTTCAGTTGTGAAGAAGTCAACGGATCAACTTATCAGGGTTTGAGGCAATAAATTCTTTCCATCCTTTAAAAGATTTTTTTTGTATTTGAATGGCTGATGCAGTTGAATAATGATGGCACAATGCCACTGCAAGTGCATCAGTTGCATCGTAAAAATGCGGCACTTCTTCTAGCACCATTATCTGCTGCAACATTTTAAAAACCTGTTCTTTTGTTGAGTTGCCATTGCCTGTAATGGATTGCTTAATTTTTTTTGGTGAATATTCAGTAACCGGTAACGAAGCCTGCATGGCAGCTGCAATAGCAACACCTTGTGCTCTTCCTAACTTTAGCATGCTTTGCACATTTTTTCCATAAAATGGCGCTTCAATGGCAAACATTGTTGGCTGGTATGTTTTTATAAGTTCGCATACTTTTGAAAAAATAATTTCAAGGCGCTGGTAGGTATCTTTTTGCGATAAAAGTTTTAAAACATCCATGTGTAATAATTTAGCTTCGCTGCCGCTTGTAACAACAACAGCGTAACCCATAATAACAGTGCCGGGATCAATTCCTAAAATTATTTTTGAAGATGCGTTCATTGTTATGTGAAAATACTATTTTGCTTTGTTGAACCTCATTAAAAGTTCATGCAAAAAAAAATTCTTAATAACCGTTTCAAAATATTATTGAACTATGTATTAGGGCCGCTGTTATTTATTATACTTGTTTATATCATTTTTATAAAAATAAAATCGCAACCCAATCTTCCCGAAAAAATTGCTTTATTTAAAAATACTTTTTCACAGCAAAACATACCGCAATTTATTTTATTGATCTTGTTGCTGTTTGCAAACTGGAGCATTGAAGCACGCAAATGGCAATTGCTGATGCGGCCTGTGCAACGCGTAAGTTTTTTAACATCTGTAAAAGCAATCTTATCCGGCCTTGCTTTGTCTTTATTTCTGCCAAATGGTTTTGGCGAATATCCTGCACGTGCGCTGTATATGAAAGAAGGAAACCGTTTGCGTTCTGTTGCTTTAAACATTGCAGGCAGCATGGCGCAATTAATAATAACGCTGGTTGCAGGCATCATCTCGCTTATATATTTAAAAGAATATAGTTGGAACAAGGCTGAAGAAATACAAGGCTTATCAATATTATGGCTCAACGGAATTATTTCTATGATAATAATGGGAACGCTGTTGCTGATAATAACTTATTTCCGTTTATCGTGGCTTACAAGATTGGCAGAAAAAATTTCTTTTGTTTACCGTTACAGGTATTTAATAGAATGCCTTGAAACATTTCACTGGAAAGAGTTAACAAGAATTTTGCTGCTTTCATGTATTCGGTTTGTTGTTTTTGTAGTTCAATATATATTAGTATTGCACATGTTTGAAGTAAAAATTGATGTGGTTAGCGCTATTTGCACTACCTGTGTTTTATTTTTATTTCTCGCAATTTTGCCAACCATTCCGTTTGCAGATGTTGGAATAAGAGGTGAAGCCGGAAGACAATTATTTGGTTTATTAACGCCTGATGTATTTGGCATTGTGGTAACCATTGCCACCATTTGGTTTGTAAACCTGATAATACCTTCTGCGATAGGAAGTTTATTTTTGCTTGGTATAAAAATTTTTAAAAGAGCGGATAAATCAAATAAAACGTGAGAAAATTTCTGGCGGTTTTTTTAGCTTCAATATTGTGGTTAACGCTTTCTGCAGGAGACGATTTCTGCGGCATTCGCAACACAGCTTTTTTACCAAACGAAACTTTAACCTACAATGTTTTTTATACAGTGATAGGAATTTATATAAATGCAGGCACCGCAACCTTTACCACAACGCTTGAAAAATTAAATAATAAACCTGTTTATCATGCAGTAGGAATTGGCTATACCAATTCTAATTACGATTGGATATTTAAAGTGAGGGATCGTTATGAATCTTACTTTGATACAACGCATTTGCAGCCGCTAAAATTTATTCGTAATGTTGATGAAGGCGGTTATAAAAAAATAGAAAATGTAATCTTCGATCAGCAAAATAATATTGCCAATACCCCAAAAGGTTCTTTTAAAGTGCCCAATTGTGTGCAGGATGTTTTAAGCGCTGTGTATTATGCACGCAACATAGATTTTAATAAGTATAAACCGGATGATAAAATCCCGTTTTCAATGTTTTTGGGTGATCAGACATACAATTTGTATATCCGGTATCTTGGTAAAGAAGTTGTAAAAACACGTTACGGAAAATTTAATGCCATCAAGTTTAAACCGCTGCTTCTTAAAGGAACTATTTTTGAAGGCGGCGAAAAAATGACGGTTTGGGTAAGCGACGATCCTAACCATATTCCATTACGCATAGAAAGCGCCATTGCTGTTGGCAGCATTAAAGTTGATATGATGCAATACAGAAATCTTCGCTATCCGCTTTCTTCAAAAAGATAATTTAAAGCATATTTTGCTTTAATAAATATTCTGCAATCTGCACTGCATTTGTTGCAGCACCTTTACGTAAATTATCACTTACAATCCATAAGTTTAAAGTGTTTGGCTGCGTTTCATCTCTTCTTATCCTTCCAACAAAAACTTCATCCTTTTCATGCGCCCATAAAGGCATCGGGTAAATTTGATTAGAAAGATCATCCTGCACCACAACACCCGGCGCTTCGCTCAATAATTGCTTTACTTCATCAATAGAAAAATCATCTTCAAACTCAACATTCACACTTTCGCTATGGCCGCCAATTACCGGAATGCGCACTGTGGTTGCCGTAACCATAATGTTATCATCACGCATAATTTTTCGTGTTTCGTTCACCATTTTCATTTCTTCTTTTGTATAACCATTTTCTAAAAACACATCAATTTGCGGAATGGCATTTAAATCGATCTGGTATTTATATGCCATCGGGCCATCTTTAATTTCCCTGCGTTCATTAAACAATTGATCAACCGCTTTTTTGCCCGTGCCGCTTACGCTTTGATAGGTGCTTACCACAATTCTTTTTATAGTATATTTTTTATGCAGCGGGTTTAATGCAACCACCATTTGAATGGTTGAGCAGTTTGGATTTGCAATAATTTTATCATCTTTTGTAAGCACATCTGCATTTAATTCGGGTACAACTAATTTTTTAGTTTCATCCATGCGCCATGCACTTGAATTGTCGATTACTGTTATGCCTGCTGCTGCAAATTTTGGTGCAAGTTGTAACGAAGTGCTTCCGCCTGCAGAAAAAATGGCAACATTAGGTTTTGCAGCAATGGCATCTTCTGCTGCAACAACTTTATATTTCTTTCCTTTAAACTCAACTTCTTTACCAACAGATCGTTCGCTTGCCACCGGAATTAATTCCGTAACCGGAAAATTTCTTTCTTCTAAAACCTGTAACATTTTTGAGCCAACCAAACCGGTTGCGCCCACTACTGCAACTTTCATTTTGTTGTTTTTTTTATTTTATGAACTAAGCCAATTAATGCTATTAAGCTTCGTTGCGTCGCACACTTGTACTGCAACAATTAATTCAGCATAAACAACGCACTAACAAAAAAGCCTTCCGTTTTTGGAAGGCTTTATGTTTATCTTTTTAGCATACAACATTATGCACCTTCCTTATTAAAGAAAATCTTTGTGCACTTTGTATGTTTAATTATCATTTTCATTTTGCTGCGCGAAAGTAATATTCAATCTATAACAAACAAAAAAATAATCTTTATCAGGCAACAGATAAGGCTTTAATCTCTAATTTGTAGCCAAGCTTTTGCATAATTGCTTCGCAATCCTGGTATTCAAGCCCAAAAGCTTTTACATCTGCTAAACCAAGTTGAGACAATATATTTCTTATAGTATGTAAATGATCATCTTCGTAAGAATTTTGCATCAAGGTGTCTTCTGCCCAGCTTACCAAATCTGCTTTTGATAAACGATGTTGTAAATAAGCAAGTAATTTTTCTGCTATAATATTTTTTGTAATCATCACTAAAGTTTTTTATGCCCGGTATCTAAAGGATATTTTTCATGTATTTCCTTTAAAATATTATTTTCATCATATATCTCCTGCCAAAATTTTATAGTTGTTTCTTCCCTGTTTACTTCTTTTAAATATTTAGCTTTCCAACCAAATTTACCTGGCACTTCAAAATAATAAACTCTTCCGCCATCTTCTTTTTCAACCCACGTTTCAAACTCTTTTTCGTTTTTTAAACGTTGGTTTTTATTCATCAAAAATGTAATTACAATTCAAAATTTTTATCGCTACCAAATTTTTATTCTTGCACTGTCTGCCTTATACATTTTATCGCCGGGCTGCACATTAAATGCTTTGTACCAGGGATCAAAGTTTGAAAGCGGCCCATTAACTCTGTACATTGGCGGCGAATGCGGATCTTCATTAATGTATAATCTTTCCAGCTCAGGTTTTTCTTTGCTGCGCCATATTTGTGCAAACGAAATAAAGAAGCGCTGATCGGGTGTAAAGCCATCAATCTTTGTTGTATCCTGTCCTTCTTTCGTCATTTTAAATGCATCGTAGGCAAGATTTAATCCACCAAGATCTGCACTGTTTTCGCCCGTTGTAAGTGAACCATTTAAATGCATGGTATCAAGCATAGTATAACCATTAAACTGGTTAATGATATTTTTGGTTCTGGCAACAAATTCAGTACTGTCTTTATGACTCCACCAATTTTTGAGATTGCCGTTTTTATCATATTGAGAACCCTGGTCATCAAAACCATGCGTCATTTCATGACCAATCACCATTCCTATTCCGCCGTAATTTATTGCATCATCTGCATTGGCATCAAAGAAGGGAAATTGCAAAATGCCTGCAGGAAAAACGATCTCATTAAACGTTGGATTATAATAAGCATTAATAGTTGGCGGCGTCATTCCCCATTCCGTTCTGTCAACAGTTTTACCTAATTTATTCAGGTTATAATTGTAATCATCCTTATGCACACGCAATAATGTTATCAAAATATTTATTTCTATCAATGGTTACATTGTATTCTCGCCATTTATCAGGATAACCAATTTTTTTTATAAAGGCATGCAGTTTATCAATGGCAGTTTTTTTTGTGCTGTCACTCATCCACGTAAGCTTATTCAATTCTTGCTTCATAAGCTTTTTGCAGATTGTTAACCAAGATCATCCATTCTTTTTTTAGCATCATCAGGAAAATATTTTTTTACATAAATCTTCCCCAAGCGCAAAACCAAGATGATTATCTGTTGAACGATAAATCCTTTCCCAGCGCGGTTTCATTTCTTGCTGGCCGGTAAGTGTTTTGTTATAAGCAAACTGTGCATTTACAAAATCGCTGCTTAAAACCGATGCATAATTTTCAAGTGTGTGCACACGCAGATATGCTTTCCATGTATCAACCGGAATGCTTTTTAATAATTCATTCAGCTTCGTATAATAAGCAGGTTGCTGCAGATTAAATGAATCAACTTTAAAACCAAGATTATTAAATAAAGTTTCTCCAGCCAATGTAACTGGCATTTGTTTATTAGAGTTTGCAGCGCCATTTTATGATAATTGCTTTGCGGATCACTCAGCTCAACATTGGTTTGGTGGCTGCCTGCAATTTGTTTTTCAAGATCATACACTTCGGCTGCTTCAATTGCTGCTTTTGATGAATCATCACCTGTTAAAGTAAATAGTTTTTCATATAGGTCTTGATATGCTTTTTGCACTGCTTCAGCGTTGCGGCATCAGTTTTAAAATAATAATCTCTGTCGGGCAAACCCAAACCGGTTTGAGAAAATGCAGCAATATTCATCATGCTGTTTTTATCATCGGGCCCAATATAATATCCAATCAATAAATTGTTTTCCTGTTTTGCCTGCTGCGCAACAAACTGCATGATTGATGTTGCATCTTTTAAAGAATCTATTTGCGCAAAATTGGTTTTACAGGGTCGTAACCAAGCCGCTCAATGGTAGAAGAATCCATGCCTGAAGCATAAAAATCTCCCACTTCTTGTTCAATGCTTCCCTTTCTAAACTTGCCTTTTGAAGGCTGTCGAGAATGTTATGCAATCTTGCTTTTGGTGATATTATACACGTCCAGAAAAGCACCGATCCGCTTTCTGTTGCAGGAATTTTGGCCGTATCAATCCATTTTCCATTTACATATAAAAAGAAATTATCTCCCGGTTTTATTGATGAATCCATATAACCGGTTTCAATAAATTTTTCGTTTACTTTTTCATGGCTTGTGCACGAAAAAAATACTATTGCAAAAAAAGCGGCATAGTATAATTTGTATTTCATTATAAAATTTTTAGAATGCGTAAAATAAAAATTTTTAAACAGAAATGTTGAATTTATTTTATGGATGATGTAAATGCGCCGGCATTGCACAATATTGCAGATGCAACAATACCGGCGGTTTCAGAGCGCAATCTTGTGTTGCCAAGCGATACGGCAATAAAGTTTTTTTGAAGTGCTGCTGCAATTTCATCTTTTGAAAAATCACCTTCAGGGCCAATTAAAATAAGTTTGTTTTGATGTGGATTTGCTAATTCAATCAGTGATGTTTTTTTTTCATCAGCACAATGCGCAATCAATTTTAATCCATCAAAATCTTCATTAATAAATGCATTGAATTTTTTTGGCTGATGCAATTGCGGCAACCATGTTTGCCGGCTTTGCAGCATTGCTGAAATTAAAATGCTGTTCATTCTATCAAAACGAAAATTTTCTTTTTCAGTATGCGCACACATTACTGGAATAATTTCATGCACACCAATTTCAGTTGCTTTCTCCAAAAACCATTCAAAACGCGATGGATTTTTTAAGAGTGAAATAGCAATGTGTATATTTTGAGTTTGAGTTTTAGGTTTTGGGTTGAATTAATTTTTACCGTGCAATTTTTTTTATCAGCATTTAAAATAGTGGCTGTAAATAAATTACCTATTCCATCGGTTAATTGCAGTTGTTCACCAGGTTTCATGCGTAAAACCTGTATGCAATGTTTGCTTGTTTCTTCGCTTAAAGTATGGGTTTGTTGCTGAATATTTTCTTCATAAAAATATGGCAGGTTCATGCGAATAAATGTAAGTGGAAATATGAATCTGCATTAAAATAAATTTTGTGCTTGATGTTGGAGAAATTTTTTACAAACAACAACTGCTGTAATATAACAAGCCTCAGTAATGAGAACGTGCATAAAAAGCAAAAAGCAACAAATAAGATAATATTTTTTCTTTTATAAAATATGATTCAACAGCAATCAATTTATCACTCATCTTTTAATTCAATCCAAACAGGAGCGTGGTCGCTTGATTTTTCCCATCCCCGAACATGCCTGTCAACACCGGCTGCAACCAAACGTTTTTCAATATGCGGACTTAATAAAAAATGATCAATGCGCAAACCGGCATTGCGTTCAAAATTATTTCTAAAGTAATCCCAGAAAGTATAGATCACATCATTTGGATAAAGTTTGCGCAGCGCATCTGCCCAGCCTTGTTCAACAAGTTTATGAAATGCAGCCCGGGTTTCAGGGCGAAACAATGCATCATTCACCCAGCGTTCAGGTTTGTAAACATCAATTTCTGTTGGCATTACATTGTAATCACCGGTTAACAAAACAGGTTTGTTTGATGCAAATAATTGCAACGCATGTGCGGTTAATCTTTCAAACCATTTTAATTTATAATCGAATTTTGGGCCTGGTGCCGGGTTGCCATTCGGCAAATACAAACAGCCAATAATAATATTATTTATTTCAGCTTCAATGTAGCGGCTGTGAGTGTCTTCATCATCGCCAGGCAATGCCCGGCGTATTTCTTTTGGTTGTTCGCTTCGCGATAAAACAGCAACACCATTCCAGCTTTTTTGTCCGTGCCAAATGGCATTATAACCCGCATCGTTAATTGCCTGCAATGGAAATTTTTCCTGCGGTGCTTTTAACTCCTGCAAACAAACAACATCAGGTGCAGATTCATTCAGCCAGCGAAGTAAAACAGGCAACCGGCTGCTAATTCCGTTTACATTATACGTTGCAATCTTCATTCAACATTAAATTAAGTTTTAAATGTAGCAAGATTTGGTTTGATGATAAAACAGAAATTAATTTGTTGTGATGCAGTTGAATATCTGGTTTGGGAAGATAACACGGTATCTGGAAAAATTGCGATATGAACCGATACAATAAATGCTATAAAAACAAGAGGCTGCAAAATTGCAGCCTCCATTTTTAATTGTAAGTTTAAAAGATTTAACTCCACGGATCTAAAACAACCTTCACGCAATTGTCTTCTCTCTTTTTAAATATTTCATAACCATGAGATACATCGGTAAGCGACATTCTGTGTGTGATGATGTCATTTAGTTTAACCTTACCTTGTTCAACATAGCCAAGCAATTCATCAATATATTTATTGGCAGGAGCTTGTCCTCCTTTTAAAATAAGTCCCTTATCAAAAAATTGCCCGATAGGAAAGTTGTCATAATTATAAGGGTACACACCTAATACAGATACGGTGCCGCCTCTGCGTACAGCACTCATACATGCTTCAAGCACTTTTACAGAACCTTTTTCAAAATTAATAACAGCTTTTGTGCGGTCTAACACATTTCTATCCGGTTCAAAGCCAACAGCATCAACACAAACATCTGCACCGCGGCCTCTTGTTTTATAGCGTATCTGTTCTACCACATCTTCTGCTTTATCTTCCCATAAAATAGTTTCACACTGGCTAACAACAGAAGCCTTATCAAGCCGGTATTGTAAAGTATCAATAATTATTACTCTTTCTGCTCCGCGAAGCCATGCGCTTTTTGCTGCCATTAATCCCACTGGTCCTGAACCAAATATCGCAACGGTTTCTCCGCCTTGCACGTTGCCCCAATCGATGCCTGTATATCCGGTAGGAAAAATATCGGTGAGAAACAAAACTTCTTCATCGGTAAGGTTATCCGGTACTTTGCGAGGGCCATAATCAGCATAAGGCACCCGAACATATTGCGCCTGCCCGCCATCATAACCGCCATATAAGTCAGAATACCCGAATAAAGCGCCGCCCTTTTCTGATAGAATTGCACCTTGCGGCCCGTACTGTTCAGGATTACTGTTTTCGCAATGGCCGGGTAAATGATGTTCACAAAAAAAACAATGCCCGCAGGCAACTGGAAATGGAACCACAACACGATCTCCGCGTTTCAGATTGTTTACATCACTTCCCGTTTCTTCTACAATACCCATAAATTCATGACCCATTACCATAGGTCTTGGCTGAGGAATACCTCCTGAATACATGTGCAGATCAGAACCGCATATAGCTGTAGCGGTAACTTTAATAATAGCATCGCGGCTCTTCTGAATTATAGGATCATCAACTGTGTCGCACGTAATTTTACCCGGGCCATGTATAACTGCTGCTTTCATAAGTGTTTATTTAGAGTGAATTATTTAGAAAGAATTAATTAACTATAACCGTACCAGTAAGAAATGTTTTCAGCTTATAACCCTTAAATATTTTACGCCATAAATTTTATAGTTATTCATAAAAGCTATAAATGATATAGCTTAAAAGATAAGAATTCTTAGATGATGTAGGAAGTGCTTTGTTTCACATTTATCTTATCAGAAGAATCATAAAAATTATGGTATTAAACTTGAACCCTCTTTAAAAAAAATATTATGAAAGAAAATAGCATTATACAGGAAAATAAAGCCATGCAAAGCACAGATAAAAAACTGGTATTTAACTTAACGGAAAACATGTACGCAGGTATTGCACTAATGGCGCAGGCACAACATAAAAGGTTAGCACCTGATGTTATTGATTTGGCTGAAAAAATGCAATTAAGCCATATAAAACTTACGGAAGAATTAAAGATGTATGCGTCAGACCAGCATTGGCTTATTGCTGCGGGAGAAAAAGAAGAAGATATACAATACCGTCAGCAAATGGCAGATAAAAATGGTGAAGAATATCAGCAGGAATGGTTTGCTGTTATGCAACAAAAACATGAAGCAGCAATACAAATGCTTGAAAATGCACAACCCGAAGATTCTAAGTTGCAAAACCTGGTTGAAAAAACTGCTTCTAAATTAAAAGACATGCTGAATGATATTACAGATGTTCAGCAGAAAGTTTCATGAACATTAACTGTACATAAATTTATTTACAAGATGGCTGCTAAATCAGCCATTTTTCATTAACTAAAATTCATCACTGCAACAAGCTTGTACAAGCTTCATCAATCTTACAATTTTTCTGCTTCTATAATTTTGATTATTTTCATCACTCATTTAAACCAAAACTACTCACCACAACTGCATTAAACATTAATTGCTTATGAAAAAGTTCTTTAAAGCACTGCTTATTATTTTGCTTATCTTAATTGTTGGTATTGCAGCTTTAGCTGTTTATGTAAAAACTGCTTTGCCAAATGTTGGCGCTGCAGCTGACATTCATGTTAACATTACGCCGCAACGGGTGGCACGTGGTAAATATCTTGCCAACAATGTTTCTGCTTGCATGGATTGTCATAGCCAGCGTGACTGGACGGTTTATGCGGGCCCGATAAAGAACGGCACATTTGGCGGCGGCGGAGAAAAATTTGGAAAAGAAGCCGGCCTTCCGGGTACACTGTATTCAAGAAATATTACTCCTTATAGTTTGCATAACTGGACAGATGGTGAAATTTTCAGAACCATAACAACCGGTGAAAACAAAGATGGCAAAGCATTGTTTCCGTTAATGGGTTATGCAGGTTATGGCAAAATGGATAGCGAAGATTTGTACAGCATTATTGCTTACCTGCGCACATTAACACCGGTTAAAAACGATGTGCCGCAACGATCACTTGATTTTCCGGTAAACATAATTGTAAATACAATACCGGTAAAGGCAACTTTATCGTCTTTGCCAGATACTAATAATACGGTGGCATACGGTAAATATTTAACAACCATTGCTAACTGCGTGGAGTGCCATAGTAAAGTAAATAACGGCAAACGCATACCAGGCACTGAGTTTGGCGGCGGACGCAATTTTAATTTTCCAAATGGAACAATGGTTACTTCTGCTAATATTTCACCTGATACACAAACAGGTATTGGTAACTGGACTGCTGAAATGTTTGTTCAAAGATTTAAGCAATATGCTGACAGCGGTTATCATCCGCAACATATAGGTTCAAATGATTTTAATACCGTTATGCCCTGGTATATGTATGCCGGAATGACCAATAAAGATATTGCAGCCATTTACGCATATTTGCGTACTGTAAAACCTATGCACAACACGGTACAGAAATTTTCAAAACCCGCTGTTGCGCAAAAAGATTAAATCAAAACAATTACCTGTAATTTAATAAAGATGGTTATACTGCATGGAAACCGGATATTAAACATAACAGGCTTCAGGAATATTAATAAGGCAAGAAATGTATAGCATGGCTGATGCAGATGCTTACTGCATAAGCGTTATATTTATCTTTCACACAAATTATCAATTGTGGGCGATGTTTTAAAAATAATAAGAGATCTCACTATCATCATAGCAATATATCTTTATTTCATTGCATGGGTGTATGTGCATTTTTACTATCAGCAATTTGGTATTTCTTCAAGCGATGTAAATATTGATTTAAATAGTTACTTAATGTATTCGTACAATGTTGTAACTTCTTCACTATTTATAAAAAATATCGAAGCCCTGTTTTTCATTATATTTTTATTGTTGATACTCTATATAATAACAAAAGTTGCCATAAAAAAATATTATCAAACACCTAAAACGCTTAAAATAAAAGAAACAGCGTTTGCTTACATACACCAATACCAAAAGCTTTTTGCCTGGCTGCTGTTCTTTGCTGTGTCTGCTATTGTTTTTAAACCACTTTTTCAAATATCCAGGCAGGTGGCAATAGATAATTATCAGCAAGACCGCAGTAATACACATAATTTAAAAACCATTCAATTTATTTTTCGTAAAGATGCCGACATATTAAGCCCTGCGGTTGTTTTAGATTCCATTCCGCTCTTACCTAACAATTTTAGTTCAGATATAAAAACAATCAAAAACGATCAACAACAACTATTAAGATTTTTAGGAGAATCGAACGACTATTATATAGTTTTACAACAGCGCCCTGCAATAAATAATGTTGTTCCTTCCGGCAGTGTTTATTTTATTGACAAGAAAGATGTGTTGCTTGCAAAAATTATTCTTAGGTCATTCTAAAATTATTATTATGAAAAGAATACTTACTCTTTTATTAACGGTGCTGGTTTGCGCCTGCAATAACCATCCGGCTTCAAACAAACCATCTGACACTACATCTTCACTTACGCCACTAACTGCAACTAAAGATCCGGTTGTTTTTGTTGGTGTTTTTGCCAGGTGGACAGACAATACCGGCGCTCAATACGATGGCGATTATGATAGCACTCTGAGCATATTTTGTTCATGCCAAACCAACCGGGCACAATCAGTGCCGGCAAGCCAAATTACCTATCAGCAATACGGAAGTTGTGATAACACAAATCAGCCGAGAATTGCAATGTTCAGGTATAAAAAAGATGGCTCTTTAGATTCTGAGGGAATAAAAGTTAATGTAAGCGGCAATAAAGCAATGGTAAGTGAAGCCGGCAAACCAAAGGAAATAGAATTGCCTGCAGCTACGCTTGATCGTATAAGAAATGCACATCAGATTTATATAAAAAGAAGTTCTCCGCATTAGTTCAAAATTGAAGCTATCAGTTTAATAAATGTGCCAACTTTAACATGCAAGCTAATGTTGCAAAGTTTGCTAAGATATCGCCCTAAAAAAAACCTATCTTATAAGGCAATTATTAATTATAAGTGTTATGAAAAGATTTTTATTGCTGATGGTAACAAGCGTTACGCTTGCCGCACATGCACAAAAAATAATACCTCTTTATAAAGAAAGCGCACCGGGCTCTGAAACATGGAACTGGCAGGAACAGCAATTTAAGGTAAAAGGAAACACTTATGTTGTTGATGTATCAAAACCAAGCCTCGTAGCTTACCTGCCCGCAAAGCCAAATGGCACATCAATTATAATTGCACCGGGTGGCGCTTTTCATGCACTTGCGCTGGATGTTGAAGCTATTCCGCTTGCCGCATTGCTGAACAAAAAAGGCATCACTGTTTTTGTATTAAAATACAGGCTGGTGCATGACGATCCAAACCATCCTGAAAACGCCCTGATGAAACTTATAGCTAACAACGATACCAAAAAGCTTGACTCTCTTTATTCGGTAATTATACCAATGGCCATGCAGGATGGATTAACGGCAGTGCAATATGTGCGTGAACATGCAGCAGCGTATCATCTTAACCCAAATAAAATAGGTTTTATGGGTTTTTCTGCAGGCGGCGCCGTAGCGTTGTCTGTAGTGTATAATGCTTCAGATAAAAACCGCCCAAATTTTGTGGCGCCTGTTTATGCTTATGTTGAAAAAGCAATTGGTGAAAACATACCCGCAGCAAAAACGCCCATTTTTATTGTTGTTGCCAGTGATGATGATTTCGGCTTTGCACCTCAAAACGTTCAGCTTTATTTAAAATGGCTGCAGGCAAACCAACCTGCAGAGTTGCATGTTTATGAAAAGGGTGGCCATGGCTTTGGATTAAAAAAGCAAAACCTGCCTGTTGATGGCTGGATATACCGGTTTCAAGACTGGTTAAGCATGCATCATTATTTTTAATTGTTGCAATGCTAATAAAATGTTTGTTTTTAAGATTACATCAATAATAATAATTGCTTTTAAAGTTGCAAGCTTCATCTCATATACATCTTTTACACACATTTTGAGCGCTGTTATTTACCACTGTTCATCGTTTTGTTTTTTGTAAATAAATGCTTCGTTACATTTATATTCATGAAGAAAACATCCCGCCGTTCGTTTCTTACACAAACAGCAATTACTGCTGCCGGCATTGCCATTGCGCCATCAATCTTATCAAACAAAATAATTAATAAACCAAAATATACAGGCAAGAAATTAAACATTGCGTTGGTTGGATTGGGAAGATATGCCGCTATTCTTGCAGATGGATTGCAGGCGTCACAATATTGCACGTTAGCAGGTGTGGTAACGGGCCATGCTGAGAAAGGTGAAGCATGGAAAAAGCAATATAATTTGCCCGATAAAAATATTTACAACTATGAAAATTTTGATTCCATTGCAAACAATAAAGATATAGATGTGATTTATGTGGTGTTGCCGAATGCAATGCATAAAGAATATACCATTCGTGCGGCAAAAGCGGGCAAGCATGTGATATGTGAAAAGCCAATGGCGATTTCATCAAAAGAATGTATTGAAATGATTGAGGCATGCAAGCAGGCCGGCGTTCAGCTTGCAATCGGTTATCGCCTGCATTATGAACCATACAATCTTGAAATGAAAAGATTAGGTCAGCAAAAAGTTTTTGGAGAAGTGCGTTATGTAGAAGCCGGGCTGGGTTATCAAACCATAAACTTTGAAGGCGCTAATGCAGGCAAAGATTTTAATATTAATGATCCGTTAGAATGGCGGTTAAATAAAAGATGGTCTGGCGGTGGCGCGTTGATGAACCTTGGCGTGTATTGTGTGCAGGCAGGCAGGTATATTTTGGGTGAAAACCCGGTATCTGTTACCGCACAATATGGAGCCATACATGATGCCCGGCGTTTTGCGCAGGTAGAAGAAACTATTTTATGGCAGGCGCAATTTAACAGCGGCGCCGTGGCTAACTGCAATAGTTCTTATGGTTATAATATTGACCGGTTATATGCTGCTGCGGCTAACGGTTTTTTTGAGCTGGCACCTGCAATTAGTTATGGCCCTTTTAAAGGCACAACAAGCAATGGCGATATGCATTTTGCTGATATTAACCAGCAGGCTGCACAGTTGGATGGTATTGGTAAATTAATTCTTGAAAACAAGCCTTTGCCAGATCATATTTGCGGCAAAGAAGGGTTAACCGATTTGTGTATTATGGAAGCAATTTATAAAGCGGCTGATACAGCAGGTAAAGTGAATGTTGAGTATCGGCATTAAATTGTATTGCATAAATTTTTTAAGGCAAATAATGCTGTTGCATTATTTCTGCCGGCAGTGAATAAATATTTACATAAGTATTGAAATGGCAATTTTTTTTAAAGGGAATAAAGAAAAAATACAACGGTTTGCGCATATACTTGCCGGTTTCATTATACTTGTACATGCTTATGAAAAGTATGATCTGCATCAATCTTCGTACATTTTATTTTTAGTACTGGGATTAATTTTTTTAAGTATTGCATTTATGCATCATACACTCGCTAAATATTCTCACTTTGTTGATAGTATCTTTTTAATTATTGAAGCGATATGCCTTGCCATTATTGCCGCAGATTTTTTTAATGAGGGTAAAAAGGCTTTGCCATACTGTTATATTGTTGCTTCTGTAATGTATGTTGTTGTGGCATTTATAAAGTACAGAAAGAAGAAAAATGCAAAAATAAAAGTGATGTAAATTTTTTGTTTCAGAACCTGTTTGCCGAAGTGATAAAAAATAAACTTCTTCTATTTTTTGTTGCCCGGATACCAATCACCCGGCCCAAAAAATGTTTCAATGGATTTAATTTTTCCTGCACTGGTGAAATTAAAAACATCAACATTGCGAACCACTTTGTTTTGTGTGGTAACTATCTCAACCAGCAAAAACAAATCATTGCCGTTTTCTGCCATTTTAATATAGTTTACCTTTTTAAAAAATTTATTAGTGCCCCAGCATTTCTCTTTAAATTTTTCAATAGAGATATGGTCATCGTTATTAGGACTGGTGAATGTAAAACCGTCTGCAAACTGGCTTGCTACTTCATTCCAGTCGTGCTTTTCAAAGCCTGAATAATAAGCCATCACTGCTTTTTTCTTTTCAGTGCTTTGTGCCTGGCTGGTAATAGCCACGCAGATTAAAAGAAGTAAAATAACCTGTTTCATAGTATAATAATTATGATTGAATGTAGCCTTTCTTACAAGATATCCAAGAAGTTATCATGATATTTAATTTTCTGTAAATCCACAATCAGATTAATCATAAAAATCCTGGTTCAGACAATATTGTGTTGTAAAAGCCATACTGCTTAGCTCAAAAACCTTTTATTGAAGTATATATAAAACACCATTTACTAATTGCCGCAAAGCGCCGGATTTTAAACCACTAAATCTGTCAAACGATGAATACCAGATATAATTAAAAGAACCGATGCTTTTAACCTTGCCTTTTATAGCAACATTATCAAAAGAAGAATAATATGTGATTGATGTGTTGCCCGCCATTTTCAGTTTGCCTTTATAAGCTTCATTATCAAATGAAGTAAAATAAGCAATAGTATTTGTGCCGATAGCTTTAATTTTTCCAGCAATTAAAGCATCTTCTGAACTTCTGTAATAATCAAATAATAAGTTGCCCGCAGACCTTATTTTGCCAACTTTTTCCGGGTAATCATTTGAAGGATAATAGGTGAAATAACAAGAGCCAATAGTTTTAATTTTACCTCTGAAAGCTGAATCTGATTCTTTGCTGTAATAATCTATCCTTCCAAGATAAGGCTGCAATTTTTGAGCGTAATAATTTGAATTGTACAAAGACTGCACTTCTATTCCTGATTCCAGTATTTTACCATCATCAGAAATTCTTACCAAAACATTTTCATTGGTTGTTATTGAGAACCATAAAAAAGCAGCACCCTGCGAAAAACTTACCTGGCTTAGTTGCTGCGAGTAACCTTTAAAAAAAGAAGTGTCAGAAATACAATTAAAAAATTTTTTTTCATATTCAAGATGCAAATCAATTTAAATTATAGTAATTATAGTTTTGCAATGTTTCATTTCTTTCTTTAAATTAATACAATTATCATTTGCCTTTAAACTGCAATGTCTTCTGCAAACTTATCGCCTGCAGAAGACATTGAAAATGTTTTAAAGAAGTGAAACATCAACACACAACTAATTAAAGTTGTGTTTAAAGTGTTTGCCAGTACACATTGCCTGTGGGCACAATTTTACTGCTTTGAAAAACAGAATATGGCAAATACCAATAACCTGCATTGCCCCAATTTGTACCCCATGAATTTTCCATTAAGAAAGCCTTCCTGTTGTTATCATATCCAATAATAACATTTGCATGACCGCCCAATAAAGAAAGACCGCTTTTAAGTTTACCGGTTGATGTTAACGGGCTGTAAGTATAATTGGTTGTATTTAAGCCTTCGAAAATGGTGTAGCTGGAATTATCGTACACATTAAAGCCCATCATTACCGGAATATTATTTCTTAACAGCGCAATAACTGAAGCTGTATCTCCCTGTGCTATCATTGCATAATTAGAACCACTTGATCCTATTTCATAATTCAATGCATTGTTTACAGCCGTGGCATTAGGGGCTGTTTTGTATGCTTTTGAGCTTGGGCCTGCTGTTTGATTTTTGTTGGTAGGATATGCATAATCGGTTTCAATGCACTGTCCATAATTTTGTAAAGCTTCAGGTATATCTATCATTTCAGCACCAGGATCTGAAGTGATTGAATACCCTTCGATTTTTACACGTTCAACATAATACCAGGTAAAGCGGGCTTAAAACGCTTGGCCAGCTTCCGGTTTGATAATACCGTAATATTTCATTATCTGCAGAGCCTGTAAATGCAGTGCATGAACCAATTTGCTCCTGGTTTCTTACTGCCGGAGATTGAAGCGTGAATACTGCAGGTTCAGGAGTTAAAGCTTGCGCTTTTAAATTTCCTTTTAGCAAGCTGTTTATTTGGCCGGCATTATACACTGCCACTCTTGAGTAACGTGCAGGATCAGGTGGCAAAACACCATACACATGATGACCTGCAACTTTTGCAGCATCAACAGATTGTGCCTGAAGGGAAGGACTATTAACTTCAGATTTGGTACAGCCTGAAATAATAAGCGCAGATGCAGAAATAAAAGTAAGAGACTGAAATAGTGAGGCGAGATTTTTTCTCATTTGATTTGTTTTAGTGAAAAAAGATTGATTAGGCAAAATATGATTTTATTTAACAAATAAATAATTACAGCGAATTTTTATGTTGAATAATTTTTTGTGATGCTTTTATAAAAGTTTTTATCAAATCCTTAAAAGACTTCTTATACTAATAAGCTTGTTTAGCAGTTATTAAATAAAAAATCGGCTTTATGAAAACGAATGATATTAACCAGGCTATAGAACAACTGGAAAAACAAATTCAGTACCTGCAAAGCGATTATGAAGTAATGCTGAAAGCGCATGATACGCTTATTAACTTAAGCGACATAAGGATGCAGATAAAGCAGGCGCAGGAATCGTTAAGACTTAAGAAAAAGATCCGTTATACCTTTTTTAACTGATACAATATTTCTGCCGTTTCAACTTTTTGTAAAACCCGTTTTAACTTGGCATAGCCACATTTATTGTGGCAACTTCAAAAACCCACACTAACTTTAAGAACGTTTTTAATTTAAATTTTTAGCCGTTAATTCTTGCAGTCCTAATTCATCCACCTTCTCATTTCTAATTAATTTTCTTAACCGCATTTTTAGTAAAAAGTGAAATTCATCTTCCTTCAACGCGATGATACATTTCATTTCAACTTAATAACTATTTACGAGTTCCTGTGTGGTTAAAAATTGCAGGTTAAAGTATGTCCTAAGTTGCCCGTAAAAATCTTCCTTTTTAAGTTGCAATTGCACATTTCAAGTTTAAGCATTAGGGCGAAGGCAATCCTTTTCTTTAAATTTTATATGATAAAATTTTAAAGGAGCAGTAATGTACTCAAAAATTTTAGATAAAATTTTTGCTATTTTATTTAGTGGTGTTTAAATCTAATCGAATTTGGTTAGACTACTTATTTTAGCTAATTAATTATTAATATAAATAATTGATAGTCAAAGTATTTTCTGTCTTATTCGCTATAATAAATGATAAGTAGATATTTAAATTAGTTTTAAAATGCACTTATCAGATAATAAACATTTAATCAAATTATTTTAATAAAATAATTAACATATCTACTTAATTATAAATAATTTGTGTGAATAATTTTAAATAAAAAATAATCAAAATAAAATATTAGTAATAAGGATTAATTCAATTGCTTAAATCTTCTCTTTAAAATTTCATCTGATGCTTAATTTTGCGAATACATTTATTTTATTAAAAACTTTGATTCTTTAGCGTATCATAAAAATTAAAAATGGATTTTTTACAACAGCTCAACATACAATCTCAAAATGCCGGTACTTCAACCGGTTTAAATAATTATCATACAAGAGCAGAAAAAATAGATTCCTGTTCGCCGGTTCACGGTAAATTAATTGGCAGCGTTTGGTCAACTTCAAAAGAGGATTATGAAAAAACGCTGCAAACCGCACAACAGGCTTTTTTAGAATGGCGGAAATTTCCGGCACCCAAACGCGGAGGAGTTGTGCGCCAGTTTGGTGATGCCTTGCGCAAATACAAAGAACCGCTGGGTAAATTAGTAAGTTATGAAATGGGCAAAAGTTTACAGGAAGGCTGGGGCGAAGTGCAGGAAATGATTGACATCTGCGATTTTGCTGTTGGCTTAAGCCGCCAGTTGTACGGTTTAACCATGCACAGCGAAAGGCCGGGCCATCGTATGTATGAGCAATGGCACCCGCTGGGAATTGTAGGAATAATTTCTGCTTTTAATTTTCCTGTTGCCGTTTGGAGCTGGAATGCAGCAATTGCATGGGTTTGTGGTAACGTTTGTGTTTGGAAACCTTCGCCAAAAACGCCTTTGTGCGCTGTGGCTTGTCAGCAAATAGCGGCAGAAGTTTTTGTCAAAAATAATGTGCCTGAAGGTGTAAGCTGCTTAATAAATGGAGATGCAGTTAGTGAAACGCTGTGCAAAGATGAACGTGTTGCCTTAATTTCTTTTACAGGTTCAACACGTGTGGGAAAAATAGTAGGTGCAACGGTTGCGCAACGTTTGGGTAAATCAATTTTGGAACTGGGTGGCAACAATGCAATAATTGTTACCGAAATTGCAGACATGCAAATGGTTTTAACAGGCGCCGTGTTTGGTGCAGTGGGAACGGCCGGCCAGCGTTGTACTTCAACACGGCGATTAATAATTCACGAAAGCATTTACGATAAAACAATTCAAACTTTAAGATCGGCTTACAGCCAGTTAAAGATTGGCGATCCGCTGGATGTGGCCAATCATGTTGGTCCTTTAATTGACACAAAGGCGGTTGAAGATTATCTCAAAGCAATAGAAACAGCAAAAAAGCAAGGCGCAAAAATAATTGTGGAAGGAGGCAAGCTTGAAGGAAAAAATTATGAAAGCGGTTGTTATGTAAAGCCTTGTATTATTGAGGCTGATAATAATTTGGAGATAGTGCAAACAGAAACTTTCGCACCTATTTTATATGTAATGAAATATAAAACTATTGAAGAGGCTATAGCAAAACAAAATGGTGTTCCGCAAGGTTTGTCTTCATCCATCTTTACCAATAATATGCATGAAATGGAATTATTTTTATCGGCCGAAGGAAGTGATTGCGGCATTGCCAACGTAAATATTGGTACCAGCGGCGCAGAAATTGGCGGCGCTTTTGGCGGAGAAAAAGAAACCGGCGGCGGCAGAGAAAGCGGCAGCGATGCATGGAAAGCATACATGCGCCGGCAAACCAATACCATTAATTACAGCAGCAATTTGCCGTTAGCGCAGGGAATAAAATTTACGGTTTAAAATCTCATCAACCTTTCTCTAAAGAAGAACGACAAAACGCTTCCACTCTTAGCTTATTACTATAAATTCACAGCTTCCGCACATTCATTCACTATTCACTGTTCACCATTTACGAAGTAATTATCTTGCACACATGCAGCAATACCAGGAGTTATTACAATTTATTTTAGATAAGGGTGTGCAAAAAACTGATCGCACCGGAACGGGCACCATCAGTTATTTTGGTTACCAGATGCGGTTTAATTTAAGCGAAGGGTTTCCGTTAGTTACAACAAAAAAAATTCATATAAAAAGCATAATTTATGAACTGCTGTGGTTTTTACGCGGCGAAACAAATATTGAATATTTAAAAGAAAATGGCGTAAGCATTTGGAATGAATGGGCTGATGAAAATGGCGAGCTTGGTCCTGTTTATGGAAAGCAATGGCGCAGTTGGCAGGGGCCGGATGGAGAAGTGATTGATCAGGTAACAGATGCCATCAATCAAATAAAAAATAATCCCGACAGCAGAAGAATTATTGTAAGCGCATGGAATGTTGCCGATCTGTCAAAGATGGCATTGATGCCTTGTCATACTTTATTTCAATTTTACACCTCACCCGCAACCCCTCTCCAAAAGGAGGGGGAGCTAAAGGCTCACTTTCTTGCCAGCTTTATCAGCGCAGTGCAGACGTTTTTTTAGGCGTGCCTTTTAATTTGCTTCGTATGCATTGTTAACGATGATGATAGCGCAGGTTTGCGATTTGGAACCGGGAGATTTTATTCACACGTTTGGCGATGTGCATATTTACAATAATCATTTGGAGCAGGTAAAATTGCAGCTTTCAAGAAAGCCATATCCATTGCCGGCAATGAAATTAAATCCATCTGTAAAAAATATTTTCGATTTTAAGTATGAAGATTTTACGCTGCAAAATTATCAGTTTCATCCGGCGATAAAAGCACCGGTAGCTGTGTAAAATAAATCCGAATTTTTAAATTTGAAACCCGAATACTAAGCGTATGTAATTCTTAAGTTCTTCTATTTTCGAATTTTGGATTTTTCTTTTCTTCGAATTTTATCTTGAATATTTGTGAATGATTAAGAGTTTAGTAGTTGCTGCATCAACAAACAACGCCATCGGCAAAAACAATCAACTGCTTTGGCATTTGCCAAACGATATGAAATTTTTTAAAAACATAACATGGGCAATGCCGGTGTTAATGGGCAGAAAAACATTTGAAGCTTTAAACAGTAAGCCATTAAACGGAAGAATAAATATTGTGCTTACATCAAGTAAATTTTTTAATAATGAAGGTGTTGTGATAGTTAACAATTTTCGTGATGCTGAATTTTTTTTAAAAGAAAATGATTATAAAGAACTGATGATCATCGGCGGCGGAAAAGTATATGAACAAACCATTAACGACGCAGATAAAATTTACATTACAAGGGTGCATCATGTGTTTGAAGATGCAGATGCTTTTTTCCCGGCTATTGATGAAAAAAAATTTAAGCTTGTTTCAAACGAAGATTATTTTAAAGATGATAAACATGCACACGATTACAGCTTTCAGTTATGGACACGTAAATAATTTCTGATATCTGATTTTTTGATGTCTGATTTAGTTTATCGTTTCTTATTTCAAATTTCTTATTTCTAATTATTTGGAACTTATTTTTGTTTCTTGTTATTTGCCCAATGTATTCTTCTTTTCAACTTGCTTTAAAATATTTAAATACCGGCTCACTGCGTTAAACGGCAAAGGGCATGGCGTGCATTCGCCGTTTGTATTTGAATTTATAACAAACGTGTTAAACGATAAACGTGAGTTTGATTGTTTTCGTTATATCGAATCTATAAGAGAAGATTTAAAAAATGATAACACTGAAATTAATGTTCCCGATTTTGGTGCAGGTTCAAGAATGCAACTGAATAACAAGCGCAAGATTTCAGCCATTGCACGCTCATCATTAAAACCAAAAAAATACAGCCAGCTAATTTTTCGCATCGTTCATTTTTATAAGCCGCAAACTATTGTTGAAATAGGCACTTCACTTCGGCATTACAACATCTTATTTATCGTTTGCGAATCCCGTATCAAAAATTATTACGATGGAAGGTGCGCCTGAGATTGCTTATATCGCTCAAAAAAATTTTAACCAGTTACAGGTTTCAAACATAAAAATTGTTGATGGAAATTTTGATGAAACACTTCCTTCCGTCATCTCACAACTGTCAACTGTCAGCTTCTGTTTTGTTGATGGCAACCATCGCAAAGAGCCAACGCTTAATTATTTTCATCAACTACTCAACAAATCAACGAGTCAACTGTTTTTGTTTTTGATGATATTCACTGGAGTGAAGAAATGGAAGAAGCATGGAAGGAAATTAAGCAACATTCATCTGTAACATTAACCATCGATTTATTTTTTATCGGCATTGTTTTTTTTAGAACCGAACAAAAAATAAAACAACATTTCACTATTCAATTCTGATAAGTTTTACATCAAATTTTTTTGTTCAGATAAAAGCCAATAATTTTCAGGCTGAACTCATTGCTCATGACGATAGGCATTCTAAAAGAACCTTCTCCCGAAACAAGAGTTTCACTGCTTGCCGAAGCAACGGCGTTACTTATAAAACAAAACATAACTGTTCAGCTTGAAAAAAATGCAGGTGCAAATGCTTATGCTTTTGACGAGGCGTATCAAACAAAAAATATACATGTTGATCAACGCGCTAACATCCTTTCATCGTCGGCAATTATTTTATCAATAAACATTTTGAGTGATGAAGATGTTGCGCAATTAAAAGCAAATACAATTTTAATCGGCGTGTATCAGCCATTGTTTAATTATGATTTGATGAAGCAATGGGCTGAAAAAAATATTACCACCTTTAGTTTGGATATGATTCCGCGGTCAACACGTGCACAAGGTATGGATGTGTTAAGCAGCCAGGCAAATATTGCCGGTTATAAAGCGGTGCTTGAAGCAGCAAATATTTATCCGCGGTATTTTCCTATGTTTATAACAGCAGCCGGAAGTATAAAACCCGCAAAGGTTTTAATTCTTGGCGCAGGCGTTGCGGGCTTGCAGGCAATTGCAACCGCAAGGCGTTTGGGTGCTGTTGTTGAAGTGTTTGATACAAGGCCTGCGGTGAAGGAAGAAGTGATGAGTTTGGGCGCAAAATTTATTGAAGTAGAAGGCGCTGCGGATACATCAAAAGCAGGTGGTTATGCGGTTGAACAAACCGAAGAATATAAACAAAAGCAACAACAAAGAATTGCTGATTCGATTATGAAAGCAGATATTGTAATTACAACTGCACAAATTCCCGGAAAGAAAGCGCCGATATTAATTACAGATGAAATGTTGCGCAACATGAAACCCGGTTCGGTTATTATTGATCTGGCTGCGGCAACTGGCGGCAACACTTTGCAAACAAAAAATAATGAAACCATTCAATATAAAAATATAACCATTGTTGGCAACAGCAATTTGGCATCAACGCTGCCAGCAGATGCAAGTAAATTGTATGGTAAAAATGTGTTGAATTTTTTGCAGCTCATCACTACAAAAGATGGAAATATTAATTTAAATTTTGATGATGATATTGTTGCAGGTTGTTGCATTACACATAACGGAAAAGTGGTGAATGAAAAAGTGAAGAGTTTAATTTGAAAATTTGATGATAAATTTGAAAATGATAACACGGTCAGATGCTTTCAAAGCGTCAGACCGATATTAAAGAAACTAAATACAAATTACTAATTCCAAATTCCTAATTATGCTAAACTGGATAAGCGAAAATCAGCAGTACATCTACATTGTAATACTGATGATTTTTTTAGGTATTGAAGTAATTGGTCGCGTGCCAAGTGTTTTGCATACACCGTTAATGAGTGGAGCCAATGCAATTCACGGTGTTGTAATTATTGGGGCCATCATTGTAATGGGCAAAGCCGAAAGCAATAATTATGTAGCATTAATACTTGGTTTTCTTGCGGTGATTTTAGGAACATTAAATGTTGTTGGTGGTTTTGTTGTAACGAACAGAATGCTGGAAACGTTTCGGGAAAAAAACATCAAATCAAAAGAAATAAATAATGGAAGGAAACATACTTACATTAATTTATATTATTGCCTCCGTAACATTTATTGTTGGATTAAAAATGTTATCCAATCCTGCAAAAGCACGCAATGGAAATTTAATTGCTGCCGCAGGAATGACACTTGCAATTCTCGGAACTATTTTTTTATATAAAGATGACAACGGAAATGCGCTGCATAATTATGGTTGGATTTTCGGCGGCATCATCATCGGCGGCATCATTGGAACACTTGCTGCAAAAAAAGTAAAAATGACGGCCATGCCCGAAATGGTGAGCATGTTTAATGGCATGGGCGGCGCTTGTGCAGCATTAATTTCAATTGTTGAGTTCAATCATTTCACGAAATATTTTATAAGCCGGGTTGGAGTGAAGTTCCGTGGAAAATTTCAGGCGGCATTATTGGTCATTTGCTTACAATATATGCCGGCGCATTAATTGGCAGCGTTTCATTTGCAGGCAGCGTAATTGCGTGGGGAAAATTAAATGGTAAGATCAAAGACTATTCATTTAAAGGCCAGCACATTTTTAACCTTGTTTTGCTAACTGTTATTATGGTGCTAATAATTTATTTGTTGTTTGGTTTAAATCCATCTAACTATAAATTATTTTATCTGATTCCTATTTTATCACTTGTGTATGGCGTGCTGTTTGTGTTCCGATTGGCGGTGCTGATATGCCGGTTGTAATTTCTATATTAAATTCTTTTACCGGTGTTGCTGCAGCCTGCGGCGGATTTTTGTATGATAATAAAGTAATGCTAACCGGCGGAATTTTAGTTGGCGCTGCAGGCACGCTGCTTACCATTCTTATGTGCAAAGCAATGAACCGCAGTTTAAAAAATGTATTGATTGGAAATTTTGGCGCAGGCAATACAACTTCATTAAACTAAAATAAAACCGGCGGAAATTATAAAGAAATAAGCGTTAGTGATGCTGCTGTTGCAATGGCTTATGCAAAAAAAGTAATGATTGTTCCGGGTTATGGTTTGGCGGTTGCACAGGCTCAACATGCATGCCATGAACTGGAAAAATTATTAGAAGAAAAAGGTGTTGAAGTTAAATATGCCATTCATCCTGTTGCCGGAAGAATGCCCGGGCACATGAATGTTTTGCTTGCAGAAGCAGATGTGAATTATGAAAAATTGTTAGAGATGGAACAAGCAAACGATGAATTTAAAACAACAGATGTTGTATTAATTCTTGGCGCAAACGATGTGGTAAATCCGGCGGCAAAAACAGATGCTTCATCACCAATTTATGGGATGCCCATTCTTGAGGTGGAAGAAGCAAAAATGGTAATCGTAAACAAGCGCAGCATGAAACCAGGTTATGCGGGGATTGAAAATGAATTGTTCTTTCATCCAAAAACTTCCATGCTTTTTGGCGATGCAAAAATTTTTTGCAACAACTAATAACAGAAGTAAAAATGTTGTA
>CAVSVA010000021.1:0-76309 GCA_963731245.1 uncultured Bacteroidota bacterium
TGGCCGGTGATGATAAAATTATTTCAGGATTTAAAAACAAAGTACAGGTTGCCATGAGCAATATAACCCCTGATGAAATGGCCACCAGCATGATGCATAAACAACAGGAACCGGTTACTAACGATGAAAATAGTTAAAAAATAAAGCCTCAAAAAGCATAAACAGTGTTTATGCAAACAATAAAAACAAATGTTTAAATAACTTCTAACTTTTAAAGCCGCGTAAAATGTACGCGGCTTTAATTTTAATATAATTGTATTATAAATTCACCGCTTAATTAAATACCTGATCGAATTATTTTAATGATGAATAATTTTAGAATAACTGCAATTACAACAAGTTTTATTTTTATTTTAAAATGTTCATTCGCCCAGGATACTTCTAAACAGCAGCAGTTTAATATCCACTTTCAAACAACGTATGTTTATCAGATCAAACCATCTTTTCATTCACCTTACCAAGGCAAAAACAGTTTAACCGGCAAACAGGAAAAGCAAAATTCTATAACAGCAACTTTATATGCAGGCGCAAAATTATGGCGGGGCGCAGAAATGTATGTTAATGCTGAAATAGCCGGTGGCAGCGGGTTAAGCGGCGCATTGGGCATGGCCGGTTCATCAAACGGAGAAACGTTTAGAGTGGGCGATCCTGCACCAACATTGTACTCGGCACGGTATTATATAAAACAGGTTTTTAGTTTATCCGCAGAAAAAACTTTGCTTTCAAACACTGCCAATCAATTAAGCGTTTATGAACCGAAAAATTTTTTAAGCATTTGGTTTGGAAAATTTTCTTTGGGCGATTTATTCGATCAAAATAATTATAGCAATTCTCCGCGAACACAATTTTTAAACTGGTGTTTAATGAATGATGGCGCCTGGGATTATGCGGCCAACGTTCGCGGTTACACGTACAGTTTATCTTCTGTATTACAACTAAACGGCATAACATTTAAGCTTGGTGCAGCCACTTTGCCCAAAGAAGCAAACGGTGCCACATTAAATACAAACTTTAAAGACAGTTTTGCATTGGGTGTAAATGCAGAAATTGACAAATCGTTTTTTGTAAATGGAAAAGCAGGTAACATAAGATTGTTGGGTTTTTATAATAACGGAAATTTTGGTAGTTATGTTGAAGCGCTAAAGATGCCCGGAACGCCTGATATAATATCTACAAGAAAATTAGGCAGAACAAAAACCGGTATTGAATTAAATTTTGATCAGCAGCTTGATTCTGTTGCAGGAATTTTTGGCAGAATCGGATGGAATGATGGTAAAAATGAAACATGGGCTTTTACTGAAATTGACCGCATGGTTAGCTTCGGTGCATCTTTTAACGGTGCAGCCTGGAAAAGAAATGATGACAATACTGGCATTGCATTTTCAATAAATGGCATTTCAAAAGAACATAAAAACTATCTTGCAAAAGGCGGTTCAGGTTTTATTTTGGGTGATGGAAAATTGAACTATGGCGCAGAAGGCATCACCGAATTATATTACAGCGTTAAGCCTTCTGAAACGCTTCCTTTATGGTTAACGGGTGATTACCAGCTTGCATTTAACCCGGGATATAATAAAGACAGAGGGCCTGTAAATATTTTTTCAATTCGTGTGCACACAGAATTTTAAAATAACTTTTTAAGTAAATTATCAAATAATTCAGATAATTTATTAAACGCCTACATTAATTCTTTTACTACATTTTGAATTACTCTTGGCTTACCCAACGTATAATAATGAAGCACAGGCACACCGAATTTTTTTAATTCCTTGCTTTGTTGTACCAGCCATTCAGTGCCAACTTTTTCACTGTCTTCATCTGTTTTACAACGTGTAATTTCTTCAGATAATTGCGTGGGAATATCAACATGAAAAATACGGGGCAGCACAGAAAGCTGCTTCCGGCTGGTTATGGGTTTTAACCCTGGAATTATCGGAACATTAATATCATTGTCACGACATTTTTTTACAAAGTCAAAAAACTTTTGATTGTCAAAAAACATTTGCGTCATTATATATTCTGCGCCGCAGCAAACTTTTTCTTTTAAACGCTGCATATCAATATCAGGATTGGGCGCTTCAAAATGTTTTTCAGGATAACCTGCCACGCCAATGCAAAATTTTGTTTTGCCTCCGTCGCGGATATCATCATCTAAATAAATTCCGCTGTTAAGGTTTACGATCTGTTTCAGCAACTCATTTGCATAACGGTTTCCGTCAGGCTCAGGTTCAAATGAAGCAGCATTTTTTTCAGCATCGCCTCGAATGGCCAGCACGTTATCAATGCCCAAAAAATTTAAATCAATCAATGCATCTTCAGTTTCTCTTTTAGAAAAACCGCCGCAAATAATATGGGGTACTGCATCAATTTTATAATGATTCATAACAGCAGCACAGATGCCAACGGTGCCCGGGCGTTTGCGCACTTCAACCTTTTCAAAGTTTCCGTCTTTCTTTTTTTTAAAAGCGGTTTCGCTGCGATGATAGGTTACGTTGATCCATGAAGGTTTAAACTCCATCAAAGGATCGAGATGATCATAAATTGAATTGATGCTTTTGCCTTTCAAGGGCGGCAAAATTTCAAAAGAAACAAGTGTATCTTTTGCGTTGCTGATATGTTCTGTGATCTTCATTTTTAAAAAAGTGGTGCAAATGTATTGTACTTTTTCTCTTGAAAGAAAAAGTATCAAAAAGTGCAGGAGCGAACCATATTCAGCACGTTCGCTTATTCGCCTTGCTTAACCTTTTGCCGATGCTGTTTTATGTAGATGAATCTTGAATAATTTGTTTTGTTAGTGTTGTTTTGTTTTATTCATGATTAAAATACAATAACGCTCTTTGTTGTTATTTCAAAGTGAAAATCTGATTGCATTTAGCGATTGTGTGTAAGAAATTTAGCCAATCTTTCAAGTAAAGTTTTATGCAGCGATGCAGAAATGTTGCCTATAGTTCCTGCTATTGTACTTTCTTGAACAACCGCAAGAAAAAATAATCTTATTAAAGAAGTTTTATGTAAACCGGTTTCATGAAAATATAAATTGTTCTCATCCAAAATCTCATCATAATCTCTTATATATTGATGAAGTTGAGTAGAAATGCCACATACTAAGAAATCGTTGTATTTGGGAAGTTGCTTTAGAATTAAAGCTGGTCTTAATTTAAAGTTACCATTAGATTGTGGTAACTCAATTAAAACACCTTACCTTCTGTCATAATTAGGGTTTGGTTCTTTTACTAATGAAAGGTCGTATTCAGGTTCATTGGATGAATAAGCTTTTGACAAACCTTGTTGCGATAAATTGTAAAACTCATTTTCATCTTCTTGTTCATTAATCAAAATCAGCAACCTTTCTATTGTATGGTCAATCCTGTTTTATCAGCAAAGTATTATTACAGAAAGATTGTGTAATTATTTTTTTACATTGGGCGTAGCCTGGTATTGCGTAATAAATGCAATTTTTCCATCTTTATTAAACATCCAGTCTTCATTAAGATAAACAGAATCTTTTTTGCCATTTCGCATATCTACTTCTTTACCCCAAACACAAACCCAGCTTTCGTTTTTTCCATTTGCTTTTAAGGGAACAACCACATCAACTGAGCTTACGGCAGATGTTAGTGAACCTCTGTATTTTTTTAATGAATTAAGCACAGAATCTTTTGTGCCTTTAATAATTTGCCCATTAGATAAATCAAATTCAAGAGAATCTGCAAATGCATCTTTATGATTATCCAAATTATTGTTGTCGTAATCTTTCCATAAGTTAAGAATTAACTGGGCCTGTTTAGAATCGCCTATTTTAAAATTACCTGAATACATTGGCGTGTAGGCATAAGTAACATTTTCATCAGAAGATGTGTTAGCAGCAGTTGAAGAATCTTTTTTGTTTTCTGTTGATGTGGTTGCACTGTTACATGCAATAAGCACGCATACAATAAATGCGGCAGATAAAACTTGTTTCATAAAGTTGTTTTGATTTTTTAAAAAAGAAAAATTATACTTTTTTCAGTTATTAAAAAAAAATAATTTGTTAGAATGATGTTGCCTAATTATTCAAAATTAGTTTCTTACAGGCTTGCCCTTTTTAATAACAGATTGAATTCTTTCTAAAGTTTTCTTTTCACCGCAAAGCGTAAAAAAGCTTCTCGTTCAAGATCCAATAAATATTGTTCGCTGACTAAAGTTTGCTCACTTAAATCGCCGCCGCACATTACATACGCAAGTTTACGGCAACCAATGCATCATGTTCTGTTGCATAACTGGCACGCCACATTCCATTAATGCCTGCATACAAAGCACCCAATGCAGAACGCCCCAAAACTTTTATATCTTTTCGTTGCAACCGGCTTGACATAACCCTGTTCATACATTTCAATCACTGCATTTTTTGCTTCGCCAATTCTTCTGCTCTGGTTCATCACCACTTCATCATGCCCTTTTCTAAAATGCCCAAATTCATATGCTTCAAAAGCTGAAGTAGCAACTTTTGCTGTAGCAATAGTGAGAAAGCGATTTTTTAATGTGATGGTTTCAGGTTCATCTTCGTGCATTTCATCAGCAGCACGTAACACAAATTCTTTTGTGCCGCCACCGCCGGGAATTAAGCCAACACCCAACTCCACCAAACCAGTATAAGTTTCAGCAGCAGCACAAACTTTATCAGCATGCAAATTCATTTCGCAACCGCCACCCAAGCTAAGCCATGCGGCGCAACAACAACCGGAACGGAAGAATATCGTACCCGCATCATTGTGTTTTGAAACATGCGAATGGCAAATCAAGTTCATCATATTCCTGTTCAATAGCAAACATAAAAATCATTCCCACATTGGCGCCAGCACTGAAATTCGCGCCTTCGTTTGCAATCACCAAACCTTTATAATTTTTTTCTGCAATCTCAATGCTTTTATTCACTGCCTGCAACACTTCGCTGCCAATGGTATTCATTTTTGTGTTCCATTGCAAAGCCACAACATCATCACCAATATCATACAACTTTTGCATTGTTGTTCTTCCAAACAATTTTATTCTTATAATTTTCGAGTAAAATAAATTGCCTGATGCACTGGAATCGGTTTATACGTTTTTGATTGCAACATCATAATACAGCCTTTTGTTATTTTCTATTTTATAAAATGATGTATTGCCTTGCGCGAGCATTTCATCAACCCATGGTGCAACGCTATAACCTGCTTCTTTCATTGCTTTCACTGTTTTAGCAACACCTAAAACATCCCAGCTTTCAAACGCACCAATTTCCCATCCGAAGCCAGCCATCATTGCATCATCAATTCTATAAAGTTCATCACTAATTTCAGGAATGCGGTGCGAAATATAAGAGAACAGAGCATAATGAAATATGCCGGTGAAATTCACCGGCTTTATCATTGCGCCGCAACAACATTTTCAATCGTTGTTTTAAATCATCAATTGGTTTTGCAGATTTCAACTGAAGCAAACTTTGGTTTTATGCGGGGTGCATATTCCAAGCGTTTTTAAATTCAGCGTATGAATTTCTTTATCTTCTTTACGTTCTTCAGGGCTGCCTTCGGTAACAGGCAATTTTATTTTCTTAAAAAAACCTTGTCCTGTTTTATCACCGAGCCATTTATTTTCAATCAACCTTTTCAACCATGCAGGAATTTGAAACAGATCTCTTTGCTTCATCATCAGGGCAATTTTCGTTCAACACCTTTGGCAACTTTTACCAGCGTATCAATACCCACAACATCTGCAGTTCTGAAACGTTGCAGATTTTGGGCGACCGATAATTGGCCCTGTTAAGCGCATCTATTTCATCAATGCGTTAAATCCAAATTTTTCCATGTGTTGAAAGATGGCCATAATGCCAAACACACCAATGCGATTGGCAATAAATGCAGGCGTATCTTTTGCAAGCACGGTTGTTTTTCCCAAGAAACAACATCGCCATAATGCATTAAAAAATCAATAACGCCTTTATCTGTTTCAGGTGTAGGAATAATTTCCAAGCAAACGCAAATAACGTGGCGGATTAAAGAAGTGCGTTCCGCAAAAATGTTTTTTGAAAATCTTCGCTTCTGTCCTTCAGTCAACATATGAATGGGAATGCCCGAAGTATTGGATGTGATCAATGTTCCGGGCTTGCGAAACTGTTCTACTTTTTCATACACCTGTTGTTTAATATCAAGTCGTTCAACCACAACTTCAATCACCCAATCGCAGAAGCAATGTCTTTCATGTTATCATCAAAATTTCCCGTTGCAATACTTTTTCACTACATCTTTTGTATAAATAGGAGACGGATTGCTTTTGACAGCCGCCTGCAAAGCATCGTTCACAATTTTATTCGTTTTTGTTATCATGAATCTGTTGCACTAATATCTTTCGGCACAATATCCAGCAGCAAAACCTGCACACCAATGCCTGCAAAAGGCAGGCAATTCTTGAACCCATCACACCACTGCCAAGAACCGCAACTTTTTTTATTGAACGTTTCATGAAAACATATTTAAATGAAGAGAAAACAAAAATAGTTAGTTATGCAACTAATTTTTAAGATACATTAATTTAATATTTCTAATTCAAAACCTTTTCTTGAGTGCCAATAAAAAACTTCAAAAAATATTCTTGATAAAAATATTTTTATGGCTTGAGTAGATTGATTCGTTAAATCAAAATTAATATAAAGCCTATCCTGATTAAGCATAAATCCTATTCTTTGTAAGGCTTGAATTTCGAAGTCGCTAATTGAAAAATATTCGTAAAAATTTTTAAAAGGAGTAAATTCAATACGAACAATATCTTGCCGTTGAAGTGAAAAATCCATATAAAAATTTTTCGTTCTTAATATGAAAAGCTTAAATCGTTTTATATCTTTTTCAAGCAACCGAATAATTGCATTTTCCAAATCATTTTTTTCTTCAACTTCAACTACAGGCATTTTATTTAAGGCAGAAAGCTTTACATTTAATTCTCTCGATCTATTAACTGCAAATTTTTTAAAAAAATCATCTTGTTGTTTCTGCAACATAAGGTCACTATTTGATATTTGTCTTAAAACCTCTGTTTTTTCTGCGTGATTATAATCTGATAAAGCGTATAAATTAAAAAGCGTTTTTTGCAATAGCCGTAAATTTTTTAAATAATATTTGGCATACTTGTAATCTTTTTCTAACAAACATTCATCAAGCAAAGATTGCAAAAGCTGTTGTTCAATTTCATAATGATTTATTACTAACTGAAGATTTTCATCCATTACAATAGGTTAAAGCAATGCTAACATAGATAAATATTATCATTTGGCGGGTTTCATTTACTTTCATTTTTTAAACTGCTTACATGCAAACGGCTTCAAAAAAAGTTATCAATGCCTGGGCAATGTACGACTGGGCAAACAGTGCTTATAATCTTGTAATAACTTCGACTATTTTTCCTGCGTATTACGATGCTATAACAACAACAAAAAATACCGCCGGAAAAATCATCAGCCATAAAGTAAATTTTTTTGGGCATCAATTTGAAAGCGCTTCTTTATATAATTATGCCATTGCTTTTGCTTATTTAGTAATTGCCGTTATATCTCCCATACTTTCTTCCATTGCAGATTATAAAGGCAATAAAAAATCGTTCATGCAATTTTTTTGCTATCTCGGCGGTGTTGCCTGTTGCATTTTATACTGGTTTGATAAAACAACATTACCGCTCGGAATTTTATGCGCTGTTCTTGCAGCCATCGGTTATTGCGGAAGCCTTGTTTTTTATAATTCTTATTTGCCTGAAATTGCCGCAGAACCAGACCAGGATCGTGTGAGCGCAAAAGGTTTTGCATTGGGTTATATTGGCAGCGTGTTGCTGCAAATTGTTTGTTTTTTATTTGTAATGTTTCCGCAGTTTTTTGGAATAAAAAACGAAAGCTTTCCTGCGCGTTTATCTTTTTTATTGGTTGGTTTATGGTGGATGGGTTTTGCGCAAATTACCTTCAGCCATTTGCCAAAAACGTATGCATTGCCGCAAAATAAAAATCAAAATATATTTACCAATGGCTTTAAAGAATTAAAAAAAGTTTGGCAGCAGGTAAACCAAATGCCGGTGTTAAAAACCTATTTATTTGCCTTCTTTTTTTACAGCATGGGCGTGCAAACCGTAATGCTTGCCGCAACGTTATTTGGCAGCCAGGTTTTACAATTGGCCACATCAAAACTTATTATGTGCATTTTAATTATTCAGTTGGTTGCCATTGCAGGGTCTTATATCATGGCAAAACTTTCATCAACTTATGGCAACTTTAAAGTGCTGATTTTTGTTGTATTGATATGGATCGGCATTTGCATAACTGCATATTTTATTACAACTGAAATGCAGTTTTATATTGTTGCAGCACTTGTGGGTTTGGTGATGGGCGGCATACAATCTTTAAGCCGTTCTACATACGCCAAGATAATGCCCGAAACACATGATACAGCCTCATTCTTTAGTTTTTATGATGTAACAGAAAAAGTTGCCATTGTAATTGGCATGTTTAGTTTTGGATTTGTGCAGCAACTTACCGGTAACATGCGCAACTCAATTATTGCATTGATAATTTTCTTTTTTATTGGCCTGATATTTTTGTTTTCAACATTAAAAAAACAAGCAGCAATTCAACTAAGTTAAGTTTTGAATTTTTTACTTTTGATTTTGAATTTATATCATGAATTTATATTCAATAGAAACAGGATTATTTAAACTTGATGGCGGCGCCATGTTTGGTGTGGTTCCCAAAACCATCTGGAATAAATTAAATACTTCGGATGAAAATAATTTATGCACGTGGGCTATGCGTTGTTTGCTGATTGAAGATGACAATAAATTAATTCTTGTTGATAACGGAATTGGTAATAAGCAAAGCGAAAAATTTTTCAGTCATTATTTTTTGCATGGAGATTATTCGCTGGATAAATCTTTGGCAGCGCATGGTTTTAATAAAGATGATATAACAGATGTTTTTTTAACGCATCTGCATTTTGATCACTGCGGCGGAAGTATTGTTCGTAATGGCGACAAATTAATTCCTGCTTTTAAAAATGCAACATACTGGAGCAACGAGGAACACTGGAACTGGGCAACTTATCCTAATGAAAGAGAAAAAGCATCTTTCTTAAAAGAAAATATTTTACCCATTAAAGAAAGTGGCCAATTAAAGTTTGTTGAAGTTGTAAATACAGAAGATGATAAGCTAAGCGAAACATCATTCACAGAAAATGTTACCATTCGTTTTGTAAGCGGGCACACAGAAAAAATGATGTTGCCGCAAATAAAATATAAAAATAAAACCATTGTTTTTATGGCTGATCTGCTGCCATCAATTGCACACATTCCTTTGCCTTATGTAATGGCGTATGACATGCATCCGCTGAAAACTTTATCTGAAAAAAAATCTTTTCTTACTGAAGCTTTAAACAATAATTATATTTTGTTTTTTGAGCACGATGCGCAACACGAATGCTGCACTTTACATCAAACAGAAAAAGGAATAAGAGAAAATGAAATTTTTAAATTGAGCGAAGTATGAAAGCTTTAAGCAGTGAGCTTTTTTAATTCAATATTCGAGACTTTTTAGTTTTATCATACGTTAAATCTAAAGTGCATAATATCTCCATCTTCCACCAAATAATCTTTTCCCTGCACAGCTAATTTGCCTGCATCGCGGCAGGCAGCTTCGCTTTTATACTTAATAAAATCATCGTATTTTATAACTTCAGCGCGAATAAATCCTTTCTCAAAATCTGTATGAATAACACCCGCAGCCTGCGGCGCCAGCATGCCTTTATGAATCGTCCATGCTCTTACCTCCTGCTCACCTGCCGTAAAATAAGTGGCAAGATTTAATAAATGATAGGTTGAATGAATTAGCCGCACAACGCCGCTTTCATGCAAACCTAAATCTTCCAAAAACATTTTGCGGTCTTCATAATTGTCCATCACTGCAATTTCACTTTCAATAGCTGCGCTTATAAAAAGAATTTCTGCATTCTCATTTTTAATGGCATCTTTTACTGCATCAGTATATTTATTTCCATTAATCACAGATTGCTCATCAACATTGCACACATAGATCACCGGCTTAATAGTTAATAAAAAAAGATCATCAATGTGCTTTGATTTATCTATTTCATTTACTTCAAAAGCACGTGCATTTTTGCCTTGTTCAAGATGTGATTTTAATGCTTTTAAAATTTCTAAAGCTGCGGCGGCATCTTTATCATTCCTTGCAATTTTTTCTGATTTGCTTATTTTTTTTTCAACAGTATCCAAATCTTTTAACTGCAATTCTGTATCAATAATTTCTTTATCACGAACCGGGTTTACACTGCCATCAACATGAATAACATTATCATCATCAAAGCAACGCAGCACATGAATAATAGCATCTGTGTTGCGAATGTTTCCTAAAAACTGGTTGCCCAAACCTTCGCCCTTGCTGGCACCTTTTACCAAACCTGCAATGTCAACAATTTCAACTGTTGCCGGCACCACCCGTTGCGGATGCACTAATTTTTCCAGTTCAAACAATCTTTCATCGGGCACCGTAATTACGCCAACATTAGGTTCAATGGTGCAAAAAGGAAAATTTGCTGCCTGTGCTTTTGCGTTGCTTAATGCATTAAATAAAGTTGATTTGCCAACATTTGGTAATCCTACAATACCTGCCTGTAAAGCCATGCTTATTTACAATTTTAGATTTTTGATTTACGATTTAAAACGGGCGCAAAAGTAACAATCCTTAAATAATAAGAAGTTTGAATTATTTTACGCTTTTATCAAACTTAGGGCATGGCATTAAACATTGTGTTCGTTGCATTCTTTTTAATTGCATTCATCATTGCAATTATTAAATGCATTTTTTTAGGTGATACAACTATTTTTAAAACTTTAACCGATGGCATTTTTGATGCTGCCAAAACTTCTGTAACCGATGTTGCTTTTCCTTTGGCAGGTACATTAATATTTTTTTTAGGATTGATGAATATTGCTGAAAAAGCTGGCGCCATCCGCAAGCTGGCAAAATGGTTAAACCCGTTTATGAAAAGGTTATTTCCCGAAGTGCCTGATGGCCACCCGGCCATGGGCGAAATGGTGATGAACTTTAGCGCCAACATGCTTGGGCTTGATAATGCTGCAACGCCCTTTGGTTTAAAAGCCATGCAAAGTTTGCAAACATTAAACCCAAAAAAAGAAACCGCAAGCAATGCGCAAATTATGTTTTTGGTGTTGCATACAAGCGGGCTTACACTCATTCCTTTATCTATAATAACCTATCGTTTGGCGGCAGGTTCACAACAGGCAACAAGTATTTTTATTCCATGCGTTGCTGCAACCGTAGTTACAACTTTAATATCAATTATCATCGTTTCATTCAAACAAAAATTAAAATGGGATTTTGTTTTAATTGGATGGATAACAGCTATTGCAGCGCTTATTGCTGCATTGCTTTTTTATGTAAGCAGGTTGAGTGATGACGCACGAAATACATTCAGCAATATTTCCGGAAGTTTAATTTTATTGTTATTGATCGTTGGAATTCTCGTTGGCGGCTTTTATAAAAAAATATCAGTGTTTGATGCTTTTATTGAAGGCGCAAAAAATGGTTGGGATGTTATTGTAAAAATAATGCCTTACCTGGTTGGAATGTTGGTTGCCATTCGTGTTTTTCGCGACAGCGGCGCTTTGGGTTATATTACTGATGGCATTAGTTATTGCATTAAAGCCTGCGGATTAAACACTGATTTTGTGCCGGCTTTGCCTACCGCAATTATGCGGCCGTTTAGCGGCAGCGGTGCAAGAGGAATGATGATTGATACGATGAAAGTATTTGGGCCAGACAGCTTTGTTGGCAAACTTGCATGCACTTTTCAGGGGTCTGTTGATACAACATTTTATATTGTTGCTTTATATTTTGGAAGTGTTGGCATTAAAGAAGTGCGTTATGCTGTTTGGATTGGAATGATAGCAGATATTATTGGCGTGGTTGCGGCTATTGTAATTGGCTATATTTTTTTTAGATAAGAATTGAAGGCGCAATTGCTGCCATGAAAAACTGCGGTACAAGGGAGTGACACAAGGAACGATGCCATGAAATACTGCAGCGCGTTACATAAAATTTATTTATTAATCATACCATCAATGCTAATCTTTCCCGGGTCCGCATAAAAACAAGGTAAGAAAAGCGCCGAGATATACGTAAGCAAGCTCTGCATCAAGAAAAGGTTTGCCTGCTTCTGCCGCAAAAATTACCACCAACATAGAAATAATTAATATTAAAGCGGCAACTCTTGTAAATAAACCCAGCACAATAAATAAAGCGCAGATCACTTCGGCAAAAATGTCTAAGATTAAACTTGTTTTAGAGCCCATGCCTAAAAAATTATAGAACTGCGATTGCAGCGTTTCAAAATTCATCATCTTCATATAACCATGTTTTGCAAGCATGAATATGCCAAATACAAGGCGTAAAAACAACATTGAAAAATTAAATGCGCCTGCGCTGTATTTTATTGAAAGTATTTTTTTCATTGCGGCTTATTTCAGCAAAAATAAAATTCTAAATGTTTTATCCACAATTAAAACACAATTTGTTTGGCGGGCTTTTACAACACGTTACCTTTAATCGCTTTTAATTTTTATTTAAGAAAGCATTTAAAATATTTGCCCATTCACATCGTTCAGTTCAGTTTATGAAGCACAAAAAGTTAGCAGCTTTAATTTATCTTCTCTTCGCGTTTTATTTTTCTAATGCCCAATCAACAAAAATTTATAATGATCCTGATGCTGATTTTAAGCAGGCAAAAGAATTATACCAGCAGCAAAAGTTCAGCCTTGCCTATCCTTTGTTTGAAAAATTATACCTCGATAATGCAAGGCTTAGCAACATTCCGATAAGCGTGCAATCAGAATCTAAATATTATGCCATTGTTTGCCGTTTGCAATTGAATGATCTTACTGCTGTTAATGAAGCGATTGATTTTGTAAATCTCGAACACAATGCGCCGCGTATTGAAATGATGTGCTACCAGCTCGGCGAATACTATTATAAACATCATGATTTTGCTGATGCCATTACTTATTATGAAAAAGCAAACGTTGGAAACCTGAGCAATGCAGAAATTGCCACGATGAAATTTCATGAAGCGTATGGATATTTTACCATGCAAAAATTCAGCGATGCAGAACCTTTGTTTGAGGCCATCACGCAAATTCCGTCTGATCCAAATTATTATGATGCCAATTATTATTACGGTTATATAGCATTTGCAGAAAAAAATTATACGCAGGCATTAAACTCTTTTAAGGTTATTGAAAAACAGCCTGCTTATCAGTCAATCATTCCTTATTACATCGCTGAAATTTATTATTACCGCGGCGAAAAAGATGAGGCGCTGGCTTATGCGGAAAGTGTTTTGCAAAGCAGCAATCAATATTATGACTTGCAACTGCGTGAACTGGTTGGACATGTTTATTTTGAAAAGGGCAATTATAAAAAAGCATTGCCTTACTTAGAAAAATATGTAAGCAGTACAGAAAAAGTTAGTCGCGAAGATCTGTATGAATTATCTTATTGTTATTACGATGCGGAGCAATATAAAAAAGCAAGTGATGGTTTTAAAGAATTGGGCGGAAAGCAGGATACGATTGCGCAAAACAGCATGTATTTATTAGGCGATTCTTATTTAAAACTGGGCAATAAAGCAGGTGCAAGAAATGCATTTTTATTTTGTGCTTTAAACAGTTCGGATGCGCAGCAAAAAGAAGTGGCAAAATTTAACTACGCAAAACTTTCTGTTGAGTTGGGTTATACCGATGTTGCATTAACCGAACTTAAAAATTTTATTGCAGCATATCCGAATTCTGAATATGACAACGAAGCAAAAGAATTATTGGTGAATGTTTTATCAAACACAAATAATTATGAAGACGCGCTGAACCTTATTGAAACATTGCAAACAAAAAGTGATATTGTAAAGAAAGCGTATCCGAAAATTTTATATGGAAGAGCGGTTGAGCTTATCAACGATCAGCAAATTGTAAAAGCAGATGATTTATTAAACAGGTTATTTAATGTTGAGTACAATCAATCTTATATAAACTACGCCAACTTTTGGAAAGGCGAAATTGCTTATAGAACCAATAATTACGATTCTGCGGTTTACTATTTACAAACGTATTTAAAGAATCCTTCAACTTATGGAGAAGTAAGTGCAATGCATGCGCATTATACTTTGGGTTATGCGTATTTGCGCCAGCAGGATTTTGATGATGCATTGAAAAATTTTGAACAGGTTACAACTTCAATCAATAATAATTCGCAGGCTTTGCAGGTTGATGCTTTTTTGCGTGAAGCGGATTGTTATTTCATGAAAAAACAATTAAGCAGGGCTTTGCAGATGTATGAAACGGTTATTAATGATCAGTTGCCTTCATCTGATTATGCATTGTATCAAAAAGCAGTTATTGCCGGCGCCAACGATCAGTTTGCACAAAAAATTTCTTTGCTTCAATCTATACAAAACCGTTATCCTTCTTCAGGTTTGGTGGCAGATGCAAATATGGAAGTTGCAAATACATATCTCGCAAGCGAACAATATGATGCTGCCATCAAACCATTAAATGTAATTCTTGCAAGCAAAAATTCTGATGCATTTAAACCGCAGGCTTATTTAAAATTAGGCGTGAGTTATTATAATTTAAAAGATAATCAGAATGCATTAAGCAATTTTCAAAAGCTCATTTCAACTTATCCAAATTCACCCGAAAGTGATGAAGCGGAAGATTATGTGCGTGATATTTTTATTGATATGCAAAAGCCGGACGACTTTGTTGCCTTCATGCAAAAAAGCGGCAAACCGGTTAGTTATTCAGAGCAGGATTCTATCACCTTCATTACAGCGCAATCGGCTTATAATAATCATTCGTACGATAATGCTTTGCAGGGTTTCAATAATTATCTTTCAAAATTTCCCAACGGAAAATATTTTGTTGAAGCCAATTATATGCTGGCTGATATTTATAATACCAGAAAAGATTTTCCTCATGCTGTTACTTATTACAGCGCTGTTGCGCAAAATGCGCCCAACAGTTATGCCGAGCAAAGCGTGTTGCAGGCGGCACGTATTTCTTATTTTGAATTAAAAGATTATAAACAGGCTGAACAATATTTTACGCAGTTAAAATCTATTGCAACAACTCCAGAAAACAAATTAGAAAGCGAAAGAGGCTTGTTGCGTTGCCAGTATAAATTAAATGAGTTTGATGCGGCTTTGCTAAATGCGCAGGATCTGTTGCAGCAAAAAGGAATTGCTTCAGATGATAAAGCAATGGCCAGTTTAATCATCGCAAAAAATTATCAGAACAACAACCAGCTTAACGAAGCAACTGATGCTTATAAAACAGTTGTAAGCACCGGCAAAAATGAATATGCGGCAGAAGCACGTTACCGCATTGCAGAAATTTTAGATCAGCAAAACAATTTAAAAGAAGCAGAAAAAGCAAGCTTTGATGTAATAAATAAAGCAGGCAGTTATGATTACTGGATTACAAAAGCATACATTTTATTAGGTGATATTTATTTAAAAGAACAGGATTATTTTAATGCCGAAGCTACGCTGAGAAGTGTGGTTCAAAATGCGGCAGACACATCTTTAAAACAGGAAGCGCAGCAGAAGCTGGATGCGGTGCTTGCAGAAAAAGATAAGAACAGCAAAGTGGTGCAGCAGTAATATGAAAATAATCAGAGATTGCCACTTTGAATTAGAAAGATGGATGATAGCAATAGACTATTCAGCACGTCATTTCGACGAAGGACGAAATACTATTATAAATATTTAACCGAAAAATATGTAGAGCATGCCTCGAAACCTCGGCATGACGGGTAAAGTTCAAAACGAAATATTAAATGAAATATATAACAACACTTATACTTTTAGTTTGCCTTGCTCAATTTTCGTTTGCGCAAAAAAGACAAAGCAAAAATCTTAAGAAAGAAAAATCAACAGCAGAAAAATCTTCGTCTGACACAGCGTTGCCGCCAAGAACCGTTGTGGTAACATCTCAATTTTCTCCATCATTAAAACAAACCTCAAAAATTAATTTCAGCGGCGCAACGCCTTTGCCCGATTCTGCGAGGCCAACTTTAAATTATAATATTCCGGTGCAAAATCTTTCGTTCAGTTATAAATCTCCGGCATTAAAAGCAATTGCAGAAAACATTGATTCATCGGTGCACTGGAATAATACAAGCTATCTTAAAATTGGTTATGGCAATTATTCAACGCCGTATTTGCAGGCAGGTTTATCGTTTGGTGATGGCGTAACATCTGTTGTGCATATAAACGGAAAATATGTTTCTTCTCACGGCTCGTTGCCTTTTCAAAATTATAATAAAACACATGTTGAAGGCATTGGCATTTTTGCATCACCCAATAATAAAAATGAATGGGAAGCCAACGCGTATTTTGATAACAACACGCAATTTTTATACGGTTATCAGCCTGATACATTAAAATTTTCAAAGTCTGATTTAAGGCAAAGCTTTACTACCGTTGGCGGCAAAATTGCGTTGCGTAATAAAACGGATAATGCATACGGAATAAATTATAATCCATCTGTTGGGGTAGATGTTTTTGCAGATAATCATAATGGAAAAGAAAACACATTTATGTTTAATTTACCGGTTACAAAATCCATCACTAAAATTTTTGATTTTAATGTTGGTTTAAGCGGAAGTTTAAGCAACTATGTAACTGATACATTAAACATTAAAAACACTATTTATTATGTAACGCCTTCATTGGATTTTAAAACGCCGAATGTAAAAATAGTTGCAGGCTTTACGCCATCCTGGTCTAACAAAACATTTGCATTGCTTCCAAACTTTACGCTCGATGCTAAAATAAATGAAGAAAAATTTATTCTGCAAGCCGGGTGGATTGGCTATTATAATAAAAATACCTATGAATCACTTGCCACATTTAATCCGTTTATTTCGCAGCCAACCGTTTTAAGTAATTCGTTGGTGAAAGAATTTTATGGAGGTTTTAAAGGCAGCGCCGGTGATCATATTACTTACAATGCCAGAGTATCTGTTTTAAAAATTACCAATCAGCCTTTATTTGTAAACGATACCATTACAGGCAAATCTTTTAATGTAGTGTATGAACCTTCTTTAAACGATATTCGCATTCATGGCGAAATTGGTTATACGGCCGGTGAACAATTTTCTGCGCTTGCCGGTGTAAGTTTTAATCAATATACAGGCTTGTCGGCAAATGCAAGGGCTTACGGATTAATACCTGTAGAATTTACCGGCTCTGTTCGCTACCAGGCTTTAAAAGATCTTTTATTAAAGGCAGATGTTTTTTCATGGAGATCGATACCGTACCGCACAAAAGATTTACATCATGGCACACTTAACCCTGCACTTGATTTAAATGCCGGTGCTGAATTTTCTTTTTTACCGCAATGGAAAGCATGGCTGCAGTTTAATAATATTTTAAATGATAAATATGAGCGATGGAATCAATACCCGGTGCTTGGTTTTAATATGCTGATTGGCGTTATATATTCGTTCGGTGAACTAAAAACAAAATAATGTACAATACAATAAAAAAATATTTTGCTTTACATCATAATCTTGCTTTGCCGGGCATTGGTTATTTTTCAGTTGAAACCATTCCTGCGCATATTGATTATGCTGACCGTTGCGTAATATCTTCAAAAAAAAATATTGTATTTAATAATGATAAGCAGCCTGCAGAAAAAAGATTCTATGATTTTCTTTCGCACGAATTGAATATTGATGAACCACAAGCGGTACAAACGTTTACAAATTTTACGGAACAACTTCAGCAGCAACTGAACAACAACCCTGTTTATTTTAAAGGCATTGGCACATTAACCAAACAAACATCAAACGTATTATTATTTCAGCCAGAAGTAATGCCGGATTATTTTCCTGCACTTTCTGCGCAAAGAATTATCCGTAAAAATGCTACGCATACAGTTAGAGTTGGCGAGCAGGAAAAAACTTCTGAGGAAATGCAAACAGCTTTGCTTCAACCCAAAAAAATACAACAGGAAAGATGGTGGATTGCTGCAATTATACTTGCGGTTGCAGGCATTTCAGCCATAGTTTTTTACTATCTTACACATTAATTATTTGCTGCCATAAATTTTAAGCGCATGATTAATGAATTACTCAAAACTTTTAAAGACAAGTTTAATAAAGATGCGATGGTTGTGCGTTCGCCGGGCCGCGTAAATTTTATTGGTGAACATACAGATTATAATGATGGGTTTGTATTGCCTGCAGCCATTGATAAAGCCATTTATATAGCCGCTGCAAAAAGAACAGACGATACAATTAATTTGTACGCCGCCAACTTTAATGAAGATTATACCTGCAATCTTTCTGATATAAAACCAGATAAAAAACACTGGCCGAATTATATTTTGGGCATAGTAGATCAGCTTCAAAAACGCAGTTGTAAAATACAGGGTTTTGATGCGGTGATTGACGGCGATATTCCTGTTGGTGCCGGCCTGTCTTCTTCTGCGGCGGTTGAATGTGCTGCCGTGTTTATATTAAGCGAATTATTCGATCTGCACCTGCATAAAAAAGAAATGGTGCAAATGGCACAGCAGGCAGAACATCTTTTTGCAGGTGTTAAAGTAGGCATTATGGATATGTTTGCAAGCATGTTTGGCAAAAAAGAACATGCCATAAAACTCGATTGCAGATCGCTTGATTACGAGTATGTGCCGCTTCATCTTAATAAAATAAAAATTGTTTTGTTTAATACCAATGTAAAACATTCGCTTGCATCTTCTGAATACAATGTTAGAAGGCAGCAGTGCGAACAAGGTGTTCAATGGGTGAAAGCAATTTATCCTATGGTAAACAGTTTAAGAGATGTAAACATGCAAATGCTTGATGAATTTGTTTTGCCAAAAGATGCGTTAATTTATAAACGCTGCAAATATGTGGTTAAAGAAATTCAGCGTTTATTAACTGCGGTTAAAGCGATGAAAAAAAATGATATAAAAACTTTGGGTAAAGAAATGTTTAAAACGCATGAAGGTTTAAGTAAAGAATATGAAGTAAGTTGTAAAGAACTTGATTTTCTTGTAAACGCAGTAAAAAATAATGATGCAGTTTTAGGTGCAAGAATGATGGGTGGCGGCTTTGGCGGCTGCACTATTAATTTAATTGAAGAAGATGCAATTGATGAACTTACGAAAAGTATAAGTGAAACATACCAGCGCGAAATGAAGTTGCCGCTAACAACATACATCGCACAAATAGAAAACGGCACAGAAATTATCCATTGAAAAATCTTTTAAAACCGTGCTGTTCCTTAATCATTTTTCTTCTGCAATTTTTTTTATCTGAACTAAAATCGGGTTCCAGCCTTCACCGTTATTATATGTTTCTTTAAATCTTTTTTCGCCTTCTGCAGCGCCTTCAAAACCATCCTGAATAACCGTTAAAACAGTTGCGTTATTTTTTTCATCCAGTTTATACGTTACACTTAAATAATTTTCAGGAATATCAGGATAAGCTGCGTTAGGATCAATAACAGAATATTTTAAAAGCCTGTTGGGAACTATTTCAAGAATATAGCCTTTTACAAAAACCATTTCTTTTCCCTCATAACTTCCTTTCCAAAGTAAAGCACTTCCCTGCTGCCAGCTTGAAACTGTTTCGCATCCAAACATATATTTTTTTGTTTCTTCAGGTTGGGTTAAAACATTCCAAACCCTTGCTGCGTCTGCATTTATTGTTATATCGTTTTTTACAATCATTTCCTGCATAATAATTTTTGTTTCAAATGTAAAATATAACCGGTAGTTTGCTCACGGCTTTATTTCAAAATAAATTAACGGCACAAATTTTAAGGTTTTTAATTATGCCTGAATTAAACGGATTTTTTCATACCAACAATTTTGTTTTTATAACAGGAATTGTTGCCGGCATTTTTACGGCCGCTTCTATGTTGCCGCAGGTTTTTAAAACGCTTAAAACAAAAAAAGCAGAACATGTATCTCCGGTTATGCTCATCATTCTTATTTGCGGTGTTGGCCTGTGGTTTTTTTATGGTGTTTTAAAAAATGATTTGCCAATTATATTAACGAACGGTTTTTCTGTGCTTATAAATATTTTTATGTTGTTTTTAAGATGGAAATACAGAGCCCGGTGAATTATGCCGAACAGTATTGATGCAGTACAAGTGTTGCGACGCAACCGTGCTCAATTGAAATACCAAAGCTGGTAACAAAAAAATTTATGCAGATAATAAATTAGAAAGTTGCAATAATTCGTTGCGCTTGTATATTTTTTCGGGCTCATTAAAACAGCGGGCAAGTTCTTCGAGCAAAACCTGTATTACTTTAACCGCATTTAAAGGTTTAAAATAAGAAGCAACCGGCGGCACATTGATGCGCTTAAAATAATTCTCAACATCTTTATGCGTAAAAGGCTGCCCGGTGGTTGCATCAACATAAAAATGAATTTTCTTTTGCGGGTTTCCGGTGTAAGAAGTTGTATCGTAATCTTCATTAAAAAAAGCAAGCACAAACTGCCGCGGAATGTTTATAGCTTTAACGGGCATGGCCAGCAACTCTGCAAGCACGAGATATAAAATGCCGTTTGAAAGCGTGTTGCCTTTTCTTGTTTGTAAAACTTTATGTATAAAAAAATCGTCGGGGTTTAAGTAAGCAACTTCTGAACCTTTTAAATTATAATAATTATATACAATGCTTGAAATAACGTTTGCCTGTTCAAGCGGCGTTAAAAAACTATTCAGTTCAAGCCAAACATTGCGGCGTATTTTTTCTATTTCCTGGATTACAGGTGAAGTTTGAAGGTCAGGATATTGAAACCGTGCAACGAGTAAAGCGCCAAACAAAAGATCATGATATGCACTGTCGCGCCATTCGGTGATATCGGTAATAAGATCAGTATAATGCAACCGGTGAATGATCATTTCAATGCGTTCCTGCACTGCCTGGCTGATGGTATTTTCCCAAAGATTTTCAAGATTGGGAATAATGCCTTTTCCATAATTTACAATGCGGCTGCTAACGGTAGAAAACACTTCTTCGTCAGGATCATCGATCAATGTAAGCAAGGCAGATATTTCAGAATTCTGGTGCATAAACAAGCACAAACTAATTATTTTTTATAAAGCATCAAATGAAAATTTATTACACGGCTGTGCATAAATAAACGATGTTGTTATAGCAAAATTGCACGCATAAATACTTATTAAAAAATACGTATAATCAAGGCAATATGTATGCTATTTCTTTTTTTTGCGGGAAACTTTTTTTGGTGGGTTTGCTTTTAAGTGCTCAATAATTTGCTTAGCTTCTTCAACAGTTAAATCTGCGGCACGCTCCTGCTGTTCTTTGCTAAGTTTATAATTGCGCAAACCTTGTTTTATATAAGGCCCGTAAGGCCCGCGCAAAATTTGAATTTTTTCTTTTTCAAAAACTTTTAAAGTGCGTTCTTCTTTTGCCTGTCTTTTTTCTTTTATGATGGGAATGGCTTCTTCAAGCGTTATGCTGTAAGGATCATTTTCTTTGTTCAGCGAATAAAACTTTTTATTGTGTGCGATGAACGGGCCAAATTTTCCTATACTTACCGATACATCTTCATCTTCAAACCGGCCTATATTTCTTGGCAGTTTAAACAATTCCATTGCTTCTTCAAGATTGATGGTTTCAATGCTTTGGTTGATTTAAGCTTTGCAAAGCGTGGTTTTTCTTCATCATCCACATCACCAATTTGAACCATCGGCCCATAACGGCCCATCCTTGCAATTACCTTTTTTCCGGTTGCTTCATCAGTGCCCAATTCTCTTTCGCCTTTTATCGTTCTGCAGTTTCAAGCGTGTTCTCAACATCTTCTTTAAAAGGTTTATAAAAACCATCAATTGTTTTTGTCCATTGTATTTTGCCTTCAGCAATTTCATCAAATTCTTCTTCAATGTTTGCGGTAAAACAATAATCCATCACATTGGTAAAATACTGGTTTAGAAAATCAGTAACCACCAAGCCAAGATCGGTAGGAAAAAATTTTGATTTTTCTGCGCCGGTATTTTCATGTTCCGTTATTTTTTTAATTTTATCATTTTTTAAAACAACACACGATAACTTCTTTGCACACCTTCTTTATCTCTTTTTTCAACATAACTTCTTTTTAAAATTGTTGAGATGGTTGGTGCGTAAGTTGATGGCCTTCCAATGCCTAATTCTTCCAGTTTTTTTACAAGCGATGCTTCGGTATATCGCGGCGCATGGCCTTGTAAAACTTTCAATGCTTTCATTTCATTAAAGATAATAACTGGCCAACATTTAGTGGCGGCAACATTCCTTCGGTATCTTCTTCAGAAGGTCTCATCATCATCTTTACTCTTCAAGATACACTTTTAAAAAGCCATCAAATTTTAATACTTCGCCTTGTGCAGTTAAGCTCTTGTTTATTAGTTGAAACCGTAATTTTTGCAATAGTTTTTTCCAATTCAGCATCGCCATTTGGCTGGCAATAGTACGTTTCCAGATCAATTCATAAAACGTTTTGTTCCGGATCATCAACCGTTGTATTTTCCATATAAGTTGGGCGTATGGCTTCATGTGCTTCCTGCGCACTTTCGTTTTTATTTTTATACTTGCGATCCTGCAAATATTTTTCGCCGTATTTTTTATGTGATGTTTGAATGAATATCGTTCATTGCAGTATCACTTAAATTCACACTATCTGTACGCATGTAAGTGATCTTACCGCTTTCATAAAGCTTTTGCGCAAGCAGCATGGTTTTACTTACGCCATAACCCAAGTTTGCGGCTTGCTTCCTGCTGCAAAGTAGAAGTAGTAAAAGGGGCAGCCGGAGATTCGTTTTGCCGGTTTAACCTGTATATCTTTTACCGTATAATTTGCGCCGATGCAGCTTTGCAAAAACTCTTCTGCATCTTCTGCATTATTATATTTGCTGCCTTCTGCTTTAAATGACATTTTTTTTATTGATATCCTGTTGCAGCTAAAAAAGCTTCAATTTTAAAACTGCTTACCGGTTTAAAAGCATTAATTTCTCTTTCTCTTTCAGCAATTAATCTTACAGCCACACTTTGTACACGGCCTGCGCTTAAAGAATTCTTCATGCTCATTTTGCGCCATAAAACCGGGCTTAATTCAAAGCCAACAATCCTGTCCAAAATTCTTCGTGCCTGTTGCGCATCAACCAGATTCATATCAACGTTCTTGGATTTTCAACTGCATTTTCAATAGCGGGTTTTGTTATTTCATGAAAAACAATCCGTTTTGTTGTTTTCGGATCTAAACCCAACACTTCGCACAAATGCCAGCTAATAGCTTCTCCTTCACGGTCCTCATCCGATGCCAGCCAAACTTCATCTGATTTTTTTGCAAGCTGTTTTAATTCTTTTACAACTTTTTGCTTTTCTTCAGGAACTATATAACGTGGCTTAAAATTGTTTTTGATATCAATTCCCATGTCATCTTTTTCCAGATCACGGATATGTCCATAACAACTTTTTACTTCAAAATCTTTCCCTAAAATTTTTTCTATGGTTTTTGCTTTTGCAGGGACTCAACTATCAATAAATTCTTTGCCATAATTATAAGTCATTAGATTCATAGGTTATTTTAATCAATGAGAATAAACGCTGCTGTTAATGAGTTAACCACTCACTGAATATTTTTTTTGAATCGTGCAATATTAAAGCAAACAAATTGAAATTAATTTTGTGTAATGGTTTGAAGATGAAAAATTAACTGCTTGTGCAATTTATTTTTTATGAATAAACAATGGATTAATAGCGATGATTACTGCAATGCTTTTTGCCTGTTTTTATAAAGAGAAAATAAAATGGAGCCGGAGATGCAAACTACAATTACAACAAGCGAAAGCACTACCTGCATGTTTGTTGTAAGCCATTCATTTAACCAATAAGCGCCAAGCATTTTTATGCCGATAAAAATTAAAACAATGGCAATGCCCTGTTGCAGATATTCAAACTTGGTTACAGCACCTCTTAATAAAAAGAACAGACTGCGCAAACCAAGCACAGCAAAAATGTTTGAGGTATAAATCACCATTTTATCTTGTGAAATTCCCATCACTGCAGGAATAGAATCGAGTGCAAAAACAAGATCAATGCTGGCAAGTATCATTACCACAACAAATAAAGTTGTATAACGGCGCTTGCCATTTTCTGTTATCCAGAATTTGCCATTGCCATCGCTCATCGTAAGCGGAAAAATTTTTTTTATAAAGATGTATGCTTTTGAAGTTTCAGGATTGAACCTGCTTTCTTCATCAGCAACAAACATTCTGAAACCGGTGTATAACAAGAATATGCCAAAAACATACAACATCCATTCAAACCGATGCACCAGCGCAACACCAACGGTAATAAAAATTATGCGAAACACAATTGCCATTAAAATACCGATGAGCAATACACGTGAATAAAAACTTTTTTTTACCGAGAAAGATGTAAAAATGAGAATGAAAACAAAAATATTATCAATGCTTAAACTCCATTCCATTAAATAGGCGCTGAAGTATTCGAGCGCAGGTTGCTTGCCATCTTCCCACCATACAAAAACCAAAGAAAAGCAAAGCAAGAATTACCCAAAAAACGGTTTGCTGCAAAGCGTTTTTAATTGATACTTCTTTATTTTTTTTACTTAATAAACCAAGATCGAAAATAAGTGCAAGCAGCAATACAATACCGAAAACTATATACGTGATTGTTTCTTGAGACATGCGGTTGCAATATTACGCTCCAAAACTGTTTTTTCTTTTCCATTGATACATTAAACCGAATAAAATAATAATGGCAATTGGTATGGCAATATTTATAAGTTGCCATTTTAATTTTTCATCCGCTACTTTCTTTTTATCTAAAAGGCGAAATATAAAATCTTTATTGCGGCTTTCAAAAATGCCGCTATTGCTGGTTAAATAATCCACACTATTTAAAAAAAATTCACGGTTGGCAAAACGATAATTTTCATAAGGCAATTCTCCCATCGGCAACGGCCCTGTTGTTTGGCTTACTGCGTTGGTTACAATATCTGCATCGCTCATTACAATTTGTTTTGTTGGCAATTGTATTGGCTGATGCAAAAGGCTTTACCCGAATGCTTTGCTAACAGAATCTTTTACATTTTGCGTAAGGCGGTTTGCAAATAAAGAATTGAATTTTCCTTCAAGCAAAACAGCAACAGGAATATAATGTTCATTATAAGAATTAAAGTTTTCCGTGCTGATATCATCCATAATTTTTTTAAGACTTACAATAGCAGGAGAACTTAATAAACGGCTTGAAGTATCACTTGCCAGCAAAATTGTTTTTGTAATTCCTGGCGCTTTTATCGTATCAATACTGGATGGAAAAACAGAAAGAACACGATCTAAATTTTTTGAAACAATATTGTTATTTGGTGATGAAAGAAAAGGATAATATGGCCACGGAAAGCGCTGCATTTGCGGGCTGCTATCAGCATTATAACCGGTAACCAACGGAATTTTGAGCAGTTTAAATCCTGCAACAAATCGCCATTTATACTTACACCATACTTAAACAAAATATCATCAATATTTAAGTTGCGGTCATAAGGCAATAAAGTCGGCCTGGCTGCGCATCAAGCTATCCAATTCAGCATATAATTTATCAACAAACCAAATAATTTTGCCGCCATGCATTACGTATTGATCAATCTTTAATTTGTCTTCATCAGTAAAAGGCTTGTGTTGGTTTTACAATCAACAAAGCATTGATATGGATCGGGATTTGGATAAGACTGCTTTCAAATCAAAAATACCCAACCGATAATCATTGCGAAGACTTTAATAAATCGTTTACTTTATAGCGGGCCGCTTCACCATTCCCAAACAATAAGCAACGGTTGGAACATATTTTCGTGTGAGTTTATCAATGGCATTGGCAAATTTAAATTCCAGCAAAGCTTCTGCAGCATTGCGTGTTGCTTCTTTATCTTGCTGCGGCTCTTCATTAACTACATTATAATTTTTAAATACAGTTCGGCTGCTGCGCAGATCAATAGCAACCGGCTGGTTAGTTTTTATATTAAACAAAGCCGAAGGAATAATTAATTGCTGCTGTAGCTTTTTCGTTGGTTTGTTTACATCTTATTTTGTTCAAACACAACGCCAAGGCGCTGCAAGACTATCATACAACTGCACTCTTTACACTATCGTTTAAATTTTTCCGGGCGTTTCAAAATGAACTTGAATATTGTTATTACTGATGTATCAGAAAACTCACGCAATAAATCTTGTGTGGCAATGCTTAGTTTTTTATAATCGGCAGGCAAATCGCCGGTAAGAAATACTTTTATATTGATGGTTGAATCAATATTCTCAATAATTTTTTGGTAGATGCGATTTAAGCTAAAACGTTTTTCTGCGGTAAGATCAATTCGATAGCGAAATAAAGTTGAAGAAACAATAATGACAATAGCAAACAACAAGACAAAACACAGCCACCAGAATTTATGTTGAAGAAGTTTATTCATTGATTAGAAGCTTCATGCTTAATCTTGTATTCAGACGTTTCGCTATATTTCGTTTTGTAATCAATAAAAACAAAACAATGATGCCAAAAAAATAAACAATATCGCGCAAATCAATCACGCCACGGCTGATGCTGTTATAATGAAAATTAATACCCATCATTTCAATGTAATAATCCAGTCCGTATTGAAAAACAGGTAACTGGCTGATCGCTTCAAAACCTGTATATAAAATCAAACAAACAAAGGCGCCGCTAATAAAAGCAACTACCGTATTGTTTGTAAAACTGCTGGCGCAAATACCAACAGATGTAAACACAGCGCCTAACAAAAACAAGCCAATATAACTGCCAATAGTTGCACCAACATCAATGCCGCCGAATAGCGCTTAAATGCTGTATAGAAAATGCATAAATAATTGTTGGTAACTAATGCGAGCAAAACAATAAGCAATGCGCCAAAAAATTTTCCCCAAACAATTTGCGATGAGCTTAACGGCAATGTTTTTAAAAATTCAAAAGTGCCGGCTTTATATTCATCGGCAAGACTGCGCATGGTAATGGTTGGAATAAGAAACAACAAAATCCAGGGCGCCAGAGAAAAAAAACCGATCAAGCGAAGCATAACCAAAAGCGAGCAAATCGGTATTGGGAAAAACAAAAAACATTAATCCGGTTAATAAAAGAAAAATAACAAGCGCAATATATCCGGTAAGGCTGCTGAAAAATTGCAGCCATTCTTTTTTGCAGATCATCCACATGCTTCAAAACTACTATCTATAAATTCTTAGCGAAGAAGATTTTGATAAGGTTTATTTAAAAAATATTTAAACGGGTTGTTTATTTATTTGCAAACAAAACTTTGGCTATCGGCGATTTAAATATTTCAAGATCATCCCAAATAAAGCGGTTATCATCATGTCCTTTTTCACCAATATCAATTTCTTTCGCATGATAAATAATTTTGTCGTGCAATCAGATCAATAAATTTAATTGAAGAAAAAGATTTTAATGCTTCGGCAAATTTTTCTGCATAAATATGTGCCCAAATTTCAACTGCTATTGATGTGTTTAAAACTTTGAATTCAGTATTAAACGTTTTAAAATATGCTGCTTTTAATTTTATAACAAGTTCGTCTGTTGCGGCTTCCGTTTTGTGTTTTAACGCTTGAACCAATTCATCATTATTAAAAATTTTTATGGCATGCAAGTTTAAACATGCACTAACAGTTCGGCCTTCAATCAATATTGCTGAATTCATTACAGCAACTAAATTATATCTAAAAAGTTTATGCTGAATGCAGCATTATTTAGCGTTCAGGCGTTTGTTTGTAATACGACCGTGAAAGAAATGAAGCCATAACTGCAGGAAAAGCGCCGGCAATAATATTTCCAATAATAACATCAATATATAAACTAAGCCCGAGGCCATTTGTATTTGATGGCGCATGTGTAATATTTTTTTGTACACTTATAGGAAAAAATGAAGGCTTGATTATAAAAATAATAATGGTTATTAATACAACACTTAAAATTACACCCATTGCAGTAACAATAAGTCCGCTGGTTAGCATAAATAATTTTGCGCTATTTTTATCTGACGGCTTTTGGTAAATGAGCATAAAAGCAAGCACCGAAACAAGAAAAAGTGCATTGCCAAGATACAAAAGCCAAACTGCGGCAAAGGTTTCTTTTTTTATAAAAATAATGGCAGGAATTAAATAAAGAATAGTTGCAACTACTCCATAAATAAAAAAAGATTTCAGCGGATAAGTTTTTATCATGATTCAAAAATTTAAACGGAACTATCATCAGTGGTTCAAACATAATGCCGTTAATAATTTTAGTGTTGCACATCACATCAATTTAATTTTATCTTTAAAGCATAAACTCGCATACACACTAAAAAAATTGTCATGACCAAAAGAAGAAATTTTATTAAACAATTAGGCGGCTCTGCATTATTGCTTGGCGCAGGTGCCTTAAAAAGTTTAGCAGCACAGGAACAACGGGAAAAAATAATTCTGGCTCATCAAAAAAAATATTCACCCAACGATACCATTCGCCTTGCCGGAATTGGAATGGGAATAATGGGTTATAATGATGTAAATGATGCCATAAAAGTGCCGGGTGTTGAATTGGTGGCGTGTTGTGATTTGTATGATGGAAGGCTGGCGCATGCAAAAGAATTATATGGCAATAATATTTTTACTGCCAAACATTATGAAGATATTTTAAGCAGAAAAGATATTGATGCCATAATTGTTGCAACCAGCGATAACTGGCACAGCCGCATTTGCATTGACGCCATGAAAGCAGGCAAAGCGGTGTACAGCGAAAAACCAATGGTGCACCAGGTAAGCCAGGGATGGGACGTGATACATACGCAACAACAAACAAAAAAAATAATGCAGGTAGGCAGCCAGCGTGTAAGCAGCATTGTGTATGCAAAAGCAAAGGAAATGTTTGAGGCCGGCGACATTGGAAAAATAAATTCTGTTGAAGCAGTGTTTAACAGGCAAAGCGCATTGGGCGCATGGGAATATACAATTCCTTTAGATTCATCTCCGCACACTGTTGACTGGAACCGTTACCAGGAATTTGCTGAAAAAAAATATGAGTGGGATGAAAGAAGATTTTTTTGGTGGCGCAATTACCGTGAATACGGAACCGGTGTTGCGGGCGATTTATTTGTGCATTTATTAAGCGGGCTGCATTTTATAACCAGCGCAAAAGGCCCTGAAAAAATTTATTCCATCGGTGGCTTAACGTATTGGAAAGATGGCCGCAATGTGCCTGATGTGATGACGGCGGTGCTGCAATATCCCGAAGCACCTGAGCACGCTGCTTTTCAGGTTACATTGCGTGTAAATTTTGTTAGCGGCGAAGGTGAAACCGGTTTTACAAAAATTACCGGAACCGAAGGCGTGCTTGAAATGCATGATAATGGCTTTACCATTAAACGTCATAAAATGAGCAAAGCACCGGGTATTGGCGGATGGGATTCTTTGCAAACTTATACAAATGAAATGCAGCAGAAATTATTAGATGCTTACAATAAAAAATATTCTGATGCAGATAAGGCAGAACCCAAACTTGATGATATAACTTATGCCGCGCCAGAAAATTATAATGAACATTTAGACCATCTTACAAACTTTTTTAACAGTGTAAGAACGGGTTCACCGGTTGTTGAAGACCCGGTTTTTGGCTTTCGCGCCGCAGGGCCTTGCCTTGCATGTAATGAAAGTTATTTTCAGAATAAAGTAATTTATTGGGATGCTGAAAAAATAAAAATGGTGTAATAAAGATTTGTGTGAAAAATTGATGAAAGGATCATGCTGTTGCAGAAGGCCTGAAGTCAATAATTTTAAGCTGGATCATTTTTTCGCCATTCCATTCATTTTGTTCAAGGGTGTAAATAATATCAACGATGTTATTTTGAAGCAACTGAAATTTTTCAGCCAGGTTAAAACCAATTCCGCTAAAAATTTTATCGTGTTGCTGCACTACAAAACGAATATGCTGTTCTTTAATAATTTTAGAGTAGCCTGTATCTTTTACATTTCTGCTTATAAAAACAGGCCGCATGTTTGCGGGGCCAAACGGCTCCATCTGGTCAATAATATTTACAAAAGAAAAATTAATTTCTTTAAATGAAAGTTCAGCATCAATAATAATTTCCGGCGTAAGCAAATCATCATGAATGGTTTCAGCAACAACTTTTTCAAAGCTGTTAATAAAATCAGTCAGCTTATTTTCATACATGCTCAATACCTGCAGCCGCAAAATGGCCGCCATAGCCCAACAAATGTTCACGGCATGCATGAATGGCTTCATACAAATTAAAACCAGGCACGCTGCGGGCGCTGCCGGCAATTATATCTCCGCTTTTAGTTAACACCACGGTTGGCCGGTAATAATTTTCAATTAATCTTGAAGCAACAATACCCACCACGCCTTTGTGCCAGTGTTCTTTATAAACAACTGTTGTTTTGCGTTCTCTTAAAATAATATCATTTTCAATAAGCAGTAACGCTTCATCTGTTATGTTGCTATCTGCTTCCTTTCGTTCTGCTATTATCGCTATGCAGCATACCAGCATATTCAAGCGCTTTATTATAATCTGTTTCAATAAATAACTGTACAGCTTTTCTGGCATCATCCATCCGGCCGGCGGCGTTTATACGTGGCGCAACCACAAATACAAGACTGTTTATGTGAACCTGCTTTTGCATGCCGGCAAGGTTTAATAATGCATTTAAACTTACAGCCGGGTTTTCATTTACTTTTTTTAAACCGTAAAAGGCAAGCACACGATTTTCATCATCAATAGGAACAATATCTGCGGCAATGGCAACTGCAACAAGATCAATATATTTTAAGATAGATTTCTGCAGGCAGATTTAATTCTTCGGTTAAAGCCTGCATTAATTTAAATCCAACGCCGCAGCCGCATAATTCTTTGTAAGGATAATTGCAATCTGCCTGTTTTGGATCAAGCACCGCAATGGCATCAGGCACTGTTTCATCGGGCAGTGATGATCGCAAATAATAAAATCAATGCCAAGCTGTTTTGCATACGCAACCAGTCAATGGATTTAATGCCGCAATCAAGCGAAATAATTAATGTGAAATTGTTTTCGCAGGCAAATTCAATTCCAGCCTGCGAAACGCCGTAACCTTCCCGGTAGCGATGCGGAATATAAAAAGATACGTTAGCGTACCGGTTGACTTTAAAAACTGATACATGCAGGCAACGGCAGTGGTGCCATCAACATCATAATCACCAAATACCAAAATTTTTTCTTTATTGTTTATGGCTGAAATGATGCGGTTAACGGCTTTCAGCATGTCTTTCATTAACCAGGGATCGTGCAGGTGCGAAAGTTGTGGCCGGAAAAAATTGCGGGCTTTATCAAACGTATCAATTTTTCGCTGAACAAGGATGCTGCATAATTTTTTATTAATGCCAAGGCTTTGCTGCAACTGCAGGGTTTTTCCTTCATCACCAGATAATATTTTCCAACGTTTTTGCATTAATATTCGCGGTCGGTTGTGTAACGAACTAATTCTTCAAGTGCATTACGGGTTTCAGAAGGTTCAAATTCATACAATAACTTAAGGGCTTCATCTCTAAAAGATAGCATTTTAGCTGGCAGCGTAATTTATACCGCCGGTTTCTTTTACTGCATCAATAACAAAATTTACTTTTTCTTTATTTCTGTTTTCGTTTTTAATGATGTAGATAATTTTTTTTCTCAAGTCTTTTTTGCAATGTGTAAGCGTATAAATAATAGGAAGGGTTAGTTTTTTTTCTTTTATATCAATGCCGGTAGGTTTACCAATATTTTTCGCGCTAAAATCAAAAAGATCATCTTTAATTTGAAAAGCCATACCAACTTTTTCACCAAATTGTTGCATTTTTTCTATATAAATATTATCACAAAAAGTTGTGGAGGCGCCTGCACCACAGGCCGATGAAAGCAAAGATGCTGTTTTCCCTTTTATAATATTGTAATACACTTCTTCATTTAAATTAAGATTGCGTGCTTTTTCTATTTGCAGCAATTCACCTTCGCTCATAAGCTTTACCGCTTCAGAGAGTATCTGTAAAACTTTATAATCATTGTTGTTTAAAGAAAGTAATAAACCTTTAGAAAGCAGATAATCTCCTACTAATACGGCAATTTTATTTTTCCACAAAGCATTAATAGAGAAGAAACCCCTTCGTTCTGTTGATTCATCCACCACATCGTCATGCACCAAAGTTGCGGTATGAAGCAGTTCAACCAACGATGCTGCGCGGTAAGTAGCCGTAGTTATATTGCCCCCAAGTTTGGCGCTTAATAAAACAAACATCGGACGCATTTGTTTACCTTTTCTTTTTACTATGTACTGCATAATTCTGTCAAGCAAAGGCGCATTACTTTTTACGGCTTTACTAAAGTAATCTTCAAACTTTGTTAAATCTTGGTCTATTAATTGTATTGCTTTCTTCATTAAAATTTCAAAGAGTTGCAAGATATGTGAAAACTAATTGGCAGTACTCAAGCAGCAATTTGAACAAGGCAATTGTCATAAGAGCGGTTTTATCAGAAGAAAATAAATAGTAAAAATTTGGTATTTCATTATCTATATATATTTTTGTAGATGTATTTATTAAGGGAAACATTAAACAATTTAAAAAAATTACCTATGGTAAGCAAAAAACTGAAATTGCTTTTAGCCCTTGCGGGACTAATGCACGTTGCATCTTACGCACAGGACAGTACGGGAAACAGGCCGACGACAACAACGCCTGCTCCTGCTATGTCAACCACGTCAACAACAACGAGTACGACAACAACGACAACGACTACGACAAACAAGATGTCTAGCACAGACGCTAACTGGGCTTATGATTCTTCAAAAATTTCAACGAAGAACATGCCCCAGTACAATGAATTTACTAACTATCAAACACCGTATCCTGCCAAACCCCGTAACATGTGGGAATTAGGTTTAAGCGGCGGATTATCAATGATAATTGGTGATGTTGACCCGCAGGCTGGAATTGGCGGCGGTATTTCTGTAAGAAAAGCATTAGGCCACGTAACTTCTTTACGTTTAGGTTATAATGGTTCTATTAATTATGGCCTTGATTATAGATTAAGAGGCACTTCAGTTGGAATTTCTGCCCCTGGTTATAATCCATGGAGCAGTTATGTAGTACGGGGTGGCGGCGGCTATGTTGCTAACTATAGAAACATAATGCATCAACTTTCTTTGGATGCCTTGTTTAGCATGAATACAGATAATCATTATCGCGGCAATCCAAAAGTTGAATGGTACACTTTAGCAGGTTATAGCTTTACTTATTCTGATGTTGATGTAATGAACGGCATCAAAGGTTTTTCTACACCTGTGAACTTTGCGAGCATTATTTCAAGCAGCGATGGTACAAGAAAAGATATCAAACAAAAATTAAAAGATGCAGGCATTAAACATGGTTTATTTGATTTAAGTAACGATAAATGGACAAATGCACCTGTAGATAATTTTAACAGAAATTCTTTAGGACTTCACAACAATAACCAAATAATGCGTCATGCAGTTGATTTAGGTGCTGGTATAGCATTTAAATTAAGCCCTAAAGTAAACTTGGGTATTGAAGAAAAAATAACTGTGCCTTTTGATGATAATTGGGACGGTGTTGTTGCAGGTCAAACTAAAGACATCCTTACTTCTACTCAGTTAAGATTAAATTTCAATATTGGCAATTCAGCAACTCATGTTGAACCACTATGGTGGGTTAATCCTAACAATTATATTTATAATGAAGTTGCTACTCCAAAGCACATGAAGCTTCCACCGGTTGTTTTACCGGATGCTGATGGTGACGGTGTAACAGACCAGTTTGATATGGAACCTAACACACCGGCAGGCTGTGCAGTTGATAGTCATGGTGTAAGCTTAGATACTGATGGTGATGGTGTGCCTGATTGCCGTGATAAAGAAAAACTTACTCCTCAAAACTGCTTCCCTGTTAACGCAGATGGTGTAGGTACTTGTCCGGAACCAGCATGTTGCAAAAATATTCAGCCAGCAGCACCAACCTGTTCTTTAGGCAGCTTACCAAGTGTTCAGTTTAAAGGCGGAAGTGCAGCTTTAAGTGCTACAGCTAAATCACTCTTAAATAATGTAGCGCAACAAATGATGGCTAATCCAAATTGTAAAGTGAAATTAGTGGGTTACGGTGCTTCTGATAAAAAAGCACAACAACTTAGCTGGGATCATGTAAACGCTGTTAAAACTTACCTTACAGAAAAACAAGGTATTTCTGAAACACGTGTGATATTCACTTACGGTATGGAAGGCACAGGTACAACTGTTGATTTAGTTCCTACTACTGAAGAAGGTCCTAACACAGTTCCGGCTCCTCATCCAAATCTTAGAAAAGGAAAATAATATTTCTTTAAACATAATAAAAAAGCCGTTGAAATTTCAACGGCTTTTTTATTTAATTAATTAACCTTTAATACCAAAATCAACGCTAAAATTCTTACCTTTGCCGCTCAAAAAAATTTCCGGATTTATACTTTCATTAAGCCAAGGTAATATTCAAACAGAAATCCGGAAATTAAAAACAAATAATAACAACATAAAATGGCTGATTTAAGATTACAACGAAATTTTGGAATTGCGGCTCATATTGATGCTGGTAAAACTACTACAACCGAACGCATACTTCGCTACACAGGCATGATTCATCAAATTGGTGAAGTACATGAAGGCGCTGCTACTACAGACTGGATGGAGCAGGAAAAAGAAAGAGGTATTACTATAACTTCTGCTGCAGTAAGCTGCCAGTGGAATTTTCCCACAGACCAGGGAAAAGCTATTGCAGACACTAAAAAATATTATTTTAATATTATAGATACTCCCGGCCACGTAGATTTTACAGTAGAAGTTGAACGTTCTATGCGTGTGCTCGATGGCCTGATTGCCTTGTTTTCAGCAGTTGATGGCGTAGAACCGCAAAGTGAAACAGTTTGGCGCCAGGCAAACCGCTATGGAGTTCCGCGAATTGGTTTTGTAAATAAAATGGACCGTGCCGGCGCTGATTTTTTAAATGGTGGTTGCACAGGTTAAAGAAATGTTAGGTGCTAAAAGCGTTCCCTTACAATTGCCGATTGGTGCTGAAGATGATTTTAAAGGCGTTGTTGATTTAATTCAAATGAAAGGAATTATTTGGGATGATTGCAACAGAAGGCATGACCTTATAAAGAAGTGCCTATTCCTGATGACATGAAAGAAGAAGTGGATTATTGGAAAAGCCAGTTAATAGAAGCCGTTGCAGAATACGATGATAAGCTAATGGAGAAATTTTTCGACGATCCAAATACTATTACTGAAGAAGAAGTGCATGAAGCTATCCGCAAAGCAACTATTGATTTAAGCATTGTGCCGATGATATGCGGTTCTTCGTTTAAAAATAAAGGCGTACAAACTGCATTAGATGCTGTTTGCCGCTATTTGCCGTCACCGCTTGATTTACCTGATACCGTTGGAACTGATCCTGATACAGGTGAAGAAATTACGCGTAAACCTGATCCTAAAGCGCCGTTTTCTGCTTTAGCCTTTAAAATTATGACCGATCCTTTTGTTGGTCGGCTTGCATTCTTCCGTTGTTACAGTGGCCACCTCGATGCAGGTTCTTATGTAAAAAATATGCGCAGTGGCAAAAATGAACGTATCAGCCGCATCATGAAAATGTTTGCCAATAAGCAAAACCCGATTGACTTCATTGAGGCGGGTGATATTGCTGCTGCCGTTGGTTTTAAAGAAATAAAAACCGGTGATACTTTGTGTGATGAAGATCACCCGATTGTTTTGGAGAATATGTTTATTCCGGAGCCGGTTATTTCTGTAGCCGTTGAACCTAAAACACAGGCTGACGTGGATAAAATGGGAATGGCCATTGCAAAGTTGGTTGAAGAAGATCCTACGCTTCGTGTAAAAACAGATGAAGATACAGGGCAAACAATTCTTTCGTGGAATGGGTGAATTGCACCTTGAAATTATTGTTGACCGGATGAAACGTGAATTTAAGGTTGAAGTAAACCAGGGTGATCCGCAGGTTGCATATAAAGAAGCATTTACCAAAACCATCGAACACCGTGAAGTGCTTAAAAAGCAAACCGGTGGCCGTGGTAAGTTTGCCGATATTCAATTTGATATTGGCCCGGCTGATGAAGAATGGAAGAAAGAAAATCCGGGCAAAGGTTTCCAGTTTGTGAACAATATTTTTGGTGGTTCTATTCCCCGTGAATTTGTACCTGCTATTTCAAAAGGTTTTGAAAATTCGATGGGAACGGGCGTTCTTGCAGCTTACCCTGTTGAAAGTATGAAAGTTCGTGTGTTTGATGGAAGCTTTCATGCGGTTGACTCTGATTCTATGAGCTTCGAGCTTTGTGCCAAGAGCTGGTTTTCGAGAGGCAGGTAAAAAAGCAAAACCGGTTTTGCTTGAACCGATAATGAAAGTGGAAGTTGTAACACCAGATCAATATATGGGCGATGTAACTGGAGATCTTAACCGCCGTCGTGGTATACTGGAAGGAATGGATAGCCGGGGTAATGCGCAGGTTATAAGAGCAAAAGTGCCGTTAAGCGAAATGTTTGGATATGTAACGCAGCTACGTTCTCTTTCCTCTGGCCGTGCCACATCTACAATGGAATTTTCACATTATGCTCCTGCACCGAATAATATTGCCGAAGAAGTTATAGCAAAAAGCAAAGGCAAAGTGAAGATAGAAGATTAGGATTTAATTTATAAGCTTAAAAGCCCGTTTAGTAATAAGCGGGTTTTTTATTTGAATATTTCCGAAGCTTAATTAATTGAAACTTTATAAGTGATGCTGCCATGAAAATATGCTGTACAAGGGAGTGACACAACCGTGCTTAATTGAAATACAAAAGCTGGTTACATAAAATTTATATTAAAGGTCGTCTGTCTGAAATTTTCTGAAAGAAAGAAATACAAATAAACTTATATAAAAAAGGCAAACTATAAGCAAAACTATTTGTGAAGGCGCTTTGTTATAAATAATATTGCTGCCAAATGTTATAGGTATTAATGTATCGCTGGCTTCGAGCGGAAAATAAAAACGCGTTGTGCCGTTGCCTAAAACTTTATAATCGAGCAAGCCGCCGAGCAATTGTTCAAATACCAATCCATACAAAAAGAAAACTGCCATGGCAAGCCCGCTGCGGCGCATAAGCAAGGCAAGAATCATTGCAAGAAATAAATAGCAAAGTGTTTGAATAAAACTATAACCAATATATTTTATACCATTAAATGAAACAGAACCGCTGTAACTGCTACCAAAATATAATGCAATTAAAAAGCAGGCAAGCGTTGTTAATAATGCAATGGCAAGCCCAAATAAAATTTTTGCTGCAACAAATTGCTGGCGTGTTAAACCATCAATAATATTTTGGCGATGTGTTTTATAATTGTATTCGTTTGTAATTACAAGTATCATTAACATGCCCGGAAAATATAACAGCCAACTGCTTACCCAGGCAATGGTTTGATATACAGCCGGAAAATCATAAGGGAAAATTTTAAACGGAACATGATTTTTTGTAATCTCTGTTTGAAACTGAAAAGCAATCCAGTTTATGCTGAATAAACCAATAATATACAATCCAAGAAATATCCAGAACGCACGGTAATTTTTTACTTTAAGCCATTCGAGCTTTAATAAGTGTAGCATAGTAATATTTTTTCTTGCCTCTCTCCTTTGAGAGGGGTTGGGAGTGAGGTCTATTTATTCGTTAATTCCAAAAATTTTGTTTCCAAACTTTTCTTCTTTAATTGAAGATGATTTAATACAATATTATTTTGAAAACAATACTGATTTATTAAAGCTGTATTTGCTTTATTACCTGAATAAAATAATTGCAGCAGATCATTTTGTTTTTTTAGTGATGTAAAGCCGCCCATTTGCTGCAACACATTTTCGAGCACGTTTATATCATCTGCACTTACTTCAATAATTTCATCAGTAACCAACACTTCGGCAACACTGCCTGCAGTTAAAAGATCTCCATTTTTAATTATGGCCACATGTGTGCAAACTTTTTCAACTTCATCTAATAAATGGCTTGCCATAATTATTGTTTTGCCTTCTGCAGCCAGCTTTTGAATCAGTTCTCTTATTTCCGCAATGCCGTTTGGATCAAGACCGTTTGTTGGTTCATCAAAAATTAAAACCTGTGGATCGCCCAGCAAACAAGATGCAATGGCAAGCCTTTGTTTCATTCCTAAAGAAAATGTACTGAACTTGCTTTGCCTGCGCTGATAAAGATTTACTTGCTGCAACGCATTATCTATTTCATTAAAACCTTTGCCTTTTATGTGCGCAGCAATAATTAAATTTTTTTCTGCTGACAGGTAATGATAAAAATTAGGTGTTTCAAGCAGCGTTCCAATTTGTTTTCGCACTTCCGCATCGGCAGGTTTGCCCATTAATGCAAAACTTCCTGATGAAGGTTTTAATATATCCAGGATAATTCCAAGCAAAGTAGTTTTACCGCTTCCGTTTGGGCCAAGAATTCCATATACACTTCCTTCGGGCACAGAAAAAGAAACATTGTTTAAAGCAGTAACTGTTTTGTAATGTTTGGTAATGTTGTTGAGTTCAAGAATATTCACGCAGCAAATTTTATCAAATATAATAGTATGAAATAAGTTCTAAGTTTTAAGTTTTAAGTTTTAAGTTCTGTGTCTTGAGTTCTGTGTTTTAAGTTTCATGTTTACGTTATAAATCGTAAATCTGCAATCTAAAATTTACAATTGAAAAATCGTAAATCAAAAATCGTTTTTTAAGTTATACGTTGTATGTTTAAAATCGCGATTAATCATAAATCTAAAATCGTAAATCTAAAATAATCATGGCTCCTTTATCTGAAAGAATGCGGCCAACAAAATTAGAGGAACTTGCAGGTCAGCAACATCTTGCTGGCAAAGGCAGCATTTTGCGCACGGCAATTGAAAATGGAAATATTCCATCCATGATTTTTTGGGGGCCGCCGGGCAGTGGAAAAACTACCATTGCCAATATTATTGCACATACATTAAACGTTCCGTTTCATCAATTAAGCGCCATCAGCAGCGGCGTAAAAGATGTGCGTGAAGTAATTGAAAAAGCAAAATCTGAAACAAAAGCAATTTTATTTATTGATGAAATTCATCGCTTTAATAAATCCCAGCAAGATGCATTGTTAGGCGCTGTTGAAAAAGGTACTATTACATTGATTGGTGCTACAACTGAAAATCCATCGTTCGAAGTTATTTCGGCTTTATTAAGCCGTTGCCAGGTATATGTTTTAAAACCGCTTGATGAAAATGATTTGATTCATCTTTTAAAAAATGCAATGGAAAAAGATGAACTAATAAAACAATATAAAATTGATCTGAAAGAAACATCAGCATTAATAAATATCAGCGGCGGTGATGCAAGAAAGTTGTTAAACCTGTTTGAATTGGTAGTAACAACCTCACCCTCCGCCCTCAAAAGAGAGGGATAAAGCTCAATATTACGGATGAATTGGTAATGCATGTTGCGCAAAAAAGAATTGCTTTATATGATAAACAAGGCGAACAGCATTATGATATTATTTCGGCATTTATAAAAAGTTTACGCGGCAGCGACCCGAATGCGGCGGTGTATTGGCTTGCACGGATGATTGATGGCGGCGAAGATGTAAAATTTATTGCAAGAAGAATGCTGATTTTAGCAAGTGAAGATATTGGCAATGCCAACCCGAATGCTTTATTGTTAGCCAATGCAACATTTGATGCAGTAAATAAAATTGGCTGGCCGGAATCACAATTAATATTATCGCAATGCGCTATTTATTTGGCTTCATCACCAAAAAGCAATTCGGCAACAACAGCAATTGGTGCTGCATCATCAGCCGTAAAACAATATGGTGATCTTTCTGTTCCATTGCATATTCGCAATGCACCAACACGTTTAATGAAAGACATGGATTATGGCAAAGGATATAAATACAGCCACTCGTACGAAAATAATTTTGAAGAGCAGGAATATTTGCCTAAAGAAATTGAAGGCACTAAATTTTTTGAACCCGGCAATAATGCAAGAGAAGAAGAGTTGCGTAAATTTTTAAAAAGCAGATGGAAAGATAAATATGATTATTAATTGTTGCGTTCATCGCAACCTGTTCATACTTCTTACCAGCTTCTGATCTTTATAAATTCCTCTTGCTGCAAGAATTAAAAATACAGGAATTGCAAAAACCAAAACAGAAGTTAATGCGAGACCGCCTCCTGTATAATCTTTTTTATAATTAAAATATAGAAAAATATTAAGTGCACTTATAATTATGGCAAATATGGTTAGCCATAACTGTAATTTTCTTTGCTTAAAAACAAATATGGTAAACAGGCAAACCGTTCCAAGAATTGATGTTAAAATTAACAGCAACATATTGGTTGTTGCGTTGAATTGATCTGAAGCCAGATCAGGATTTGTACCAATATAATAAAATGGAAATCTCATGCTTAAAAATGCACAGGCTGAAGCAAGCAATAACCAAATAGTTTGTATACGTTGTATCATTAAATTTAATTTAATTCCGCAATTTAAAATCTTCGCTGCTTTAAACCTTAGCAAATAAAATTAAATTAAAAATCTATTTTTTGAAAAATATGATCAAACTTTCTAGTTGAAGTTAATGAACGATCAATAATATAAGGCGCTAAAGCTGTAGTATTAAACCAAATAATTTGAGTTGGGCTGATATTGCCAATGCCTTTGGCTTCTTTATTTTTCAATGTAGTTTGGGAAGTTGTTAATTGATCTAAATCAATCGCAGCACATATAACGCTCATTCCCAATAAACCATCTTTTGTATTTGCAAAAACATATAATTTATTGTTCAGTAATTTATACGATGATTCCATGCCTGCGTTTACAAAAACAGATGCCTCTTTTTTTATGATTAGTTCCTTTATTAATTTAAAATTTGCGTCGCAAACAACAACATGCAAATCACCATAATTAAAAGTAGTCTCAGCATCTCCGTTGTGTATATATTCAGTAGTGCTTTTTTCTTCAGTTAAAATAATATTGTTGTTTTTATAAGAAGTGATGCCAATAACGCTCTGCATAGAATGCTTGTTGGTAGTTAAAATTGAACCATTTGTTTTATCGCTATTAACTTTTTGCGCATCAAAATCAAACTCACCAAAATACAAATTGTAATCTTTACCAAATAATGGTGGTTGCAGATATGCAAAAATTTTATTGCCGCCATTATTGTTTTGCAAAACCACATTTTCATTTAATTCATTTTGTATTGGTAAATTCTCTTTTAAGCTTGCAGTCACATCTTGTTTTGCAGAATTATACTTATCAATTTCCAGACTATTATTGCTCCAAAATGCAACAAATAAATCTCCTGCATTATTTGTTATACTGTTTTCGTAAATTTTGTCACTAAATCCGGTTGTGTTGAGCGTAGTTATATTATTAACGTCTAAGTTTTCTTTAAAAGTCAACAATTCTATTTTGGTTGTAGCCTGTAAATTCGTTTCACGTTCCTTAGCCCTAAAATAGATCAGCTTATTCTGTTTGGAATATCTTATTTGTAAGTACTGAAAGTTTCCATTTACATCGCAATGCAAAAAAGGTATGCTGTATAATTTATCTTTTATCTCATACACATCTTTGTCTTCGCTAAATTTTCCGGTTGAAATATTAATAATACTTGCATGAATTGATTTTATAAAATAAGCAGTATTTTTTTTCCAGTCATTGGTACTGAAAGCAATTATATTGTTGCCAAATTTTGCAGCAAACAAAAAGCCGTCTATGTCTTCACTTTTCCATAATACATGCAGGTTAGAATCTATCTTGATTAAATGCTCTTCGCCTGTTCCCATCAGTGACTGCTTACCAGACACATAAATTGCAGTGCCATCGTTTAAATAAAGAGCGTTACTTCTGCCATTAATATTTATAGACAATCCTTCAATTTGTTGTGAGATTCCATTTAAAGTTTGACTGAAAGATGATAAAGCGATTAGTATAAAAACTGCACAATTTGATGAAGCAAAAAATAGCTTTTGCAGATAGTTTTTAGTTGAAAAATTCATTTGGTTTAAATTAGTTTGGTGTTGGAAAATTAAGAACAATAATTAAGAGTGCAAAACGCCGCAAATTGAATAAAAATAAATTTACGAACTACTAATTTCTTAAAGCAATAATTTATTTATTCACAATTATCTTTGCAATCCTTAAAAAATTTCTATGTTCAATAATCTTACTGAAAGGCTTGAAGGTGCTTTTAAAAATTTAAAAGGCGAAGCCCGCATCAATGATCTTAACATTGCCAATACTGTAAAAGACATTCGCCGCGCTTTAATTGATGCCGATGTAAACTATAAAATTGCCAAAGAATTTACCGATCGTGTAAAAGAAAAAGCCCTTGGTTCGAAAAGTACTGACTGCAGTAAGTCCGGGTCAGCAAATGGTAAAGATTGTGCAAGATGAACTGGCCGAATTAATGGGCGGCACTGAAGCATATTTTAATTTCAATGGAACATCCTGCCGTTATTTTAATTGCAGGCTTGCAGGGTAGCGGTAAAACTACTTTCAGCGGAAAACTTGCCAATTATCTCAAAACCAAAAGAGGAAATCGCCTTTGCTGGTTGCAGCAGACGTTTATCGCCCGGCAGCCATTGACCAGTTAACCGTTTTGGCGGGACAAATTGGTGTGGAAATTTACATCGGAACGCGAGAACAAAAGATCCTGTTGATATTGCGCAAAATGCCATCAGCGAAGCCAAAACAAAAAATAAAAATGTAGTCATTATTGATACTGCCGGTCGGTTGGCAATTGATGAAGCGATGATGACGGAAGTGGCCAATATTAAAGCGGCGGTTCATCCTACAGAAATATTATTTGTTGTAGATAGCATGACGGGCCAGGATGCGGTAAATACTGCAAAAGCTTTTAATGATCGTTTGGATTTTAGCTGGTGTTGTTCTTACCAAATTAGATGGCGATACACGTGGCGGCGCTGCGCTTTCTATTCAAATACACGGTAAATAAACCCATTAAGTTTATCAGCAGCGGTGAAAAGATGGAAACGCTGGATGTATTTTATCCCGAACGAATGGCGCAGCGTATTTTGGGCATGGGCGATATTGTTTCTCTGGTTGAAAAAGCGCAGGAACAATTTGATGAAGAAGCAAGCAAAAAAATTAGAGAAAAAAATTCGCAGAAATCAATTTGATTTCCAGGATTTTTTAGACCAGCTTCAGCAAATAAAACACATGGGCAATTTAAAAGATTTGATGGGCATGATTCCCGGCGTTGGCAAAGCCATTAAAGACATTGATATCAGCGACGATACTTTTAAAGGTGTGGAAGCCATTATACAGCTCGATGACGCCGCATGAACGCTCCAATCCTGACGTTATTAATCCAAGCCGCAAGCAGCGCATTGCAAAAGGTAGCGGTAAAGAATTGAGTCGAAGATATGAATGCCTTTATGAAGCAGTTTGACCAAATGCGCGAAATGATGAAGATGATGAACAAAATGCCGATGGGCGGCATGCGTATGCCCGGAATGCGCCACTGACAAAAAAAATATTAAATTTTAAGGCAGCTTTGCAACCATTATAAATTATCGCTTACATTCGCAGTCCATTATTCATTTAAACCTTTTAAAAAGGCCTTTAAATTTCTATTTAAAATGGCAGTAAAAATCAGACTTCAAAGGCACGGAAGTAAAAAGAGACCTTTTTACTTTATCGTTATAGCCGATGCCCGTGCGCCCCGTGATGGAAAATTTATCCAAAAGATCGGAACCTACAATCCGCTAACTGTTCCCGCAACAATCCAGTTAGACCGTCAGAAAGCATTAGAATGGTTGCACAAAGGTGCTGAGCCAACAGATACGGTTCGGCGCATTTTATCCTTTAAAGGAGTGCTCTATTTAAAGCATTTATTGCGCGGTGTAAAATTGGGTTTGTTTGATGAAGCTGCAGCTATGCAAAAGTTTCAAAAGTGGCATGAAGAGCATGAAGCTCATATAAAACGCCGCAGCGAAGAACACAGGAAATCAAGACTTGCCGGTCGTTCACAACCTGCTGTAAGAAGAACTGAATCACAGAACTCTGCAGAAGCGTAGTAAGCAACCAACGGAAAATTTTTCTTAAAATCCTGATAGCAATATCGGGATTTTTTTTAGTTATCGGCTTTGTTATTTATCTCGCTAACTATTTTTTAAAAGGTTTCTATGAATGCCTCAATAATTTTTATGTAACCATCTGCGGCGTTTCAATTAAGCACGGTTGCGTCGCAACACTTGTACTGCATCAATGTTATTCAGCATTATTCAACTACCTCAAGCAATGTGCTGAAAGCAACAAAATTATCGCCCCATTTATCTAAGTATTTTTTATCAGCTTTATCGGCAAAAAATTCAATATACCTGTTGTATAAAGCTTTGCTTTCTGCAAAATATTGTGCAATATAAGTTGGGCCATCTGCGTCATCTTGCTCATGCAACTTTAATAATTGGTAACGTATAAAACAATTTGTTTCAATCAATGCAGGCATGTGTTCTTGCTGCATCCATTCAAACCATGCATCATGAATGTTCCAGTTTACTTTAGTTGTAACGTTGTAAATAAACATAGTCAAATATCAATTTCTAAATACACCGGGCAATGATCGCTGTGCTTTATATCAGGCAAAATTTCAGCATCTTTCAAATTATTTTTTAATGGTGCTGTTACATTAATATAATCAATTCTCCATCCTTTATTTTGCTCACGAACTGTAGGAAATCTTCTGCTCCACCAACTGTAACGATGCGGCTCAGGATGCAACACACGAAATGCATCAACCCATCCGTTTGAAAAAAATTTATCCATCCAAAAACGTTCATCCGGCAAAAAACCGGATGTTTTTACATTGCCTTTCGGGTTATGAATATCTATTTCTTTATGTGCAATATTATAATCTCCGCAAAGAATAAGTTTAGGATGTGTTTGTTTTAATTTTTCGAGATAATTAAAAAATTCATGCAGCCATTCATACTTAAATGTTTGCCTTAATTCGCCGGTTGTGCCCGATGGAAAATACGCATTTATCAATCTTACATCACCAAAATCCAATTGCAAAACCCTGCCTTCATCATCACTCACTTTATGCCCGGTTCCATACACAACATTTGCAGGTTCAATTTTAGAAAAAACCGCAACGCCGCTATAACCTTTTTTCTGTGCAGAATACCAGTAATCAAAATAACCAAGATCAGTTATTTGCTGATGCGCCACATTTTCTTTCCAGGCTTTTGTTTCCTGCAAGCAAATAACATCTGCAGGATCTGTTTTAAGCCAGTTAATAAAACCTTTATTTAAAGCGGCGCGAATGCCATTTACATTGTAACTTATGATGCGCATAATAATTAAAAAGCTAAAAGTAAAAATTAAAACAATCAATGATTAATAAGGCTTTGTTTTGACTTTTGCATTACAATATCAACTTTGTATTAACAAGCATACAATTTACTTTTGCAGTCGAAAATTTTTATATGCATTTAAAGCCAGTAACTGTTGTTGACAATATAAGTCCTGCAGATTTTAAGCGCAATTATTTTCAACCACAAATTCCTGTTGTAATTAAAAATATGGCAAAGCAATGGCCTGCTTATACCAAATGGAACTGGGATTATTTTAAAGAGATTGTGGGTGATAAAAAAGTGGGCATTTATAACAATGTAAAAAGCGATGCATATACGCCAATCAATAAAGCGGATGATTATACAACTTTTGGCGAGTACATTGATATGATACGCAGCGGCCCTGCAGCCTGGCGTATTTTTTTGTTTAATATTTTCAGCCATGCGCCGCAGCTAATAAAAGATTTTACATGGCCTGATGATTACATGAAAGGCTTTGTAAAACGTGTGCCGATGCTGTTTGTCGGTGGAAGGGCTCCATCACGCACATGCATTTTGATATTGATTTAAGCCATATTCTACATACGCAGTTTATGGGCAGAAAAACGAGTTTTATTATTTCCTTATGAAGAGCAGCATAAACTATATCGCAAACCTTTTGAAGTGTTAAGCCTTGCAGATTTCAGTAATTATTATGATGAAGCAAAAAGCAAATTGACACAAACAAATTTCCGGCAGTTGAATATGCAGAAGGTTATGAAATAACCTTGGAACATGGCGATACTTTATTTATGCCCGGCGGTTACTGGCATCACATGGAATATTTAGATAGCGGTTTTGCGATGAGCCTTCGCGCATTAAACAGTTCCGTTGGCGGCAAATTAAAAGGTGTTATGGAATATTGCCGGTATGCGCAGTATTGATACGCTGATGAAAAAAACGATGCCGCATAAATGGTACGAATGGAAAGAAAAGAAATTATTTGAAGCCGCAAATAAAGAACTGAATTTAAGTAAAGCAACAACTTAAATTTCACGCTAAAACGCAAAGAAAAAGAAGGCGCAAAGTTTAAAAAACCTTGCGCCTTTGTGTTTCTTAACAACCTTTATAAATTCTATAATTTTTTAGCGTCTTCTAAAAACTTTGCCAAACCAATATCGGTAAGCGGATGTTTTAATAAACCAAGAATAGATTCAACGGAGAAGTAACTACATGCGCACCTGATTCTGCCGAACTGCACAATGTGATTCGGATTAGCGGATAGAAGCTGCCAAGTATTTGTGTTTCGAAACCTTGCATAGTCAAAAATGTCGGCAATTTGCTGAATAAGTTCCACGCCATCCCAGCCGCTGTCATCAATACGGCCAATAAAAGGTGAAATATATCTTGCGCCTGCTTTTGCAGCTAAGTATTGCCTGGCCGGCAGAGAAACACAAAGTACAGTTGGTAGGTATGCCGTTATCGGTAAACCATTTAATGGCTTTTACGCCTTCTTTTATCATCGGCACTTTCACAACAATATTTTTATGAATAGCTGCTAGTTTTTTGCCTTCTTCAACAATATCATCAAACTTTACCGAAATAACTTCAGCACTTACATCGCCATTTACCATTCCGCAAATGGTTTCATAATGTTTCATAATGGCATCTCTTCCCTTAATGCCTTCCTTCGCCATGAGAGATGGGTTGGTTGTAACGCCATCCAAAATGCCAAGATCGTTGGCTTCGCTTATTTGATGCAAGATTAGCTGTATCAATAAAAAATTTCATAGTTGATAATATTTAAGCTCAAGTGATGAGCCTTATAAACAAAGATGCTAAAAATGAAGAAAATAAAAAATGGCAGGCTCCTCACATCGCACCGCTACAACCGTTTACTCTTGCTGCCTTCCGGCCCTGGGAGGGTTCAGCAGGAGCTGGTCGTGTAAGACCTGCCGCCGCAAAAGTAAATAATTAATGCTTAAAGATTTTTTTTTATTGAGTTAAGTTTCGGCTATCGATGGTTACAGCGCCAATTAATTCATCAGCACGATCGCTAAAAGAACGATAATAAACAAGAATGGTGTACGTATTTTCTGTTTCTGAAAAATTGCCTTCTGTATCTGCTGTTTCAGCAACAATTTTTTTATCATTCATCACCTTTGTTATGTAGGTATAATAATAATAGCCTTGCTTTAACAACAATGTTTTTTCAAAAACTTTTCTGTTAGCATCATAATCCATCTGGCAGGTTGCATCATCGCAATTTCCTGTTGCAAGTTCTCCTATTAAATAAACCTGTTTGTTTGCAAATTCATCAGGGTTTTGCGGAACAAAAGTAAAATGCACATTTGCATAATCGCCTTGCTCCCATGCATTGTTTACGTCGGTTGCGCTTATGTTATACACGCCGTTTAAATCTGCATAAGAAACATAACGCATGTTAGTGCGTTGCGGATCTGGCTTAAGCCAAACAGTAAATGGGTTTGTATTGAGATCGGCGCTGTCAACACGTTCGCTTTGAAAACGAAAACTTCTTAAATCAACCCAACGATATTCTCTGCCTCCGGGAAACACGCAATTATTATCACTACTATATTCAAATATATTTCCACGCATAAATGTGGGTTGAATTCCGGTTATTGCATTATCCCATCTAAAATTTTGCAACACCACAATTTTTAATTGCTGCTGCGGATTTAAAATATTAAACTTTGTTTTATCAATTGTAAACTGCACCTTTTGATAGGCCCGAAATAATTGTGTGTTGAATGGCTGCGTAATTTTTGCAGCGATAGGAATTGTATTATCTGCCACCAAAACCCTTCGCGTAAATGCAAGCTTTGATGTATCGCCATCTAAATAAACTTTTAATAAATAGTTGCCGCTTAATTTAGGCATACAATTTTGTTCTGGCAGCAAAGCCTGGTAATGTATATATTTTGTTTTTGCAACGGATGAATAGCGATACTGGCTAAGCCTGCCTTGCGTAAATCCCTGCAAAAAATCGAACGGACTTAAATCAACAGGAACCCAGTTTGCATCGCATAAAACATAAGTGTAATTGTAGTTTTTTACGTTGGCATCAAGATCATCAAAATGAAGTTCCATCATCATTGCTGCATTTAATTTAATGATGGGATATGCTGCCTGGTTGCCCGCAATAAATAATTTTACCGAGTGAATACTTGCCATATAAATTTTATCAGGCTGTTGTGCAGAAACTTTAAAAATTAAAAGCAGGTTTATAAAGGCAATCAAAAAAATTTTCATTCGTTTTAAAGTGGTTGGTAAATGTAACAAGAAATTTCAAACGTAATTTTCAGGAAAATATTTCTGCAATCATGCATCTTGCACTTCCGCCGCCATTGGTTTCTATTGATGTTAGATCTGAATGAATAATTCTGTTATAACTTTTGAGTTTTGTTATTTGATCAGAAGTTAAAGAATGAAAAGCTTTTGCTGACATCACCAATATTTTTTCATCATTTTTATTTTTTAACTGAAGCATGTTACCGGCAAAACTGTTCATTTGATTTAATGTTAAACTTACAATTTCTTTTTCTGTTTGCAGAATTGTTTGTGCAACATCTTCACGCTCTTTTTCATTTTTTATTGAATCAACACAAATCACCACATATTTATCTGCAACGCACATCATAACATTGGTGTGATAAATTTCTGATCCGTTAGTATCAACTGCTGTAAAAAAACAAGCAGTGTAATTCAACCTTTCACAAAAATCTTTAAGCACTTGTATGTTGGTTCGCGGAGAAATGCAAGCATATGCAATTTTATTTGTTCTGTCTAAAACCATACTGCCGGTTCCTTCTAAATAAATATTTTGCGTTTCATATTTTGTAAGATCAACCGTTTTAAAAATTCCAAATTTTTTATTGATCACTTCAAGCACATGCTGCTTTCTTTCTGCACGCCTGTTTTCTGCAAACATCGGGTAAAGCACAACCGTTTTATTTTCATGAAAAGAAATCCAGTTGTTGGGAAATATTGAATCTGGTGTATGCGGTTCAGGCGTATCATCAACAACAGTAACATCAATATTATTTTCACGAAGTTTTTCAACAAGCGCATCAAACTCTTTTAAAGCATGTTGCTGCGCTTCAGTTGCATTTCCTGCCAGCTGGAAACTATTATTTACTGCCGTTTCAAAATTGTAAGTAAAATGAACCGGGCGAATCATTAAAACATGATTTGTGTTTTGCATAGTTAAGTTTTAAGTTCTATGTTCTAAGTTTAGTTGGTTCAAAATTTCACTGCTCCATTGGTTTTTCGTTGTTACATTTAACTATGAAACTTTGAAACATGGAACGTTTAAACTAATCTATCTCTGAAAAGCGGCATACTCATGCAATGCGATCCGCCACGTGCTCGTGATAACTCTGCTGAAGGCAATAATATCAATGTATCTGTTAGGCTTTGCGGATCTAATCCTTCATCAAACTTTTTAAAAAGCTCTGCTGTTGTAATAATATTAAAACCTGTTTTGCGAAAACTGTTTGCGGTATAATCATTCCTGTCGTAACCAATTACAACACCTTCTTTTAAAGCAACAACATTGCATGAATCCGTCCATTGTTCACGGTCATCATACGGAAATTCATTTCCGCCGCTGTAAATAATTTTTACATCTTCGGGTTTGCAATTATAATCTTCAATACTTATTTGTTGCAGCAACTCTTCAATACCCGAAAGTTTTTTATTTACACTATAATCTTTATCAGGTTTATATGCAGCGTTTGAAGGTTTATAAAACTGCAGCACTTCAGGTTCTTCAATAGCAATTAAATCTGGCTGGTGCATTAAACTTCTTAAATAAGATTGCTTCACTTTATTTTCCGCAGCAATAATATTTTCAGAATATCTTCCATACAAAACCCAAACATTGCGTTTTATTTGGGTGAAGATGGTATCAATGTGCATTTGCGCCCTGTTCTTTGCAATTTTAACCACAGAAATTTTTTCAATGCCAAGTTCTGCTGTTGAAAATATGGTATGAATAATTTCATTGATTGCATTTGAAGATGTTCTTTCGCTGCAGCCAACAATTAAATGTGTTGGATGAATCATCATAATATCTCCGCCTTCAATGCTTATAAAACGTGCTTTGCGTTCTACTTCTTCATACAAAAAAAAGTCGCTGTCTTCAATAACTTCCATCACTTTAGATGTATCTTCTTTAAACAAAAAATACATTGCAAGAAATTTGGTGATGAGCGATTCACGTTTTCTTGAAGTGGTTGCCATGCGGCTTAAAAGAATATGATCTTTTATCATGATGCCGATATCTCTTGTAAAAATAAAATTAGGCACCGGCGGAAATATATACTGATCTTCTTTTAAACCGCTTGCAGATTTTGGCAATATGCCGCTGATTAAAATTTTTGCAAGTAATGGTGCATCATTAATAGTTTCAAGCTGCTGCTGTGTTTTATGGCTCGATTCTTCATAAGAACAAACCGCAGAAATAAGACGAAGCTTTACGCTTTCATCTTTTAAAATTTCTTCAAGCAAATGCTGAACTTCCAGCACGTTATCTGAATTAAAATATTCTTTCTTACCAGGAATAAAACAGTTTGCTTTTGTTTTTTCATCTGAAGATGTCTGGCACTTTTTTATGTATTCTATTTTTTGCGGATCAAGAAAATATAATAGCAGCATTACATAATGATTGTATTCTTTCTGCATGCTTTTTAAATGAACAATATCATCATACAAATTATCAGAAAACGTGCTGGGAATTACTTTTCCAATTCCACCATCAGGACTATGAATTATAAGTTTTCGAAGGGTACCAATTTCAGATTCTACATAATATTTTACATCATCATGCATAAAATAAATTTTGATTTAAAGAAGAAGACAAGCAGTAACAAGGCCGCAATAAGCAGCAGCAATTAGATGAGATTTAAAAATATGGCAAGTAAATTATGCTTCTTCATAAGAAGGCTGCAAGGTAAGCATTTTTGCTGCAATAGTTGCGGGAAAACCTTTAACAGCAATGATGGAAAACCGCACAAAAAGTTCTTCTTTATACCAGTTTTCGCTTCTTGTTTTTTTAATTACCGAAACATGCTGCTGCAGGTTGTATGCAAATTTTTTCATTGCTTCTTTGCTTTGCCATACACTAAACGTTGCCTGTTTTATCAACGGCATCTCCCCTATTCCGTAAGAAAGAATAAAACCTTCGGCTGATGGTGTTTTTACTGCAACGCTGTTTACATTTCTCCAGAAATTTTTTAAGCGGTTTAATTTTATGGTAGCTCTTGTTAACACCGCAATTGAACCTGCATAATCAGTTTGTTTGGGCAACTCGCCAAAAACTTTTTTCTTATCCCATAAGCCAAAACCTTCTATTGGTTTTAATAAAAATTCTTTTATATCGCAATGAAAAAAATGCAGGTAGTTATAAATAAACTTTGGCGTTTTAATATTTTGCTGATGAGCAGTAAACAACAACGCCCACTGGTTGAGATCGGGCTTTATATCAAATGATCCGTTTTTGCCGCTGCCCATCAACTTAAAAAAGATAATTTTTTTATTAAAATATAAAGGCAACCGAAATATCATCATTGAAAAAAAACCAAATATGCCAAGGTATTTAGGATAACGTGCAATAATAACTGTACAAAACATGCTTATTTTTTTGCTGTAAAAAAAATTATGATGCATAATATAATTGCAAGCAGCACAACTAAAACTATTTTATTTTTTTCCCACCGTTCTTGTTTTTGCTGCTGCATCATTAATGCATGTAAATTTTGCTGCAGCCATTGATGTTTGTTGTATAAAGGTTGCAGCCATACTATCAATTGTTTTGTTTGATTTGATGACAGGTGTTTAGCAGCAATGCAGATCATTTCAAAAAATTCTGTTACAAGATCATTATTTGTATGCAAAAGCAAATTAAGATCATCCGGCAATAATTGTTTGATGGAATATAACAAGGCATCTTTATTAAAACGAAACGGATCAGCAGTTTTTATATGTTGATTTATTTCGCTGATGCGCTGTATTAATTTTTCAATTGTTTCAACCGGCTTTTTATATTCCTGCGCTGCAGTTACAGAACGGCTGTAATTATATTGCTTTCTTGTTTCTGCGTTTGAAAGTATTTTATAAGCTTCTGCTATATCAGCAAAAACAGCCGCAGCAAGCGCATCGCCGGCATTGCGGTCTGGATGATATTTCATTGCAAGCCTTCGATACGCATTTTTTATTTCACCTGCAGATGCAGATGATCTTACATTTAATATCCTGTAAAAATCTTTTGTTACAGACATTGGCGCGAATGTAAGTGTTATCATTATTTGCTAATTTCATTTCTTAAATCAATTACATGTTTCGTTATAAAAATTTATTGCTTGCTGTAATTTTTATTTTATCTGCCAACATTTTATTTGCAAAACCGCCGCGGGTTTTGGTATTTAGTAAAACAACTTTTTATTATCATGAATCCATTCCTGCAGGCATTGCTGCCATTCAATTGTTAGGCAAGCAAATGCATTTTGAGGTTGATACAACAAAGGATGCAAGAAAATTTACAAATGCTAATTTAAAAAAATATGCAGCGGTAATTTTTTTAAGCACTTCAGATACTTCCGGCGCTTTATTGAATGAAGCGCAGCAAACTGCATTAATGCATTTTATTGAATCAGGAAAAGGATATGTTGGCATACATGCAGCGGCTGATGCAGAATATCACTGGCCATGGTATAATAAACTGGTTGGCGCTTATTTTAAAAGTCATCCGCAACAGCAGGAAGCCGAAATTCATACTGTTGACAGCAATTTTGAAGGCACAAGAATGCTGCCTGATACATGGAAACATTTTGACGAATGGTATAATTATAAACAAACAAACTGGAATGATGTGCATGTACTTTTAACGGTGGATGAAGGCACATATACGGGCGGTGAAAATGGAACTTATCATCCAATTTGCTGGTATCATGATTATGATGGTGGCCGTTCGTTTTATATTGGATTAGGCCATACAAAAGAATCTTATTCTGAACCTCATTTTTTACAGGTTCTTGCCGGCGGAATTAAATATGCAATCGGAAATAAAAAATAACTTTGTTTGAAGATCAATTGTTGCCATAAAAATATACAGTACAAGTGTTGCGATCCCGAATCGCTTTTACTCTCGGGACAGGCGCAACCGTGATGCTATAACTACAAAAGCCGGTAACCAAAAAAATACATCACAAACTATTAAACGCTTCACTTAAATATTCAACAACATCTGAAGCCAGCATACTTTCCTGCGATTGTGTTTGCAACGCAAGATCTGCAGCAAGCCCATGCAAATACACACCAAACAATGCCGCCTGAAACGGTTGATATTTTTGTGCAAGCAAAGCAGTGAGAATACCTGTTAAAATATCTCCGCTGCCTCCTTTTGCAAGCCCGGCATTGCCCGTTGTATTAAACCAGCCTTCGCCGTTTTTTGCTATCAATGTATATCTGCCTTTTAAAACAATAATGCAATTATATTTTGCTGATTGTTGCAACGCCATTTCTAATCTTTCAAAATCATTTTCAGCTTCACCAAATAACCTTTCAAATTCTTTTGGATGCGGCGTTAAAATAGTTTCAGCAGGCAATTGATTCAGCAATTCTTTATTTTTTGAAATGATGTTAAGCGCATCTGCATCGATAATCATAGGTTGTTTAAATTGCTGCAAGGTTTGTTCAACCAATTGCTGCGCATCTTTTTCAGTACCTAAACCTGGGCCGATGCCAACTGCATTTATCTTTTCAAAATTTAAATCATCTTCACGAAGATTGCACATGGCTTCAGGCAATTGTGCATGAACGGCATTTAAAAATTTTTCAGGAACATTTACGGTGGTTAACCCGGCGCCTGCCCTTAAACAAGCATGCGTTGCCATAAGCGCTGCACCCATTTTGCCTGTATTGCCTGCAATAATTAATGCATGGCCATAATTGCCTTTATTAGAAAAAGGTTTACGTGGTTTATAAATATGCTGAATGTTTGATCTTTCTGTAAGTTGATAAACAGTATTTTCAGTTTCTAAAAATGCATTGTGCAAGCCAATATCAAGCACATGCAAATTGCCGGTGAAGTTTGCATTTTCCGGCATTAAAAAACATAATTTATAACATTGAAAAGTTAGCGTAACCTCCGCTTTTATAATAGCATTTACTACACTGCTTTTATCAATAAACATTCCGCTTGGAACATCGATGCTTACAATAAATGCTTTTGATTGATTGATATGATTTACCAATGCAGCACTTAAATTTTTTAATGGCCTGTTTAAACCAGAACCATATAATGCATCAATAATAACATCGGCTTCGGTTATCGCCGGAAAAAATTCTTCTGATTGTATAAAATGAATGTTTACCGCAGTTTCGTGCAGGCGTTGCAAATTTGTTTGAAAATCTTCTGTGCCAACGGCACCAAATTCAATAATAAAAACACTTACATTATAATTGCGTTCTTTTAACTGGCGTGCAATGGCAAGTCCATCACCACCATTATTTCCTTTTCCGCAAAAAATTTTAAACTGTTTATCAAGCATTGCCTGTTGCAAAATAAAATCTGTACAAGCTTGTGCAGCACGTTCCATTAAATCAGCAGACATTATAGGTTCATGCGCAATTGTATAAGCATCCCAGTTATGTATTTGTTGTGCATTAAGAACTTTCATCAGCATAAAATTAATTAAACAAGTAATTGTTATTCCAAAAAAATCATTTATCAACGATTAACAATCTATTTATAAACGCTGCAGAAAAAACATCATCTCATATATACATTCATTAAACAATAAAAACAAATAACATGAAAAAAGCTTTTACACTCGCATTAACTCTGTTCATTTTAGGTTCTGCATTTTCTCAATCTTACTCAGGTCAATTTTCTTACAATTCGCCTTCTGTTGATGTGCAATTCAATCATCATTATGATCCTTATTCTTTTGAAAGAGGTGACAAATTTTTTATCATCAAAAAAATAAATTTTGAATACGATCAAAAGATAAATGATGTTATGGGTTCATGGATAAATCCAAGAAGAAAAGCACGTATAATAGAAAGATTGCAAAATGAAAGAAACGATAAGATACAGGAAATAAACAACCGGTTTTATAATGATTATGGAAACCATTATAATGATCAATACAGAAATAATGGTTACGATCAAGGCCACAGAGATGATAACTGGAACAGGTAAATTTTTTAGCAGCAGTCAGTACATAAAGCTTCGCAATTGCGGGGCTTTATTGTTTATATTCTTCTGAAATAGGATCTGTAATTATTGGCAGCGCTGCTTGTGAAGCCGTTGCATATTTTTTTTGAAGACGATAAAAAATAATAAGCAGCAAAATAAGAATTGTGATGGGAATAAGTGAAAAATAAAATGCGGTTTGTCCATTATACTTATCAAAAATATAACCTGTAAGCAATGAACCTGTTGTGCCGCCTATTGCTGAAAAGATGATAATAAGACCCGACATAACTCCATGTTTTGGCTTTGGCAACGAACTTAAAATAACTGAATTAATTGCGGGATAAACCGGCGCCAGCAATAAACCTATTAACGGAAAAATATATGCTGCAACAGGTGCAGTTAACCAGCCGGTAATATTTTTGCCGGTTTCATTTTTTGCAAGCGGCATCGCAATTATAATTAAAAGCGCAGCCAATATTAATGTGCCCGTTAATGCATATAACCAGTTTATTTTTTTTAATACTATGCCTGCAAAAAATCTTCCTAAAGCAGTTGAACCTGCTAAAATGCTTCCCATTTGTATGCTAAGCACAGCAGGCAATAAAAGCACTTTATTATTAAATGTGGGTAAAAAATTTTGAATGCTTTGTTCGATCAGCACATAAAAAAAAGCAGACAGAATAAATGAAATAACAATGGGTTCTTTCATCAGTTTAAACATATCAACAAACTTAATTGCTTCTGTTTTTCCGGCATTTGTTTTTGCCGGAGATTCATCAAGCGGTGAAGAGAGCAACAATAAAAATGCAAGCAATGCCAACCCGCCCAATAAATAATATGCTTTAAGCCATGATGCAGATTGCGGATGCGCATTATCAACAAAAGAACTGAATATAAAATATAAAGAAAGATTGCCCACCATAAAAAAAGATTCAATAAAATTCATCATGCTTATATGTTCTTTTGAATCTTTTGTAACAATGCCAATTGTGCTGTACACACTCATTTTTATTAATGCAAAGCAACATCCAACAGCAACAAATAATAATTTGATTGCAAAAAAACCAGGTGTGTTTGGAATGATGAAACATACTGCAGCCACAATGGCCAATGCAACCAGCATCGCTTTTTTGTAACCAAATCTTGTTATGGATGATGCAACTAAAAATGATAGAATGGCAATGCTTAAATCTTTGCAAGGGTCAATCCAGGCGGCAGCTTGCTTTGAAACACCAAAATTATTTTGAACCTGCAAAATGGCAATTCCCGAGCTGTTTAATAAAATAGCAAATACAAAATAGTTTATAAAAAGTGATAGTTTAATTCTCCAGTTTTGCATAGCAGAATAGTTTAGTTGAAATAAAATTATTGAATTGAATAACTGCAATTATTTTTATTGCGTTTTATGTCTCACAGCCATCAATCATTTGATAAATATATATGCAAAGAACGACAGAATTAAAACTTCTGCTGTGTAAGCACAAGTTTTTCTATCTTCATTTTTAATATGGCATTAAATTAGTTTAATTCTTCCTGTTATTCACTAACCAAGCTTATATAAATGGATTCAGAAGATGTGCACTCAAAACCGCAACGTAAATATTTTATTTCGCGTGGGTTTGATAGCTTTTTCGGTGATATATACAACGTATTTAAATTTATTAAGCGCTTTTTTAAAGAAGCCTTTACCCGCCCTTTTGAAGGCAGAGAAATTTTAAGGCAGTGTTACGAAGTTGGTTACCGTTCACTATTTTTAATTTCACTTACGGGGTTTATAACGGGCATTGTTTTTACCAAACAATCGCGGCCATCTTTAGCCACATTTGGCGCCAGTTCATGGTTGCCTTCACTTATTTCAATTGCAGTGGTGCGTGCATTGGCGCCGTTGGTTACTGCTTTAATTTGTGCCGGCAAAGTAGGTTCTAACATGGGTGCAGAATTAGGTTCCATGAAAGTGACGGAACAGATAGATGCCATGGAAGTTTCAGCAACAAACCCTTTTAAATTTTTAGTTGTAAGCCGCGTTATTGCTTCTACATTAATGCAGCCCGTGCTTATGATGTATTCTGCATTTGTTGGTATGATGGGCTCGTATCTTAACGTACATGCAAACGAACAAACAAGCTTTAATGCTTTTTTTGAAAACGCTTTCAGCACTATTTCATTTTTAGATATTTTTTCTTCAGTGTTTAAATCTTTGCTGTATGGGTTTACAATCGGCATTGCCGGATGTTACCAGGGCTATCATGCGCAAAACGGCACACAAGGTGTTGGCAGAGCTGCAAACTCTGCCGTGGTAATTTCTATGTTTATGATATTTGTTGAAGAAATGATAGTAGTGCAGTTTATAAATTCTATCCGCTGAAAATTGAATAAGAAGTATGGACAGATTAAACATCCTATAAAACAATGGCACGCATTAACCGCGATAATGATGTAATATATATTCGTGATCTGCACAAATCGTTTGGAAATCTGGTTGTGTTGAACGGTGTTGATTTGGATGTATTCGAAGGCGAGAATGTAGCAGTGCTTGGCCGCTCAGGCACAGGAAAATCTGTATTGATAAAAATTATTTCGGGGCTTTTGCAACCTGATAGCGGAGTGGTAAGAATTTTAAATGAAGATATAAGTACACTTACTCCAAAAGGCTGGGATGCCTTGCGCCAGCGCATTGGTTTTTCTTTTCAAAACAGCGCTTTATATGATAGCATGACGGTGCGTGAAAATCTTGAATTTCCATTGATAAGGCATAACAGTAAACTATCGCGATCAGAAATTACCAAAGCAGTTGAAGAAGTGCTTGATGATGTTGGTTTATTGAATGCAATCAATCAAATGCCATCTGAATTATCAGGCGGGCAGCGCAAACGCATTGGCATTGCACGCACATTAATTCTTAAGCCTGAAGTAATGTTGTATGATGAGCCTACTGCCGGCCTCGATCCTATCACGAGTATTGAAATCAATAATCTCATTAACAGTGTTCAGGAAAAATTTAATACAACTTCTATCATCATTACACATGATCTTACCTGCGCAAGAACAGTAGGCAATCGCGTTGCAATGCTGCTTGATGGAAAGTTTTTATCACAAGGCAGCTTTGAAGAAGTATTTTCAAATAAAGATGCAAGGGTTGAAGGTTTTTATAATTATAATTTTACCGACAACCAATCTATTTATAAAAACCAGGTATAATATTGATATATTATTTAAACAGAAAATTTATATGAAATCTGTAAATAGTCGTCCGGTAATTGTTGGCTTATTTATTTTGATAGGCCTTGTGATTCTGATACTTGGTGTTTTTTCATTGGGTGGCCAAAAGAAAAGTTTTGTAAAGGGTTTTACAGTAAACACTGTGTTTGATGATGTAAGCGGTTTACAGGCTGGTAATAATGTTTGGCTTTCGGGTGTAAAAATAGGAACGGTTAAAAGAGTATCTTTTATGGATGATTCAAAGGTGCTGGTTGAAATGAGTTTGCAAAAATCGCTGGAGCCAATGATCCGGAAAAATTCCAGAACAAAAATCAGTTCAGATGGCTTGATAGGTAATAAAATCGTTGTAATTTTTGGAGGCACTTTATCTGCACCTCAAATTAACGATGGTGATTATTTAGAGGCACAAAAAGCAATAAGCACAGAAGATATGCTTGTAACGTTACAGGCAAACAACAGGAATCTTTTAGCCATTACAAGTTCTTTTAAAAACATCAGCCAAAAAATTGACAGTGGTAATGGCGTAATGGGTTCTTTACTAAACAATGAGGCACTTACCAAAAAAATTGAGGCATCTGTAAACAGTTTGCAAGCAACAATGAATAATTTTCAGGATGTTTCTTTTAAAAGCAAAATTGTAATTGCAAACCTGCAGGCTTACACAAATAAAATTAATACACAGGGTTCTTTTGCAAATGAACTGGCAACAGATACAACAATATTCAGAGAATTAAAAGGCACCATTGCTCAACTGCATAACATTGTAATTACAGCAAATAATATAACAGCAAATCTTGATACTGCAAGCAGCGCCCTGCAGAAAAAAAATAATGCGGTTGGCGTTTTATTAAATGATGAAGAAACTGCCGCATCTTTAAAACAAACAATTAAAAACCTGCAAAGCAGCAGCGAAAAATTAGATGAAGACCTTGAAGCCGCACAGCATAACTTTTTATTAAGAGGCTATTTTAAAAAGAAAAATAAGCAGCAGTAAGTACAACTAATCAAACCGTTTAAACAAACTTTATAAACTTTTCCGAAAATATTGCTTTAACTTTAGCTAATCACTTACATAATTTATTAAAAGTTGGTTTTTATGAAAATTTGGCTTTAATTATGTATATAAATCTAAAACACTATTAAAATGAAAAAGTTAGTATTTATCACCCTGTTAAGCATTTCGTTAACTGCATTTGCAATTGCAAGTGTTCCATCTCATTCAGGTAGTTTCTCTACTGTTGTAAACAACATTGCAGACACAACACCTATGCATCATCACACAACAAAGAAATGGTCGCATGACAGCACAAGTTCATCATCTACCATGCATCATTCCGGTAAAAAAATGCATACTACTAAAAAGTCGATGAGTGACAGCACTATGCAGAAATAATTAAGGGAACAACGAGGCTGCAATTGCAGCCTTTTTTATTTAGCGCAAATGCATTTTATCAAGATGAAATGCATTTTTTGTTTTAGAATAACAATATTAATTATTAGTTTTTTTTATCGTCATCAATCCTGTTAATGCAATTCATTAACGCCCGAAAATTATGGTATGTGCCTTTCCAAATTTGTGCTTTAAGCTTTGTTTTATATTCAGGTGAATTATCCAAACCTTCTTCATACCAATCGCCATGTTCATGATCTATCAAATAGGTTTCAACATATTGCCATTCTTTAAAAAAATGCTTTAAATATTGAGCACTGTCATTTGGATACATGTCTGAAAACATAAGCAGCGTATTCAACGCTTCGGCCTGCGCCCACCAGTTTTTGCTTTTATACGTAATGGTGCATCCTGGTTTATCTTTAAAATAATAACCTTCATCATAAAAACCGCCAAGCGAATCATCCCAGCCATTGCGTAAAGCATGATCAACCATTTTCTTTGCAACAGCTAAAGTTTTTGCAGATGCTTTTTTATTTAATGCCTCATCGGCTTCCTGCATTAAATACGCAGTTTCTACATCATGACCAAAAGAAACATGATCTATGTAATGATTTTTTTTAATGATTGAATCTGCGGAATCGCGATAGCTAACCGGCTTCCAATTGTAAGTAAAATATAATTGCAGATAACCTTTTGGCGTTACAATTTTATCACGAATCAGCAACAGCATTTCGTTTAATCTTTCTTTAACCAAAGCATCAGGCCAAACTTTATACAATTCAGTAAGTGCTTCTAAAATATGTATGGAACTGTTCTGATCTTTATAACCAATATCTGAAGTGCTTTTAATATCAGCCGTTCTTATTACATGCGAACCATCTCTGTTTAAATGTTGATAATAGCCTTTATACATTGCATCATGACTAAATTTTTCAAGCCACATAAATGTTTTTTTTGCAAGATTTAAAGCAGCCGTATCATGCGAGCATTCATAATAAGCGCTTAAACCATAAATGGCAAATGCGTTTCCGTATGCTTCTTTTATGATGCTTTTTGGCGTTCCATCTCTTGTAACCAAATTATAAAATCCGCCATAAGTTGAATCCCACATTTTATCACGCAAAAAATAAAATCCGTGGCGAGACATTTTGATGTAGGATGTATCATGATAAAACATTGCTGCTTTAGCTGTTGACCAGGTATGACGGGCTTGTGTAACAATCATTTTATCCTGTTCGCCAACCGGTTTAAAATCGAACGAAAAAGTGCTTAAATATCCGCCATATAATGTATCAATGTTTTGCGGGTAATATTCGTCGAGCAAACCTTGTTTGGCTGCATAACGCATTTGGTGCTCAATTGAATCAAGATTTGTTGTTTGTGCAGCAGATGCAACTGATATAAAGATGATCGCTGATAATAACTTTATTTTCATTAAATAGGTTTTTGAATTATACTTTATCGCTTAATTTAAATGCACATTGTAAATAAAAGATACATTCAGTAAACAACATAATTAACTTTACTAAAATTATAAAACTGGTGCCTGTAATAAAACTTCCCTTACTTTATGTTGGTTCAAAAGGTGAAAAGAATTTATACACTTTATTTGATAGCGGCGCAAATCTTTCATGTGTTCATCCTGATTTTATAAAAGAAATTGAGACACCAATTAGTCTTGGACGAACAAGAAAAATAGCAACCGCCAGCGAAGGTCATTTTATCGAAATAACACAAGTAATCCGCCTTGATTTTTATATTCATGATATTTTATTAAGCGATGAATTTTTATTAGTTCCCGGTTTAAGTGAAGAAGCTATAATTGGCGCAGCAACCTTACAAAAATGGCGGATCAAATTAGATTTTGAGCATGATACTGTTATTGTTGATCCTAAAGTTGCCAAACTGCAACTGGTATAAATTTGAATATTTTTGTTTTAACCGCAATAAAAAAGCCGCAATAAATGCGGCTTTTATTATTTGTAATGGTTAACTATTTATATGAATTATGTTCAGCATCATACTTTTTATACAAAGCATCATATTTGTCATAATCTTTAGGGTTACCGTTTGTTTTTGTTTGATCTCTTTCCCAATAATAAATATTAGCCAGGTAATCTACCAGCCTGTTTAAGCTTGAAGTTTCAGCCCTTGTTCTGTTTTGCTTATTTTTTAAAATAGGATACGCTTTTTCAAGCCATTGAGATGCAGTATCTGCATACGCCATTTCCTGCTTTGCAATTTCTGCACGTTTTGCTTTTAATGCTGCGCCTTCACCGCGGTTTGCAGAATACCTGTCGTCCAGCTCACCATAAATGCTATAATAAATTACACCTGCATTAAAGGCATATAAACCCATCGTATCATTAAGTGCGAATGCTTTTTCAAATGCCTGTGCTGCAGCCAGTTTCACTGCTATTTTTTGCATGCTGTCTAAAGGGTCTAACTGCGTTTTATCTGTTGTGGCAAAAGCTTCTGCATAACCAACAAGTTTATCTTCATTCATACCACCGGCTGCAACATCCTGCTGGTATTTTTTCAACAGGTCTGGTAAACTTGCGCCTGTGGTCATTTCGCTCATTTCATATTGCGTCCATAAAGAGTTATCGTTGGGGTATAACTGCTTTGCAAGTGCAAGATATTTCTTAAATGCAGTGTCGTTCTTTTTCTCCATGTTATATTGAACCAGGAACTTATAAATATCTTCATAATCGTTACCTGCAATTTTTATATCTGCAAGCTTTGCATAATATTTACTTGCACTGTCGAGCTGTTTTGAATTTTGCGCCGCATAACCTGTATATAAAACGGTTACAGTATCAATTGTTGATGTAGATGTACTTAGCTTATTAGCCAGTAGCATATCGCCTAATCGTTCTGCTTCGGAAAAATATTTAAAAGAACTATCCCATTGTTTGGCCTGAAAATAATTTTTTCCTTTGTTGAAAGATTCAGAATATAAAGCTCCGAGACCGCCTTCAAAATGCTCATCTTTAAGCTGTTTTAAAGTGGGATCAAGCGTTTGATAACTATAAAATGCATCTAATGCCTGTGTATTTGCATCAGGATATTTATTACTTAAAGCAGAGTCTGCATATATCTGGCTGTACACCGTCATCTTCCATAAATACGCTGTGGCTTTGTCTTTATCTTTTAATTTAGTATTAGACAGCCATTTATCAACTTCAGTTTTTGCTTTTTCATAATCTTTTTTAGCAACAAATAAGCGTATAACATCATCCTGCGCCATTAAATAAACTACAGAAAAAAGAAATGCAACCGAAAGAAGTATTTTTTTCATGTGTGTGTTTTTAATTGTAAGCGATTTATCAGCAAAAAAACAATGCCATTAATTTTAAAAAAAATTAGCGTGTTTCCTGTTGATATTTCTTGTTGTTAATGTAAGATTTTTTTTGATTGATATGAATAATTAAAGTTTAAGCAACCGGATTATCTGTTTCATTATTTACAATTTCATTGCTGGTATTTTCTGATGGCTCTTCCTGTTCATCTAATTTAGAGATGGCGGCAATTTCATCACCATTATCTAATCTTATTAAAATAACGCCCTGCGTTGCCCTGCCTGCCTCTTTTATATTTGAAACGGATGTTCTTAAAATAATTCCTGATTTGCAGGTAATAAGCAAATCTTCTTTTTCATGCACATCAAGAATGCCTACAAGCTGCCCGGTTTTTTCGGTAACATTAATTGTTTTAACCCCTTTGCCGCCCCTGTTGGTGATGCGGTATTCATCAACCCTTGTACGTTTGCCAAAACCTTTCTCACTTACAACCAAAACAGTTTTATTCGTTTCATTTTTTTCGACACAAATCATACCAATTACTTCATCCTTTGTGTTATCCACTTCAATTCCTGCAACGCCAATGGCGCCGCGGCCTGTAGGCCTTACTTTATCTTCAGGAAAACGTATGGCCCTGCCGCTTTTTACAGCCATCATAATTTCAGAATTACCATCGGTTAACCGTGCATCCAGCAATTCATCTCCTTCTAAAATAGTAATTGCATTTACGCCGGTTGCACGCGGACGGCTAAAATCAGCAAGCACTGTTTTTTTAATAACCCCTTTTCTTGTGCACAACACAATGTTATGCGATTCTATAAATTCTTTGTCCTGAAGATTTTTTACATTCATTATGGCTTTAACATTATCGCCCGGCACAAGCTGCACCATGTTTTGAATAGCTCTGCCCTTACCCTGTTTTTCTCCTTCGGGCACTTCATACACTTTTAACCAGTAACACCTGCCCTGCTGGCTGAAAAACAACATGGTATCGTGGGTTGATGCCACAAACAAATGTTCAACATAATCTTCATCTCTTGTTTTGCTGCCGATGGCGCCACGGCCACCTCTGCGCTGCTGGCGATAATCTGAAGCGGTAGTGCGTTTGATATATCCAAGATGGGAAATGGTAATTACCACATCTTCTTCTTTAATAAAATCCAGCATGTTTACTTCTTCAGCCAAAAACGGTATTTCAGTTTTTCTTGCCGTGCCGTATTTTTCTTTAACCTCAATTAATTCTTTTTTTATAAGATCGTAGCGCTGGCTTTCACTTGCCAGCAATTCTTCCAAACCGGCAATTTGTTTTTGCAAGGCTTCATATTCTTCTTTGATCTTATCCCGCTCCATTCCGGTTAAGCGCTGTAATCGTAATTCAAGAATGGCTTTTGCCTGAATTTCATCCAAACCCCAGCCAGCATTTATTAAATTATCTCTTGCAATATCTGGTGTTGATGAGTTGCTGATGAGTTGAATCACTTCATCTAAATGATCGAGCGCAATTAAATAGCCGTTTAAAATATGCGCTCTTTCTTTTGCCTTGCGTAATTCAAAGTTTGCACGACGAATTACCACCTCCATCCTGAACTCAATAAACTCGCTAATGAGTGATTTTACGCTGAGGATTTTTGGCCTGCCTTTACTTAAAGCAACATTGTTTATGCCATAGCTCGTTTGCAGTTCAGTAAACTTGAATAATTGATTGATGATAACGTTGGCAACACCATCCCGTTTCAGATCAATAACAATACGGGTTCCTTCTTTTTTATTGCTTTCATTGTTTACATGGGCAACACCTTCAATGGTTTTATCATTTACCAATTGGCCAATTCTATCGGTTAAATTATCACGGTTTACCTGGTAAGGCACTTCGGTTATAATGATCTGTTCCCTGCCGCTTGCCTTTGTTTCAACATGGCATTTTCCACGAAGCACCACTCTGCCACGGCCGGTAAGCATTGCCTGCTGCACGCCTTCCATGCCATAAATAACACCGCCGGTAGGAAAATCAGGCGCTTTTACAAATTGCATTAATTCTTCTGCGGTAATAGCCTTATTATCAATATGCGCAAGGCAGCCGTCAATTACTTCAGAAAGGTTGTGCGGCATCATGTTGGTTGCCATACCCACTGCAATACCGCTGGAACCATTTACCAGCAATTGCGGAATGCGTGTGGGCAATACAACCGGTTCTTCAAGAGAGTCATCAAAATTCAACTGAAAATCTACTGTTTCTTTTTCAATATCATCCAACATGCTTTCAGCTAAACGCTCTAACCTTGCTTCTGTATATCGCATTGCTGCAGGAGGATCGCCATCCGGACTTCCAAAATTTCCCTGCTTATCAATAAGCGTGTGGTTCATGCTCCATTCCTGCCCCATACGCACCAGCGCATCATACACAGCAGTATCGCCATGCGGATGATATTTACCCAGCACCTCGCCCACAATACGTGCACATTTTTTATAAGGGCGGTTATAATTCAGCCCCAAATCTTTCATTGCATATAATATTCTGCGGTGCACAGGTTTAAAACCATCCCGCACATCAGGCAGGGCACGCCCCACAATTACCGACATTGAATAATCAATGTAAGCGGTTTTCATTTGCTCTTCAATATTTACCTGTATGATGCGGTCGTTATCTGAAGTTTCTTCTGGTAATTGATTTTCTTCCATTAATTAATTTAGGTATGTAATGCTTAAAAATTAAAGCTGGCAAATTTAATGTTTTAAGGGCGTTTATGTGCTTTAAAATCTTTGTTTTTATTAGGTTTTTTGTTAATAAAAAAGTGCGGGTGATTAATTAGCAACTAACAATGAATAAGTAAAAATTAAAAATGAAATTACTATTTTATCTACCGCAAAAACAAGAAAAGGCTGCCTGCAGAACAGCCTTAGAGCTTCAGCCTTAAATCCCTCTCCCCGATGAGAGAAAGATCAGTGCATGTTACGGCGCCAGGTTTAACTCACCGGTAAAAATGCTGTTGGCTGCTTCAAGGCCGTCTTCTGATAAAAAAGCAATCCATGTTTGTACCGTTTGGCCTGCAAAGTTGCTTAGGTTTAACGATGCTGCACCTGCTGAACGGGTTGCAGCTTCAGCATTGAACAAGGTAAGATTGAGATTAGGGCAAAAAGCCACTACCACCGCCTTATCTGTTGCTGCTGCTTTACCCTGGCCGCTATTATCCGTCCAGGTAAAATAAATAGTGTTGCCTGTAACTGTTGCAGCAGGCGATGTTGCATTGGGCAAATCGCCGCGGCTAACGAGGGCCTTTGAGAAATTGATCTCATAATCAGGCGATACGCCTGCAATTGCATTATGAAAATTGTACGAAAATGCCGCATTGAACTCAGACATTTTATTCGCATACTTTTTAAAGGTAAGCTGTACGAGAGGCGTCATTGTTTGTACAAAGTTCATCACGATCGAAAACTTCAACTGCTGGTCTATCTGGTCTGCTGTTGAAGTTTGTTTTTTTCCAATTGGCTGACTGCGTAAATATGCTATTGATTTCCAGCTTGAGCCAATTACGGTGCCTACTGTGCCCGATACCGGGCCGAGTATGCCTTTTCTAATTCTACCCATAAAATAATTGTTTTAAAAGTTTAAAAATGGTTTATTGAAAATGACTGAATGGTTAACTAGTATTGGCCACAGCCATTTTATTGCATAAATGTATAGGTGCATTTTTCCGTTGTGCGCAGATGCGTAACCGGTTGCATTATTTTGCCATAGTTTACCTGATTTTACCGCCCTTGAACAGGGCTGTATGCTACAATGAACCGCTGTTTGTACAAGCTGACAAAAATTCTTTTTTTAAAAAGATGAAAGCAGATGGGCGATAAAGAATAAACATATACCAGGTATATACTTGGTATATAGTTGGTATATACCTGGTATAGCCTATATTGTTTGCGTTTTTAAATGACAAAACGGCAAAAAATGAGGATTATCGGGCTATTCAACGTTATTAAAACGGCTTAACGGATGGGTGCAGCACTGCCCGGAATGTTTTGCTCAAGCAAGGCAAGAATGCCGGGAAGATAATAATATATTTTGCCACCAATGGTTGAATAAGGAATGCGCCTGGTTTTGCGCAGCGTATGCAGCGTTCTGTTACTGATGTGTAAAGCGTTTTGTATTTCCTGCTTATCTACCCAATCTTCAAGGCGGGTATTAGTAATGTTGAAGCTAACATGCTTCTTGCCATTTTTGTATGTAATACATACAGCCGGGCTGGCACCCTGGGGTTTAAGTTGTTTCATACAGCAGTGGTTTAGTAATGGTTAAGCAGATAAATTTCTGTTTTGTTGTTTAATTGAACAACAGCTAAAAGATTTTTGGATAGCCGTTAAAGACAGGGAGTAAAGGAATGATGAATGATGAATGACAGTAAAAGTAAGATACTGTTTGCGGCCTGGTTATATAAAAGCAGGTTGCCAATCAAGTTGGCTATGACGGATAAGTGATTGTGTTTTGCTCCTTGCCTTGTGAATGTTTAAGTGTTTACTCAACTACATCGAACGTCTTTCCCGCAACCTGTCCCGACTTATTCGGGAAGGCGGAAATCTGCTCTTGCATTTTTGAACATTGGGTTAATGAACTTTATTGCTATTACTTCATTGCTATTACTTTTTTTCTTGATAAAAAAAGTAACAAAAAAATCAAGACAAACCTGAACGCTCCGCGCATTTTGTCTTGCCAGCGCACATAAACAGGTTGTATTTTGCTCTTGCTTTGTGAATGTTTAAGTGTTTACTCAACTACATCGAACGTCTTTCCCGCAACCTGTCCGACTTATTCGGGAAAGCGGAGATCTGCTTTTTGCATTTTTAAACATTGGGTTAATGAACTTTATTGCTATTACTTTATTGCTATTACTTTTTTTCTTGATAAAAAAAGTAACAAAAAAATCAAGACAAACCTGAACGCTCCGCGCATTTTGTCTTGCCAGCGCACATAAACAGGTTGTATTTTGCTCTTGCCTTGTGAATGTTTAAGAGAAACATTAACCGGTTACACGTCATTCCCGCAGAAGCGGGAATTTGCTGAGCAGTAGTTTTGTGTTTTTATTTGGAATGTTTAGCTTTAACGCTGACTATAAACTCTAACTTTCTGCATGTACTCAAAAGACGAAGCCTTTAATAAGATAAATGAACTGGTAGAAAAATTTTCCTGGCAAATTGATGCCTATAAACAATCCGCGTATAATGAAACACTTACGCGAAAAGATTTTATTGATCCTTTTTTTGAAGCACTTGGCTGGGATATGAATAACAAGGCAGGCGCATGGGAATCTTATCGTGAAGTAATACATGAAGATAAATTGAAGATTGGTACAACTACCACCGCACCCGATTATAGTTTCCGGTTAATTGGCGGACAAAGATTATTTTTTGTTGAGGCGAAAAAACCAAGCATTGTTGTTAAGGATGATGTTGCGCCTGCCTACCAGGTTAGGTTGTATGGATGGAATGCAAAACTTGCAATAAGCGTGGTTACAGATTTTGAAGAATTTGCTGTATATGATTGCAGTAAAAAACCTTTACGCAACGATAAAGCATCAAAAGCAAGAATAAATTATTTTACCTATAAAGACTATTTAAAAGATTTTGATTTTTTCTGGAACACATTCGGCAAGCAACAGGTTATTAAAGGTGGCTTAATAAAATTTCAGCAAAGCGAAAAGAAAGGAACGGCTACAGTTGACAAAGATTTTTTAGAGAACCTTGATAAATGGCGCAAAGAATTAGCGGCTAATATTTACAGGAACAATGAAGACATATCAGAAGATGATTTAAACTTTGCAGTACAGCAAACGATTGACCGCATTATTTTTTTACGCATTGCAGAAGATCGCGGTCTTGAACCTGCCAACCAATTAAAGAGTTGTCTTGCAAAACCAGGATCAATACAAAGAGTTGTACAGGCAGTTTAGAATTGCAGATGATAAATACAACTCAGGTATTATTTCATTTTAAAAAAGAAAAAGATAATACTAAAGAACCCGACAACATAAGCGGAAAGCTGGTTATTGAAAACAAAGTAATTAAATCTATCATCGGCAGTTTATATGCGCCGCAATCTGATTACCTTTTTAATGTATTGCCGGTAGAAATTTTAGGCAGTGCTTATGAACAATTTTTAGGCAAGCAAATAATTGTAAAGGGCAACCGAGCAACCATTGAAGAAAAACCTGAAGTGCGTAAAGCAGGCGGCGTGTATTATACACCGCAGTATATTGTTGAATACATTGTAGAAAATACAGTTGGCAAAAAATTAAAAGAAATCGAAGAAAAAGTAAGAGGTTCTAAAGCCCTCTCCTTTGGAGAGGGTTTGGGTGAGGTCGCTAAATTAAGGATTGTTGACCCTGCGTGCGGAAGCGGCAGCTTTTTATTAGGTGCTTACCAGTATTTGCTTAACTGGCATGTAAAATATTATAAAGAAAACCCGCCTGCATTAAACAAAAAAATGCAGTGCTAACGCCCGATGGCAGTCTTACCACCGCAGAAAAAAAACGCATACTTACTAATAATATTTATGGAGTAGATATTGACCGCAATGCAGTGGAAGTAACCAAGCTAAGTCTTTTATTAAAATGCATGGAAGGTGAAACTACTGCAAGCGTAAATACACAAATGACCTTTTTTCATGATCGTGTATTGCCATCGCTGGAAAACAATATTAAAAATGGCAACAGTTTAATTGATGTTGATTTTTATGATACAGAATTTGATTTTGGTGAAGAGAAAAAAATAAAACCATTTAACTGGCAGCAGAATTTTCCAACTGTATTTAAGCAAGGTGGTTTTGATTGTGTGATTGGAAATCCGCCGTATGTTACTTACGGTTGAAAAGATGAAATTGAATTAATTATTATTTCCAACTATAAAATACTTATGCAGGTATCAATGATGATATTGTATATTTTCTTTTTTGAAAAAGTTATTAAATATTTTAAGCAAAATGGAATATCTTGGTTTTATTATTCCTAAATACATTATTCAACAATGAAAAGCAATCGAAAATTAGAGACTTGATCTTTAAATAATATGCATAGAAATTAATTTGAATTCATTTTAAAAATACAGTTTTGTTTTCAACGATTCAAGTTGAAACAACAATAATAATTTTGAAAAATATAATGAATCATCAAATCCAGATAGACTTGTGAAAAATTAAAATTTTAAACAATAAAATCAAAATTAAGACAACAAATTGAATTGCTTTATCTCGCAATGAAATGTTTTGGATTTAATGAATCAAGATAGAAATTTCAATTTAAAAAAAAAATTGATAGCTCTAGTATCTATCTAGAACTTGTTGAAATTCACAAGGGTATCGGCATTCAATAGGGAAATGTATTACGAAATGACCAAAAAAAAATTTGATATCAAAATTTCTGTTACTGAAATTACATGTGAAGATATTATTTAGATCATAACGAATAAACTATGATCAGAATCAATAAATTAACAAATATATTTAGGAACAAGAGTTTGAAAAGGCTTACTTGAAACCGTCGTATTCAGAAAAATATAGTATGAATCCAGAAAATATTTATTCGTACAGACTGGTAATCAATTAATTAGCGACTTATTGAAGAAAGATCATTATTTATTCGCAGGGACAATATATTATATCAATTGTCAAAAGGAATTAATCATTAAAATATTTCTTGGGATTAATTAATTCAAATTCGTTAATTGGTATTTATCTAAAAGATTTAATTTACAAATACAGAAGGTTTACCCAAATATAAATGAGGACAATTAGCACAGCTTCCAATTAAAAAGATAGTGAATAACAGGAAAAGCAATCTTCACGATGAAATCATTCACCTTGTTGAAACCATGCTTCAACTAAATAAAGAAAAACAGCAAACCAATTCTGCTGATACACTCGAACAATTACAACAACGCATACAATACACAGATGATAAAATAAACAAGCTGGTTTATAAACTGTACGATTTAACAGAAGAAGAAATAAAGATAGTGGAAGGAATAGAAAATAAAAAAATTGAGGCAATCTAATTTTTTAGTAATAAAAATCTAAAAGCTTAGATTTAAAAAACAAGTGATTGATTTATTAAAAAGAATTTGCACGATGAGTGTGGAGATGATGAAGGTGGTGAAGGGAATAGAAATATTAATAATGAAAGAACTGAAATTAGCAGTTAAAAGTAAATGCTGATATGAGAATGAAACTTTTTTTTATATTTTATTTTCTTATAGCGTTCGTTCTTTGTTGCAAAGCACAGGATTCATCGGTTAATAAAAGTGAGTTGAAACAAATTACAATGAAGCCGGGAAAACATACAAATGAAAAGATTTTTCTCTACGGTGATGAAATAATAAAAGGGAAAGACGTAGTACCATATTTATTAAAGTTTAATAACTCTGCCGCAGAGTACTCGAAAGCGAAAAGATGTCAAAAAGCGGTATACTACACATACGGTTCGGCAATATTAATGGAAGGTGCAGGTTTGTTATCACTTAAACATAATCGTAGCTTAGGAGAAGGTTTAATGATTACTGCAGGCGTTGGAATAGGAACTTCTATTTATTTTGTAATTAAACGGAATGCACATAGAAACAAAGCAATAAAACTTTATAATCAAGGTATATTATAATTGTGCTGCTGAAAATCAAACATAAAAAAGCAGACCCAACCCAAGCTCGGCGAAGTGTTCGGGTGTCTCGGCGAAGTTTGCAACTTCGCCGCATCTATATTAAAGTTTGTAACTTTTATTCAACGTTGTACAGTATAATAAAAGAAGCTTAAAACTTCAAAATAAAACAAGCGAAGTTGCAAACTTCGCTTAGTTGCGTTTGTAACTTTTATTCAGCATTAAAGCAATGCATCAGCTCTCCATAGAATGTTACTGTTTGCATGGTCTCAAAAATTCTATCCGTCATCTTCAATTAATATAAAGTCCAAAAATTGTATATTGATAAAATTATGGATTGGAGTAAACTAAAAATAACTGCAGTATAACCATTGGATTATTAATTGGTACTATTTGTAGTATGCTTTTGTTGATATTTCTAATCGATAAAAATTTTTTCTTAATTACAGATTTTTGGCGATTAATTTCTCTTGCAATTGGTATAACTTTTTCAATCTGCTTTATACACATTCTTTGTATTGGATTTGCAGAAAAACCCTATCTGGCGCCAAGTATGCAGCAGGTTTTGTTTTTGCCTTATAAATGTTTTAGAATTATAGCTACCCTTGCCTGCACTTAAGTGAATATGAGATTATATTTGTTTGTATTACTAACGAGTTATGAATTTAAAAACAATAACCCAAAAGCTTTTGAAGGGTGATATTACGGCGTTGTTTAAAAGTAATGATAAGCATCAGTTACACCCTGTAGAAGTAGCCCAGGTATTTAACAGCCTGCCATTCGATTCAGTTCTTATTGCCTTTAATTCTTTTTCTTTTGATAACCAGTTGCAAATTTTTCCTTACCTGGATAATGGTATGCAAAAAAAGATCATCCAGGCCATGCCGCCGTCTAACGCATCTGCATTGCTTAATGCAATGAGTCTTGATGACAGGGTTTCTTTTTATTCAACATTAAAAGATTTCGAGATAGCCGGGTTCTTAGATTTCTTAACTGAAAAGAATAAAAAAGCCACATTAGATATTCTTGGCTTTCCTAAAAAAAGCGTTGCACGTTTAATCAATACTGAATTTACTACTCTTAAAAAAGATATGACCATTGCTGAAGCGAGTGAGCATTTACGCTTGCATCAGCCAGATACTGAAACTGCAAATGTTGTGTATGTTGTTGATGAAAAAGGAAGGCTGATAGAAGATATTCCTATCCGCCGTTTGGTGCTTAACGAACCAACAAAGAAGATAGAGGACGTAATGGATAAGTTCTGTCTTAAACTTGATATTAATGATACGAAAGAAGATGCCATTCAAAAATTTAAGGAGTATGACCGGGTGGTATTACCGGTAACAAATAAGGATGATTTATTAATGGGTGTTATAACTATTGATGACGTTTTAGATGCAGAAGAACAACGCAATACACGTGAAATGCAGAAGTTTGGTGGAGTGGAATCTTTAGATTACCCGTATGTAAAAACGCCGTTTTTTTCATTGGTGAAAAAAAGAGCCGGGTGGTTGATAATTTTGTTTATAGGTGAAATGCTTACGGCTACAGCAATGGGTTATTTTGATAAAGAAATTTCAAAAGCAGTTGTACTGGCTTTATTTGTTCCCTTAATTATTTCAAGCGGCGGCAATAGCGGCTCACAGGCGGCTACATTAATTATCAGGGCAATGGCTGTAAAAGAACTATCATTAAAAGACTGGTGGTATGTAATGCGGCGTGAAATATTATCCGGCCTTACATTAGGAATAGTGTTAGGCGCAATTGGTTTTATACGCATTACTTTGTGGCAACAACTGCATTGGTATAATTACACCACACACTGGCTGTTGATTGCAACTACTATTTTCTTTTCACTTATTGGAATTGTAACGTGGGGCACCTTAAGCGGCTCCATGATACCTATGATATTAAAAAAATTCAGGCTCGATCCTGCTGCCAGTTCAGCACCGTTTGTTGCAACGTTGGTGGATGTAACAGGACTGGTAATTTATTTTTCTATTGCGGGTATTATTTTAAAGGGAACATTATTATAAATAATATTTTATAAATGAACCTTTTAAGCATTTACTTAATCACACTGAACGTCCTTTTTCCGAAACCTGTCCCGACTTATTCGGGAAGGCGGAATCTGGCGTTTCTTTACTTTTTTTCTTGATAAAAAAAGTAACAAAAAAATCAAGACAAACCTGAACGCTCCGCGCATTTTGTCTTGCCAGCGCACATGAACAGGTTGTTTTGCTCTTGCCTTATGAACGTTTAAGAGAATCACTAACCGGTTACACGTCTTTCCCGCGAAGGCGGAAATCTGCTCTTTGAATTTAACCCTCTTTATTGTTAGAAATTAATGTGCTTAACAGCAGGTTGCCAAATCAAGCGAAGCACCAAAATGTAAAGCACCTAACGTTGCACTGCTTGCAAGCACGTTACGTGTAGATAATGTAATTTCAGTTAAATATTTAATCATGAAAAAATTTGTATTTACTGTTATCGTTGCTTTAATAATGCATACAGCGTTTAGCCAAACAAACAATGCTTATCAAGTTAAACTTGACTCTGTTTCTGCAATCGTTATTCATTATATGCAGGCTAAACAGGCGGATAGCATTTATGCTTTGGCAGGTGAAAATTTTAAAAACCATCTTAGCAAAGAAAACTTCAAATCCATATCAGAAAATCAAATCTTCCCCATTAACGATTTTCAGCATGTAAGTTTCATCAGCACAACAAATGGCATCAATAAATATAAACTTGCCGGTTCGCCAGATCTTCAGTTGCTGATAAGTCTTGATAAAGATGATAAACTGGAAACATTATTAATTCAACCTTTCAGCAACAATTAAGCGCATCAATAACACGAAGAAAAAACACAGGATTAAAATATTTACTTGTTGTGCGCAATCATTTAAACAACAGATGCATTTAAAGATAAAAGCAGGTTAACGTACTATGCTTCTTTATTTAATAGTATTGAAATCAACAGCTCGTTCAACAAAATAACTTCCTGGTATTTGTAAGAAAGGCTACATTCAATTATAATTAAAACTATGAAACAGGTTATTTTACTTCTTTTAATATGCGTTGCTGTTACAAGCCAGGCACAAAGCACTGAAAAGAAAAAAGCAGTTATAGCTTATTATTCAGGCTTTGAAAAGCACGACTGGAATGAAGTAGCAAGCCAGTTTGCAGACGGTTTTACATTCACCAGTCCTAATAACGATGACCATATCTCTATTGGAAAATTTAAAGAGAAATGCTGGGGCACTAATAAATTTTTTAAAAAGGTAAACTATATTAAAATGGCAGAAACCGGCAATGATTTGTTTTTGCTGGTCCAGATAGTTACCACACAAAACAAAGTGGTTCGCAATGTTGATGTTTTTAATTTCAACAGTGCAGGAAAAATTAAATCGATTGAACATATTTTCGGGCCGGCGATTCGGGATTCGGGGAACAAAAAATAGAACAGGCTTATTTTTTATCACTCCGGCAAACAGGTTCTGCAACAAAAAGTTTACATCACTTTTATTTTTGCATTTTTCTTCTTTCTGTATTTTATAAATGCCACAACAACATACATTACAGAAGCAACAATATAACAGTATGGCAAAGCCTTTTTACCCTCATTAAAAAAATCTGCGGCAATAATGGCAAGGCATATCGCTTCAATAATTAAAAAGATACTATCAACAAAGTGAGAATATTTAGCGAGTGTATGATGCATAAATGCAATACTTAAAAAAATTAATCCCAGTACTAAAAATAAAATGTACGAAGATTGATGCAGATCATACTTTTCATAAGCATGTACAAATATAATAAAACCGGCAAGTATATGCGCAAACCGTTGTATTTTTTCTTTATTCCCTTTAAAAAAAATTGCCATTTCAATAGTTTATGTAAATATTTATTCACTGCTGGCAGAAATAATGCAACAGCATTATTTGCCTTAAAAAATTTATGCAACACAATTTAATGCCGATACTC
>CAVSVA010000022.1:0-17029 GCA_963731245.1 uncultured Bacteroidota bacterium
TCTTGAAGCTGGCGTTATGCGCAAACCAAACCTGATTCTGTTTTAAATTTTATCATCACTGCAATTAAAAATGCAGGCATACAAAAAATAAACGGCAATATTTTTTTGGATGATGGCGCATTCAGTTATCAGCCTTTACCCGGCGGTTATATTTGGGATGATATGGGCAATTATTATGGCAGCGGCAGTTGGGCGATCAACTGGCGCGAAAATCAATATGATTTGGTTTTAAAGCCCGGAAAAAACATTGGTGATACATCAACTATTATTAAAACAAATCCTTCATTGCAAATAAATGAATACAATAATTTTATAACAACGGCAGAAGAAAATTCCGGTGATAATACCATTCTTTATTTACCGCCGTATGGCACAAGTGCATTTGCTGAAGGAACCATTCCAAAAGGCGTAAATAAATTTACAGTTTCAGGTGCTGTTGCTTATGCGGCAGACCAGTTAAAAGCAGAACTTGATTCTTGCTTTAAAGCAAACAATATTCAAATTTCTAAACAAATCATTACCGGCGCTTCGCTTGAAAAACAGCGCATACAAATTCCTTCTTCACAACAAATAATTGCAACGTATAATTCGCCAACGCTTGACAGTATTGTGTATTGGTTTTTGCAAAAAAGCATAAATCTTTATGGCGAATGTTTATTAAAAACAATTGCTTACAAGCAAGATAATTTTGGTTCAACAATTTATGGTGTTTATGATCTTAAAAAATTTTGGCAACAAAATAATATTGATTCTTCTGCATTAAATATTTCAGATGGCAGCGGGCTTTCACCACAAAACCGCGTTACAACTTTTGCAATGGTAAATGCATTATTGTATGCGCAAAAACAAAGCTGGTTCAAAAGCTTTTATAATGCTTTACCTGTGGCTGATAACATGAAATTAAAAAGCGGGCTTATACATTCTGTAAGATCTTTTGCTGGTTACTACACTGCATCTAACGGTAAAAAATATGTGCTTGCTATAATTGTAAATAATTATGATGATGGTAAAGACGGCATAACGCCAAAAATTTTTAAAGTGCTGGATGCGTTGAAGTAAATTAAAATTTTACGCCTTTATATAAATCAGGAATGGTAATTTGAAAATTTATGGGTTCTATGAAAAGATTATCATCAAGTGAATTTAATTCATCAAACATCCATTTACTTTCTTCTTTTCTTGTAATTACTCTTACATTAATATTTCTTGAATCAATAATTATATATTGCTTTAAAGAACCGATCTGCATGTAATACATCTGCTTTCTGCCAATATCATAATCTTCTGTTGAAGATGAAAGAATTTCAAAGATCACTGCTGGATTTTTAATTGTATCATGAACTTTTTCATCATCAAATTCAGGTTCATCACAAATAATTGTAACATCAGGATAGAAATAAGAATTTTTCCATCTTACAGAAATGCGCAGGTCGCTTCCAAAAATATCACAGGATTTATCTTTTAAGATAGCTCCACGTATTTCCAATAATATTTGATGCAATTTTATTATGATTAAACGAAGCGCCGCTCATAGCAAGCACTTCTCCGTTTACATATTCATGTTTATCTTCCTGTTCACGCTCCCACTTTAAAAATTCAGTTGGAGACATTTTTGGATAATATTTGGCGGCTGGTTCTTTTACTTCCATACAATAAAATTAATTTATTTCTTTAGAAATATTTTGCCAGCGCTTCTTTTAAATCGTCTGGAATATTTACGCGTTTCCATGTTTCTTTTTTTAAAAAATATAAAACCACTCTGCCTGATGCAAGTAATTTATTTTCTTCATTAAAAACATCCTGAAAAAACTCTATGTGGTAAGATGCCGGCAATGTTCTAACCTGTGTTTTTATGGTAAGCAAATCATCATAAGTTGCAGGCCGCAGAAAACGCGTGTGCAATTCAACCACGGGCATTATTACGCCTTCATCTTCCATGCGCTTATAAGTAAAACCAAGTGCACGCATACTTTCTACACGGCCTATTTCAAAATATTGCGCATAATTGCCATAATACACAACATTCATTTGATCGGTTTCAGCATAACGCACACGTGTTTGCGTGGTTGATTGATACATGCTTCGTTATTTTTTTTAATGAATGAAATTGAGGTAAGATAATTTAAAAACAAATAAAAGCAGAACTTAAAAATTAAACTGCAAATCAAAATATCCGGTTCTTTTTTATATTGAAATGATCTTATTTAAAAAATCATTTCTTAATAAAATTGCCTGTCTGCAAATCAATAACACATTTTCGTAGGTTTGCCACTCTTAAAATATTTTCATGAAGAAAATTAACTGGAGTAAGATAACACCGCATCTTATTGCCATTGGCGTTTTTTTAATAGTTGCGTTTATTTACTGCAAGCCCGCTTTGCAGGGCAAAGTGCTGCAGCAGGGAGATGTGATACACTGGAAAGGCATGGCGCAAAATTCTTTTAAATACAAAGAAACGCACGGGCATTTTCCATTATGGACAAACGGAATGTTTAGCGGCATGCCGGCATATCAAATTGCAATGGATCCGCAAAACCCTCTTAACTTAATTTATCTGCATAAAGTTTTTTCACTTTTTTTAGGAAAGCCATTTGTGTTTTTCTTTTTGTTATGCCTTGGATTTTATTTTTTAAGCCAGGTTTATGCGGTTGATTTTAGAATAGGAATTTTAGGATCGCTTGCTTACGCGTATGCATCATTCAGTTCTATATTAATTGTTGCGGGGCACGAAACGCAGGTGCAGGCAATGGCTTATATGCCCGCATTGCTTGGTGCCATTTTATTGGTGTATAAAAAAAGATACTTGCCTGGCGCTGCACTAACAGCATTGTTTACAGGATTATTTATTGCAATGAATCATTTGCAGGTAACGTATTATTTTTTAATCATCGCTGCATTTATGACCATTTATTATTTAATTGAATGGATGCGTGCAAAAGATTATAAACATATTTTTAAAGCACTGGCAATAGTTATTGTAACAGGCATTATTGGCGTAGCATCCAACCTTGTGATACTTGCCACAACGTATGATTATTCGAAAGCCACCATGCGTAATGGTGTTTTAAATTTAGATTCAACCAAAACCAATAATGGCAGCACAACAGGTTTGCCGATTGATTATGCTTTTCAATGGAGCTTTCAAAAACCAGAAGTATTTTCTATTCTTGTTCCAAATATTTATGGCGGCAGTTCAACCAATTCAGGATTAGATAAAAGTTCTCATGTAGCAAAACTGGCTATTCAAAACGGTGCACCAGACGATCAGGCTGCGCAACTTGCATCGCAGTTGCCGGCATATTGGGGTGAGCAACCTTTTACTTCGGGACCTGTTTATTTTGGTGCCATCATTTGCTTTTTATTTTTATTTGGAATGATCTATTTAAAACGAAAAGATAAATGGTGGATGTTAGCTGTTTGTGTTTTGGCAATCATGATGAGCTGGGGCAGATTTTTTCCTTCGTTCAATGATTTTCTTTTTTATCATTTGCCGATGTATAACAAATTCAGAGTTCCAACTTATACACTTATTATTCCGCAATTATTATTTCCGCTTTTAGCTGTCATTACTTTAAATCAATTATTTTTTATTGAAACAGATAAAGCGTATGTATGGAAAAAATTAAAAATTGCAGGCGCTGCAATGATTGGCGTTTTTTTAATTGTGTTGATGCTGTATTCAGGTTTTACATATACATCAACAAGCGATGAACAACAAGTAGTAGCACCATTAACCCAAATGACCGGCGGCAACAAAGATGCAGCCAATAGTTTTTATAATGCTTTAAAAGCAGATCGTCAATCATTATTTGGTGCTGATATTTTTCGCTCGTTTATTTTTATTGCACTTGCATTTGCATGTTTATGGGTGTATATAAAAAATAAATTAAAAACATCTTATGCAATTATTGCTGTGTTATTGTTAAGTTCAATTGATGTTTTGGCTGAAGGAAGAAGATATTTAAATGATGATATGTTTCAATCGCAAGACGATCAGAATGCACAAAATTTTGTACCGTCGGCGGTTGATCAGCAAATATTACAAGACACCGGTTATTATCGTGTACTTAATTTAAACAGCGATGTTTTTAATGATGCGATGACATCATATTTTCATAATTCAATTGGCGGATATAATCCTGCAAAACTTGCCATTTACCAGGATTTAATTACTTACCAGTTAAGCAATAAATTAAATATTAATGTGCTTAACATGCTTAACACAAAATATGTAATTAATAAAGGCCAGCAAGGTGCAGTAGTGCAGCAAAACCCGGGAGCATTAGGTGCGTGCTGGTTTGTAAAACATATTGCTTTTGTTAAAGATGATGCTGCTGCAATGAGAGCACTTGATAACAATAACCCTGCAAACAGTGCAATTGTTGAACAAGATGAAAAAAATAAAATTGCATTTAAGCCATCATTTGACAGCACTGCAAAAATTAAATTAATAAAAAATGATAATGATGAAATCACTTATTCAAGCAAAAGCAACACCAACCAGTTTGCGGTATTCAGCGAAATTTATTATAACCGCGGATGGAAAGCTTACATAGATAATAAAGAAATGCCGATTATAAGAACAGATTATGTGTTGCGTGGCTTATCAGTTCCTTCAGGCAATCATACCATTCGTTTTGAATTTAAACCTGCATCATTTTATAACAGCCAAACAATAGCCATCATTGCATCTGCAATAGTTTGGTTATTGCTTGCATATACTGCATTTGTATTTATAAGAAGAAGATCAACACAAACTGTTTAAACAATTATCTAACTGAATTTTTCAAAATAAAAAAGTCTCCCAAAACATCGGGAGACTTTACAATTCTATTCTACTTTAATACACTGCTTATTTTTTCTTAGCAGCTTTCTTAGCAGCTTTTTTAGGAGCGGCTTTTTTTGCAGCGGCTTTTTTAGGAGCAGCTTTCTTTGCAGCTTTTTTTGCTGTTGCCATAGTTTTGAAATTTAATGGTTAGTAAAATAATAAGACTAAATTATACACTTTATTACCATACGCCAAAAAAATTATCCATACAAAGTGGATAACATCTGTATATCTCAAAACAATAAACTAAAAAAATAAATTGATTTATGCTTCTGCAGGTAAAACAGAAACAGTTGTTCTGTTTAGTTTGGTTTTTCTAAACTCAACTACTCCATCCGCAAGTGCAAACAAAGTGAAATCTTTTCCAACACCAACATTTTTTCCGGGATGATATGTTGTGCCTCTTTGGCGAACAATTATATTACCTGCAATTGCAGGCTGGCCACCATAAATTTTTACACCTAAACGTTTGCTTTGCGAATCGCGGCCGTTCTTTACACTGCCTTCACCTTTTTTATGTGCCATGATTTTTTATTTTGAAATTGAAAAATTGTTAACCGGAAAACTGCAATTCAAAATCCCAATTACAATTTTTAAAATTTATGCGATGCTTTCAATTTTAATTTGTGTGTATTGTGTTCTGTGCCCGTGTTTTTTACGAAAGCCTTTTCTTCTTTTCATTTTAAAAGCAATTACTTTATCGCCTTTAATAAGTTCGTTTACAATTTCAGCTTTCACCGTTGCTTTTGCATCTTTACCGGCAGAAAGTTTTCCATCAGCATCAACAAATGATAATACATCAGAAAACTCAATCTTATCTCCGCTTTTACCAGAAATATGCGGCACAAATAAGCTTTGTCCTTCCTGCACTTTAAATTGCTGACCGGCAATTTTTACAATAGCAAACATAAATTCTAATTTTTTTTGGACGGCAAAGGTAAGTTTTCATTCTAAATTAATGAAAAGAAATTTGCAAAATTCTTATAACGCTATATTATAATTTTTAAAACTACATAACATTACATTTGCGGCCTTAGCGTTTGCGTATGTATCTAAAATCCCTGTTTGCCCGTCCGTTTGCGAATTATATTAATAATAAAACAAAAAAATGGATGGAAACCGCAGTTGAAGACCAGGAAAAATTAATGAAGCTGCTGATTAAAACTGCTAAACAAACTGAATTTGGAAAAGATCATGATTTTGATAAGATTGAATCTTATGAAGATTTTAAGCAACATATTCCTGTTCGCGATTATGAAGAACTGAAACCTTACATTGAAAAAATAAAAAGCGGCAAACAAAATGTACTCTGGAAAGGCAGGCCCATATATTTTGCAAAAACCAGCGGCACTACAAGCGGTATAAAATATATTCCGATAACAAAAGATTCTATTCCCAATCATATTGAAACAGCCAGAAACGCTTTATTGTGTTATATGGCGCAAACAGGTAATTCGCTTTTTGCCAATGGTAAAATGATTTTTTTAAGCGGCTCGCCCGAACTGGAACGTGTTGGCGGCATACCAACCGGCCGTTTAAGCGGCATCGTAAACCATCATGTGCCACGCTATTTAAGAAGCAATCAATTACCTTCTTATGAAACAAATTGTATTGAAGACTGGGAAACAAAACTCGATGCAATAGTTAAAGAAACCATTAACCAGGATATGACATTGATAAGCGGAATTCCGCCATGGATTCAAATGTATTTCGACAGGCTGATGGAAACTTCGGGTAAAAAAATTGGCGAGCTTTTTAAAAACTTTTCGGTGCTGGTTTATGGCGGCGTAAATTTTGAACCGTATAGAAAACGCTTGTTTGAAAGCATTGGAAAAAAGATAGATTCGATAGAATTGTTTCCGGCAAGCGAAGGTTTTTTCGCCTTTCAGGATAATCAAAATGCAGAAGGTTTATTATTGAATACTGATTCCGGGATTTTTTATGAATTTATTTCTGCAAATGAAATTCATAAATCAAACCCACAACGCATTTCATTAAAAGATGTAAAAGCAGGTGAAAATTATGCGCTTGTTGTAAGCACCAATGCAGGTTTATGGAGTTATAACGTTGGTGATACAATAAAATTTGTAAGCACAAACCCGTATCGTTTGGTTGTTACAGGCAGAACAACGCATTTTATTTCTGCTTTTGGCGAACATGTAATTGCAGAAGAAGTAGAATCTGCATTAACAAAAGCTGCAACCAAATTAAATGCACACATAATTGAATTTACAGTGGCGCCGCAGGTTGCACAAACTGAAGGAAAAAGTTATCATGAATGGTTTATAGAATTTGAGGATGTTCCTGAAAATGTTGAAATGCTGGCAACAGAAATTGATAACAATCTTCGCCAAAAAAATATTTATTATGATGATCTTATCAGCGGAAATATTCTTGAAACTTTAAAAATAATTCCAATACGCAAAAATGGTTTTATAGATTACATGAAATCTGTAGGCAAATTAGGCGGCCAAAATAAATTGCCCCGATTAAGCAATGAAAGATTGATTGCTTCAGCGCTGTATAATTATAAAGCGCAATAATTTTATTCATCTTAAAATCTTTAAAATAATTTGTCCGTTTAATTTCATTGCGCATTTTTATGCGATAAACACGTTTATTAATTCTGTTATCTTTACTAAAATTCAAGGGCTTTGAGATATGGTTAAACGTATTGCAATTTTTGGTTCAACAGGTTCAATTGGCCGTCAAACATTAGAAGTTATTGCCGCATATCCCGATAAATTTTCTGCAGAAGTTCTTACAGCATATACGAATGAAAAATTATTGATTGATCAGGCATTAAAATATAACCCAAATATTGTTGTAATTGTTGATGATAAGAAAATATGAAGCGGTAAAAAATGCACTTTCAGATAAACCTGTAAAAGTTTTTGCCGGCGAAGAAGCTTTAAATGAAGTGGCTTTAATGGATTGCTACGATTTAATGCTTGCTGCCATTGTTGGTTATGCAGGTTTTAAACCAACATTAAATGCTATTGAAACAGGCAAAACGGTTGCACTGGCAAACAAAGAAACGCTGGTGGTTGCCGGTGATATTGTAATGCAAAAAGCCTACGAAAAAAAGGTGGCTGTAATACCGGTTGATAGCGAGCACTCCGCCATATTTCAATGTTTGGTTGGTGAAGGAAGAAATAAAATTGAAAAAATAATTTTAACGGCAAGCGGCGGTCCGTTTCTTGGAAAGAAACCTAATTTTTTGGTGAATGTAAAGCGTGATCATGCGTTGCAGCATCCTAACTGGAGCATGGGTGCAAAAATCACCATTGATTCTGCAACGCTGATGAATAAAGGCCTTGAAATGATTGAAGCCAAATGGCTGTTCAGTTTGCATCCAGACCAGGTGCAGGTAATGATTCATCCGCAAAGTATAATTCACAGCATGGTGCAGTTTGAAGATGGAAGTATTAAAGCGCAAATGGGTTTGCCCGATATGAAATTGCCTATTCAATATGCGCTTTCATTTCCAAACAGGATTGCAAGCAATTTTCCGCGCTATGATTTTAAAAAACCTTCAACGCTTACGTTTGAAGAACCTGACATGCGCACTTTTCGCAACCTTTCTTTAGCCATTGAAGCTTTATATAAAGGCGGCAATATGCCCTGCATTTTAAATGCAGCCAATGAAATTGCGGTGTTTGCTTTTTTACGCAACAGGATTGGATTTTTAGATATAACTGCAATGGTTGAAAAAACAATGGAGAAAATTCCGTTTATAGAAAAACCTTCGCTTAATGAGTATTTGGATAGTGATGCGGAAGCAAGAAATTTTGCCGCATCTTTAATACAATTATAGTTCCCTTTAAACGCATATATTATTTTGATTAACAAATGAAGTGTTATCATTGCAAAATTTTTTAAGTTGTTTGAACATGTTGAACGCTGTAAATTATAAACGCTGCAGTTAAATATTGAATCAGCGGTTGAAGTGTGCGACGCAAGGAACGATGCCATGAAAACCGGAGCTGGTAACCAAAAAATAAATCAACAGTTTAAAAACAAACTAAATTTTAAAACTTTAAAAGTCTTTTTCAAAGATTAGGGCATGACATTATTAGCAATAGACTGGCCAGGTGTTGGCGTAAAAACTTTACAATTAATTCTTTCTTTATCCATACTTGTTACCTTACATGAACTTGGGCATTATTCAACTGCAAAATGGTTTAAATGCCGCGTTGAAAAATTTTATTTATTTTTTGATCCATGGTTTAGCATTTGGAAGAAAAAGATCGGCGAAACCGTTTATGGCATTGGCTGGGTGCCGTTTGGCGGCTACGTAAAAATTTCTGGAATGGTTGATGAAAGCATGGATAAAGAACAAATGAAACAACCGCCAAAACCTTACGAATTCAGAAGCAAACCTGCATGGCAACGATTGATAATTATGGTTGCCGGCGTTGTTATGAATATGCTGCTTGCTTTGTTTTTATTTATAATGATAACGTATAAATGGGGCGATGATTATTTGCCTCCGCAAAATTTAAAATATGGTTTGTATGCCGATTCTTTAGCGCGAAAAATTGGTTTGCAAAATGGCGATAACATTATTGCAATTGATAACAGGCCGGTAAAAAATGTTTTAATTGTTCCTGCTGATATAATGACTTCGAATGCAAAAACGCTGCAGGTTGAACGCAATGGCAAAACAGTAAATATTGCTATTCCGGGCACTTTAATAAGCGATCTTACACACACAAAACTTACCGGTTTTATTGATGTGCAATACCCGATAATTGTAGATACTGTTCTTACATCAGACACACATTTTATAAAAGGCAATTTGCAAAAAGGAGATAAAATAATTGGTTTGAATAATCAGTACATACAATTTTATCAGCAGTTCGACAGTTTAAAAAAATTAAATGCAAATAAAATTGTTGCCATAAATGTTTTGCGTGGAAATGATACGATAACCGTAAACGCAAAGCTGAATAATAAATCGCAGGTTGGCTTTTGGCAGGTTTTTCCGGATAAGTTATTTGGCACTATTCATAAATCGTATTCATTAGGCGAATCAATTCCGGTTGGCATTCATAAATGTTTTTCAACATTAGGAAAATACGTAACCGGCTTGCAGCAAATTGTTTCAGGCAAAGTAAAAGCAAGTGAATCGGTGGGCAGCGTAATTAGTATTGGCAACGCTTTTTCTGCCGTTTGGGACTGGCAGCATTTCTGGACTTTAACGGCAATATTTTCTATCATACTTGCATTCATGAATATTCTTCCCATACCTGCGCTCGATGGCGGCCATGCACTATTTTGCGTTTATGAAATTATCACGGGCAAAAAACCAACTGATAAGTTTATGGAATATGCACAAATGGTTGGTATGGTTTTATTGCTTGGTTTAATGGCTTATGCTTTAGGGCTTGATATTTTCAGGTTGTTTAAATAGTTGCGGTTTCATTGTTTTAAAGTTTCATTGTTTAAATGTTTCATGAGGCAATAACTTTTATTGCTTCATTTATATTTATTGTTGAATGGCTGCCCGATTGAAGTGAAAAACACGGTGAGGATTTGTGTGCCGGCTTTGTGCCGGATTTGTAACGTAAAGCGGGAACCGCAGCTGATAGGTTGGTGAACGATGAGAGCCCCAATAATAACTTATTACCTGCAACTTACAACCAAAACTTAAGTAAATTTGCTGTTCGCTCTTTGAAAAATTAGTACATCTAAAAAATCTTACATCGTAAATAAAACATGGGGCTGTATTGGTTTTGACAGCATTTGTTTGCGGTAGGTGTAAGCATGCCGTGCGTTGTACCATTAGCACGATAATCTGAAAGTTCAAAACACAAATGGCGAATCTAACTTCGCTATGGCTGCCTAATCAGTGATTAGTTAGTCATTAGGGCCGCGTTGAGCCGGTTGTTCTGTTACCACGCTCCGCCGCCGACTTAAAACAAAAACAGAATGCTGCAACAGAAGGCTGTGACTGTTGCAAAAGACCATGCAGCTAAGCGATTAATTGGTTGGTTTGTTTCCTGCTAATTGCCGACAAATAATAATGAACTAAGCATGTAGAAAGCTTATGGCAAAGATGTTTGGACGCGGGTTCGATTCCCGCCAGCTCCACAAAATTTCTTAAACCGTTTAGTTTAAGTGATTTTAAAAAAATAGTAGTATAAATTGAATTAAACATTTGCAAGTTGGAAAACAATATGCAGCATACAGCACTGCTTATAATGGATGTTCAGGTTACAATTCTTGAAAGATTACGCGATACTTCATTTACTAAAAATGTAGCCGGGGCAATTGAAATTGCACGCAGCAAAAATATTCCTGTTATATATGTTATTGTTGGTTTCAGGCAGGGAGCGCCTGAAATAAGCATGAACAATAAAGGTTTTTTGGCAAGCAAACAAAGATGGCTTACCTCATCAAACGAATGGACGAAAATTCATCCTGATGTTGCTCCGCATGAAAATGATGTTATTGTTATAAAACGTCGCGTAAGTGCATTTACAGGAAGTGATCTTGAAGTGATATTAAGATCGCAAAATATTCATCATATTGTGCTTACAGGTTGTGCTACCAGCGGCGTTGTATTATCAACTTTACGCGAAGCAGCAGATAAAGATTACCGCATAACAGTTTTATCTGATTGTTGTGCTGATGCCGATGAAGAAGTGCATCGTGTATTAACTTCAAAAATTTTTCCGCGGCAGGCAGAAGTGCTTACAGTTGAAGAATGGAAGCCTTAAATCTTTATTTGTTTGAAGCATCAACAAACCATTTTACAGCAAGCTCATACCCTTTTAAGCCCAAACCAAAAATGCTTCCCGCAGATTTACCTGAAACATGCGAAAGTTTTCTGAAATCTTCCCGCGCATGCACATTGCTGATGTGCACTTCAATAACAGGTGTTTTTATCGCAGCAATTGCATCGCCCAATGCAACCGAAGTATGTGTGTAACCGCCTGGGTTTAAAACAATGCCATCATATTCAAAACCGAGGCGTTGAATTTCATTTATAAGTTCGCCTTCAACATTGCTTTGATAATAATGAAACCTAACATCAGGAAAAATGTTTTTCAATGTTGAAAAATAATTTTCAAAAGATGTGTTGCCATAAATATCTGTTTCGCGTTTACCAAGCAGATTAAGGTTTGGCCCGTTAATGATAGCAATTTTCATGACGCAATATTGTATCTGTAGCTTTAATCTAAAGAAATTTTGATTTTGCCTTCTCTTACTTGTTTCATAAATTCTTTTTTTTGCTGCCAGGTCATGCCTTCCATTTTTGTTGCTAATTTTTCTTTTACATTTCTAAAGAATTTTACAGTGTCAAATTTTTTTCAGTTGTTGTTATCATCGCTTAAAAATTCTAAAGGTGAACGAATATCAATTATTGGATAACCCAAGCGAATGTTTATGGAATGAAACATTTTTATTTTATCGAAATTTACAATATGCTTAAAGTTCCAACTTACCAGGCAATCTAAACGATTTACTGATGCCAAAGCAATGTGATAGGCATCGTTTTCACTTGCTTTTCCTAAGGCTTTTTCAGAAATATAAGTTTGAGCTAAATTGTCCACTTCTTCATCAATTTCCAGAAACCGCAAACAATCACCGGAATTTTATCTTTAATTCTTTTAACTTCTTGAGGTGCTAACACGAGTTCAGTCTCGGTTACTTCCGACATGATAAACAATAAAATCTTTGTTTTCGATTCTTGTAAACAACTTCTTTGTTGCATCTTCAAATTCTTCATCATAATAACCCACCGATAACAGAAGTATCAATATAAATTTGCCGCTTCATGGAAGGTGAAAGTAAGAAAAGTTTGCCCATTGAAGATTAAACGATAATATAGCTTCAAGCAGTTAATTATAATATGGATTTGCTTCAAGTTCATGCACATCTTCCGTTGCATAATTTTTTATTTCGTTGTACAAAGTATCGCGTTCAACCGGTTCACGCTTTACCTGTTTTATTAACGAAACTAATTGCGCTGTTGATAATGCAGGATTTTTTTCTTCGCTGCCTGCCATTGAATAAATTTTTGTGGTGTCATCAATTGTTCCATCAAGATCATTCACGCCAAACGATAAACTCAACTGCGCATTTTGCCTGCCAAGCATGGGCCAATACGCTTTAAGATGCGGAAAATTATCGAGATATAATCTTGCAATCGCATACACTTTCATGTCTTCGATCAATGAGCTTTCGGGCACATTGCTCATATCATTATCCTTGTTGCGGAATTTTAATGGAATGAATGTATTAAAGCCATGCGTTTCATCCTGCAGTTTACGCAAACGCTCCATGTGATCAACACGATGCCAGTACTTTTCTACATGCCCAAACAACATGGTTGCATTTGTATGCATGCCTAATTTATGCGCCGTTTTATGAATGTGCATCCATCCATCTGCATCAACTTTATCGGCACAAATTTGTGCACGAATTTCAGGATGAAAAATTTCTGCGCCGCCGCCAGGCAATGAATCAAGACCTGCTTCATGCAACAATTTCATTCCATCTTCAACACTCAATTTTGCTTTGCGAAACATATAATCCAGTTCAACCGCAGTAAAACCTTTTATGTGCAGATTTGAACGATGCGCTTTTATTGAACGCAACAGATCTTCAAAAAAATATAAATTCATTTTTGGATGAACGCCGCCAACAATATGCACTTCTGTTACTGGCTTGCCATCATATTTTTTTATGATGTTCATCATCTGTTCTTTGCTTAACTCCCAGCCTTCATCGCGATGCGCATAAATTCTGGAGTAAGAACAAAAATTGCAGGAGAACACGCAAACATTTGTTGGTTCTATATGAAAATTCCGGTTGAAATAAGTTTTATCGCCGTGCAATTTTTCCCGAACATAATTTGCAAGCGTTCCAACAAAAGGCAACGAAGCTTTTTCAAAAAGTATAACGCCTTCATCAAAACTTAAACGCTGGTTATTTAAAATTTTTTCACCAATACATTTCAGCGCAGCATTTTTTTCTTTATCAATTAATACTTCAACGGCATTATTCATGCGGCAAAGTTACATACCAATTGGGTGAGAAGTAAATGTGAAATGTGAAAAAGTAAACTACCTGTTATCACCTTTTGGAAACAGTACTTTATCTGGTTCTTTTAATAAAGCCGCCAAAACTTTTTTGATCATATTGGTACGAACAGCGGATGATTTTTTTGGATCAACCAAATAAATAAGCAACACTTCAACCCATGTATTTGCATTGATGCGAAAGTTTACAAACGGATATTCTTTTATCTCAATTTCATCAACAGGCGTTTCTTTTATAAGTGCCCGAAGTTCTTTTACATGATCTTCTGTTGCAGGATCAAGTTGTTGTTTTGCAACAGTGCGGATAGTTGTTTCAACCCAATCCAAATCACTTTGATAAGCGATGTGAAAAGGAATTTCATTCCATATATACGGAAATCTTTGCCATGAATAATTATACACCTGGTATTGAAAAACCATGCTGTTTGGAAACCTGATTAACCGGCCGCTTGGCAAATCGTTTGTCATATAATTACCGGCAAATTCCCACAACGTGGTATCGAAATAATTTATTTCAACAACATCGCCGGTAAAATCTGAAACCTGTATTCGGTCTCCAACTTTATACGGCACACGAAGCACAATATAAAACCAGCCAATAAGTGAAGCAATGGGCGTTTGTAAAGCAAAGCCAAGCAACAACGAAATTAATCCTAAAGAAACAGCCGCAGTGTACCAGTTAGAATTTAAAAATGAAATGAAAATAAAAACAATAACTACAAAAGTTATAAGCCGTATTAACCGGATAATATTATATAAAATGCCTTTTGTATGCGAACGTTTTGAAGCAACGCCCTGGATAAATCTTCCAAAAATTAAAACTCCAAAACTACAGGCACCGGCAAGCAAAAGACTAAGCACCGTTTTTTGATAACTGCCAATAACGTTAAAACTTTTTAGAGCGAAATAAAAAGTACAATAGCAGGCACACAATGCCCGATACAACATAGCTGCCTATCCACAATTTTTGTTTTGTTTTATTGTGTACTTCGCTAACTTCTTCTTTTTGTTCTGCTGTTGTTTTGGAAGTTTTTATATCCATGAGCTTATTAATTGCAAAGGCTGTACCATTGATAAAATTGCCATCGATAACAAAACAATAAAAAAATATGGTATAGAATTAGTTTAATTTTAAACCATTTTACACAAAACTATTTGCGCAGTTTAATGAATTTATATAATGCTTAAAATACTTAAAAAATTCTGGATCGTAATTTCAATTATTGCTATACTTATTGCCGGCGGTTTTTTTTATTTAAAGATTCGTAAAAGCAAAGATTTTGAACCTTTGATAAAAGCCAAGTTGCAGCAACTTGTAAAAGATGGTTCAAACGGTTTGTATGTGCTGAGCATAGATAAAATTGAGGTTGATGTGGTTGGCTCAAAAGTAAGAGTGCACAATGCACAGCTTTTAATAGATTCTGCAAGGTTAAAAGTTTTGGATGCGCAGGGCAAAGCGCCGGTTGATGTGTACAAAATGTCGCTTTCTGATTTGGTAATTACCGGAATTGGCGTTGGCGATTTGCTAAAGAAAAAAGATATTGATCTTGATGCGCTGAATATAAATAATCCAACGGTTGAAATTTTTCATCCTGTAAGCAAAAACAATAAAGTTTCTAAAGATACTTCTACGCTTTACTCACGCATTGCAAAAAGTGTTGGCCATTTTTATCTAAAAAATCTTTCTATTACCAACATGAATTTTTTATATCACAATGTTGAACAACAGGAAAAATTAACGGCATTTAAAAACATTTCAATGAAGTTTAAAGATGTTGAAATTGATTCAACAACACAATATGATACAACCAGGTTTTTATATGCAAAAGATGCGCTGATAAATTTCAACCAATATTCAATAAGAACTGCTGATAGTTTATACTTTATAAAAGCAGATTCTCTTGCTTTGCATGCACAGCAAAAAGTGCTGAACATAACCGGTTTGTTTTTAACGCCGCGTTATAATAAACAACAATTCAGCAAACAACTTAAATTTTATAAAGACCGCTACGATATAAAATTTGAAACAGCTTCTTTTAAAAATATTGACTGGTATCATTTGTTTTTGGGTGAAGGTTTTTTGCAACGCGTGCTGAATTAAACAACGGAACAATGGAAGTGTATGCTGATAGAAATATACCCGCTTCCACCAAATCTAAAATTGGAAATTATCCGCATCAATTATTAATGAGGCTGAATTTTTTCCAACAAATATTGATACCATTCTTATTAAAAATTTTAAATTCACTTACACAGAATTAAATCCAAAAACAGAAAAAACCGGCTCAATAATTTTTGATAATATAAATGGAACAATTACAAATGTTACCAACATGCGCAAAAATATTGCTGCCAATAAAATATTAAAAGTTGCGGCGCAAAGTAAATTAATAAGCCAGGGAAATTTCAGCGCAACATTTATGTTTGATCTTTCGAAAGCAAAAACCGGAGCTTTTACTGTTGATGCTGATCTTGGCCCGATGAACGGAACAGCTTTAAACAAAGCATCAATGCCGTTGGGTTTGTTTGAAATTAACAGCCTTTCAATAAAAAAATTAAAAGTGCATATTATAGCCAACAATCGCAATGCACGCAGTTCTGTTTATTTTGTGTATGATGATCTTAAAATAACGGCATTAAAGCCAGATGACTCAGGCAAGCTAAAACACCGCGGTTTTCTTAGCTTTATTGCAAATAATTTTATATTGAATAAATCAAATAATGCAAGCGAAGCCAGGCCAAAATATGTTACCTATAAGCGGGATGCGCAACGTTCGTTTTTTTCGTTAATATGGAAATCTATTTTGCAGGGCATAACAAAAACAGCTTCTTAAACAAGAATTTTTATTTTAAGAAATTAGTTTTGAATATATTTTTGCATTGTTTTACCCATCTGCCATAAAATATTTATTTCCTTTGCCAGCTATAATTTTTTAAAAAACAAATAATGACAAAAAGTAACCGCTTTTTATTGGTTGATGATGATACAGACGATGTTACTCTGTTTAAAGAAGTATTATCAGAAGTAAATCCTTCAATAGATTTTATTTCTGCCGGAGACGGGGAAGAAGCACTAACAATTTTAAAACAGCAGCAGAACAATTGCCCCGATGTAATTTTTTTAGATCTGAATATGCCGCGTATGGAT
>CAVSVA010000023.1:0-16366 GCA_963731245.1 uncultured Bacteroidota bacterium
TGGTCTGCGGAAGCCGGTTAAATCATCAAATTGATTTCATAAAATTGGGGTTCAACCTTGTATTTTTTTTGCTTTTAATTTTAAGTAATGATTGTAAGCGATTCGCGATAGGTCATCATACTTAAAATCATAAACAAACATGCTAAACCCTTTTTCAATATGTTGCTTGATGATATGCTGAATAATGAAGTAAGATTTAACTGTGCCGGGCCAACCCATTACCAGTAAACCCCTCATCGGATTGATAAAATTTATCCAGCTTGCGATTGTTTTTCCTCTCAAATTACATTGTGCAGGCAGTTGATTAAATACTCGTTTTGTAACAGCCTTTCTATTGTGGAAACGTTTCATTGTTTTTATTAAAAATGTCTTTATTATTAAGCCGAATTTTTATTACACCAACTCATTTCAACCTAATCATTTCTGCCATAAAGTCATCAAGAGATTGATTTCGTTGGTTAACTGTTACCACTTTATCAAGCAATACACGCCGTGCATATTCACTAAATTTTCTGCATGTGGATTTAGAAAATTTGCGATTGATTTTATCGTAATCTTTTCTGTTTCAATCGTAATGTGTAGCCATTTGGAAAGGTTATTTTTTGTATCACTCATCACTTATCATTTTCACTTTAACAATTCCTATTTAGTAACCGCTCACGACTTTGGAGTAAGAGCGGCAAGATTCGGTTGTGATACAACCGTACATCTTGCCGATAGCGGCAAAGCGTGCTATCTCACGGCTCAATTTCAAAATCTGCCATAGCTTTTATTTAGAGAACTTGATTTATAAATGAATGCAGAAGAGAAAAAATATTGAAGTGCTTCTGCTCAAAGAAAAATTATTGTTTCAATTGAATTGATTGTTTTTGCGATTGACCTATGTGCATTATCCAGTCATTTAAGTCTTTATAATTTTTATACAACTGTCTTTCATCAATGAATTTTTGCTTGTCAATTTCAAGCGCTTTTTCTATGCACTTTTGTCCGGTTGTATCACAATCGAGATAAAGGTGAACTGATTTATGTGATTGCATTAAAGGCAAACTTTTTTCAAAAAATGAGGTAGAATTAAGCACCAAAAAATTTGTTTCCGGTTGTTCTTGTTTATGATGAATTGCCTGGTAAGAAAGAAAATTAAAAAAGCCTTCGAACACGGTAAGTTTTTCAGCATTGCTTTGAACCAAAGTAATGTCTTTTGGAGAGCTGCTTGCCTTAAATTTTTCATTCCTTAATTCATATCCACCCACATTATTTTTAAAGCCGATTGCATAGTAATCTTTGCCGTACAATTGGTAGTCAATTTCTTTGCAATATTTGGCAGCAATATCAAGGGATCCTTCTTTTATGCAGATACCTGATTAAAACAAGCGAAGTAATTTCTTTTTCATTAATTACCTTAATTTTTTTCGCGTCTTCATCCTCTTTTTTGATTGCGATATTTTGCTGTTCAAAAGAAAAAGATTTGCTCATTCGTTTCAACAACTCACTCACGCTGCATTTGAGGAATTGTATTCCAAAATCAATGATGTTACCTCCCTTTCCTTCGCCGAAATCATACCACCGATTCATGTTGCTGTTTACTTTGAAGGAAGGCTGTGTTTCTTCTCTGAAAGGAGATAAGTACCAATAATCATTGCGGGTAACTTTTGCTGGTTTAAAACCAAGACTTAAAAGGTAGTCAACCATGTCCGTGTTTTTTACTTCCTCTACGGATGGAAGATTGTTTCTGAGTTTCATACATCATCATTTTCAATTTCACAATCAGATTTACATAAACGAAATTAGAAACAACATCAGCGTTTTATATATCCACTTCAAATTCTGAAGGGGATAAAACTGCTTTATAATTTATCAGCTTCATACTTTTGACTCGTGAACGAGATTTGTGAAAACGAAAAAAAAATAACATGCAAACAACAAACACAATCGCAAAAGTTTTTGAAACTGTATTAAGCATTCCTGGAATGAATGATAATGTAAAAATTCAATTAACTATACCAAGAAAAAATGTGTTGCTCTTAAGCAAAGTAATTGAGCGTGGCTGGCACGTAAGGATGCAATAAGTGATGATAATGTTCTTGATATTGCGCCAAAGGAAACACTTGAAGAACTAAATGCAATTTCTGATGAACTACTTAAGAAAGCAGGTTTGATTGAAATGAATGAGAAGTTGAAGAGCTTTTAAAAGTGGCAACTTATTCCTAAAAACATTTCCTACTTCCAATCAAGGTTTTGAAATTTTATTTTTGTTGCTTCAATTTATGTTTATCAAGAATGGTAAAGAAAACTCTTAATCAAAAAACATTATTGCTGGTTTTAGTAATTGCAACAGTTTGTGTAAGTGCATTAAATCTTTTTTTATTGTGGATGCCTTATAAAACTATCATAGTGCAAAAAGTAATCAGGATAACGAAAACGATATTCGATATTTTGATAATTATTGATTTTATGTTTTGGCTGATTCAGCTTTATCTTAAAAGAAAAAAGTTGAAAATATTTATAGCAGACACACAAACAAATCGCAGTGCCTGTTTTGCATTTACACAATGTGCTTGCTGCTTGCTCGTTCGTTAACTTTTTACAAAGAAATTGTCGGTCGTGGGCTAATATCTGATGAACGTCATCATCTAAGGCAATAAAAACATGACATATATCAGCATATTGTTCTACAACATTATAACCGCATTTAGCGGCACCATAAACCATAAAGCTTATGAGAAAACTGCATAAACAAAACCATTACTTAAGTGGCAAACTGGAGCTTATAAGGGCCATGCAAGTTTAAATTTTTTCTGCCTTATAAATTTTTTTTATTCTGTAAGTTGACGGACATTCTGCAATGCAAAATTTAATACTTTTATCTTATTAATAAACATTCAAGAGTAATGAGGGCTCAATTTCACAGACTTCCTTTGCCAGCAGAAAATTCCTTTTTATATATGTGCTGGGAATGTGATTATTTTGATAAGCCCTGGCATTTTCATAAGGAATATGAGCTTGTTTTAATTGACAGAACAGAAGGCACAAGATTCATAGGTGATAATGTAAGTCATTTTCAAGATGGAAATCTTGCTTTGATAGGTCCAAACATTCCTCATTTATACAGGAATAATGAAGAATATTATAAAAAAGAAAGGATTGGTTGCTAAGTCAATTTTTATTCATTTTACACATGATTTTTTAGGTAAACATTTTTTTGATTTACCTGAAATGAAATTAGTAAAACGCTTATTAGACAGATCTTTTTTAGGGCTTGAAATTATCGGCAATGCCAATGATTATATTAAGCACAAGCTAACAGATATGAAGAATGAATCTTCTGCCGCACGTCTTCTAAGTTTGCTTGATATCCTTATCTTTCTTTCTGCTACAAAAGATACAAAATATATTTTATCAAGTGGTTTTACAGCAAATAATACGAATGATACTGATAGAATTAATACAGTTCTGCAGTTTGTTATGGATAATTACACCAATGATATTTATATTGAAAAAATTGCGTCCAGACTTAATATGAGCGTGGCTTCATTTTCAAGATATTTTAAGCATCACACTCGTAAAACATTCTCACAGTATGTAACCGAAATACGCATCAGCCACTCTTGCCGCCTATTGATGGAAGACAATCATACAATATCTGAAATATGTTATTTAAGTGGCTTTGATACCTTATCAAATTATCATCGTCATTTTAAAAAGATGTTAGGTGTAATTCCTAAACATTATAAAAACAGGTTTATAGCTAACTCAGCCAATCATTTCCAACAAGCCAATATATAATTCATCTGAATTTTAAATAAGCGAAGTTCTAAAGCTTAATTCAAGCATAATTTATCATTTCTGCTTTTGCATTATCGCATTTATGTTAAAAAAGTATCTCTATTAAAATGATTTTAGACTTTTTGTAAAAAACCTATCCAGTAGTTTTAATCATCGAAACTTGCTTTTAAACTAACGAAAACTTGATTATGAAAACGAAAATTTTTTTGAGAGTTACCAGGCTTTTGCTTTTTATTGTTATTAGCTGCTGCAGTACGAAGTGTTTGTTTTCCCAAAGTCTTAAAGAGGTCACCGGTACAGTAAGGTCTGATTCGGGGCAACTTGCAGGTGTATCTGTTTCTGTGAAAAATAATCCATCTTTGGGTACTGTTACAAATGAAAATGGCAACTTTAGCATTAAGGCTCCGGAAAACAGTACGCTCGTTTTTACATCTGTTGGATATAAAACAATCGAACGACCTGTTAATGGACAATCATCCATTAGCGTATTAATGGAAGCAACCAGCGGCAGTTTATCTGATGTGGTAGTAGTTGGCTATGGCACGCAAAAAAAAGCAACCTTAAGTGGTGCGGTGAGTGTTGTAAAAGGGGATGAAATTGCAAAGTCTCCTGCTGCCGAAGTATCAAATGCATTTGCAGGAAGAGTTCCCGGCGTTATTGCAACAAACAATAGCGGCCAGCCAGGTAATGATGGATCGAAAATATATATCCGCGGCATTAGCACTTATTCAGGTGCTACTCGCCCCTGATAGTTATTGATGGCGTTGCCAACAGACCGGGTGGCTTTAATCAACTGGACCCCAACGACATTGAAAGCATTTCGGTATTAAAAGATGCTTCTGCAGCAATATATGGTGCCCAAGCTGCTAATGGTGTAATACTGGTAACAACCAAAAGAGGCAAAACCGGCAAGCCTGCTTTTACTTTTAATTATAACCAGGGTTTTAATACCTGGGCTAAAACAGAAACTTATTTAAATGCGGCTCAATATGCTGAAATGATAAATGATATTTCGGTGTTTGGCGGTGGTAATCCAATTTATACGCAGGACGATATAAGCAAGTATCAAAATGGTTCAGATCCTATCGGGCATCCTAACACAAACTGGTTACCGCTTGCAACAAAGAAGGTAGCTTTGCAGGATAGAGCCAGCATTACACTTTCCGGCGGAACCGATAAAATAAAATATTATACTTCGGTTGGTATGCTTCACCAGGATGGTCAGTTTACAGATGGCGTGTGGAAGTATAAGCAATATAATTTTAGCGGTAATATTGATGCACAAATCAACCGGTTATTAAAAATATCTTTTGGCAGCCAATTAAGGTGGCAAAATCAGCAGGGTTCTCCTTTGGGTATTTCCAATACATTTTCAAGTCTTGTAGGTGCGCTGCCTAATACGCTGGCAAAAAATCCTGATGGCAGTTATGCAACCGGAGGTTTGAGTAACGGTGGTGAATTAAATCCATTATTGAATTCTACTGATAAAGCTGGCCTTGCAACGCTAAAAAAAATGTTCTCATTAAATACAGCAAGGGCAAGGCTTGATTTGCCGTTTATAGATGGATTATATGTGGATGGTTTTATTTCAGTTGATTTTGGTAATACAGACAGCACAAACTGGAATAAATCTTACCAGGTATATTCCTATGACCAGGCAGCAAATACTTACACTGCCTTTACTGAAAATGGCGCGTTGGGTCTTGCTTCACTTGATATATTAAATGGAAATTCAGTCACCATCACAAAAAATATCAAACTAAATTATGAACACCTGTTCGGTAAAAGTTCCATAAAAGCTTTTGCTGCCTATGAACAAAGTACTTTCGATTATAAATATTTAAGTGCACATAAAGAGCAGTTTATTTCACAGGCAATCTCACAACTCGATTATGGAAGTTCAGTTAATCAAACCAATTCCGGTAATGAAATTACTTCTGCACGACAAAATTATTTTGGCAGGGTAAATTATACGTTCGACAATACTTATATTATTGAAGGGCAATTGCGGTATGACGGATCAGATGTTTTTTCTGAAAGCAAGCGCTGGGGTTTATTTCCAAGTGTTTCGGCAGGCTGGGTTATTTCGCAATATAGCTGGTTTAAAAACAGCTTGCCTGTTATAAACACACTAAAAATTCGCGGCTCATGGGGTAAATTAGGTAATGATAATATTCCTCCTTTTCAGTTTGCCCAATTTTATTATATCAATCCCAATGGCAGGTTATTTTATAATAATGCAAACGGAACAATTGTAAATTATCCGGCATTTTCTCCGGGTGTTGTTGGTAATCCTGATGCAACGTGGGAATCGCAAACTTCCACCAATCTTGGTTTAGATGCGGCGCTATTTAGCAATGCCCTAAGCTTGACGTTTGATGTTTTTCACCAGAGAAGAGATAATATATTAGCTCCGCCAAGTGCATCCGTTCCTTTGTACACAGGTATTTCGCTGCCGGATGAGAACATTGGCATCGTTGATAATAAAGGGTTGGAAGCATCTGTAGAATATCATGGTAATTTTGGCAAAGTGCATTATTATGCATCAGGCAATATAACTTATGCAAAAAATAAAATAATTTACCAGGATGAAAAACTATCAAGCAAACCTGCTTACCAGGCATTAACCGGGCAACCGGTTGGTGCAAGCTTATTTTATAAGGCAATTGGCGTTTTTCAAACCCAGGATGAAATTAATAAGTATGCAACATATACATTGGGCAGTCCGCCGGTGCCGGGTGATTTAAAATTTGCAGATATAAATGGTGATGGCATAATAGATCAAAAAGACCAGATCGTTGAATCTCTAAACTCAATACCACAAATAATTTATGGTATTTCTCTTGGTGCTACTTATAAGGCATTCAGTCTTGATATTTTATTTCAGGGACAGGCAAAAGCACAACGATATTTCAGGGCCGTATCAGGCAGAAATCAAAATTTTACTATTGAAGATTATACAGGCAGATCTACGCCCGGGCACATAACCGATAAGCCGCGTGCCGCTGAAGTGTATGGCAGCCCGCAGGGAATTCCCAATACTTATTATTTAAGCAATACCGCTTTTCTAAGACTTAAAAATCTGGAATTGGCTTACAACATACAAAGCGCCGGATTACAGAAATATGGGGTTGATGGTTTACGTGTTTATATAAACTCATTTAATGTTTTTACTATTACAAAATACAAAGGTTTAGACCCGGAAGCAGTTGACGGGCAAGGATTGGCATATCCTGTAAACAGAACATTTAACATAGGCGCTTCCATTACTTTTTAATCTTATTAACTCATTCTTTCAAAATTATAATGATGAAAAAAATATTTTTTGTGGTGATAACAGGTATTGCACTTACAACAATATCATGCAAAAAAAACCTGCTGGATATAACACCAACCACCGGTGTTTCTGGTACCACGCTTTTCTCCGATCCTAACCTTACAGAAGCGCTGGTTACAAATAATTACAGAGATCTTGCATATGGATTTTATAATTGCCACTGGCAGGCGTTTATGCTGGCAGGTGCAACAGATGAAACCCTTTCTGCGTATGAATCCTACACTGGTGTGAATGTTGTTAATAAGGGCTTGATTGATCCCACGCCAAATGGCGAAGGGTTTACAGGTACCTTTGATGGAAACCCATACCCAAGGCAACAAGTGTGGGCAAATAATTACAACTACATAGCCCAGGAAAATTCTTTCTTCGAAAACATCGCCAATGTTCCAGGCTTATCTGACAATGATAAACAAAGATTAACCGGTGAAATGAGAGCCCTCCGTGCTTTCAGGTATTTTACTTTGGTAAAACATTATAATGGCGTACCCATCATTACCCACACTTTTGGCTTAAATGATAGTTTTTCTGTTGCACGAAATACGGTGGATGAATGTTTTCAATTTATCATCTCGCAACTTGATTCTGCCATAACAGAGTTGCCTGCTGTAGCTACTAATTTTGGTACGATTGACCAGGGCATTGCTATGTCAATTAAATCAAGAGTACTGCTGTTTTATGCAAGCCCGCTGTTTAATACTTCCAATGATGTTGCGCGCTGGCAGGCAGCGGCTGATGCGGCAAAAGCAGTTATGGATTTGGGAAGATATAGCCTGGTGCCATGGATTGATTATAAAAATATGTTCATTAAATATGATCCTGCAAACAAAGAAGATATTTTTATTACAATCAATCAATCCGGGAAAGCTTCTGAGGGTCACCAGGATGATTATCCATGGCCGGGACTAACTTTTGAATACTGCGTTATGCCATTTTCAAGAGGTGGAAATATTATGTACACGCCAACACAGCAAATGGTAGATTCTTATGAAATGCTGAACGGCAAACCTATAACAGATCCGGGTTCAGGTTATGATCCGCAAAATCCTTACGCCAATCGCGACCCAAGATTAGACGTTGACATTTACCACCAGGGCTCAACTTTAAACCAGAGCACTATTGATTTTGTGAACCCGGATGGTTTAGACTTTAATCAAAATCAAACAGTAACAGGTTACCTGCTTGCAAAATTTGTTGATCCTTCAGTGTATGATGCAACAGGCGTTACATTAGGTTCGGGTCAGGGCAACCAGCCATGGATTTATATACGCTATGCTGAAATTTTATTAAACTATGCAGAAGCAATTAATGAAGCGCAGGGACCTGCGAATGCATATGCTGCAATAAATTTAATACGCGAAAGAGCAGGCATGCCTGATCTACCAACGGGTTTATCTAAAGATGAGATGCGGCAGCGAATTCAAAATGAAAGAAAAGTCGAGTTGTCTTTTGAAGAACATCGTTTTTGGGATGTAAGAAGATGGAAGATTGCTGGCACGGTAAACAACATGACGGCGATGGGCGTATCCATCACCAAAAACACAAACGGAAGCTTACACTATAGTTACGTTGTACCAAATACCGGCGGTAATCTTGACTACGATCCTGTGCGGGTTTTTAAAGATCCTGCAAACTATTTCTTTCCTATACCGATGAGTGAAATTGCAGCCGATCCATTGTTAACACAAAATCCGGGTTATTAAATCTATATTGAATTGCATTGTTGTTTGTAAACAATCGTGATTGGTGTAATTAAAATTATATGAAGAGTAATTTTTTGCTTGTCATTTTTATGTGCAGCGTGTTCAACGCATATTGTACAGATACATTATCTGTATGCTCGCCATCAAAAAAAATATGTATTAAAGTATGGTTTGATAAAGACCTGAAATATGCTGTATATGAAAACGGAATTTCGCTGCTGCAAACTTCTGAAGCTGATCTGTTATTAAATAATGATCAAAGTTTTTCGCTTAACAACAGTATTAAATCGCATTCACTTAAAACAATAAATAATGAAATCATTTCACCTGTTCCTGAGAAAAGAATAAAGATTAAAGACGATTACAATCTCTTATCTATAACATTTAAACAGCCGTATAAAGTTGAATTCAGAGCATATGATGATGGAATTGCTTACCGCTTTATTACATTGTTTAAAGATTCAATCACCGTTCAAAATGAAATTGCCTCCTTTCATTTTGCCAATGCCTCATCTGCTTATTTTCCATCTATACATAAAAGAAGTGATGCTGATATTTTTCATACAAGTTTTGAAGAATTATATCCGTTGCGGAAACTTGATTCTATAAGCAATGCGGAAGTTGGTTATTCACCTGTTTTAGTAGCACCTCCATCCAATCCTAAAATTGCCATTGCAGAATCAGACCTTGAAGATTATCCCGGTTTGTTTTTAACGGGCGCAAATTCAAATGTGTTGAACGCAATATTTGCGCCTTATCCTTTAGAAGAAAAAATAAGCGGTGACGATTATCCTCAAATGCTTGTTACAAAAAGAGCTGGTTATATCGCTCATACAAAAGGCAACCGCACTTTTCCCTGGCGCATATTAATGATTGCTGATGAAGACCGGCAATTGCCTTCGAATGATATTGTTTACAGACTTGCTTCGCCTTCCAGAATTGGTGATGCATCTTGGGTTCGTCCGGGTAAAGGAACTGATGAATGGACTATTCAAGTAAATCTTTTTAATGTGCCTTTCAGAGTCTGGGGTTAACACGGCATCTTACAAATATTATATTGATTTTGCCAAACGCTTCGGCTTTAACCGCATAATGATGGATGCCGGATGGAGCGATAACATGGACATGTTTAAGATCAATCCAGATATTAATATGGATACACTTGTTGCTTATGCAAAAGCAAACGGAATTAAAATTAGTATGTGGACACTGGCAAATACTTTAGACCGCCAACTTGATAGTGCTTTAGACCGCTTTAACCGATGGGGCGTTGATTTTATTATGACTGATTTTATGGATCGGAATGATCAAAAGATGGTAGACTTTTATTATCGCATTGCAAAAGCATGTGCGGAACATCATATCATGATCATGTATCACGGTGCATATCCGCCCAAAGGTTTTAACCGCACTTTTCCTAACAATATAACACGGGAAGGTGTGCTGGGTTCGGAAAATAATATTGGCAGTGATAAAACATCGCCGGATCATGACGTTACATTGCCTTTTACAAGAATGCTGGAAGGTTCTTTTGATTATGAACCGTTGGTTTTTAACAACGCAACAAAAAAAGGTTTCAGAACAATTGAAGGAAATGTGATGACGCAGGGTACACGCTGCCATCAGCTTGCGATGTTTGTTGTGTATGATAATCCGATGGAAATATTTGGCGGCAATCCTTCACAAGCGTGGCTTGAACCAAAGTTTACAGAGTTGATGGCTGCTATTCCCACCACATGGGACAAAACAAATGTTATAGATGGAAAAGTGGGTGAATATATTGTAACGGCAAGACAAAAAAATAATCAATGGTTTGTTGGTGGTATGAGCAATTGGTTGGCAAGAGATATTGATATGAAATTCGATTTTTTAGAACCGGGAAATTATACTGCAACTGTTTGTAAAGATGGCGTAAATGCTGACCGTTATGCAGGCGATTATATTTTATCTGATACCATCATTCAAAAAAATGATACAATGAAAATACACCTTGCGCCGGGAGGCGGCTTTGTAATAAAACTTGTAAAACAATAATTCATACATTTTAATAAGTAATAAAAACCAGGTGATAATCTCTCATAAACATATTAATGATGTAGAAGTAATAACAGGCGAAAACGATTATATAAAGTTTGAAGCGGTTCCTGCAGTCGGTCGAAAAATTATAAGTGTTATAATAAAAAATTGAAGAAAGAATTTTTATGGCGCAATGAAAATTTGCAATTAGAAATTCAACAACCCGGTGCAGATTATGATTCAAATTTTTTTGGCGGCATTGATGAATTAATCCCTAATGATATTCCTGAAACAGTTGATGGCATTAATTATCCTGACCATGGAGAATTGTGGACAACACCATTACAATATGAAATAAAAGAAGGTGAAATTTCAATGTTGGATTGTTAGAACTAAGCGGTTTGTCATACCAGAAAAAATTTTCACTCGATAAAAATGCACCGCAAATAAATCTTGATTATACGATATGTAATCATTCAGGATTTGAAAGAAATTTCTTATGGAAGTTGCATGCTGCTTTAAAGATTGAAGAAGGTGATCAATTAATAACCTCTGCAAAAAAAGCAAAAGCTGTTGACCCTGATTATTCAAGATTTAAAAACATGAATGAATTTAATTGGGCGATGATAGAAGGAAACAAATGCATCAATAATTCCAGAAAAAAATAATAGTGTTGATTTCTTTTACTTGTATAACATTGATGAAGCTGAAATGAGTTTGATAAAACGCTAAAAGCAATGATATGTTCCGGTATCGTTATGATAAAAAAGTGTTTCCTTATCAATGGTATTTTGCTTCATATGGCGGTTTTCTTAATCACTATACAGTAATATTAGAGCCTGCGACTGCAATGCCGGTAAGTGTAAATGAAGCTAAAGCATTAAGGCAATGCAGTGCATTAAAACCGGGAGAAAAATTGCAAACAACAGTACAAATTTATGCAGGAGAAAGTTTGAAACAATATTACAAATGCAAAGAAAAAAAGTTTTAATAACAGGCGCTGCATCCGGCATTGGAAAAGCAACTGCCATGCGTTTTGCAAACGAAGGTTATGATGTATGTGTAAACGATATTCAGTCTGAAAAACTAAAAGATGTGTTCACGAACTTCCCAAAGGAAATCATCTTTTGTTAGAAGGCAGTTATGCAGATAAAGCAACAATTATAGAAGGCGAAAAAATAATACAACACAACTGGAATCATATTGATGCATTAATTAATTGTGCCGGTGTTTTCGCAAAAACCAATCCGTTGGAAATGGAGATTAACCAATGGCGTGTAACGTTTGACATTATGTTGAATGGTTGTTTACTAATAACACAATTGGCTGTAAAGTTTATGAAGCAAGGCGGAAGAATTGTTCACATCACTTCCATTCATGGAACGCGGGCAGAAACACATGCAAGCAGTTATTCGATGGCAAGGCTGCCATTAATCAATTTGCCGTGCAATGGCGTTGGAGCTTGCTGATAAAAATATTTTGGTGAATGCGATAGCACCTGGTTTTGTAAATACGGCAATGTCTGTTGTTGATGGTGTAAATGAATTGGATACCCAATGGTTTAAAGATAATTATGTAAACAATCAACATCTGCCTTTAAAGCGTGCAGCAGAAGCCGGTGAAATTGCGGGTGAGCATTTTTTTTAGCGGGCGAAGGATGCATCTATATAAGGGAGAAGTAATAACAGTTGATGGCGGGCTTACGATAACATTTTAGTGATTGCACATTATTTTTTTTGATGGAGACAATCAAGCACATTAAATATAATTAATGAAAATTGACTCAGTTGATTTCTTTTATTTATCAATGCCTGAAGTGTTTGATGTTGGCGATGGCAGCCAAGATGCTTTACTGGTAAGGGTTATAGCTAATGGTATTGAAGGCTGGGGTGAGATGTGAGCGTCGCCGCTTACAAGTATTGCAAGTTATGTATGTCCTATGTCGCACAGCGCATGTAAGCCAATCAGGTATTCGGTTGAAGGCGTGCAGTTGAATGATGTAAAAGATATTGAAAGTATGGCAACCTCGGTTCATAAAAATTCATTTGACCTTTTGCAGGCATCGCATACACTTTCAGGAATTGATATTGCTTTATGGGATTTATCAGGTAAGAAATTAAATGAACCTGTTTACAAGTTATTGGGTTACAAAAAATCTTTTCCAAAAATAGCGTATGCCTCGCAACTGTTTGGTGATATACCCAAAGAAACTTTCGATAAGGCATTCAATACAAAAATTGCCGGATTTAAAGCGGTGAAGTTTGGTTGGGCTTTTGGAAAAATTAGTACAGAAAAAGATGAAGCACATATATCAGCCGCACGTGAAGCGCTTGGTAATGATATTTTATTAATGATAGATGCAGGTACTGTCTGGAATGATAACGTTGCATTAGCAACAGAGCGATTGCAGGCTTTGAAAAACGTAAACGCATATTGGCTGGAAGAACCTTTTGCTAATCTTGAATTAGATGCATATAAAAAACTTTCTACTTTACAACCATCAATTGCAATTGCTGCCGGTGAAGGTTGCAGCAGTTTTCAACAAGCAATTGCAATGATGAATTATGCTGGTATTTCTTTCATACAAATTGATACAGGAAGAATTGGCGGCATAACGGTCGCAAAAAAAATAGCAGATTCCTCAAAGCAAAAAGGTATTACTTATGTTAATCACACGTTTACTTCAAACCTTGCTTTAAGCGCTTCATTGCAACCTTTTGCCGGTATTGAAAAAGATAAACTGTGCGAGTGTCCTGTTGAATTATCATCGCTGGCGAAAGACATCACTCAAACAAAAATTAATAGATAGTAATGGTTATGTACATGTACCTGAACAACCGGGTTTGGGTATAACCATCAATAAAGAAACAATAAAAAAATACCTGGTTAGTGGGGAAATTATTATTAACAGGCAGGTAATTTATAAAACGCCTTTTGTTTAAAAAAAATCATTTTTCATTTTTTAATTCCATCAAAATGTTTCAAAGATTTATTAACAAGATTGCAGTTTTTCAGGTGCTGCAAATGGCATTGGTAAAGCCATTGCATGCAGGCTTGGTAAAGAAGTGTAACTGTGATTTTGTTTGATATAGATAAAACTTTATTAAAAAAAACAATTAAGAATTTACAAATGAAAATATTTTAACAAAAGGCTACGATGTTGATATAAGCGATGAAGAACAATTATCTAAAACCATAAAAAAAGTTGTAACCACGTTTTATAAAATTGATATTATGGTGAATTGTGCAGGAATTGTAGGACCAACAGGCACAAGAATAACCGACTATCCGACCGCTGATTTTGATAAACTGTATGATGTGAATTTAAAAGGCAGTTTCTTATCACAAAATATACATTGATGCAAATGGAAAAAACCGGTACAGGAAGATTGTTATTAATTTCTTCAATGGCTGGTAAAGAAGGTAATCCCGGCATGATTGGTTACTCATCAACAAAAGCCGGCGTTATTGGTTTGGTAAAAGGTGTTGCAAAAGAATTTGCAGATACCAATATTACGGTTAATGGTTTGGCGCCCGCTGTAATTAAAACGTCAATGAATGAAAATACTTCTGCTGAACAACTTGCTGATATGACGGCAAAAATTCCGATGAACCGTTTGGGAACGGTAGAAGAAGTGGCGGCTATTTCCTGTTTGATTGTTTCGGATGAGAATAGCTTTTCAATCGGGTTTATTTATGATATTTCCGGAGAACGCGCTACCTACTGATAAGTAACTATAAAAGAAATCATTCAAAAAAATATTAATGAAGCATCAATCGAAACCTCTTCTGTTAGTAGCTTATGTGTTTTTATTTGTTGGCGCAATTATTTGCATGAATCGTATTTTGCTTCTTTACATTCAAAAACTTTTTTCATCTTTCTTATACGCAGGCAACACGCATTCAGCAATCTTTTTATCTTGTTTATCTCATCTTTCCCATTCCTATTTCTTATTATATTTCAAAGTATGGTTATAAAGTTGCTTTGCTTACAGCATTGCTTATTTGCGGTGAGCTGCAGCATTTTTATTCCTGCATATTTTTCATCTTCTTATATTTTAGCGCTGATTGCTTTATTCGTTGTATCAATTGGTGTAACACTTATTAACGTAGCTGCGAACCCGCTTGCAACTATGTTAGGCACGCCTGAAGGTGCACACATGCGTATAAATTTTGTGCAGGTATTTTCAAGAATCGGGTATTCGTTAACACCTGTTTTAGGTACAAGCTTAATTTATGGTGCTGATAAAAATATTTCCTTTTATAAACCTTACATGTGGTTAGGAATTGGAACGATTTTACTTGCTGTATTCATTTATTTTTCTGTGCTGCCTGCCTTTAAACCACAAATGGAGAAAGGCTTTTCATTTTTTTCTATCTTAAAAAAATCGAGGCGATATCCGCAATTATGTTGGGGTGCTGTTATTATGTTTTTTTATGTTGGAGCAGAAGCTTGCACCGCCGGTTTTTTTATCAATTACTTGCAGGATAAAAATGTTGCAGCATTCACGCCGGATAAGGCTGCGCAATTTTTAACTGCGTACTATGTAGTGGCAACTATTGTTGGTTTTATCAGTCTTTTATTTATTCAAGTTTTTTTCAGCAGGAAACTGGTTGCTGTATTTGGAACAGGCATGATTGTATTATATCTTTTAATTGCATTTACACATTCTTCGTTTAATCCATACTTTATTGTTGGCTTAGGTGTTTTTATTTCAATCATGTTTGCTACTTTATTTAGTTTAAGTATTGAAAGAATTGGCGACTTTACTGAAAAAGGTCAGCATTATGAAATATGGCCATTGTTGGTGGTGCATTCTTTCCTCCGTTGCAAGGCTTGATTGCAGATAATCTATGGCGTACAGATTTCATATGTTGTGCCTTGTTTTTGTTTTGTATTTATTGTGATCTACGGCATATTTTGTTCACGGAAAGAAAATCTTGTAAAACACAACATGGTATGGAAAGGTTGTAAATAGATTATAGTGGAAGTATTTAAGCGTTAACCAAGCTTATAAATTGTCATTTTAAATTGCAAATTTACTTCTGATTTTCAAACGTCTGGCAATCGATATAAAGAGAAATTGCCTTAATAATGGCTGTGAAGCAAGCTCATCTGTATTACCAACAGAGCAGTATCCAATATTATTTGCAGCAGAGCATCAATTACTTTTTAAAATTGATTGGATAACCGGACAAATAAGCAGTTGTCTACTGTAGCATGATCTAAAATAGTGGTATATGGATTTTCCAGTTGCTTTAATTAAACATGCAGTAGCTTTTCTTCGATATCTTTAATTGCTGATGCACTGAAGTAGTAACAGTCAAACTGTTTCAACAAATTTTCATGATAGTGTAATCCACCATACATAAAATATCGCATTTTTTAATAATCGCACATTGGTAATTAATAACAAACTATTTATGTACATAATAAAAATCTCGGTTTTAACTATAGCCAGATGTTAGTGATAAAAACACTACCCTATTAAATAAACCAAGGAGAGAGTATCGCTTACCTCGCTTCAGC
>CAVSVA010000024.1:0-102694 GCA_963731245.1 uncultured Bacteroidota bacterium
CGGATATTTCACACGATGGAAAAACAATTGTTGCGGCTGAACAAAAAATTAATGGCAGTTCAATGTTGGTTTTTCTTGATGCAAATGGAAAAATTATTAAAGAAATAAAAAATAATGCTGGTCATGTTTTTTCTTATCCAAAATTTTCGGCAGATGATAAATTTATTTATGTGTGTGATAGAAATGCCGGCGGAGAAATGAGCATTTTAAAGTCAGGTATTGATGATGAAAATTTCACTTCAATCATTCCATATAAAAACAGAATTTTTGGTTTTCCTGTTGTAAAAAATGATACATTATTTTATTCCTGTTCAAACAATGGCAAAGATGAAATTTGGGCTTATGTTAATTCAACAAATAAAAATTACCGCGTTGCTTCATCTGCAACAGGCTTATACCAGGCAACTGTTTTAAACCATAAAATAATTACTTCAGCATTTACTGCAAATGGCTACAGGCTTGCAACTGTAAATGCGCAATGGCAATTAGTTAATGATGCAGACACTTTAAAAAATTTATATGTTTCAAATCCGTTTCAAAAAACAATCAAACAGTTTAATTCAAAACATTGGTGAAAGAAATTTTGCGGTAACCAAATATTCAAAAGCAACACATCTTTTTAATTTTCATAGTTACAATCCTTATTTCAGCGATCCTGAATATTCATTTATTTTATATGGCGAAAATGTGCTGAACACTTTTCAAAGCCAGTTGTATTATACCTACAACCGTAACGAACATTTTAGCCGCGTTGGTTATACAGCAATTTATGGTGGCTGGTATGTGCAGCCGTTTTTTGATGTAAATGAAACATGGAACCGAACGGTTACATTAAACGCAGACACAACTTTGCATTGGAATGAAACAAAACTTGCTGCAGGCCTGCAATTGCCTTTAGATTTTACCGGCGGAAAAATGTATAGAAACTTAACTGCATCTGCAAGTTATAATTACAGCAATGCAATGTGGACGGGGCTTGCAAAACAGTTTTTAAATAATTCAGGTTTTGGTTATGTGCAATTGCAATTAAATTACAGCCAATACATTCAACAGGCGCTTCAGCATATTAACCCGCATTTTGGCCAATCAATATTATTGCAATACAGAACCGGAAGCACGGCGCATCAATTGCTGGCAAATGGTTATTTTTATTTTCCCGGTTTAAGTAAAACACACAGCACCGTAATAAATATTGCATACCAGCAAAGAGATACATCAGGCAAATATTATTATGATAATGATTTTCCTTTTTCAAGAGGCTATTCGGCAGTAGATTATCCGCGATTGTATAAGGCCGCAATTAATTATAATTTTCCATTGGCTTATCCGGATCGGGGTTTTGATAACGTCGTTTATTTTTTAAGAATTCGAGCCAATTTATTTTATGATTATACGCAGGCTAAAAGTTTAAGAACCGGTAACAAATATATTTTTACTTCAACCGGTGCAGAAATTTTCTTTGATACAAAATGGTGGAATGAACAGCCGGTAAGTTTTGGTATTAGATACAGTCGTTTATTAAATGCAGATATTGAGGGAAGAAATGCAAATCAATGGCAAATTGTGTTGCCTTTGAACCTGTAAATTTTTGTTTGTAATTTTGATGATATGCCGGCTTTACAAATTTTACCGCATTACAGTTTTAATGACTGGAAAGATTGGGAAGGCAAATGGGAACTTATTCATGGTATTCCTTATGCGATGAGCCCTGCGCCTGTGCCAAAGCATCAAATTATTGCTAATAATTTAGGTGCAGAATTTTATATAGCCTTAAAAAATTGCAGGCATTGCAAAACATTGCAGCCAATAGATTATAAGGTTGATGATAATACTGTTGTTCAGCCGGACCTCTTGGTTGTTTGCAAACCCATCACAAAAAAATATCTTGATTTTGCGCCGAATCTTGTGGCAGAAATTTTATCGCCGGCAACGGCATTAAAAGATCGTCATACAAAATTCCAGATTTATGAAAGTGAAAAAATAAAATATTTCATTATTATTTCACCCGAAAATGAAGAAGTTGAAGTTTTTGAAAATAAGGAAGGTTCATTTCAATTAATTCAAAAAGGCAAGAACATTTCGCAATATTTTGTTCTTGATGAAGATTGCGATGCAGATATTAATTTTGCCGAAATCTGGAAATAATCAATCATTTATCTTATTTAATTATGTGAAATTTTTTTGAAAATTTCATCAATTAGTTGCATTCCTATATCTTTGCGCTCCCAAAAAATATGTCGAAACAACCGCTGATTAAACAAGATGGTGTCATTCTGGAAGCACTTAGCAATGCGATGTTTCGCGTAAAGCTCGAAAACGGACATGAAATTTTAGCCACCATTTCTGGAAAAATGCGGATGCACTACATCAGAATTTTGCCGGGAGATAAGGTTGGTGTTGAAATGAGTCCGTACGATTTATCAAGAGGTAGAATCATTTTCAGGTATAAATAAATAACAGATAGCTGCAAGTCTGCTAAGTTGGAGATAAGCTACAAGTGAAATAAAAAGATTATGAAAGTAAGAGCTTCCGTAAAAAAAAGAAGTGCAGATTGCAAAATTGTTCGCAGAAAAGGCAAGCTGTATGTAATTAACAAAAAGAATCCCCGCTTTAAGCAGCGCCAGGGATAATCATTGGTAATTGGTTATTGTTAATGGTTAATTGACAACATCAATTAGAAATTAAAAATTGAAAATTAAAAATAATTATGGCTCGTATTGCCGGTATTGATTTACCCAAAAACAAAAGAGGCGAAATCGGATTAACGTATATCTACGGTATTGGCCGCTCAACGGCGCAATATATTTTAGATAAAGCCGGAGTGGATTATGATAAAAAGGTAAATCAGTGGAATGATGAAGAGCAAGGTGCTATCCGTAACATTGTTACCAACGAATTTAAGGTGGAAGGCCAGCTACGCAGTGAAGTGCAGATGAACATTAAGCGTTTGTTAGACATTGCCTGTTATCGTGGTTTGCGTCATCGTAAGGGTTTGCCGGTTCGTGGTCAGCGCACCCGCACCAACAGCCGCACCCGCAAAGGAAAACGCAAAACGTTGCCGGTAAAAAGAAAGCACCCAAGAAATAATATCATTGCATCAGGCTTTGCGGCTTGATGTTTTGTTATATCTGGAAACGCCGGATGCCAGCATAAGGCTGGCGGAGGGTTTACCAGGTCTCGCTCCATATAAAGGGCGGGATTTTGTTTTATAAAAAAACCTTATATAAGGCAGATTACCTTTAAATTTTTATGGCAAAAGCAAATCAGCAAAACAGCGCAAAAGCCGCTGCAAAAAAAAGAATTGTAAAAGTAGATGCTTACGGCGATGCCCACATCAATGCTACTTTTAACAACGTTATCATTTCTCTTACCAACAAGCAGGGACAGGTAATCAGTTGGTCGTCTGCCGGTAAGATGGGCTTCAAAGGCTCTAAGAAAAACACGCCGTATGCAGCGCAGGTAGCTGCCCAGGATGCTGCGAAAGTGGCTTTGGATGCAGGCTTGAAAAGAGTAGATGTGTATGTGAAAGGCCCGGGTGCCGGTAGAGAAGGCGCCATCCGCTCCTTAACACAGAATGGCATTGAAGTAACCATGATCAAAGACATCACACCGCTGCCACACAACGGCTGCCGTCCTCCGAAAAAGAGAAGAGTTTAAACAGATTTTTGATTTGTGATTGTAGATGTTTGATTTTCATATCCGCAATCATAATTCATAAATCTAAAATCGTAAATTATATTGGATTCCTGATTCATTTTAGATTTTTACCGATCAGGTGTCGTCATTAAAAAATCAAAAAAGTAAAATAAGAAATGGCACGTTACACAGGTCCAAAAACAAGGATAAGCCGCATATTCGGCGAGCCAATTTTAGGCAACGGCAAATGGCTAACTAAAAACAGCAATCCGCCCGGTCAGCATGGCGCAACAAAGAAACGCAAAGCGCCAGGCGAGTATGCATTACAGCTAAAAGAAAAGCAAAAGGCAAAGTACACTTACGGAGTGTTAGAGCGGCAGTTCAAAAACACTTTTGTAGAGGCGCACGCATGAAAGGCGTAACAGGTGAAAACCTGATTAAGATTCTGGAAGCGCGTTTAGACAATGCTGTATTTCGTATGGGGCATTGCACCTTCACGTCCTGCAGCCCGCCAGTTGGTAAGTCATAAGCACGTTACTGTAAATGGCGATGTTGTAAACATTCCATCTTACCAGTTAAAGCCAGGAGATACAGTTGGCTTGAAAGAAAAAGCGTTAAACAATAGTTCTATCACCAGCCAGATTCGTGGTCGTAACCCGAAGTTTACATGGCTCGACTGGAATGATGCTGAAAAGAAGGGAACTTTTATTACTTACCCTGAAAGAGAAAGTGTTCCTGAAAATATTAAGGAACAACTGATAGTGGAATTGTACAGCAAGTAAGAAGGCAGGCCCTATCCCTAAAAGGGAAAGAAAACAGCTTTGCATAATAAAGTTCTTACAGAGAAATTAGGTTCTTAAATTATAATCGCCTGAAAGTCCCTTTGAGGATTTAGGGCGTACTTACACAAGTTATTATGGCAATATTAAATTTTCAGAAACCAGACAAAATCGTAATGCAGAAAGTTACTGATTTTGAAGGTCAGTTCGAGTTTCGCCCGCTCGAGCCGGGCTATGGTTTAACCATCGGCAATGCTTTGCGCAGAGTTTTATTAAGCTCTTTGGAAGGCTATGCTATTGTGGGCATTAAGATAGAAGGCGTTGACCATGAGTTTGCCACTATCAAAGGTGTAACAGAAGATGTTACCGAAATGATTCTGAACCTGAAACAGGTGCGTTTCAAAAAGAAAGGCGATCAGGATATTCAGAGCGAAAAAGTTGTCTTTATCCATTCGCAACAAAACCGAATTTACCGCAGCGAACATTGCCGAAGCTACGCAAAGCTTTGATTTGATGAATCCTGAACTGGTGATTTGTACATTGGATGGTTCTGCCAAATTAGACATTGAATTAACCATTGCCAAAGGCGAGGTTATGTTCCGGCAGAAGAAAATCAAAGTGAAAGGATTCTGTGTTTGGATACATTCCCATCGATTCCATTCATACACCTATAAAGAATGTAAAATATGGTGTTGAAAACTATCGCGTAGAACAACGCACCGACTATGAAAAACTGATGTTGGAAGTTTCTACCGATGGCACAATCAACCCTGAAGATGCGGTAAAGCAGGCATCGCGCATTCTCATTCAGCACTTAATGATCATCACTGATGAAAACATCACTTTCGATACAAAAGAAGATAAGAAAGAAGATGTGGTGGATGAACAAGTGCTTCAGCTTCGCAAAGTATTAAAGACGCCGCTGGAAGATCTTAGATCTTTCTGTTCGCGCATTCAATTGCTTAAAAGCGGCAAAAATAAATTCGCTTGAGCGAGTTGGTACAATACGAGCAGGAAGACCTGATGAAGTTCCGCAATTTTGGTCAAAAATCGTTAAGCGAAATTGACCAGGTGCTTCATGAAAGAGGCTTGCAGTTCGGTATGGATTTAAGCAAAATGGGCTTAGACGATATATAAATTAGTTTACTTGTTTCATAGTTTCAGAGTTTCAATGTTGAGTTTCTGAAACAAATACCAATGGAACATTCAAGCAATTAAATTTGAAACTTTTTGTATGCGTCACGGAGACAAAATAAACAATTTAAGCCGCAGAAAGGCACACAGAGATGCGTTGCTTGCCAACCTCGGCAGCCAGTTAATTATTCATAAGCGTATTGTAACTACATTGGCAAAAGCAAAAGCATTGCGCGCTTACATTGAACCGTTAATTACAAAAACACGCAAAGGTGAAAGCCAGGAACGGATCAGCCATCAGCACAGAGTGGTGTTTTCTTATCTGCACGATAAAAATGCGGTAAAGGAATTATTTACTGTTGTTGCGTCCAAAAATAGCCAGCCGCCCCGGCGGTTATACACGCATTATAAAGTTGGGTATCCGTGTAGGTGATAATGCCGAAACAGCAATGATTGAGTTGGTTGATTTCAATGAAATTTACGGTAAAACTGCACCAGCAACTGAAGCAGGTAAAAGAACACGCCGTGGCCGTTCAAAGAAGCCTGCTGCACCAAAAGCTGCCGCAGAAAACACGCAGCCTGCAATTACTGATGCAACTGTGGTTGAAGAAACAAAAGCGCCTGTTGAAGGAGAAACTAATATTCAACAGGGAACTGAAGAATAAATTTTTAAACTTTAATAAAAGGGCAATCCGTCATGGCGGATTGCCCTTTTTATTTGTGACGTACATCAACAAGCATTTAAATGATGTGAAATATCTTGCGCCGCCTGCACAAAAAAGCAAGCATAAAAGCTTCAAAATTTCAAACAGTTTTTTTGTTGAAGAAGGTTGAAACATTTCATAAAACATAACAGGCAAAAAAGAAGTTGAACTAAATTGCATAGATGCATTTCAATCGTATAAAAAAACTTTTTGTAGTTATTGTTTTTGCTTGCTGCAATACTTTTATTTATGCGCAATATACTGTTCGTGTAATTGTAACCAGCATCGGTGCAAAAGCAAATGATGATATTTATATCACCGGCAATTTAAATAACTGGAACCCTGCTGATATAAAATCAAAACTAAAACCCTTTGCAGGCGCCAGGCGCATTATTGTTCTTAATAATGTGGATACAGGTTTGTTTGAATTTAAATTTACACGTGGCAGCTTTGATAAAGTAGAAACAACTGCAACAGGCGAAGACATTGCCAACAGATCAGTTGATGTAAAAAGTGATACAACTTTTGAGTTTAATATTGCGGGCTGGAAAGATGATGCACCTGCTAAACCAAAACCCAATACCGCATCAGCAAATGTGCACATAATTGATACTGCTTTTTTTATGCCGCAGCTAAACCGCTACAGAAAAATATGGATATACCTGCCATCATCTTACAACAAAATAAAAAATAAAACATACCCGGTTTTGTACATGCACGATGCACAAAATTTATTTAATGAAAGAACAGCTGCGTTTGGTGCTGAATGGGGCGTTGATGAATGTTTGGATACGCTTGGCCCGCAATTACATAAAGAATGTATTGTTGTTGGAATTGATAATGGTGGCGATAAACGCATCACGGAATACAACCCTTACGACGATGCGAAATACGGCAAAGGGGAAGGCAAACAATACCTTGAATTTATTGCAACTACTTTAAAACCATATATTGATAAAAATTATCGTACCGAAAAAGATGCGCAGCATACGTTTATTGCCGGCAGCAGCATGGGTGGTTTAATTTCTTTATATGCTTTAATTGAATATCCTGATGTATTTGGTGCAGCCGGAATTTTTTCTCCCGCTTTTTGGCTTACGCCTCAATTATATACAGATGTTGCCAACGCAAAATGGCAAAAAAAATATCGCATTTATTTTTATGCAGGTGAAAAAGAAAGTAATACCATGGTAAGAGATATGCAAAGAATGTTCAGCATTATTAAACAAAAAAATTGTTGCGAAATGCAGGATATAACTTTTCCGTTAGGCCAGCATAACGAAAAATACTGGCGGCAGGAATTTCCTGATTTTTACCGCTGGTTAATGAAATAAGCTCACTACAACTTCTTTTTAAACAGAACACAAAATTGCAATATGATTTTTTTACGTTGCTTATAATTAATTTGCATCCTAATAAGTATTCAACATGATCGGCAGATTCCTCACTAATGTTGGCAAATATCTTTTAATGTTAAAGGGCATGTTTACCAAACCCGAAAACCTTAAAATGTATTGGAAAGAATTTATGTTGCAGGCCTCGCAAATAGGCATTGGTTCCTTACCCATTGTTGTAATTATTTCAATATTTCTTGGTGCGGTAACCACCGTTCAAACTGCTTACCAGCTTGTAAGTCCGCTCATACCAAAAGCAACCATTTCGCAAATAACAAGAGATACAATAATGCTTGAGCTTTCGCCCACACTTGTATCAATAGTTTTAGCCGGTGTTGTAGGCAGCAAAATTGCAAGCGAGCTGGGCAACATGCGTGTTTCAGAACAAATAGATGCTATTGAAATCATGGGCATTAATACACGTAATTATTTAATACTTCCAAAAATTGCAGGCGCATTTTTAGTTATTCCATGTCTTACTGTTATTTCAATTACGCTTGCTATTTGGGGCGGCCGTTTTGCCGGCAGTATGTCGGGCATTATTTCAACTGAAACTTATGATATTGGTTTGCGCCAAAGTTTAAAACTGCATAACATAGCTTTTGCCATGTATAAGGCTTACACGTTTGCTTTTATTATAAGCAGCGTAAGCGCCTATTTTGGTTATTATGTAAAAGGCGGTTCTTTCGAAATTGGTCGTGCCAGCACCATTGCTGTAATTGTAAGTTGCATCATGATTTTATTTGCAGATTATATGCTTGCTGCTTTATTGTTGTAATAAAACAATAAATTGTTTTATAATTTTTATTTGGTAACCGGCAGCAGTTTTTCATGGCATCTTCGTTGCGTCGCACACTTGAACTGCAGATTTTTATCGCAGCATTGCCTGATAATTGTTCCTTCAAAAAATATTCTTTCTAACAAAAATTCATTTTTATATTTGCGCTTTAAAAGCAAGCAATGTATAATCCTTCTTCATTTTGTTGTTGTATGTGCAAATTGATATTTTAAAGAAGGAAATTCTATTGTAAATAACTAAATAAATAATCAATAAAATATAGCCTTCTTTAAAGAAGGCTTTTTTATTTTATGATTTTTATCACGAACGTATAAAATTAGCAAGCATGACCGTTGAGCAAATCACAGACCGCATAAAGATCTATAAACAACTTGGGTTAAAGTTGTTTACCACTTCGTCGTTTCAAACACACAGCACCGTGCTGTTGCATATTTTAAGCACTATCGATAATACCATTCCGGTTTATTTTATTCATACCGGTTATCATTTTCCTGAAACATTAAGCCACCGCGATACCATTGCATCTTTATTCAAACTCAACGTAATTAATGTGTATTCTTCCACCGCAAAAAATAATCAACGGGATGTAAACGGAAGATTATTATTTGCAAGCGATCCGGATCTCTGTTGTCATTTAAATAAAGTTGTTCCGCTTGAACCCATTCTTGCGCAATACGACATTTGGATAAACGGCGTTCGTGCAGACCAGGGTGAAGTGCGCAAAAATTTTAAGGTTGAAGAAAAAGCCAAACTTGGAACAATACGTTTTCATCCCATGCTCGACTGGACGAGCAAGATGATTTATGATTACCTGCGCCAGCACAATATTCCACATCATCCTTTAGAAGATAAAGGTTATTTCAGCATTGGCTGCGAGCCCTGCACCCGCAAATGGGATATGAATATGGATTCAAGAAATGGCCGCTGGTATGGATTAAAGAAAACCGAATGCGGTTTAAACACTGATCTTGTGGTTAAGTAATTTTAAGATGAAACATCATACATCGTACATCATACATCGTACATCATACATCATACATCTTAAATCATACATCAAACATCAAACATCTAAATCAAAAAAAATCATAACTAATAAATGAATGTATTAATTACCGGAGGAGCCGGCTACATTGGAACGGAACTTATTTACACACTTAGTAAATTAAGCGAAATTGAAAATATAATAGTGTATGATAATTTAAGCCGTGGTAATTACAATTTATTTATTGGTCATAAAGTGCCTTCAGTAAAAGTAAAATTTATACAGGGCGAAATTTTAGATTCAAGAAAGCTGCGCAATGCTTTAAAAAATATAGATGTTGTTTTTCATCTTGCCGCAAAAGTTACAACGCCTTTTGCCAATACTGATGGCCATATTTATGAACAAACCAATCATTGGGGCACAGCAGAATTAACCTATGCGCTTGAAGAAAGCAATGTTAAGCAGCTTATATTTTTAAGTACAACAGGTGTGTATGGCAATACAACTGTTGCTGCAAACGAAAACTCTTTACCCCAACCAGATAGCTTTTATTCAATATCAAAACTTCGCGGCGAAAAACATATACAACGTTTATCTGAAAAGATAAAAACGCACATTATTCGTTTGGGCAACGTATATGGTTACAGTAAAAGTATGCGCTTTGATGCAGTGATAAACCGCTTTATGTTTGATGCGCATTTTACCAACCGCATAACTATTAATGGTGCAGGAATTCAGCATCGTTCGTTTATTCATATTGATAAAACCACAAACGTGCTTGCAGATTTATTGCAAACAAATATTCCTGCAGGCACATACAATCTTGTTGATAAAACACTCAGCATTCTGGATATTGTTGAAGTGATGAAAACAATTTATCCGGAGCTTGAATCATTTTTTATCAATCAAAATTATACAGGCCATAACCTTGAAGTGGAAAGGCAATCATCATTATTAAATTATATTTCTTTACCTGAAACAAATCTTGAAGATGAACTACAAGAGTTTAAACAAAAGTTTACTTTTTATGATGAGTAAATATTATAAACTGCATTATCAAATACAATGTTCTTAACTCAATTATTCCGAAATTTGTTTCTATGCGTGTTTTTATTACTGCAGCAACTGTTGGCGAATGGATGCCCTGTTTTTCAAACATTAATAAATTATATACTGAAGAAAGCAAGCGCCTTAAAATTTATTTTCATCAGTCGGGTGTTGGCTTGGTAGCAACAACTTTTTCACTCACCAAATTAATAATGGAAGAAAAACCTGACCTGTTATTGCAGGTTGGGCTTGCCGGTTGTTTTGATGAATCTGTTGCGTTGGGAAAAGTGGTTGTTGTTGAAAAAGAATTTGAAGGCAGCACCGGCGTTGAAGAAAATGGAAAATGGCGTGATCTTTTTAACCTGAAACTGGAGAAGCCAAATTATCCGCCATATGAAAAAAGATCGCTGCCCAATCCGCATATTGAAAAATTAAATCTTTTAAAATTAAAAACGGTAACGGGTATTACAGTTAATGAAATTACTACACGCAAAGAGCGTATTGAACAGCTTATAAAAAAATATGAACCCGTAACAGAATCAATGGAAGGCGCCGCTTTGCATTATGCATGCAGAAATACAAACACAGGTTTTTTACAAATGCGTACCATCAGTAATTATGTGGGTGAACGCGATAAAACAAAATGGAAAATAAAAGAAGCGTTGGATAATTTAAATTCAACATTAATAAAATACATTGATAAGCTTTATAAAATTGCGTAGCTGATTATATGAAACTTTCACTTGGCTTTTCGCCCTGCCCAAACGACACGTTTATTTTTGATGCGCTGGTGAACAATAAAATTGATACAGCAGGTTTTAATTTTAATGTTGTGCTTGAAGATGTGCAAACATTGAATGAATGGGCATTGCAGCAGAAATTAGATGTAACAAAAATAAGCTTTGGTGTTTGGCCGTTGCTGATGAATAATTATGTTTTGCTTGGAAGCGGCGGCGCTTTAGGTAAAGGCGTTGGACCTTTGTTAATTGCAAAATCAGCATTAAATATTAATGAACTTGATGATAAATTAATTGCTATTCCCGGCGAAAATACAACAGCACACATGCTTTTTTCATTGGCATTTCCCAATGCAAAAAATAAAGTGTTTAAAGTGTTTAACCAAATTGAAAATGCAGTTTTAAACAATGAAGCTGATGCAGGCGTTATCATTCATGAGAACAGGTTTACGTATAAAGAAAAAGGTTTGCATAAACTGATGGATTTAGGCGATTACTGGGAAACAAAAACAAAGTTGCCGATTCCTTTAGGCGGCATCATTGCAAAAAAAAATTTAGATAAAAAAATAATTCATCAAATTGATGGTTTAATAAAACAAAGCGTTGAATATGCCTTTAAAAATAATTATGAGCAGTTAAGTGATTATGTAAAAAAACATGCGCAGGAAATGAGCGAGCATGTTATGCGCCAGCACATAGATTTGTATGTAAATAATTTTTCAGTTGAGTTAGGCGCTGACGGAAAAAAAGCTGTTGAAAAATTATTGAATACTTTTAAAAACAATTTCAACCATAACCCTGTTATGCTTTAACAGGATTAATATGATAACAACAAACAAAAATTTTCCGGGTGAGCAATGGAGAAATGTTGAATTTAATTTTGAATTCATAAACGATTTCAGGCTTGAGGTATCAAACTTCGGAAGGTTAAGAAGTTTTAATAAAGTTTCAAACGGAAATTTAATTCGTGGTTCGATGATAAACGGATACCGCATTATACGTTTAAAATTTTATACTCCACGCAGCGATCAGGATCAAAACAGTATTGATGAATTAAACAGATCTGTTTTAAAATTATCGCGTAAAATAAAAAATTTAAAAACAGAAGACGCTGATAAAAACAACATCAATGAAGCAGCATTGCAGTTAAATGCATTAAAGAAAAAACTGAAAAAAAAGTTTGCAGGCACTTTAAAAAAGCGAACCATTCATTATCATGCGCTTATTCACCGCCTGGTAGCTGAATATTTTTTACCAAAACCTCAACCCGAACAAACAGTGGTGGCGCATCTTGATCATGATAAATTAAATAACCGTGTAACGAACTTAAAATGGATGACGCGGGAAGAAAATTTTAAACATCAGCAAAAAAGCCCTAACGTAATACGTGAAAAGCAAAACAGGAAATCTTTGTATAATGGAAATCCAAGAACTGCAAAACTTACTGTTACAAAAGTTATGCTGCTTAAAAAATTACTTAACGAAGGCAAACCTGTTAAGCGGCTTGTAAAACAATTTAAAGTAACAGACACGCAAATCTTAAGAATTAAACGCGGAGAAAACTGGTCGCAAATTGAAGCTGCAAAATAATTAGCTGAATAATTATTCACTTATCTTTTGCTGCTTTAATATAAGCATTTAAAGCACGTTTTCTTGCAAACTCTATTTGCATAAAACCGGTTTCTATAAAAGCTGCAACATATTTACAATATCATTCAGCCCAGCTCATAATGTAATCAGCATTTTCAATATCCAACGCGGTTTGCGTTAACATTAATGGCCTGAATGTATCAACCATTACAGCTAATTCTTTTGTTTCTTTTGCGCCGATACTTTTTTCAACAGCGCCGGGATGCGGCCCGTGCGGAATGCCTGCAGGATGCAAGGTTATCATGCCACGCGTAACATTTTTGCGGCTCATAAAATCTCCATCAACATAATAAATTAATTCATCACTATCAATGTTGCTGTGGTTGTAAGGCGCAGGAATGCTTTGCGGATGATAATCAAATAAACGCGGCACAAAGCTGCAAATAACAAACGCATTTGTTTCAAACGTTTGATGCACCGGCGGCGGCTGGTGAACGCGGCCGGTTATGGGTTCAAAATCATGAATGGAAAATGCGAAAGGATAACAACAGCCATCCCATCCAATTACATCAAAAGGATGATGACCATAATGAATGCCATACAATTGATTTTGTTTTTTTGTTTTGATGATGAAATCGCCTTGCTCATCATGTGTTTTAATATTTTGCGGCGGCCGAATATCACGTTCGCAATAAGGTGAATGCTCAAGCAGTTGCCCGTTCTTGCTTAAATATTTTTTTGGAAAACGAACAGGATGATGCGATTCAACTATAAACAACCTGTTTTTTTCATCATTAAATTGAATCTGGTAAATTGTTCCGCGTGGAAGAATTAAATAATCGCCATAACCAAAGGGCAATTCGCCATATTGCGTATAAACAGAACCACTGCCTTCATGCACAAAAATCACTTCGTCGGCATCAGCATTTTTAAAAAAATAATTATTGGTGCCGTTGCGTGGTGATGCTAAAGTAATGGTGCAATCACTGTTGATTAATATCGGCTTCCTGCTTTCAAGATAATCTTGAAACGGTTGAATTTTAAAGCCTTCAAAGCTGCGGTGTTGCAGCATTTTTTCTTCGGCAATAAGCGGCGTAACATTAACCGGCGCATCCGTTTTAATAATGCGTGTTGGCGGATGGCAGTGATACAGCAACGCATAATCGTTACTAAAACCTTCTGTGCTGAAAAGTTGTTCAGAATATAAGCTGCCATCAGGGCGGCGAAATTGTGTATGGCGTTTGTGCGGAATGCTTCCGAGTTTATAATAGTAAGGCATAATTATTTTATTAATGATTAAAAAATAAGAACCGCTTTATGTTGCGTTTCTGTTTGGCACAAAATCACGAAGAAAAGATGATAGCTCGAGGGAAGCAATCAGAAAAAAATATTTCCACCGGCGCTTATCAATCCAATAAATAAAATTTCTGAAAAAAGGCATAGCAATGTTTCTATACAAAATTACTAAACTCAGTTAGCAGTTACTATTTTTAATGTTTTAAAAAGAAATCTTTGCCTTTCATTATTAAATTTGTTTAAACTATTGCTTATGCCAACAACTGATAAACGCATTGATGCTTATATTGAAAAGAAGGCTGATTTTGCAAAGCCCATTCTTAAACATTTAAGAAGTGTTGTTCATAAAGCCTGCCCTGATGTGGTTGAAACCATAAAATGGGGCATGCCTTTTTTTGATTACAAAGGCAGCACCATGTGCGCTATGCCGGCATTTAAAGAGCATTGCGGGTTTATGTTTTGGAAATCTAAATTGATGAAAGACCCGGAAGGTATTTTAAAGATCACAGAAAAGCACGGCATGGGTCATTTTGATCGCATTACTTCGTTAAAAGATCTTCCATCTGAAAAAATATTAATTGCTTATATAAAAGAAGCAATGAGGTTGAATGAAGAAAATATTAAACTTCCGCCAAGAAAAAAAGCAGACGTAAAAGCATTGGAAATGCCTGTTGATTTTGCAGCGGCTTTAAAACAGAATAAAAAAGCGCAAAATGTTTTTGAAAATTTTACGCCGGGTAAAAAGAAAGAATATATTGAATGGATTGCTGAAGCCAAAACAGAAACTACAAAAAACAAGCGTATTGAAACGGCTGTTGAATGGATAGCGGAAGGCAAATCCCGTCACTGGAAATATCAGAACTGCTGAACTTAATTTCTTATTTAATTTTTAAATTATTTCCGTTTAAACGAAAACCATATTTTTGAGGCTGTTGTATGATTGCATTTGTAAGCGGAAAATTTGTAACCAGGCTGCCTTCGCAGGTTATTGTTGACGTTAATGGTGTTGGGTACGATTTGCAGATTAGTTTAAACACTTATTCTGCCATCAGTAATAAAGAAAGCGGTAAGCTTTTTACTTACCTGCACATTACAGAAAATGCGCAAACCTTATATGGTTTTTTTGATGTGGAAGAAAAAGAGCTTTTTCTGCAATTAATAAGCGTTTCCGGCGTTGGTGCTTCTACCGCAAGAATGATGTTAAGCGGTTTAAAACCCGAAGAAATAATCCGGTCAATCGTAAACAACAACACAAAGCAATTAGAAAGTATAAAAGGTATCGGTAAAAAAACGGCAGAACGTATTGTGCTTGAACTGAAAGATAAATTGGGCCGCCTGCAAACCAACCAGCCGCAATCTGCGTATTCATTAAATACGGTTGAATCAGATGCTTTAAATGCCCTCGTAGCTTTAGGTATTCAAAAAAATATTGCTGAAACAGCTATAAAAAAAGTATTTTCAACCGCCAATAATTCCTCAGTGGAAAATATTATTAAACTCGCATTAAAAAATCTATAGCTTATTGAGAAGTTCTACCTAACCGGCTAATTAAATTGACAAAGCTTTTTAGATTCAGTAAACTTTTATCTGCTGTTGCTATAGTAGCGTGCCTTTGTAATGATGCAGCTGCTCAACAACAGGACAGCTTGCGTTTTCCTTTGCAGGACAGGCGTGGCGACCGCTTTAGCTGGAACTATTACAATCCTTTTGATATTAACGATACTTCTGTAATCAAGCAAAATATTGAATACGATCCGGTAACCAATCAATATTACATCACAGAAAAAGTAGGCGATCTTATTTACCGCAAGCCAACCTTTCTCACATTTGATGAAATGTACAGGCTGCAAAGCCAGCAACAGGAAAATGAATATTTTAATCAACGCGCCCAAACGCTGCTTGATCTTAACCGCAAAATTTCCCGTCCGCCACCTCATGTGTATGATAAGCTTTTCGACAGGATGTTTGGCGTAGATTCTAACGGTTTAAAAGTTATTATAAAACCGCAGGGAACCATTGATCTTTCCATGGGTTACCAGGGCCAGATTGTAGAAAACCCAACGCTGCCCGAAAGTGCACGCAAAAACGGTGGCCTGGATTTTCAGCAGGTAACAAACCTGAATATCAATGCAAGCATTGGTGATAAATTAAAACTTCCGATCAGTTATAACACGCTTGCCAATTTTAATTATGAAAATCAGCTTAAGCTTGATTATAAAGGAATGGATGATGAAATATTAAAATCGGTTGAAGCAGGAAACATCACCTTTCAAACAAAAGGCACTTTAATGAGCAGCCCGCAAAGTTTGTTTGGCGTAAAAACACAGCTTCAATTTGGAAAATTATTTATTACAGCAGCCATCGCCAATCAAAAATCACAGCAACAATCTTTGGCTTTAAACGGCGGCGGCATCAGTCAAACCATCAATAAAAAACTAGATGATTATGATGAGAACCGCCATTTTTTATTAGCGCAGTATTTTAGAGTCAATTTTAATAACGCCATGAGCAACTTGCCTGTGGTAAACAGCCAGGTGCACATTATGCGCATGGAAGTTTGGGTTACCAATAAAACGGGTATAACCACCAATACAAGAAGCGTGGTTGGGTTTATGGATTTGGGTGAAAATTCGGCCGTATAACACAACAGCAATCCACTCCATTACAGGAAATGTTTTGCCGCAAAATAACTCAAACAGTCTTTATGGAACGTTTTTAAGGCGATCCGAATTTCAGAGATCCATACACGGGTAAACAGCTTATTGCTGATACAAGGTTTAACTCCGGTAAATGATTATGAAAAAACTTTTGCCCGCAAGCTTGACTCAAGTGAATATTATTATAATCCGCAGATAGGTTTTCTTTCGTTAAATGTGCAGTTGCAGCCGGATGATGTGCTGGGAGTGGCTTATCAATATACATTATAATGGAAAGATTTTCCAGGTAGGCGAATTTTCGCAGGATGTAACGGTTGATTCCACACAAGGCGTGCAAAAATGTTTGTTCTTAAAATTATTAAAAGCAACATCAGCAACGAGTAAATCTTCCCATCTGGCAATTAATGATGAAGAATATGTATGCATTCAATGTTTCCGGTTTAGATACAACTGCATTCAGGTTAAATGTGCTTTACCAGGATCCCAGCGCCGGCACAAAAAGATATCTGCCGCAAAGCGATCCCACTGTTTCAGGAACACCATTAATATCGATTTTGCGGGCAGACAGGTTGAATAACAACAACGACCCCCAGCCCGATGGCAATTATGATTTTATGAACGGATTTACCGTTTTACAGCAACAGGGGAAATTGTTTTTCCGTTGTTGCAGCCTTTTGGTAACGATTTGGAGGCGCTTGCATTTCAGGGCCAGCCAGATAGTATAAAAGCAAAGTATATATATCACCAGTTGTATGATTCTATAAAAGCCATTGCACAAACTTATGCCAACTTAGATCACTATGTTTTGCAGGGCACTGTAAAAGGCAGTTCAAATTCGGATATTTATCTTGGCGCATTTAATATTCCGCCTGGTTCAGTAAAAGTGCTGGCAGGCGGCCAGCTATTGCAGGAAAATACAGATTATATAATTGATTATAATCTCGGCACTTTAAAAATAATAAACCAGGCAATTATAAATTCTGGCGTACCGGTTAATGTGCAGTTTGAAAATAATGCCACTTATGGCATTCAGCAAAGAAGTTTTTTAGGGCTGCGGCTTGATTATATTGCCAACCAGCATTTATCTTTTGGCGCAACTATGGAGCGGCTGGCAGAGCGGCCTTTTTTCACCAAAGTAAATTATGGTGAAGACCCAATCCGCAATACCATGTACGGCGTTGATTTCAGTTATCAAAATCAATTGCCCGGCTTAACGCGCTTTATAAATAAACTGCCTTTTTATAATTCGGATGCAGTAAGTTCAATTACTGCTTATGGCGAAGCGGCTGCACTTAAACCCGGCCATCCGCCGCAAATTGGCAAGGGCGGTAACGGGTTAATTTATATTGATGATTTTGAAGGCGCCACCAGCAGCGTTGATCTGCGTTTTCCTTTTATTGCCTGGGCGCTGGCATCAACACCTCAAAACAATGGTTTATTTCCTGAAGGAACGGCAACAGACCAGCTCGTGTACGGTAAAAACAGGGCAAAGCTTGCCTGGTACAATATTGAGCCAACATTGCAGGATAAATCAAGCCCAAACAATCCTTTGAAAAATAATTTAAAAGAATTGAGCGATCCGCGGGTAAGAGCAGGTTTATACCAACGAATTGTTTCCGCAGCGTTACAACAAATATTACAGATGTAATAACATCAACTTTCGATCTGGCTTATTATCCAACAGACCGCGGTCCTTATAACTTTACAGACGATCTTGCTAATTAGATGCAAATGGCAAATTAAAAAATCCGCAAAAGCGCTGGGGCGGCATTATGCGGGCGCTCGACCAAACAGATTTTGAAACCGGTAACATTGAATACATAGAATTTTGGGTGCAGGATCCGTTTATAAAAAATCCCAGCAGCACCGGCGGAAAATTATTTATTGATTTGGGTGATGTTAGTGAAGACATTTTAAAAGATGGAAAAAGATTTTATGAAAATGGTTTGCCCACACCAAAAATACCCGCCATTACAGATACTTCTGTTTGGGGCAGAGCACCCATAAACCCGATACAGGTAACCAAGGCATTCAGCAACGACCCGACAGACCGCCATACCAGGATGTTGGTTTTGATGGAATGAATGATGACTGCTGAACGCGTTAAGTTCAAGGCTTATCTTAATGATATTGCTACCAATCCCGGGCTTGGCACGTCTTCTTTGTTTTATCAGCAGGCTTCTGCAGATCCTTCAAACGATAATTATAAATGGTACCGTGATGGAAGCTACGATGCAACAGGAACGGGCATTTTAGGCAGGTATAAAAACTATAATAATCCGCAGGGAAATTCACCCGTATCCACCGGCACTTCGCAGTTTTCCCCGGCAGCAACTTTATATCCGGATAATGAAGATTTAAATCATGACAATACTTTAAATGAAACAGAATCATATTTTGAATATGAAATTGATCTTAAACCAGGAATGGCTGTTGGCAACGGAAACTATATCACAGATGAAAAAACGGTAAATCCGCGTTTGGCAGATGGCACCACAGCCCCGGAAAACTGGTATTTGTTTCGCGTGCCAATAGAACAATTTACAAACAGAGTAGGCCAAATACCAGATTTTAAATCAATCCGGTTTATGCGCATGTTTTTAACCGGTTTCCAGGATTCTGCGGTGCTGCGGTTTGCAACTTTAAATCTTGTGCGCAATCAATGGAGAACATTTACTTATGATGTTGATACTACGGGAAGCTACACTCCCATCAAACCAAGTTCAACTACTATAAATATACTTGCTGTTAATGTAGAAGAAAACAGCAATCGCCAGCCAATTCCATACAGAACGCCGCCGGGTATTGATCGTGTGCAGGAATTAAGCAACAATGGCGTAAACCTTTTGCAGAACGAACAGGCAATGAGTTTACAGATTAACAATCTTCAAAAACACGATTCAAGAGCCGTGTTTAAAACGCTTAATCTTGATTTGAGGCAATATGGTGAAATGGATATGTTTATTCATGCTGAATCTGGCCTAAAACAATCGCCGCAATTAGCAAATGGCCAGATAGATGCGGTAATACGCATCGGACAGGATTTTTTGAGTAATTATTATGAAGTAAAAATACCCTTGCAAATAACCCCTTTCAACAGTGCAGCAACGGCTGAACAAATTTGGCCTGATTCAAATAATCTTGCTTTAATTCTTAACGATCTTGTTCAGTTAAAAATAAGGCGCGATCAGAAAAATGTAAACATTGCTGGCTATTATTCTGAAACTGTCGGCAGCAGAACTTATGCCATTAAAGGCAATCCGAATTTAGGCGAAGTGCAAAGTTTTTTAATAGCTGTTGAAAACGAAACCGAAAACAGCATCAGCACAGAAGTTTGGGTTAATGAGCTGCGCTTATCTAAAATTGATGATAAAGGTGGTTACGCCGCACTGGGCAGAGTAGATATGCAGCTTGCAGATTTGGGAACTTTATCTGTTTCTGCCAACACTTATTCTTATGGTTTTGGAAGCATTGATCAGCAAATAAACCAGCGCGCAAAAAACGGGATGTTTCAATACGATGCGGCGCTTAATATTGATGCAGGAAAATTGTTGCCGCAAAAAATTGGTTTATCCATTCCGGTGTATGCAAGCATAAATAAAACCATTTTAACGCCTGAATATGATCCTTATGATCTTGATATTTTGTATTCTACCAAACTGGCAATGCCGGGCATTAATAAAGATTCTGTTAGAAGCGCCGCTGCAGATATTACCACCATCAAAACCCTGAATTTTACAAATGTGCGGTTTACGCAGGTTCGCCCGAAAACACATTTATGGAGCCTGAGTAATTTTGATTTTAGCTTTTCATACACCGAATTTGATGAAACCAATCCGCTTATCTTATTAAACAAAATAAAAAAGTATCATGGCGGTTTTGGCTACACATTTAATCAGCCATCCAAGTTTAAAGAACCTTTTAAAAACCTTATCAAAAATAAAAGCACCTGGTTAACGCCTATAAAAGATTTCAATTTTAATTATGTGCCTTCGCTGGTAGGTGTGCGGTATGATATAAACCGGCAGTTTGGCTTGTTTGTTCCCGAATAATAAACACCTACGATTCTAAAATAGAGCAGGTTGATACTACGTATGATAAGTATTTTACCTTCGACCGTTATTATAATTTAAGATGGGATTTTACACGCAGTCTTAATCTTGATTTTGCGGCTGTGGCTTTTGCAAGAGTTGATGAACCGTATGGCCAGTTAAACACCAAAGAAAAAAGAGATTCTATGTGGAATAACTTTTTTCATGCCGGAAGAAATACCATGTATCAGCAACATGCAACGCTGAGTTATAATATTCCTTTTGCAAAACTTCCGCTTACCGACTGGATAAATGCCCGTTACAGTTATACAACTTCTTATAACTGGATTGGTGCAAGCTTGCTTGCTATTGATCTTGGAAATACAATTGAAAATACGCAGCAAAACAGTTTAACAGGCGAGTTTGATTTTACGCGGTTGTATTCAAAATCTAAATTTTTAAATAAACTAAGCCAGCCTGAAAATCCGCAAAACAATCAGAATAATACAAATGCAGCAGATAGCATTAAAGCGCCAAAAACAAGAGCAGAAATTTTAAAAGATTCAGCGGGCAACAAATTAAAAGGTTTTGAAAAGCGCCATGCCTTGCAAAAATGGCGGCAGCAAAAAAGAGATTACCGCAAACAGCAGCGAAAAAATAAAGAAGTTGGCATTGGCAACGGCGCAGTGCAGGCAGTTGGCCACCTGGTAACCATGGTTAAACATGCATCAGTTAGTTATAATGAAAATTACGACAGCCGTGTGCCCGGCATAACAACCGGTACAGGATATTTGGGCGAAAACCAGCAAACAAACCAGCCCGGTTTTGATTATATTTTTGGCAAGCAGCCAAACGATGCCTGGCTGGATAAAAAAGCAAAACAAGGTGTAATTACCAGAGACACTTTATTTAATCTTTTATACACCCAGGATTATCAGCAGCAGTTAAATTTCACCGCACAGCTTGAGCCCGTTCGGGAGTTTAATATTGATATAAACCTGCAAAAAACATTTACAAAAAATTATAATGAACTGTATAAAAATCTTTCATCATCACCGGTAATAGATAGTTTTCAGCATTTAACGCCAATGGCAGGCGGCGGCTTCAGTGTTTCTTATATCAGCTTTCAAACCTTGTTTAAAAAGTCAGATCCAAACCAAATTTCAGGAACCTTTCAGCAGTTTCAAAACAATCGTATTATTGTTGCAAAACGCCTTGCAAGTGTAAATCCATATTGGGATAAAACCTACCAGGTTGATGGTTTTCCAACAGGCTACGGGCGTTACCAGCAAGATGTTTTATTGCCATCATTTATTGCAGCTTATACAGGCAAAAATGCCAGCTCAATTTCATTGATCAACGAATCAGATGCAAGCATAAAATCAAATCCTTTCAGCGGTGTGCAGGCATTGCCTAACTGGCGCATTACTTATACCGGCTTATCAAGATTGCCGGGGCTTTCAGATATATTCAGCAACATCACCATTACTCATGCTTATAACAGCACATTCAGCATGAACAGCTTTACAAGTGCTTTGTTGTATTACGATCCGCTGCACCTGGGCCAGCCTGCATTTAAAGACACTGTTTCAGGCGATTATATTCCTTTTTATTTAATTCCCAACTTAACTATACAGGAACAGTTTGCGCCATTAATTGGCATTGATATTACCACCATTAATCAAACAGCATTGCGTTTTGAATATGCAAAAAGCAGGCAGTTAAGTTTAAGCTTGTACGATTACCAGTTAAGCGAAGTAAACAGCAGCTCTATAACTTTTGGCGCAACATATCGTAAAAAAGGTATTGATCTTCCTTTTAAGCTGCCTTTTATTAAAGCCAAACCCGGCCAAACCGATTTTAATGTAAGCCTCGATCTTTCTATGCGCAACGATCTGCAAACAAACAGCAGGCTCGATAACCCGGCCGCATACAGCACCGGCGGACAAAGAACCATCACCATACAACCATCATTCGATTATTTGGTAAACAATCGCATTGATCTGCGTTTTTATTTCGATCAGCAACGCGTTACGCCATACATTTCAACATCAGCGCCCATAATAAATACAAGAGCAGGCATAGAATTCCGTATATCAATTGCACCAAATATGCCAGGTCAATAAATGTTTAAAGAAAGACATTATTTCACTTTTTTGCACACATCATCTTTGCCGGCATAATGCGAAATTAATTCTGTAATATTTCCATTTGCATCTTTCACAAATTCAATTCTTGCATTGATGATTTTTAAATAAAAATTCGTTTCATCATGTGGAAATAAAGGAGATTTTGGTAAGCCGCCTTGTGGCGCTTCTATTTGCAATTGATGATTTTCCAAAGTAATAAATGCATGATGCTTTTTGTCAAAATCATATTGCCCAACATATTTTTCTAAAATATTATCATCGAGTTTTATTTCAATATGATTTTGCATTAACTCATAAGGTTTATGAAAAAGTATTGCGGAAAGATTTGCATTGATATCCGTCAAGCCTTCATCGTACCAACCTTCATTATTCAATAAAATAATCGTTGCATCTTCATCAGGATAATAACAGAGATAAGCCATAAAACCGGGCAAGCCGCCGGAATGATAAACTGCTTTTCGTCCATAAACTGTATCAATAAAAAAGCCATAGCCATAATCCTCTAAACGCGGTGTGAATGCGGCTTTCCACGAATCAGCCGAAATAATTTTTTTGTTTGAAATTGCTTGCGCCCATTTATACATATCGCCGGTTGTGCTCCAAATTGCGCCGGCAGAATATGTTACAGTTGAATCCCAACGCTGCGCAATAACGTGTTGCGAATCATTTAAAATTTTATAACCAATTGCAATGTTGGTGTCTTTTGAATGTTTGAAATCAAACAAAGAATGTGTTATTTGCAAAGGCGTAAAAATTATGTCACGAATATTTTGTTCGTACGATTTTCCGGTAACTTTTTCAATGATTAATCCTAATAAAAAATAACCCGAATTATCGTAACTGAATTTTGTTCCGGGTTTAAAATCAAGATTATGCTTAAACATTAAATCGAGCACAATCTGTTTGTTTATTGGATTGCAAACAAGTGCAGAATCATTATCATCAATATCATTTGTATAATTATAAATGCCTGAAGTATGCGTTAATAAATTATCCAGTGTTATTTCATTTGCAAATTTAAATTCAGGAAAATATTTACTGAGTTTATCGTTTACAGAAAGCTTTCCTTCTTCCTGCAATTTTAAAATAACGGTTGCTGTAAATTGTTTGGTAACAGAACCAATTTGAAAAATGGTGTTCGAATCATTCAATGTTTTTGTTGCCACATTTTTATATCCATAACTTTTTTGCAGTAAAATTTTTTCGTTTTGAACAATTAATGCAGAACCATTAAACTTATTTACTTTATTAGCAGCAAATAAATATTCATCTAATTTTTGTGTAATGGAATCATCTTGTGCATTTGTAACAAAATAACTTGCAAGAGACAAGTAAATTAAAATTGATTTTTTCATACGCGATTATGCAAGTAACAAATATAAAAGCAACCGTTAGCTTTAATAGAATTCAATATTATTTGCTAAGTTTTTCTTTACTTTAATGTGCAATCTATCACCAACAAAATAAATTTTATTGTAACCTAAACCTTCCTGCTTATGCTTGTTAAAACATTTGGAAGTGCCGTTTACGGCGTTGAAGCCATTACCATAACCATCGAAGTAAATGTTAGCGCCGGCCAGCATTACACCATTGTTGGCCTGCCCGATAATGCGGTGAAAGAAAGTTTGCAGCGCATGGAAAGCGCCATTAAAACAAACGACTGGTATATGCCGCGTATAAAAATTGTGGTAAATCTTGCGCCGGCAGATATTAAAAAAAGCGGTTCTGCATTTGATTTACCTATTGCCATTGGCGTGCTTGGCGCCAGCGAACAAATTGAACAACCCGAACGATTGAGTGAATACATTATGATGGGTGAGTTGAGCTTGGATGGAACCATTCAACCGATAAAAGGTGCATTGCCCATTGCCATTCAGGCACGCAAAGAAGGCTTTAAAGGATTGATTGTTCCCAAAGCAAATGCACGTGAAGCAGGCATGGTGAATAACTTAAAAGTATATGGCGTTTCGCATATAAAAGATGTGGTTGATTTTTTTAAAGATGAAAATTTATTGAAGCCTGTTGAAGTAAATACACGCGAAGAATTTTTTGATGCACAACAATTTTTTGATGTTGATTTTAATGATGTAAAAGGCCAGGAAAATATTAAGCGTGCATTAGAAATTGCAGCAGCCGGCGGCCATAATGCAATATTAATCGGGCCGCCGGGCGCAGGCAAAACCATGCTGGCAAGAAGGCTTCCAACCATATTGCCGCCATTGAGTTTGTATGAAGCTTTGGAAACAACAAAAATTCACAGCGTTGCAGGCAAGTTGCCTGAAAATAGTTCGCTTATAAGTAAGCGGCCATTTCGTTCACCGCATCATACAATAAGTGATGTGGCGCTGGTTGGCGGTGGCGGCATTCCGCAGCCCGGTGAAATTTCTTTAGCGCATAATGGTGTTTTGTTTTTAGATGAATTGCCTGAATTTAAGCGCACCGTTTTAGAAGTAATGCGGCAGCCGATGGAAGAAAGAAGAGTAAGTATTTCACGGGCAAAGGTTGCCGTTGATTTTCCTGCAAGTTTTATGTTGATCGCTTCGATGAACCCCTGCCCTTGCGGTTTTTATAATCATCCTGAAAGAGAATGTACATGCCCGCCCGGAGCTGTTCAGAAATATCTTAATAAAATTTCGGGACCATTGTTAGACAGGATTGATCTGCATGTAGAAGTAACGCCTGTTGCATTCAGTGAATTGAGTAACATGAAAACAAAAGGCGAACCTTCATCAGCCATTCGTGAACGTGTAATTAAAGCCAGAGAAATTCAAACAGAAAGATATAAAGATAGTGAAGGCATGTATTGCAATGCGCAGATGAGCAGCAAGCAACTGAGAGAAATTTGTGTGATAAACCAGGCAGGCGAAAGCTTATTAAAACGCGCTATGGAAAAATTAAATTTATCTGCCCGTGCTTATGACCGCATTTTAAAAGTAAGCCGCACAGTTGCTGATCTTGCAGCAAGCGATGATATAAAAGTTGAACATTTGGCTGAAGCCATTCAATACCGAAGCTTAGACAGAGAAGGCTGGGCAGGCTGAAAAATTAGCTGGTTGCAAATTGCATCGTCATAAAAAAATTATTTCAGCTCTTTAATTTTTATACTTCTAAAACTCACTTCATCACCATGATCCTGTAAAAGAATATGGCCTTCTTTTGCTTCACCAAAATGCTCCCATATTTTATACTTACTTATGGCAACTAATTTTTCAAATTCTTTTGAACCGCGTTCATATTCCAGCACTTTAATTCCATTCAGCCAATGCTCAACATGATTGTTTGGATACACAATTATTCTTCCCCAGTTCCATTGGCCGGGCGGATTAAAATATCTTTCATTTTTATTTGCTGGAATAAGGTCATACAACGATGCAAGCGTTCTGTCGCCATCTCTTCCAAGCTTTGCATCAGGATGAAGTTTATCATCTAAAAGCTGGTATTCCAAACCAATTGCAGAGCTGTCGCTTTTCTCTTTCAGCGTTACAAAATATTTTACGCCGCTGTTTGCGCCGGGTGTAAGTTTAAATTGAAATGTAACATCAAAAGCGCTGTATTCTTTTAATCGTAACAACATCGCCGCCATTTTTTCCCTGTTCGCCATTTGCCTGCAGCACCGTTATTGCACCGCTGTCAATTTTCCATCCATGATCTGGAAAACCTGTTTTAAAAGCACCGCGCCAGCCATTAGAAGTTTTACCATCAAACAATAATTTCCAGCCATTTTCTTTTTCAATATTTGATAAATTGTTTGGTATCATATTTACCACAAACACATCTTTTGGAAATGATGTTGATGTAAGATTTGTTGTTTTAATCCGAATATTTTTCCAATACATTTTTTTGCCCGCCAACGTTGGATCTGTAACGCATGTACCTGCAATGCAATAAAACCATTGTGCGAAACCGAATCAATTAAATAAGCAACAGGAATATTGTTGAGCCATGTTTTAATAGTGTTGCCAATGCATTCAACTTTATAGTGATTCCATTCGCCCACTTTAAAAGCATTTTGTGCTGTAGAGTTTAATGTAACAGGGTATAACCAACCTCTTCTGCCTTCTTCATAAATGCCGCCACTCCATTTTCTTGATGATGGATCTTCTTCAACCTGGTAACCATACACACGGCCTTTGCCATTATTTTCATCAGCATTAAAATGACTTCTTATTTGCACGCCGCTGTTGCTTGCAGTGTCATCAATTTTTGCATCAAACTCCAAAATAAAATCGCCGTAATTTTTTTCCGTTGCCAAAAATGTGTTGGGCGAACCGGCAACTGTTGTTCCAACAATCATATTATTTTCAACGGTGTATTCGCCGCCGCCAACAACGCGTTTCCAGCCATTTAATGTTTTGCCATCAAACAAATTTGTAAAACCATTTTGTGCGAACGATGAAGATGCTGTTATCAAACAAATAAAAAAGAAAATTTTTTTCATGTGCAGGCTTTAAGAACATTGAAGATAAAATGTTTTGCAAAATATATTGACGAATGATGTATGAAATAATTATTTCAGTTTGTTGATTAAAGTATTTGCTGCAAAAATTTATTTTGAATTTACTTGCATATTCTTATTTTGATTGCGTGAAAATATTACTTCGTTCAATTCAATTTATTTATTGGTTATATGCGTTGCTTACATTTATTGTTTTAATGCTAATTGTTTTTGTGCTGGTGTTTTTCTTTTTTTTATTTGGAAAAATAAAAGCAGGCAATCTTGTGTACAAAGCCTGCAATGTTTGGGGAGTTATCTGGTTTTTTTTAATTGGACTTAAATACAAAGAAATTTATGAAGCACCGCACGATAAAAAAAAGCAATACATTTTTGTTGCCAATCATTCTTCGTATATGGATATTCCGTGCATTGTAATGTGCATTCACCAGCCTGTGCGTGTGTTGGGAAAATATGAAATGGTGCGTTATCCCATATTCGGCTTTATTTATCGGGCTGCAGTTATTTTGGTAGAAAGAAGTGATGCCGCACATCGTGCCCAAAGTGTGCGTGCATTAAAAGCAGCCATTGCAAAAAAAATTTCTATTTTTCTTTTTCCTGAAGGAACTTTTAATGAAACCGATAAACCATTAAAAGATTTTTACAACGGCGCATTTCGCACAGCCATTGAAACGCAAACACCCATCAAGCCAATTTTATTTGTTGATAATAATGAACGCCTGAATCAAAAAAGTATTTTTTCTTTAACGCCCGGCATTTGCCGTTGTGTGTACTTAGATGAAATAAGTATTGATGGATATAAAACAAAAGAAGATATGCAAAAATTAAAGCAAAAAGTTTATGCTGCCATGGATGAAGGTTTAAGAAGATACAGGAAATATGAAGCTTAATTTTGAAACAATGAATGATGCCAAAAGTTTATATGCTGAAATAATAATTCCGCTTTTACTGCCTGTTAATTATACATGGTCAATTCCGTCAGAATATGTTTCTGTTGCAAAGCCAGGTATTAGGGCAGAAGTTCAGTTAAAAAATAAAAGATATGCAGGCATCATTAAAAAAATCATCGCCCAAAAACCTGAAGCCTTTGAACCAAAACCTATATTAAATATTTTGGATGAAGAGCCGCAGTTATTTGAACAACAATTGCAGTTGTGGCAATGGATTGCCGATTATTATATGTGCAGCGAAGGTGAAGTGATGCAGGCAGCAATGCCCGCCAATTTAAAATTATCGAGTGAAACAATTGTGGTTTGGAATGAAGAACATGGTGAAGATTTCAGCGATTTAAATGATCGGGAATATATTATTGCCGAAGCATTAAGTATAAAGAAAGAATTAAAATTGAGCGAAGTGCAGCAACTGCTTGATGCATCACATGTTTATCCTGTTATAAAAAAACTGATTGAAAAAAATGTTTGTCATGTTTGGGAAGAGTTAAAAGAAAAATATAAAGAAAAAAGCGAAACCTATATTTTATTGCATCCGCAATACCGTGATGAAGAAAAGTTATCTGCGTTGCTTAACGTGTCATCAAGAGCTCCAAAACAAATGGAACTGTTGCTTTCTTATTTGCATTTAATTAAAGCAGATGGAGAAGTAACGCAATCATCACTTCTAAAAAAATCAAATGCAAGCGCAGCGCAATTAAAAGGTTTATTGGATAAGAAAATTTTGCTTGCAGAAAAGCGTTCCATCAACCGCATACAAAGTCTTCCTAAAAATATTTATATAGATTTTCAATTATCAACTGTGCAGCAAACTGCATTAAATGAAGTTGAAAATGCATTTAAAGAAAAAAATGTTTGCTTATTGCATGGTGCAACGGCAAGCGGTAAAACGCAGATATATATAAAACTTATTGAGCAAATTATTTTGCAGGGCAAACAGGTTTTATACATGTTACCTGAAATTGCTTTAACGGCACAAATTGTTAGAAGATTACAAAAACATTTTGGTGGATACATTGCTGTATATCATTCAAAATTTAATGCAAATGAACGGGTTGAAATTTGGAACCGTATAAAAAACGGTGAGCTGAAAGTGTTGCTGGGCGCACGTTCTGCGCTTTTTCTTCCATTTAAAGATTTAGGTTTAATTGTAATTGATGAAGAGCATGATGCTTCATATAAACAGCAGGAACCAGCACCGCGTTATAATGCAAGAGATGCCGCTGTTTATTATGCTTCTTTATTTAATTCAAAAGTTTTATTGGGCAGCGCCACGCCTTCCATCGAATCATATTATAATGTGCAAACAAATAAATATGCGCTGGTTGAATTAAAAGAGCGTTATGGCAGCGCAGTTTTTCCTTCAATAGAAATTATTGATCTCACTAAAATTTCATCAAAAGAAAAAATATTAATAACACCGCAATTAAAAGATGCGATTGAAGAAACACTTTCAAAACACAAACAAGTTATATTATTTCAAAATCGCCGCGGTTATACGCCATACCTGGTTTGCAATGTTTGCGGATGGATTCCGCAATGTAAAAATTGTGATGTAACGCTCACTTATCATAAAGCAAAAAATAAAATGATTTGCCATTATTGCGGCACGGAGTATCCGGTTTTATATACTTGTCCGCAATGTGGCAGCCATGATTTTAAACAAAAGAATTTTGGTACAGAAAAAATTGAAGAGTTGGTTGCTGAAACATTTTTATCTGCTAAAGTTGCCCGCATGGATTATGATACCATGAAAGGAAAAAATAATCATGATACATTGATAAAATTATTTGAGCAACAGAAAATTGATTTGCTTGTTGGCACGCAAATGATTGTAAAAGGTTTGGATTTTGAACATGTAAATCTTGTTGGTATTTTAGATGCTGACAGTCTTTTATACTTTGCAGACTTCCGCGTTAATGAACGTGCATTTCAATTGATGGAACAGGTTAGCGGGCGTGCAGGCAGAAAAAATGATACCGGCAAAGTGCTGATACAGGTAAGCAATACACATCATCCGGTTTTACAGTTTGTAAAAGAACATAATTATAAAGCCTTGTACGATTTTGATATTCAAAGCAGGCAGCAATATAATTATCCCCCTTTTTCAAGGTTAATTCATATTCAATTCAGGCATAAAGAAAATTTTATTGCAGAAGAAGCTGCCAACATTTTTATAATGGGTATTAAAAAAGATTTTGAAAAATATATTACGGGGCCGGCGCAACCTGTAATCAATCGGTTACGCAATAAATATTTGTGGGATTTGTTATTAAAGCTTCCAAAAAATGCGGTGCTCATCAATCAATGTAAAATTCAGATTGAACAACAAACAGCTATTTTAAAATTTAATAAGCGATATCGTTCTGTTGATATAATTGTTGATGTTGATCCGGTGTAGTGTATATTCTTTTTCTCTTGAAAGAAAAAGAAGCAAAAAGTTCAAGAACGGATGATATTTCAACACATATTTGTTTTTTATTTTCTTTCCTTCCGTTCACACGCCTTGATTGAGCTTGTGTACTGATGATTTTTTCAACAGTTGAGCCTTGATGATTAACACAGCCTTTGTGATTTTTTACAATCAGGTTAATCTTTTAATCCTATAAATCCTGGTTCAGACAGATAAATCGTGGTTCAGACTTATCTTCACAAAAATTTTTTATGAACAACGATTGGAATGAATACCAGCAAAAAAATAAAGACCGTTTTTTAAATGAACTGATAGAATTGCTGCGCATACCCAGCGTTAGTGCACGCAGCGAACATAAAAATGATATGCTGCAATGTGCAGAAGCTGTAAAGCAAAAATTAATTGATGCGGGCGCAGATAAAGCAGAAGTTTATACAACAGAAGGTCATCCAATTGTGTATGGCGAAAAAATAATTGATGCAAATAAGCCAACAGTTTTAGTATATGGCCATTATGATGTGCAGCCGCCCGACCCGCTGGAACTGTGGCACAGCGGGCCTTTTGAGCCGGTTATTAAAGATGGAAAAATTTATGCACGTGGTTCTGCCGATGATAAAGGCCAGGTGTATATGCATATAAAAGCATTGGAAACAATGATAGCAACCAACTCGCTTTCAACCAATATAAAATTTATAGTTGAAGGCGAAGAAGAAATAGGAAGCCCAAGCCTTGCAACATTTATAAAACAGCATAAAGAGTTGCTGAAGGCTGATGTAATTCTCATCAGCGATACATCAATGTTAAGTTTAAAAACGCCTTCAATAGATGTTGGTGTGCGTGGCTTAAGTTATATTGAAATTGAAGTTACCGGCGCCAACCGCGATCTGCACAGCGGTGTATATGGCGGCGCGGTTGCAAATCCCATTACGATTTTGGCAAAGATGATCGCTGGTTTGCACGATGCTAATAATCATGTAACTATTCCCGGTTTTTATGATGATGTTGTTGAATCATCTGATGAAGAAAGAAAGCTGATGGCCGAAGCGCCATTTGATGAAGAAGCATATAAAAAAGATTTGGGTGTAAAAGAATTGTGGGGCGAAAAAGGTTATACAACCAATGAACGTACCGGCATCAGGCCAACACTTGAAATAAATGGAATTTGGGGTGGTTATACCGGCGAAGGTTCTAAAACGGTGTTGCCTTCAAAAGCACATGCAAAAATCAGTTGCCGGTTGGTGCCCAATCAAAAAACAGATACCATAACCACGCTTCTTATTAATTATTTAAAAAGCATTGCACCCCTAACTGTTGATATAAAAATTACAATTCATCATGGCGGCGAACCTTACATGACGCCTATTGAAAGCAAGGGTTATAAAGCTGCGGCAAAAGCTATTGAAACCACTTTTGGCAAACAGCCCATTCCGGTACGTGGCGGCGGCAGCATTCCTATATGTTCTTTGTTTGAGAAGGAACTGGGCATAAAAATTATTTTTATGGGTTTTGGTTTGGATAGCGATAACCTGCATAGTCCGAACGAAAAATATGATCTCGCCAATTATTATAAGGGCATTGAAACCATTCCCTATTTTCATAAATATTTTGCAGAGATGTAAGCGCTTGCTGATTTCGATTTCGTGTTATTTGAGCTGAATTGATTGTTATACTGACGACTGATTGTATGCTGATAGCACAATTCATCATTGCATGTTTTAATTAATTTTATTTGATGAAGAAGGCAATTCTTTTTGGGGCAAGCGGTTTTGTTGGCTCCTATCTTTTGCAGGATTTACTGAACAATGCTGCTTATGAAAAAGTAACCGCAGTTGTTCGCAAAAATCTGAACATTAATCATCCGAAATTAAAAACCCTTATTGGTGATTATAGCACTTTACCAACCCTGAAAGATAATATTGATGCAGATGAAATTTTTATTGCGCTCGGAACTACTAAAAATAAAACACCGGATAAAAAGGAATATTATCAGATAGATCATGATTACCCGGTTTTGGCGGCGAAGCTTGCAAAAGAAAAAGGTGCAGGCGCTGTGTTTATTGTTTCTTCTGTTGGCGCCAATGCAAACTCAAACATTTTTTATTTAAAAACAAAGGGCGAAACCGAAAGAGATATTCTTGCGCTGAACTTTGAACACACACATATTTTTCGCCCGGGTATGATTATGGGCAAACGCAAAGAGAACCGCACCTTAGAAAAATTATTTCTAAAAATTTGGCCGGCAATAAATGCTATTTTAATTGGAAATAAACTAAAAAACTACAGAGGCATTGATGCAAAAGATATTGCAAGAGCAATGAGCAATGCTGCGCAAAAACAATCAGCAAAAGTTAACATTTATTACTGGCAACAAATGAAAGCTTTATTATAAAACTAACTGCATAATTGCATGAACGTAAAATTATGCTGCTATGAAAAAATGCAGTACAAGGGAGTGACACAACCGTGATGCCACGAAGTACGGAACGACGATTACCAAAAAAAAATTCTTAAAGAATTCCTTTCCAGAGAAGTATTAAAATAACAACGCCTACAATAATGCGGTAAACACCAAATACTTTAAAGCCATGTTTTTGCAGGTAAACAATAAAAAATTTTACGGCAATTAAAGCCACAATAAACGATATAACGGCGCCAATAACAAGAACGCTTATATTATCTTTTATCAAAACATCAGGATGATCTTTATATACATCGTAAAAACTTTTTACCGAAGCGGCGAACATGGTAGGCACGGCAAGACAAAATGAAAATTCTGCTGCCAGCGTGCGTGTTAACTTTTGCTGCATACCGCCAACAATGGTTGCGGCACTGCGGCTTAAACCAGGCAGCACAATTGAAAAACATTGAAAGCAACCGATAACAAAAGCTTTGGGTAAAGAAATGCGGCGCTCATCATCAATATTATTTCTTGTAAAAAAATTATCAACAAATAATAATATTATTCCGCCGCCGATCATAACGCAGGCAATAAATATTAAGTTGTCTAAAGATGTATCAATATATTTTTTAAGTATGGCGCCAACAATTAAAGCAGGAATGGTTGCTATGATAAGTCTTAAATAAAATGCAGTTCTTTTAAAATCAAAAAACTTTTTATAAAAAATTACCACTACAGAAAGTATGGCGGCAAACTGAATTACCACTTCAAACATTTTTACAAAAGGTGAATGGCCATCAACGCCAATTATGGGGTTTGTAAATTCCATGTGCGCCGTGCTGGAGATGGGAAGAAATTCTGTAATGCCTTCAACAATGGCAATAATAATGGCCTGAATAATTGTCATGCTTGCTTTAAATTAATAAATAAAAAAAGCGCTTTTAAGCGCTGGTATTTTAAGCGTTTGAATTTTGTTTTGGCTTGCGCAGAATGGCATAAAGCTCAATTAATAAACCGCCCACAATTAAAATGGGCGCAACCGTTACACGCGTAAAACTGTACACAACATGCGGATCAAAAACATTAGGGTTATCGCTTTTTCCGCCGCTCATTAAAATCATTCCTAAAATAATTATTATGCCGCCAATAGCCATCCATTTATAATTTTCTTTTGTAAACAAAGCAGGTGGCGGCGTATTAATTTTTTTTGCAGTAACAGGTGTTTGTTTTACAACTGTTGTTTGTTTTTGCTGCGGTGTTTGCTTTTTAATTTCAGCCATTATTAATTATTGAATGCCGCAAGATAGGCAATTTGAAAACGTATTTGCTATTAGTTATTCGTTAATTATTATTATTGAAAATTTGGGTTACCGGCTTAGTATTTCATGGCATCGTTCCTTGCGTCGCATCACTTTTACTGCATATTTTCAATCAGCCTTGGTTTTAAAGTGAAACCTTCAAACGAAATTTCAAAATTTTTCAATTTCAATTTTCAATTACTCCTATCTCGGTTTATATCTTGCTTCTTCATAAATCTGTTTTTCCGGCGTGTTTATTAATTCCGGCAACGTGGTTTTTTCATGCGCATCCATCCATTTCTTTACAATCTGCCAGCCAATAAACTGGCCGATAAAACCGGGCGATTGTTTACCAAATGCTTCTGTGTTCGGGCCATCCTGCATATAATCTCTTACCTGGATAGGATCAGTAATAAACAGTAAATTATTCTGAACAAAATAATTCCATATATCTGCTTCATGATCGTAACAACCATTTAATTGTTCTTTTGAATAACCCGTTTTTAAAGTGTCATTTAACTGCGGCAAAAAATGATCGAGCATGTATAAACGTTTGCCTGCATCAATCATTTGATATACCAACGGGTCGCTTCCATTTTTTTCAGGATAAATATCACTCACAATATTTTTCATGCAATTTACCGGAATGTATGCGGGTTCAAAACGGCGTTGCTGGTAATCAGGATAAACTTCGGTGATAAATTCAGAGCTGTACACAGAAAAATTTTTTCCAAGATATAATTGCAGGCCAACCGCAAGCCCGCTTTGCGTTAACACATTTGCATAACCTTCTATCGGGCCAATAAAAGTGATAACATTGGCAGGTATTTTATAATCAGGGAAATAATATTTTGCATACTGCAATCCTTTTTTTATTTCATTAAACTCATCAGTAAAATCATTAAAATATTTTTGCGTTGTATCATAAACAAAACGGTAATCATGCAAAAACAATTTGATTTTTTGCGCAACAGAATCGGGCTGCGGCGGCAACACCATAATGTTGTATAAATAATCGATTAGAAAAGAACCATATTTTTTTTGAAGATCATTTAAAGATGTGCTGATGTTGCTGGTATCAAGCGAAAACAGATCTTTATCAAAACGCTTTAACTGCACATTAATTTTTATGTTAGAAACATCAGGTGCAGGTTTTTTGTTTTTGCATGCGAAGAACATCAAACAAAAAAATACAGCGAAAAGAAATTTCATTATTGAAGTTTTCAAAATCAATTTTAATTATTCAATAAAACATAAGCAACTTATGTTTTAAAACTGCAAATAAATATAACTACGGCAAGTAAGTTGTTAATAATTAGCAACATTGAACTGAATTTATATTAAAAGTTCGGTTGAGTTCAAACATCAAGGCTCAATTGCTGGAAAATCAACAATACAAAAGCCAAATAAAGGCAAATGAGCGAACGTGCTGAATATCGTTCGCTCTTGATCTTTTTGTTACTTTTTCCATCAAGGGAAAAAGTAAATTTGCTTCATGAAAATTTCTTTAGCGCAGCAGAATTATCATATTGGCAATTTTGAAAGCAACACTGCAAAAATTATTGAAGGCATAAAACAGGCAAAGGCAGAAGGCGCAGATATTGTAATGTTTAGTGAGCTTTGCGTTTGCGGTTATCCGCCAAGAGATTTTGTTGAGTTCAGCGATTTTATTAATAAGTGTTATGCAGCAATTGATAAAATAAAACAACATGCAGATACCATCGCGGTTTTAATAGGTTCGCCTGCACGCAACCCGCGCATTGAAGGCAAAGATTTATTTAACGCTGCATTTTTTTTATATGAAAAAGAAATAAAAGCTGAGATACATAAAACATTATTGCCCACTTATGATGTGTTTGATGAATACCGCTATTTTGAACCTGCGTTTGATTGGAGTGTTGTTGAATTTAAAGGAAAGAAATTAGCCATCACTATTTGTGAAGACATCTGGAATATGGGCGATAACCCTTTATACCGCATTTGCCCGATGGATGCGCTGATAAAGCAACAGCCAGACATTATGCTCAACATCAGCGCATCGCCATTCGATTATACGCATCATGAAGACCGCAAAGCAACCATTAAACTAAATGTTTTAAAATATAAACTGCCCATGTTTTATTGCAACACCATCGGCAGCCAAACAGAAATTGTATTTGATGGCAGCTCATTGGTTTTTGATAAAGATGGAAACCTTTGCAAATTTCTTTCAATGTTTAAAGAAGATTTTGCAACTGTTGTTGTAAATAACGATGGAACCATTGATGCGCCAATAATTGAACGTGCAGCATATTTGCCGAATGCAGAACTTAATTTACGGGAGTTTAAACCGGAATTAAATATTAAAATGGTGTACGAAGCATTACTGTTGGGCATTCGTGATTATTTTAAAAAGATGGGTTTTACGAAAGCAATTTTGGGATCATCCGGTGGTGTTGACAGTGCTGTTGTGCTTGCGCTTGCATGTGAAGCTTTGGGTAAAGAAAATGTAAGAGCCATATTAATGCCTTCACCATATTCAAGCGGGCACTCTGTAAAAGATGCGGAAGAGTTGAGTAAGAATTTAAATAATCCTTATAATGTTATTCGCATTGATTCTATTTATGAAGATTTTTTAAAAACATTAAAACCTGTTTTTAATGATCTTCCTTTTTCAGTTGCTGAAGAAAATATTCAAAGCCGCATTCGCGGAAATTTATTGATGGCTATTGCAAACAAGTTTGGTTATATTTTATTAAACACATCAAACAAAAGCGAACTGGCAACAGGTTACGGAACGTTGTACGGCGATATGGCCGGCGGTTTAAGCGTGTTAGGTGATTGTTATAAAACACAAATTTTTGCACTCGCAAATTTTATTAATCGTGATAAAGAAATTATTCCAACTAATATTTTAACCAAAGCGCCAAGCGCTGAATTAAGACCAGATCAAAAAGATACAGACAGCCTGCCGGAATATGCAATTCTTGACAGCATCTTGTATCAATATATTGAAAGAAGATTAGGCCCTGTTGAAATAAAAGCTTTGGGTTTTGATGCAGCTTTGGTTGATCGTGTTTTGAAACTGGTAAATACAAATGAATACAAGCGCAACCAGTTTTGCCCCATCATCCGCATTTCAGAAAAAGCTTTTGGTGTTGGAAGAAGAGTGCCGATTGTTGGAAAGTATTTAAGTTAGCGTTTGAATTAAGATTATAAAATCTGCAGGCTATTTAGCTTTATCAATAAATTTATCTTTATATAAATTCACTGCTTCAAGAATAATATTTAAGGCTGTTGCTTTATCGCCAAAGTCTTCAACAATTACGGTTTTATTTTCAAGGCGTTTATATTCTTCAAAAAAATGGCGGAGCTCATTAAAAAAATGCTGCGGTAATTCTTCAATGTTATTATAATGGTTTACACCAGGATCGTGATTGGCCACTGCAATAATTTTATCATCAGCATCACCGCTGTCAATCATTTGCATTACGCCAATAATTTTTGCTTCCATTAATGTAAGCGGCTGCACGGGCAGCGTTGTAATCACCAAAATATCCAGCGGATCCCTGTCGTCGCCATAAGTTTGCGGAATAAATCCATAATTAACAGGGTAATAAATAGAAGAATAAATAACACGGTCTAACCTAAGCAAACCGCTTTCTTTATCAATTTCATATTTACATCTTGAGCCCTGCGAAATTTCTATAACCGCATTAACAATTCTTGGTGCTTTATCTCCGCCATAAGGAACGCCATGCCATGGATGCAAAACCGTTAACATTATTTTTTAATTTTTACAAATGTAATTTAAACGCAGGCATTTATATAAGCTAAAAGTGATTGAAAAAATATGTACTTTTAAAATAAAGGCATATGCTTTGATTAACGTAAATAATAAAATTTTATACAATTTTTTTAGGGCAATGCGCTTATATTTGCCATCCTTGCTTAATCTTGTTTAGTTTCCAATGAACGAAGTATTATTAATAATAGCAGCGTACCTCATTGGTTCCATCCCCACAGCCGTATGGGTTAGCAAACATTATTTCGGAATTGATATCCGCGATTATGGAAGCGGTAATGCAGGTGCTACCAACACGTATCGCGTGCTTGGTGCAAAATGGGGCACGTTTGTAATGATTGTTGACATGGTGAAAGGCGTTATCGCCACTTCTCTTTATATTTTACTTCCTTATTACTTAACAAAATCTAACGATTGGGACAGAACCAATTTTATGATTGGTCTTGGTCTTGCCGCCGTTGCCGGTCATATACTTCCCATTTGGGCAGGCTTTAAAGGCGGCAAAGGTGTTGCCACATTGTTTGGAATGATATTGGCCATTCAGCCCATTGTTGCTGTATGTTGTGTAGGCGTGTTTTTGCTGGTGCTGTATTTAACAAGATTTGTTTCGCTGAGTTCTATTTTATCAAGTATAGCTTTTGCGGTTTTTATCTTGTTTATTTTTAATGATGATGTTACGCTGTACAGAATTTTTTCTGTTGCCGTTGCATTAATGGTAATACTTACACACCAAAAAAATATAAATCGTTTGCTTAACGGAACAGAAAGTAAGGTTCCTATTTTAAAGCATCGCGATCGCCGCCGGAATAACAGGCAAAAAAGAAGACCCTAAAATCTTTTTTTGAATTATTTTGTATGAAATCAAAAATAACTCTCTTACTATTTTTATTAATCGTTTCATTTTCCTGCACCCGTAATGCAATAACCGGAAGAAATCAATTGTCTCTTGTTTCTGAAGACCAGATGGAGCAATTATCGCTTACACAATACAAACAGTTTCTTTCTGAAAATAAGGTAGAACCGGCCACCAGCGATAATACAGAAATGGTTAAACGTGTTGGCCAGCGCATAGCAAACGCCATCACCCAATATTATCAGCAAAAAGGTTTAGCCAATCAAATTGCAAATTATAAATGGGAATTTAATTTGATTGAAAGTAAAGAAGTGAATGCGTGGTGCATGCCCGGCGGAAAAGTTGTGGTTTATACCGGCATATTGCCTGTAACACAAAATGAAGATGCGCTGGCAATTGTATTAGGCCATGAAATTACACATGCGGTTGCAGGGCATGGAAGAGAGCGCATGAGCCAGGAAATGTTAGCGCAGGGTTTGCAGGTTGCAGGTGATATTGCTTTAAGCGGCGATACAAAAACTGTAAATATTTTTAATAATGTTTTTGGGCCAACAGCACAGGTTGGCGTTTTATTACCCAACAGCCGCAACCAGGAATACGAGGCAGATCACTACGGGTTAATATTTGCCGCGATGGCAGGTTATAATCCGCAGGAAGCCATTCCGTTTTTGGACCCGCATGATGAACCTGGGAAACAGCAGTGCGCAACCGCCTGTATTTTTAAGCGATCATCCCAGCGATGCATCACGTATACAAAAATTAAAAGATTTGATGCCCGAAGCACTTACCTACTATAAACCCAATAAATAATTAATTGCATTCTTTTGCCACATGGCCTGCCTGATTATATAATTCTTCTAACACATCAAGTAGGCGGCAAACCATTTTTTCTTCCGTAAAATTTTCATCAAAACGTTGTCTTGCATTTTTGCAGTATTCATCATACCTGTCTCCAAAAATTATTTCTTTTATTGCGGCTGCAATTTGCTTGCTGTTTTTCAGGCTAACATTCAAACCTGAAAATTTGTGTTTGTTAACCCACGGTGTGCCGGAACCAGGAATATTTGTAGCAACAACAGGTTTAGAAAAAGACATTGCTTCAAGCAAAACAATACCAAACGATTCTGCTTTTTCGTAAGAGGGCAGGCAAAAGATATCACAAGCTTTAAAATAACTTCCCCAAAAATTTTCACCGGTTTCTGCAATTAGAAAAACCTTGTGCTGCAGGTTAAGATCCTTTATCTTTTTTTCATAAAAAATTTTTTGCGGCCCATGACCGCCAATTAATATTACAAAATCATCACCCAAATATTGCGCAGCTTCTATTAAATATTCAAAGCCTTTATAATAAACATATCTGCCCAATGCAAACACAATTTTTTTTCCGTTATATTTTCTTTTTATTTTTTCAACAAAAGCAGCATTGCTAACAAGATTGTTTTCATTAATGCCTAAAGGCAAAACTTTGCACTTATGTTTAAACTTTTTTAAAGCAGCAGAATTTTCAATATAAATGGCGGATGTGGCTAAAACAATATCGGCGCGTTGCAGCATTTTTTCTTCAAGTGGTTTAAAAAAAAAGTAAAACATTCCTTTATTTAAAATATCGCCGTGCCACTGAATAACCACTTTTGCTTTAGTTGGAAAAAAAATTAATGCCAATGCTGCCAAAGGGTTTGGTGTATGAATAAGCAACACATCGTATTTTTTTCTCAGCGCTTTAAACCAAGTAAAAAATTTAATTGAAATAGGGCTTGATAAAAATTTAAACAATGTACCTGCTTCCCAAATTGTAGAATTTCCAATTTTGCTTATATGCGTTTTATCATCTCTGCTAAAACATAAAACATCAATTAAATGATCGTTATGAAGCGCAAACACCAACGATCGCGTAACGGTTTCAATGCCTCCTTTTAAAGAAAAATATTTACCAACCTGTAATAATTTGTACTTCATAAAAACGGATTATGCATTAAATTCTTATCACGAAAAAGCAAGAAGCAATATAAAAACGTTAACCAACCATTATGGCGCATTCATCTTACTGCAATGATAGCATTTTAATTACGTTTATATTTGTTGATGTTTTATTTTGATGAGCTTCTGTAAACTTTATGCTTTTGAGCCTGTTGATTTTTTTGCTTTATACGATACTGTTTGTTTTCATTTTATATCGTTGCAGCTTACAAAAAACTTTTGTTTTAAGCTTTAAGCAGGCAAGCCTTGCCTTTATTGTAAAACTTGCAGCAGGCTGTTTATACGGATATTTTTTTTTACATTTTTATGGCGGTGATGATACATGGTTTTATCATAACGAATCGCTTAAAGAATATGCTTTATTAAAAACAGATCCGCTGCATTTTTTGGTGAATGATATTTTTACAAATGGATATCAAACTAACCAGTTGTATACCGTTTTTGACAGTTCCGCATCTTTCACAAAAAATCTTGAATATACATTGCTTATAAAAATGCTTGCCGTATTTGATGTGTTTAGCGGTGGCAGGTATTACGTAAACGTTATTTTTTATAACATGATTGTTTTTTGGGGCTGCTATTGTTTGTTTAAAATGCTTGCAACAAAATATCGCTACAAGAGATTGCTTTGGCTGATATTTATATTTTACTTTCCGCCATTGTTATTTTGGACAAGCGGCATACGCAAAGATGGTTTATGCTTTGCCATGGTTTGCGGATTGATCTATCAGTTATATTTTTTGCTTGAAAGAAGTAAAAGCATTAAACGAATATTATTTGCTGTTCTTCTTTTTTGCATGCTTTTTTTAATGCGCAATTATCTCGCAATTTCATTTATACCTGTATTTATTTGCTATGCCGTTGCCATAAAATTTCCTAAACATGCATTGCTTATTTTTTTTATCGTAAGTTTTTTTTGCGCAGTTATTTTTTTTGTAACGGCATTATCTGCACGCTTTAATCTTCCGCAAAAAATGGCCGAGAGGCAACATGCATTTTTACAGCTTCCGGGAAATTCTTATGTACAAACCGATAGTTTAAGCGGCAGTTTTAAATCGTATGTCAAAAATCTTCCGCAGGCTGTTAATCATGTTTTTTTTCGCCCGTATTTTTTTGAAGCAACAGGAATGTTGTACTTATTTTCATTCATAGAAAATTTATTTTTTTATTTTCTGCTCATCTTCACGTTCATAAAAATTTCACCTGCATGGAAACGAATAATTAACGACCCGCTGCTGCTTTCTTTTATTATGCTGGCATTAATTAATTATATTATTATCGGTTATACTGTTCCGTTCATCGGAGCAATTGTAAGATATAAAGCAAACTTCGAAATTTTTTTTATTCTTGTTTTATTGCAGTTACAAAAAACAAACCTGCTGCATGCAGCTTCAAAAAAAATACAATTACGCAAACGCTAAAAGTATTGAAAGATGTTTATTTTAAAAATGTACATTCCATGTAACAGTTGGAATAATCGGAAATAATGAAACCTGTTTTGCTGTAATAGTTAACGTGCCATTGGCTGCATTTCCATCCTGATCAAAATAATAGAAATAAGGATTTTCGCGGCTGTAAACATTGTAAATACTAAACACCCAGCTATCTGTATATTTTCTTTGTTTTTTATGCTGGGGTGTGTATGTGGCGGCAACATCAAGGCGGTGATAAGGCTTCATGCGATATGCATTTATGCTGCTGTATTCCTGAGTAAGCACGCCTTGTATAAAATAAAAACGTTCAGGCAAAGAGATGGCATTTCCCGAACCAAAAACAAAAGTGGAAGACAATTTCCATTTTGGTGATAATGCATAAATGCCAACAACAGAAAGATCGTGCCGGCGATCGTATTTGCTCGGATATTTATTTCCATCATTCAAATCCGCAAATTTTCTCCACGTCCATGAAAGTGTATAACCAATCCATCCTGTAAATTTTCCTTTCACTTTATTAATAAACAATTCGCTGCCATAACTCCATCCTTTACCAAACACAAAACTTTGTTCAGGATCATTTAAAGATGGGGTATAACCCTGAGCATATTCTATTTGATGTTGCATGGTTTTATAATACAATTCCAGCGATGTTTCAAACATATTATTTTTAAAATTTCTGAAATAACCGGCGGCATACATTATTCCGTCCTGCGGTTTTACGCGGTAAGTTGAAGGCACCCAAATATCTGTTGGCAACGTGGTGCCGGCATTGCTTACCAAATGTATGTATTGAAGATTTCGTGTAACTGCTGCCTTTACAGAACTGTTATCATCAATTGCATAACGAATGGTAAAACGCGGCTCAAAACCACCGTACGTTTTAACCACTGCGCCTTTGCCATACATGTTACTATCAAGCTTGTTACCGTTGGCATCGGTTGTATAAGATGTATAAGGGCCAACCTGCTGAAACATGCTGTAACGCAATCCATAATTTATTTTGATGCGTTTGCTTACATCCCAATCATCCTGAATATAAATGCCATATTCATTGGCAAACTTTCTTTGTGTATTGGCCGGATGAAACACAACAGAATCCTGGCTGCCGCTGGCAACGCTGGGATAAAAAGTATGATAAGTATATTGAGCGCCGAATTTTATTTTGTGTGAAGTAGAGGCAAAATAATCAATATCGGCTTTTGCATTCCAGTCTTTAATGCCGGATGAAAGACCGATATTAAAATTATCCTGGCTGCCGAAAAAATCAAATTTATAATCGTTATAAATTAGCGAAACGTTTGAAAATAATTTTTTGCTGAAGCTATGATTCCAGCGAAATGTTGCTGTTGAATTACCCCATGGAATGCTGGTGCTGAACGATCTTTTTTTATTATTGAAATCAAACTTATCTCTTCCAAAATATCCGCTTACATATAAATGATCGTTGTTAGAAACCTGGTAATTCATCTTTGCATTCAGATCATAGAAATAATAACCTGAACCATAAAAACTGCTGCTCTTAGAAACAAAAGGTTTTATCAGCACATCAACATACGTTCTTCTTGCAGAAACTATATACGATGCCTTGCCTTTTACAATTGGCCCCTGAATAGAAAACCGCGAAGCAATTAAACCAATGCCTGCATCAATTTCTGTTTTATTTACATTTCCCTCCTTCATTGCAATATCAATTACAGAAGATAAACGGCCGCCATATTGTGCAGGCATGCCGCCTTTTATAAGCGTAACATTTTTTATAGCATCAGAATTAAACACAGAAAAAAATCCGAATAAATGGCCTGTGTTATAAACAACGGCTTCATCTAATAAAATTAAATTTTGATCGGGCCCTCCTCCCCTCACATAAAAACCGCTGTTGCCTTCGCCCGCATTGCGAACGCCGGGCAACAACTGCAATGTTTTTAAAACATCCGTTTCACCCATAAATGATGGCAAAGATTTTACCGTGTTTATGCTGAGATCGATCTGGCCCATTTGCGCACTCTTTACATTGTTTAACCGCTTTCCGGGTAAGGTTGTTGACGTTGTTACCAAAACATCTTTTATGATTGATGAAACAGGCAGCAATAAAATATCTCTTGATATTTCCTCATTAAAATCAACATTTATAATTCTTGGCTGATAGCCAACATAAGAAAAAAGCAACTGATAATTTCCTTTTGGCAGCGTGATGGAAAAATAGCCATATTGATTTGTAGCAACGCCTCTGGATTCGTTGTTGATAATTATGCTTGCATTAATTAAAGTTTCGCCGCTTAAAGAATCTTTTACATAACCCTTCCATGTAAATTTTTGCTGAGAAAAAATTTGTGTTGCATTTAGAGTTATAAAAAAAATTAAGCAGATGCGAATACACTTCATTGCATATTATTGATCGAGTCTTCAACAGAGCCGCATTCTAACATAGCATTTTTATATTTTGGATGAAACCTGCCGAAATACGGATTATCCATTTTTTTTGTTTCAGAAAGCCACCATCCTTCATGATCGCCGTTAAAAGCCATCGGGCATTTTTTATGATAAAAAACAGCTTTATCATAACCGGTTGTTTTTATAAGATGATATACCTCTTCTGAAACAGTATAAAAAAAACGGCGCTTATTGTTTATTGAATCGATGTTGACTAAAGTTTGCAAACAGTCTGCAGCATTTTGTGCAATACTCGTTGCTTTTGTTGCAGCAGCTTCATCATGCAATTGATTATACGGCACACTGATTAAATGGTTTTGCAAAAGCAATGCATATTTATCAGCATTTGTTGTATCCCAATTTATAAAAGCGTTGCGCAGGCTGTCATAATTAATTATAACGCTGTCAAACGCTGTATTAAAAGAATCAGTGTTTTTGCTTTTAAAATTTGTAGTTTTTGCAGAAGTGTTTTCTGTTGGTTTGCTCTTACATGCCAAAACCGCGCAGGCAAACAATAAAATAACTATAACTGCTTTCGCCTTTATCATCAATAAAAATTTTTACAAATTTAACCGTAAACAGTTTGCTTAAAGGGTTAACAAAATGTTTAACACAATAATGATAGAATTGTTTGAAATAACAAAGCGCAAACAACATTCTGTTCTAAAAACAATTTGCTGTATTAGCTTTGCATCGCAAAAAAATATTCATGCTCGCAGGTTTTAATAATGTAACGTTTGAGTTTGGCTCAAGAATAATTGTTGAAGATGCAACCTGGCATATTCAGCCGGGCGAAAGAATTGGTTTGATTGGTTATAATGGCACCGGAAAATCAACTTTATTAAAATTATTGGTGGGCGAATACCTGCCTTCTGCAGGAACGGTTGAACGCAGCCGAAATACATCAGTATCGGTTATTTGCACCAGGATTTATTAAGCTTTGATACAAACGATTCTATTTTAGATGTGGCGCTTGGTGCATTTGAAAAAGTAAGACAGCTTGAAAATGAAATTGAAGAGATCGGAAAAAAATTGGAAGAAACTTCTGATGAAAAGCTGCTTGAAATTTATTCTGACAAATTGCATGAGATGGATGTGCTGGATGGTTATAACATTCAACATAAAACTGAAGAAGTGTTGCAGGGTTTGGGTTTTTAAAATGATGATTTACACCGGCCATATAAAGAATTCAGTGGTGGCTGGCGCATGCGGGTATTGCTTGCAAAAATGATTTTGCAGCAGCCCGATTTATTGTTGCTTGATGAGCCAACCAACCATTTGGATTTGCCATCAATTGAATGGCTGGAAAAATATTTACAGCATTATAAAGGCAGCGTTGTAATTGTGAGCCATGATAAATATTTTTTAAACCGAATGGTTACAAAAATTGTTGAAGTGTATCAGCAGCGAGTTGCATATTTATTCTGGTAATTATGATTATTATGAAACAGAAAAAGCACAGCGCATAGAACTGCAGCAGCGTGCATATGAAAATCAGCAGGATTATATTCGCCAAAATGAACGATTGATTGAACGCTTCAGAGCTAAAGCCAGCAAGGCTGCGATGGCGCAAAGCTTAATGAAAAAATTAGATAAATTAGATCGTATTGAAAGCGCAGAACTGGAAAGGCCAAATCTTAAAATAAATTTCAGGGTTGATAAACAGCCCGGAAAAATACTGGCATCGCTTAAACATGCAACAAAAAATTTTGGCGATAATATTATTGTTGAAAATGCAGATGCAGAAATTGATCGCGGCGATAAAATTGCATTGATTGGTGCAAACGGAAAAGGCAAATCAACCGTGTTAAGAATGATTGCCGGCACCGAACCTTTTAGCGGCGAAAGAAACTGGGGCCACAATGTTGATGAAAGTTTTTATGCGCAGCACCAGTTAGAAGCATTGAATTTAAATAATACGGTGATTGAAGAAATGAAGCTTTGCGGCAGTGGTAAAACTGAATTGGAATTGCGCACATTGCTTGGCTGTTTTTTATTTAGCGGCGATGATGTTGAAAAGAAAATTCGTGTGTTAAGCGGTGGCGAAAAGGCAAGAGTTGCATTGGCAAAAGTTATTGCAGGCAAAGCAAATTTTTTATTGCTGGATGAACCTACAAACCATCTGGATATTCATAGCGTTGAGTTATTAAGCGAAGCTTTGAATAAATATGAAGGCAGCTATATCTTGGTAAGTCATGACCGTTATTTTATTTCAAAAACTGCAAATAAAATATGGGAAATTGTTGATCATGAAATAAAAGAATTTAAAGGCGGATATGAAGAATATGTGGAATGGAAAGAGAGGATGGAAAAGTCAATGGTCAATAGCCAACAGTCAATTGAAAAACAACATGAACTAAAACCCAAAACTCAAAACGCAGAACCTGCAGCATTAAACATTAAACGTTCAACATTAAACAACACAAGCCGTGATCAGCAAAAAGAATTGCAAAAGCTGCAGAAGCAATTTAGTAAACTGGAAGGAAGTTTAAATGAATTAAACCAGCAAAAAAATAACATAGAAGCAGAACTGGCTGATTCAAAGAATTATTCTGATAAAAATAAATTTGTTGACCTGGAGAATCGTTATAAAACAGTTACAAGAAAAATTGAAGCGGCTAACAAAGAATATGAATTGCTTTTTGAAAAAATTATGCAGTTAGAATCTGAAAGCCAAAACTGAATAGTGTTATGTTGTTGCAGAGCGTGACGCAACCGTGATGCCTTGAAGTATAAAATGTAAAAAAGTTTAGTAAAATTTCTTTTACTAAACTTTTACAGAAGGGTTTAGAATAAAAAAAGGTATACAAATATTAACATTAAAACCATAAGCTCAAACACTTATTCAGTAACTGCAATAGATTTTTAATAACTGCAATATTTTGCCAATAAGTGCTTATTTACTTGAAAAAAAGTTTATGAATTCACCTTTTCTGCGGATAGCAAGAGGTATAATTGATTTATCGGCCATTTCAATAAATGCCCGTTTTCCGCTATGATATTTCAAAATAAAATCTAAGTTCACTAAATGCGAATGATGCGTTCTAAAAAAAATGTTAGCAGGTAATAAAGCCTCGAATTCGCCAAGAGTTTTTGAAGCCGTATAAGATTTTTTATCGTTTAAAAAAATAACAGTATAGCTGCCTTTTGCCTCACACCTGACTATATTATGAATGGTTATGAATTGAGAACCAGATGCTGTTGGCAATACAATTGTAGCAGGAGATTTTTGTGTTGAAATATTTTGTAATAATAAATCTATTTTTTCTGAAGTTTTTTGTGTATGAATTTTATCAATAGATTTATTTACTGCTATAATTAATTCGTGAATATTTATAGGTTTAAATAAATAATCGAGAGCTGAATATTTTATTGCTTTTAAAAGATAATTATCGTATGCGGTAATAAAAATTACACTAAACTTAACCGGCTGTAAAATATCGAGAAGTTGAAAAGCATTGCCACCAATTATTTCAATATCAAGAAAAACAATATCCGGATTGCGCTGTTGTAAAAGCTTAACTGAACTTTCTATTGAATTGGCTTCGCCGCACACTTTTATTTGCGGACAGTATTTATCAATAAGTCTTTTTAATAAGACAGTATTTTTGGGCTCATCTTCTATTATAACTGCCCTTATAATTTCATTATTCAACATAATTTAATGGTAATTTTATCGTAACACATGTACCCGTTTCATTCTCTTTTATAATATCTTGTACATTAACATTAATATTAGTTTGGTATATGCTATTAAGGCTTTTGATTCGCTTTTGCACTAATTCCATTCCTTTCGATTGATGATTTGTATTGGTATTAATTTTTAATTCCAATGCATTTTTTCTTCCAACACCGTTATCTTCAATAATACATATTAGCAAACCTTCATCAACAAAAAATTGAATACAAATTTTTCCGCGGCCTTCTTTCATATTCAAAATTCCATGCCTTATACTATTTTCAATGTAAGGCTGAAGCAACAAAGGCGGCACAGGTATTTTTTCTAACATTAGCGCTTTATCATAGTTTATTTTAAAATCAAAAATGTTTTCATATTTGGCTTGTTCAAGGTTCAGGTATGCTTCAAGATATTTTATTTCTTCATCGAGCGTAATAAATTTTTTTCCGGATATATAAAATGTTTGACGTATTAAAGAAGAAAAATCTGTAATAAACTGATTTGCTTCTAAGTCATTTCCAGAAAATATATATTGCTGAATTGAATTAAGGCTGTTAAAAATAAAATGAGGATTCATTTGAGATCTTAAAAGCATTTGCTCAAGTTCATATACTTTTCGCTCGTTCAATAACCTGGCATTAGCCTTTTTGCGTATAGCCCTGATACGAAATTGCAACAAAAACCATATTATAAAAATTGCGAGTGCTATTAACAGCGCCCGCACAAATAAAGATTGCCAGAAAGTTTTTGCTTTAGTAATATAAATTGTAAGTGTTTTACTTTTTACGCCATACTTGTTTACTGCATAAATTTTAAAAACATAATTTCCTGAAGGAAGCAATTCATAATTAACAGAATTTTCTTTTGTAGAAAGCCAAGTATCACTTAAGCCATCTAATTTATAGTAATAAGTTATATCTCCCGCCGAAAGAAAAGATATGCCTGCATACTCAATACGCAAATAATTATCATTGCTTGAAAGATTAATAGTATTCAGGCTATCATACCAGTTACGGTATTTTGATTGAATGTTTACAATATTTAATTTGCAAATAGATTTATTTTGAATATTTAGAGTATCAAAAAGAGTAACTCCAAACGGAGTGCCTGCAAACACTGAATCGCCAGTTGAATAAATTGAATTAATGATATCAGAATTTAAACCTTCAGCAGTAGTAAAATGAGTTATTTTAAAAGGATAATTTTCCAAATCTATTTTGCAAGCTCCTTTGTCTGTTCCCAACCAAAGGTTATTTTTTAATACATATAGGCAACGGCACACATTGCTGGTAAGTCCATCTTTTGTAGTTATACGATAAATAACTTTATTATCTTTTAAACAAAAAAGGCCGTTATTTCCGGTTGCAATCCATAAATCTTTATTTGTTGTACTAACTATCGCAGTTATTTTTTCGCTTAATAATGGATGAATATTTTTTGAATTTGAAATATTTTTCTCATTATCGCTTACTACATACAAGCCTCCAAGTGTACCAATGTAATATTGGTTATTAAATTTATAGGCGCATGTAGCTCTGCCTTGCCAAATTGTATCTTTACATTGTAAAGAACGCAAGTCAAGGTTTAAAACAATTCTATCCGAGGCAATAATTACAGAATTTTCATCAATGCATATACTTTTAATCGGCGTTCTTGGATAGTAATTAGACGCTTTGATATTACTAATTTTAAAAATTCCATTATCACTGCCCAAAAGTAACCGGTTCTTGCCTAAAAATTTTATAACTGATATTCTTGCTATGTCATTATTACGTAGTGCTTTTTCTTTAAAAAGTATATTCTTTTTAATGTTTAAATTCCAGAGTAAAATGTTTGAAGATCCGATATATAAATTATTACCACGCTTATTTAATGCATAAGCAGGAAAAGAATGGTTGTTGTTTTCAAGCGTATAAACTTTAAACTTAGTTGATGATAGCCGGTACACTCCATAACCCATACTTGCAAACCATAAATTACCTTCATTATCTTTAAAACACCTATTAATTGTTTTGGACGTTAAGAAGCTATCAACAATTTTTTTTTGATTAATATTGAAAAGCAAAGTTTTTTCTGAGGTTGTTATAGCGAAGCTGCTATCATCTATGTAAGATAATGTATGAAAATTAGTTGGCACATTTATTTTAAATCTTAAATTCTTTTTTTCATAAAACACCTCAAAAACATTCTTATTCTTGATCAAAGTATAATTTGGATTAATTTCTGTTGCATTTCTTGTTAAGTTATACTCCTCAAAAATTTTCTTCTGTAATAAACTTGAATTTTCATATTTATAACTGTAAATACGATTTTTAAATGTATTTTTTCGAAAACTCACAAACAAATTAAAATAACCATTAGCAGTTATACCACACCCATTATTGTAAAAATTGTTGCTATTAATTTCGCTTATTTCTTTAAGCTCATTGTTTTTTAAAAGAATATGAAGCCGATCAGATTCGATAAAAAATATATTTCCATCTTTATCTTCGCAGGCTTTAAAAATTTCATTTTTTAGATGAAACTTTTTGAGAAGAGTATCATTTGATGCATTATAAATTTTGCCATGGTAATAGTAATATACTGAATTTTTGAATGGAAAAATCCATACTCTATTTCTCGAGTCAACAAAAAGGTTTACTATTTCGTTATCTTCTAAATTTTCATTTGCAGTAAAATTTTTAAAATGGCTCCCATCAAATCTGCTTAAACCTGTTTCCGTTCCAAACCACAAAAAGCCGTCTTTATCCTGTGCAATGCAATATGTGGTAATACCACTTAAACCATCCTTAGTATCATAATGATAATAATTATATTCCTGGCCAAAGCTGCATACGGCCAATAAGAACCAGAAGAATGAAAAAGCAATCGGCTTCATTTAACTAAAGTTATAAACCGTATAAGGTTAACAATTGAAATTTAAAAATATTCTTCTATTATATTCCAAAAATATTCGGCAGTTTTTTCCCAGCTAAACTGATTTTTTCGGATGCCTCCTTTTTCAATAAGTAAACGTCTTAAATTAATATCTTTAGAAATTTTCACCATCGCATTTTTTATTTCTTCAATATTGTAAGGATTTACCAACAAGGCTGCATCACCGGCTATTTCAGGTACTGAAGTTACATTACTTGCTATAACAGGAATACTGCATTGCCATGCCTCTATTACCGGTAATCCAAAACCTTCAAAAATTGGTACAAAAGCAAGGCACCACGCACTGCCCATTAATAAACGCAGTTCTTCGTTATTAACACGACCTGCAAGTATTACATTATCTTTTGCATAACTGTTTTCAACTAAATTTTTTATTGAATTGTCGTCCCACATTATATTACCTGCAAGCACAAGTTTCAGATTGTTTTTTGTTTCTTTTTTAAATTCTATAAAAGCTTGTATTAATCTTAAAATATTTTTTCTTGGGTGCATTGTACCCACAAAAAAGAAATATTCACTGTCACCTGCATATTTCTGTTTTGTTTTCATTTTTTCTATGTCTGTACATGCGAAAAAATAAGAGCTTACGCCGCAAGAAACATTATCAACTTTATTTTCATTAATTTGATATGTTTTAATTATATCCATCCTGCTATATTCACTAATAGTTATTATTCGTATCGCCTTGTGAGCGAAGCGTGGAAAAAATAAGCGATAATATGTTCGGTTGCGCCATGGAAGATTTTGAGGGTAATGTTCAAAATTTAAATCATACATAACAGATATTTGTTTTGCCTTGCTGAAAAGAGATAAAAAGCCATCCATAGAAACAACTAAAGCTGGTTTAATTTTTATAAAATATAATGGCAACCAGAACTCAAGAAAAAAAATATATAATAACGGATGGCGAAAAGGTGGGAAAATGCGATGCAAAATTACATTAGGGTAATTAAAATATTCGTTTACAAATTTTTTATCAACCAAAATATCAAACTTTTGTTCCGGATGTTTTTCGATTATTCTTTTTAAAACCTGAACTGTAAAATTTCCGATACCATCAAGTTCCCTGTTTCTTAAAAGCCAGCAATTGAAAACAATTTTTTTCATTTAAATATTATATAAAAAGTTTTGTAATTAAAAATGTTCTTACAGAGTTTTTGCTACTGCTGCAACGCTTAATGTATTAAGCTGAAACGAAATTTTAAAATTATTCAACTATTAAAAATCTCGCTTTTAAGAATGCGAATTTAATTGCTTTAGTTTGCGAATCAATATAATGTGTTTAATGAAAGTTGCATTTATAACCGGAGTTACAGGTCAGGATGGCTTTTATCTTTCAAAATTGCTTCTTGACAAGGGATATGATGTTCATGGTTTAAGAAGGCGTAATACAAGCAATTCTTCACTTGATAAAATATGTGCCAATCCAATATATTCAGGCAGATTTCATTTTCATTATGCGAGTTTAAATGATTCTTCTAATTTACTTCGGTTAATTCATGAAATTCAGCCCGATGAAATTTATAATCTCGCCGCGCAAAGCCATGTAAAAACAAGTTTTGATGCACCGGAATATACTGCTGACAGCGATGCGCTTGGCGTTTTACGTTTGCTTGAAGGAATAAGAATACTTAAACTGCAAAATAAAACACGATTTTACCAGGCATCAACCTCTGAATTGTATGGAAAAGTTCAGGAAATTCCGCAAAAGGAAACAACCCCGTTTTATCCAAGATCACCCTATGGTGTTGCTAAATTATATGCTTATTGGCTAACAGTTAATTACCGTGAATCATATAACTTTTTTGCGGTTAACGGAATTTTATTTAATCATGAAAGTCCTTTGCGGGGTGAAAATTATGTAACCAGAAAAATAACGATTGAAGTTGCAAAAATTGGCTTAGGGCTTTCTCAGGAAATAACACTTGGAAATTTAAATGCAAGCAGAGATTGGGGACATGCAAAAGATTACGTTTACGGAATGTGGCTTATGCTGCAACAGCAAAAGCCCGAGGATTATATTTTAGCCACAGGTGTTACGAATACTGTAAGAAATTTTATAAAAATTGCTTTCTCTGTTTTGGGAATAGAAATAAGCTTTTCAGGTTCTGGCATTAATGAAAAGGGATTTATAAATAAATGCAATAACCGAAATTATCAATTGCCGCGTGGCAAATGTGTTGTTAGAGTTGATCCCCAATTTTTCCGCTCTTCTGAAGTTGATTATGTTATTGGAGATGCTACAAAGGCTAAAGAAAAATTAGGATGGCAACCTAAATATAACCTGCAAATGATTATAAAAGAAATGGTGAAAGCAGATATAGATATTTTAAAAGTTAATCAAAAAAAAGCTTAACTGTAAATTGGCCTGTTATAAATTCTTCTGAATAGTAAATATAATTTTCTTGGAATAAAATAATCATCAATACATTTTGCAAAGCGAATATTGAATTGTTTTAAAGGCATCAATTTTGTTTTTGAAGTAAGTAAATTATTATACCTCACACAATCATCAATGAATATAGAAACTGTCATATCGCCTCTTTCGGCAATTGTAGTTTTTAATAACCGATGCGCAAGTGAACGACAATAATATAAAATGTAATTTGTTATGTTATCTTCAATAATTAGCTTAATATTTTCATTGGTTAATTTAAAGGAAATTAAAAAATTCATGTATTTATAAAAGGCATTTATGTATTTGATTGCATCAGATTGCTTAGAAAGATTTTCATGAAGCCTATAAAAAAAACCCTCTGCAAAAGCAGATAACTTTATAATTTAAGGAAGTTAATTTAATCCATAATTCAAAATCCGCAAATAACAAATTAGGATAAGAGGGAATGCCGCCAATGGCATCATAATCTTTTGAACGCATCATAAAACCGGTTCCATTCACATCGATATTTCTTTGTAAAAAGCATGATAAAAATTCCGCTGCAGTTTGCTTTTCTTTCATCGGCTTACAATGCCGTATAAAATTTCCCTTAGCGTCAATAAAGTTGAAATGTGTTTGATATAAACTTGCATCAGGATATTGATGAATTAATCCCTTCATTACTTCTAAATAATTATCATCTAACAAATCATCATGACCAATAATGGTCATGAATTCGTTCCTTTGAATCGATAAAATTCTTGCCCAGTTTTCTTCTATGCTTAAAGCTTTTTCAGAAGGAATAATAATGATACGTTCATCGTGCAAAGTTTGCAACCATTCAGATGTTCCATCGTTGCTGCAGTTTTCTAAAATATGCAAAATAAAATTAGGATAAGTTTGTGCAAGAATAGATCGCACACATTCTTTTACATACTCACCACCATTTTTTACAGGTAAAATAATACTGAATTTCATCGTTCATTTTTCTTCTTTAAAATCATATTGCATTTGCAAAACTCATCTCTTAAAACAATGGCGAATTAAATTTTTTTTAAAGCTTTATTTAATTTTTTAGTGCTTCCCCAAAAATGCATGGGTTCATAATCTGCATAAGGATAATAACCTAAATTTAGTTGTATTGATTTGCCTGTTGATTTTAAATATTGCTCAACAAATTCTTTCACAGTTATGGCAATGCCGCTGCAACAATTAATAATACCTTCAATAGTAGTTTGCAATGCAATACCCACAATATATTCTGCCACTTTTTCAACGGGCAAATAGTCTCTTGTTTGTTCGCCGCCACTCATGTTAAATATTTCTTCTCCGTTTTGCAGAGCTTTATCTAATTGTGAAATTAATGAATTTGCATTCTGCCCTTTTCCATACATATAAAACAAGCGAACCCATTTAAATGAAAACAAATATTTCTGCTGCAATTGTTCAATAAAAATTCGCAATTCATTTTTTGCAATTGAATATGCATTTGATGGAAGTGCAGGCATATCTTCATTTAAGCAACCTTGCTGCATGCCGTATTCAAAACAAGTTCCCGTAATAGTTAAATTTTTTAAACCATTACTAATAATATTTTCAAGCAAAGCTTTATGCTGTGGTAAATTTTTTTCTATGTGAAATGATGATGTATAATTTGGCAATCCTTGCCAGGCAAGATGAATTAAAATATCCGGTTCATTAAAAAATAAAAAATAATTTGTTGTTGCATCAAAGTGATTAAAATCAAATTGGATATATTTCACATTATCAAACCACAAAAACTGCTTTGCTTTTTCTTCAGATGATGATGTTGCAATAATTTCAACATCATGCTTCAACAATTCTTCAATTACATAATTGCCTATAAAACCTGTTGCGCCGGTTACTAAAACTTTTTTCATAATTTTTGCCACTAAGACACGAAGACACAAAGAAAATATTTTTTTCAACTTAGCGCTTTAGTGTCTTCGCGGCTAAATTCTAAATTAATTGCAATTCAGGAATTGGAATTACAAACTGCGCATTCCAACTTTTTATATAAGATAATTGCTTTGTTATTTCATCCTTTAAATTCCATGGAAAAATGATAACAAAATCAGGCTTTATCTGTTTTAAATATTCTTCATTTACCACAGGAATATGACTTGCAGGTAACCACTTATTTTGTTTGTGCGGATTAGCATCAATTACAAAATCAATCAGATCATTTTTAACGCCGCAATAATTTAATAATGTATTTCCTTTTGCTGCTGCACCATAAGCCGCAACCTTTTTCCCTGCTTTTTTTTGCTGAATCAAAAAATCAACAAATGCAAGTTTTATATTCAAAGCTTTCTGCTGAAAATTATTATAATAAGACAAATTCAGCATGCCTTTGTCCTTTTCTTTTTTCAATAAAGCATTCACATTTTCTGAAATTAATTTAGTTGAATCCTCCTTATGTTTTGCATAAATACGAAGTGAACCGCCATGTGTTTGCAATTCATCAACATCAAATATTTCCAAACCCTGTGCTTCAAATATTTTTTTTACAGTATGAAAAGATAAGTAAGAAAAATGCTCATGATAAATGGTATCGAATTGATTGTTTTCAACCAACTGCATCAGATGCGGAAATTCCATTGTTATAACACCTTCTAACTTTAAAATTATTTTCATCCCGGCAACAAAATCATTTATATCAGGCACATGCGCCAGCACATTATTTCCCAACAACAGATCTGCCTGAATTCCTTTGGCAGAAAGCGTTCCAGCTAATCCAACTCCAAAAAAATCAACAATAGAATTAATACCTTTTTCCTGTGCAACCATTGCCGTATTGGCTGTTGGTTCAATACCAAGCACCGGAATATTTTTTTGCTTGAAATATTGCAAAAGATAACCATCGTTTGATGCAATTTCAATTACCTGCGAGCTTTCATTTAAGCCAAAACGTTTCGTCATTAATTCAACATATTGTTTGCAATGCGCCAGCCAGCTTGTTGAATAAGATGAATAATAAACGTATTCATTATTAAAAATTGCGTTCGATTTCTTGTATTCATCAACCTGCACTAAAAAGCAATTTGCGCATGTGTAAACTTTTAAAGGAAAAAAAGTTTCCGGTTCATTCAATTGTTCTTTTGTAAGAAATGAATTGGATGCCGGTGAATTAAAAAGATCTATAAAAACATGTTCCAGCTCTGTTTTACAAAACCTGCATTGCATAATTAAATTCCTTTAAAATTATTTTCGAGATACAAATGTGATACATCTCTTTTCGATATAACTGTTACGGGCAAAGGCCATTCAATGTTAATTAAGGGATCATCATATTTTATTCCTGCTTCAACATTTGGTTTGTAGTATTCAGTATGATGATACAACAATTCACAATCATCAGCTAAGCATTGAAAGCCATGTGCAAAGCCTTCAGGAATATACATCATTTTTTTGTTTGTTGAGGAAAGTTCTGCGCCAAACCATTGTAAAAATGTTTTTGAATTTTTCCGTAAATCAATGATCACATCAAACACATTTCCGGCAATGCAACGCACTAATTTTATTTCACTGAATGGCGGCAACTGGTAATGCATTCCGCGCAAAGAACCTTTTTTATAAGTGCATGAATGGTTCATTTGCAGCCACTCGTTTGTGTGGCCAATTTGCGCAAATTCATCCATGCAAAAATATCTTGCAAACCAACCACGTTCATCGGTGAATGGTTCCAGTTCAATTGTATAACTGCCTTGCAATTTTGTTTCAGTAAAAATCATAGACCTCACCCAAGCCCCTCTCCAAAAGAGAAGGGCAAGAAAAATTTTTATAGTTTAAAATAATTATCAATCTGCTGAAATGTATATGCAGCAAGCGTTTCAGCAGGTTGTTTGTACCACTCAATTGTATATTCAACAGCTTGTTGTGCATTTAATTTGGGCTGCCAGTTTAATTCTTTTTGTGCACGGCTTATATCTAATTTCAATAAACCAGCTTCATGCGGTTGGTTTGAATTTGAAATATCTTTCCACGCACCATCACCCCAAATTTTAATTGAAGCATCAACCAATTCTTTTACACTTAAATGATCGTTTGGCAACGGACCAAAATTATAAGGCTTTGAAAATTTTTGCGGATCATCGTTCAACAAACCACCCAACAATAAATAACCGGTTAAAGGATCAAGCACATGTTGCCACGGGCGAACAGCATTTGGATTACGCACTTCAATTGGCTGATTATTTTTTAATGAACGAATGATATCGGGTATAATGCGATCTTTATTCCAATCGCCGCCGCCAATTACATTTCCTGCACGCACACTTGCAATTGCTTTTTGATGCTGCATTAAAGTTTTTAAGATTGAAAAAAGAATTTCTGAATGAACTTACAACCATTTCCGCACAAGCTTTACTCGCAGAATAAGCATCATAACCGCCAAGCGCATCATCTTCATTATATAAAATGGAATGATGTTCTTTATTTTCATACACTTTATCAGTTGTTACAACAACAACAGTACATTTTTTTTTAAGGTTGATAGCCGCTTCTAAAACATTTGCTGTTCCAACAACATTTACATCAAAAGTTTCTGCAGGAATTTGATAAGACCGGCGCACCAACGGCTGTGCAGCCAAATGAAAAATATAATCTGGCTGAAAATCTTCAATCTCTTTTTTTAATTTTTCCCTGTTTCTTATATCAGCAATTATACTTTGCATGTTAATTGAAGGCTGTAATAATTCATACAAACCATCAATATATTCAGGTTCTAAAGCATAACCTTTTATTTCAGCATTCAGTTTATACAACAAAGCACATAACCATGCGCCTTTAAAACCGGTATTACCGGTTATAAAAATTTTTTTGTTATGATAATATGAAGCAAGCTGCATTACCAGGTTTTCCATTTTGCGTTTCCTGATTGCCAAAGATTTTCAAGTTCTATTTTATCGCGTAAAGCATCCATCGGTTTCCAAAAACCGGTGTGTTTATAAGCCACCAATTGTTTATCGTTTGCAAGGTGTTGCATGGGCGCATCTTCCCACATTACATCATCAATATTTTCATCGTTTAAGTAATTAAACACTTCGGGCTTCAACACAAAAAAACCGCCGTTGATCCATCTGTTATCACCTTTTGGTTTTTCTTTAAAATGATCAACCAAACCATCATCTTCTATTTCCATACTTCCAAATCTGCCTTCAGGCTGCACCGCAGTAACCGTTGCAATTTTATTATGGCTTTGATGAAATGCAACCAACTCATTAATGTTTATATCAGCAACACCATCGCCGTATGTTAACATAAAATTTTCGTTGCCAACATAACGCTGAATTTTTTTTAAACGACCGGCAGTTTTTGTATTCAATCCTGTTTCAACTAAAGTAACTGTAAACGATTCTGCATTGGTAAAATGCACATCCATTTTATTGCTCTTGAGTTGAATGGTTATATCAGAATTATGCAAATAATAATGCATAAAATATTCTTTAATAAAATATCCTTTGTAACCAAGACAAATAACAAACTCGTTAAAACCATACGTGCTGTAAATTTTCATAATGTGCCAGAGCACAGGTTTACCGCCAATTTCCACCATTGGCTTTGGCCGAACATCTGTTTCTTCGGCCAGCCTTGTGCCTAAACCACCTGCAAAAATTACAACCTTCATTGTTTGGTTTTGCTGCAAAGTAAAAGGAACATTCATTTATATTTGAATTTTTCAATAATAACTATGGGAAAGTTTGAAAAAATAGGATTGAGAAATTTAGGATTGAGAATTACAGAGAATATTAACTGGATCCGTTTATACGGATTAAATAATGGATTGAAACTTTTTTATTCAACGCTTAGAAAAAAAAGTTCGATGTATTATGCAAAGGCATCTTTTTTAAAACAGCCTTTTGCATTAAGAGATAATAATTCTGATAAGGCTATTTTCTTTCAGGTTTTTTATGAAAAACAATACGATTTATATAAAGTTGATTTTCCTGATGCAACAAAAATTATAGATGGAGGCGCTAATATTGGTTGCGCTTCTGTTTACTTTAATATTCGTTTTCCGGGTGCAGAAATTTTGGCAATTGAGCCTGAACAAAACAATTTTAAATTGCTCGAGCAAAATACCAGATCATACAAAAACATTACTTGTTTGCAAGCTGCAATTTGGAATAAAAATGAAAAATTATCAATAACTAATCCTGAAGGTGGCGCTGCGGAATTTATGTTTGAAAATAATATAAGAAACGATGAAATGGTAAATGGAATAACTATTCAATCAATAATAAAATTACAAGGTTGGGATGAAGTTGATATAATAAAGCTTGATATTGAAGGCGCTGAAAAAGAAGTTTTTTCTGCAGAAGATTTATCATGGCTAAAAAAAGTAAAGCTTTTAATTATTGAACTGCACGACAGGTATAAAAAAGATTGTACTAAAACTTTTTTTGAAGCGCTGAATAAATTTAATTATGATGCACATTTTCATCATGAAAATATTTTTATTTTTTTTAAATGATGAGAAATGAAAATCGCAGCGTGTGTTATTCTTTATCAGCCAGATAAATCTGTCGAACTCAATATAAAATCGTACTTATATTATGTTGAAAAAATTTATTTGTTTGATAATACCGAAACTAAAACTCAACACATTCAACCTCTTTTATCTAATCAGAAAATAATTTTTGTTTACAATGGCGCTAATGAAGGCATTGCAAAACGCTTGAATCAAGCTTGCACTTTAGCTATAAAAGATGGTTTTGATTTTTTGCTTACCATGGACCAGGATTCGTTTTTTGATGAAGCATCTATTTCAAAATATTTAAAGTGCATAAACTCTTTCGATAACAAAAGCGCAGTTTCAATGTTTGGGGTTAACTATAAAAAACAATCCGCTGATGAAAACTGCACTTATAAAAAAACAAATTTTTTAATTACAAGCGGAAGTGTTATTAATCTTTCTGAATATAAAAAAATCGGTGCTTTTGATGAAAATTTATTTATTGATTTTGTTGATACGGAGTATTGCTTCCGGTCAATTTTAAAAGGTTATGATGTAATTGAATTACTTAATGTTTTTATGCATCATGAAATTGGAACAACAACACAACAACGCTCGCTTAAGAATTTAAAATTGTCAAAACGTTCCATCCATTCTGAATTGCGTTTGTATTATATGACGAGAAATTATTTTTATATAAGTTCTATGTACAAGAAAGATTTTAAGCAGGAACTTGAAACTTGTAAAAAGGACATAATAAACAGAATTAAAAATCAGCTGCTATATAATAACCACCGAATTAAAACAATAAGATTTATAATAAAAGCATGGAAAGATTTTAAGCAAAAAAAAATGGGTAGCTTATATTAGTCATCGTATTAAAACAACCGTTCCTTTACGATAAATTATGCCTTTGCTGCACGCAGAAGAAACACCTATCTCATAAACATAAGTTCCTGCTGGTTGAGGTATTCCATTAATAGTTCCATCCCAGCAATTATTTATATTTTGAGAATGAAAAACCAATTGCCCCCACCTGTTATAAATTGACATAGTAAAGAAATTCGCAGGTCCCCAATATTTAACACCAAAACAATCGTTTTTGCCGTCTCCATTTGGAGAAAAAGCATTGGGAACATAAAAATTTCCATTTGCATTTGCGATGGATGATTTAATTAAAATTGAATCTGTTATTAAGCATCCATTATTGCCAACAATGGAAACTTTGTACCACGTATCTTCTATCGGATCAACAACAGGATTTGAAATGCGGATGTTATTGATATAAGTTGATGGCGACCATTTATAGTTTATTCCTCCGGCAGCAGTTAATTGTGCCTGCGGAGTATTACAATCAACATCATTTGATTTAGATACACTGGTTTGCGGGGTTGATTTAATATCAACAACCGCAGTTAGCGAGTCACTTTGTTTACAAATTGAATTGGATATTATTACCTGGTAAGTTGTGTTTGAAATAGGAAATACTGTTGCTGTTGAAGAAGTAGCATTACTAACCGATTGTGCGGGCGACCATTTATAAATATCTCCGCCCGATGCAGATAATTGAATTGAATCTCCAACGCAAATAGAAATGGTTTTTGGGTTTATATCAAAAACAGGTTTTGGCTGAACAGCTATTATTACTGAATCTTTATTCGTGCATCCATTCATATCAGTTCCGGTTACATAATATGTTGTAGTTGCAGACGGCTGCGCTGTGGGATTGTTAATAGCTGTGCCCGATAATCCGCTTGCAGGATACCATTTATAATTTTGCGCTCCCGATGCACTTAATTGCACAGAACCGCTTCCGCAAACAATAGTATCATTGCTTGCATTTACCAATGGTAAAGCATATACAGAAATTTTTACTGAATCTTTTTCACTGCATACACCATTGTCTGCCGTAATAATATAAGTTGTGGTTGAAGTAGGTACAGCCTGAGGGCTTTGTATAGTTGAAGTATTTAAACCTGAAGATGGGCTCCAGACAAATTCACTTGCATTGCTTGCATTCGTTTTTAATAAAACAGTGTTTCCTGCACATATACTGGTATCGTTTATTGTACTAATTACCGGCACCGGAACTACATTTATTTGAACACTGTCGGTTGATCTGCAATTATTAGAATCAGTTGCATTAATAAAATACTTTATTGAATCGGCAGGTGTTGATACAGGATTTGCAATTGATGCATTTGACAAATAATTTGCCGGCGACCAATGGTAAGAATAATTGGCATTGGCAGTTGCATTTAAATGAACAGTGCTGCCGATGCATACACTTGTATCATTATTTACAGCAAAAACAGGAAGCGATAATATGGAAATCTTCACAGTATCTTTAGCTGAGCAAATGCCGGAACTATCATAACCAGTAACAATAAATTGAGTTGTTGATGTTGGTTTAGCAATTGGATTAGCAATAGCTGTATCGCTCAAAAACGAAGACGTATTCCAATTATATTTTGTTGCTCCGGTAGCTTTAAGTTGAACAGATGCGCCGCTGCAAATGGAGGTATCTTTTCCTGCATTAACTTTTAATGAATCACAGACATTACAATTTTTAACCACAATTTGCTTACAGAAAGAAGTTTCTGTCGGCAGCCCGATATCAACCAATAAATTAATGCTATATATACCTGGCTTTGTATAACTTACTGCAGGAGGAGTTTTAAGTGTTGATGAAGCTATACTTGAATTTGTACAACCAATATATCTCAATTTTGTAATTGTATTATTGCTTACGTTGGTAATAAAAGAATAAATATCATTACCATTTAAAAATAATTTACTTATAGAATGAGGGAATTTGAGATCGCCAATATTTCCAAGTGAAAGTGCCGAAAGGTTAGAAGAAAAATCCGAATTAAAATTAAGTTTAATTATAGAGCCTGTTTGCTCATCTTCTTCGTTTACCACTAAACCAACAGTTTCACTGCATGATTGAAATATAGAAATATCCCTTGGTTTATTTAAAAAATTTCCGGGGTTGCCAATATCGCTGCCTGATGGAAAATTTATAAGCGAGTTACCAAAATCCAACCTGCTTATAGTGTTGCTATTTCTGTTTGTTATAAAAGCATGCCAGGAACCATTTGAATTTATAAAACTAAATCCGCATGGATAATTAAGATTACCGATGTTACCGAGATTAATGCCTGTTGGTTGCGCTGATAAGTCGGTTCCAAAGTCAAATCTTGTAATCGAGTTATCATTTATGTTTACAGTAAATCCATAAAAATTATCACCATCCTGTGTTATAAAAAGATCATGAGGAAAATTTAAACCTCCTATATTTCCTAAACTCGTTGCTAAAGGATTATTATTAGAAAATGAACTTCCAAAATCAACCTTAATTAGTTGGGAGGCGGTTCCAATATCATCTCCCGCAGATACTAAAAAAACATAGCATTTTCCATTAAATTTTTTAACCTGAATACCTTCATCATACGATGGTATCATGTATTAATATTTCCAAGGTCTTGTGCGGTTGGTGAATTCAGTAATGAATTTCCATAATTCAACCTTATTAAGTGACCGTAATTATGATTAGAAACAAATCCATAGTAGTTGCCATTTTCATCTAAAATATAATCCATAAAAACAGGCGCGTCTAAATCATTTCCTGGATTTCCCAGGTTTGATGCTTCAGGAGTTGTATTAAAATTAGCCGTGCAAAAGTTCCAATAATAATTGGTTGCATTTTGTGATGTGTTTGTAAACTTAATTGACGTATTCATACAAACAGTGTCAGGCGCTGTAAAGCTTGCTGATACTTTAATTTGATTTACACAACTAACCGAATAAGCTTTCACCTCATCTGCATTTAAAGCACGGTTATAAATGCGAACTTCATCAAGATCACCATTTAGCCAATAGGGAAAAGTTCCATCATTTAATCTTCCAAAAAATAAGTTACTTGCATTTGAAAAATTTAAACCTGGAATTTCTGAATCTAATATCAAATTACAATCAATGTAAAGTCTGGCATGAAGGCCATCATACGTATATACTACACTTCGCCAAACATTTTTTCGTGCATAAGGTGTATCCTGAACCGGAGAAAGACCCGTGCCCTTGCCATAATAAGTTTGGTGTAAAGTGTCAGGTAACCCTCCTTCACAGTTAGTTCCGGTATAAAACGCATCATCAAATCTTAAAAAATAATCTCCTGATTCTGCATCATTATCGCCTTTCATAATAACGCTATTGCCATGGCATTTTCCTGTATAAAACCCCGTAGGTTTTACCCACGCGCATAAAGACATTGTTGTACCAAAATTTAATGACGTACTATTTGGTATTTCAATATAATTATCAATACCGTTAAAATGATAAGCACTATTTGAGTTGCCAAAATAATCTGTTGTAAGCGTGGCATTATTAAATATTGGATTATTACCATTGCCACTCGCATCATTTGCATTGCCATTAAACGGGTAATAAGCAACCAGGCCGTTATTTAAATTTACCTGGCTAAATAATAGCGCAGGAAATAAAAGCAAGCCTGTAAGGGTTGTTAAAAAAATTGGTCGCCTCATAAGAGATAGTTCAGGTGCAGTTGTTTAAGCAAATTAACATTATTCTGTTTATATTAAACCGGCGCTTCAAAATATTATTTTGTAAATATTTCAGTTTACTTTGTTATATGTTTGGTGTAACTATTCTTGGAAATAATTCTGCATTGCCTGCTTATAACAGGCATCCTTCGGCGCAGGTTGTTACACTTAACGACCAGCTTTTTTTACTCGACTGCGGTGAAGGAACACAAATGCAAATGAATCTTTACAAAATAAGACGCAGCCGCATTAACCATATTTTTATTTCGCATTTACATGGCGATCATTATTTTGGCTTGCCGGGTTTAATTACAAGTTATGGATTGCTTGGCCGTGTGCACGATCTGCATGTTTATGCACCGGCTGCTTTGCAAAATATTTTTAATTTGATATTAAATGTTTCAGACACTAAGCTTCCATTTAAACTGCATTTTCATACACTGGAAAACAGATCAATATTAATTGATGAAAATAATTTTTCTGTTGAATGTTTTAAGGTTGCCCACAGAATAGATTGCTGGGGTTTTTTGTTTCGTGAAAAAAGAAAACCCCGCAGAATAAATCCTGAAGCAACTGCAAAATATAATGTTCCCATTGAGTTTTACGATCAGCTTAAACAAGGCAAAGATTTTATATCAGGTGATAAACTTATTTCAAACGAAACATTAACTACACCCAATAAACCTTCCAGAAGTTATGCTTATGCCGCTGATACTTTATACACCGAAAGCCTTGCCGAAATAGTAAAAAGCGCTAATCTTTTGTATCATGAATCAACCTATCTTAAAGATCAGCTCAGCAAAGCAACAAGCCGCTTTCATTCCACTGCAGAACAGGCCGCAACACTTGCAAAACTTGCCGGCGTTCAAAAATTAATTATCGGCCACTTTAGCAGTAAATATGAAAACCTGCACGAATTTCTTGTAGAAGCAAAAGAAATTTTTCCCAACACGCAACTGGCCTTAGAAGGGCAAACTTTTTTAATTATATAAGTACTTATATAATTTTACTGATTTCAAAACATAACAATCAATATAATTTGTGCAAGGAATTTCAAATAATTTTTACTGATAATTATATATAATAACCAACATCTTTCAATTGCTTAAATTTGCGGCTGTAATAATTTATTATTCTCATTATCCAGATATTTTTTGAATGGAAATTACCGCAAAAACCGCCGAAGAATTAAGATTAACCGCCGAAGAATTTGAACTCATCAAACAAAAGCTTGGCCGCACGCCAAACTTTACAGAGCTATGTGCTTTCAGCGCTATGTGGAGCGAACATTGCAGCTATAAAAATTCTATTAAATGGTTAAAAACTTTACCACGCAGCGGCGGCAGAATGCTGGTTGCAGCAGGCGAAGAAAATGCAGGATTGATGGATCTTGGTAACGGCTGGGGTGTTGTATTTAAAATTGAAAGTCATAACCATCCGTCTGCCATCGAACCTTTTCAGGGCGCAGCAACCGGCGTTGGCGGCATTCAGCGGGATATTTTTACGATGGGTGCAAGGCCAATTGCATCATTAAACAGTTTGCGTTTTGGCAATATCAAAGATCAAAAAACAAAAAGATTACTGGCAGGTATAGTTCATGGCATTGGCCATTATGGAAATTGTTTTGGCGTGCCTACTGTTGCCGGCGAAACTTATTTTGAAGATTGTTATGCAACCAATCCTTTGGTTAATGCCATGAGCGTTGGTATTGTTCGAGTTGATAAAACCATCAGTGCAACTGCAAAAGGCAATGGCAATCCTGTTTTTTTTGTGGGCAGTGCAACGGGCAAAGATGGCATCGGCGGCGCATCATTCGCGTCAGCAAATATTACTGCAGAAAGCGCAGAAGACCTGCCTGCAGTTCAGGTTGGCGATCCTTTCCAGGAAAAAAAATTATTAGAAGCTTGTTTGGAAGTTATTGAAACAGGTGTTGTTGTTGGTATGCAGGATATGGGCGCTGCCGGCATTATTTGCTCGTGCAGTGAAATGAGTGCGAAAGGCGAATGCGGAATGCGTATTGATCTGGATAAAGTGCCAACGCGCCAGCAAAATATGAAAGCATGGGAATTATTGTTGAGTGAAAGCCAGGAACGCATGTTGCTTGTTGTTGAAAAAGGAAAAGAAGAACCGGTACTAAAAATTTTTGATAAATGGGATTTGCCCTGCAGCCAGATTGGTGAAGTTACGGATGATGGCTTACTGAGTTTTTATTTACACGGCGAATTAGAAGCACAAATTCCTGCGTATGAATTGGTGCTTGGCGGCGGCGCACCGCAATACGATCGTGAATATAAAGAGCCGCCATATCTTTCTAAAATAAATGAATTTAAAATTGATGATATAAAAGATATTGAAGACCAACGATGAATTAAAATCAGTTGCAAAAAAATTAATTCAGTTACCAAACATTGCTTCAAAACGCTGGATTAATTTTCAGTATGATAGCATGGTGGGCACTGCAAACACAAGCACAAATGCGCCCAGCGATGCCGCAATTATTTTGGCAAAAGGAACCGGGAAAGCACTGGCAGTTACAGTTGATTGTAACGGCCGTTATGTTCAATCGGATCCATACAAAGGCGCAATGATAGCCGTTGCTGAAGCGGCACGTAATGTTGTTTGCAGCGGCGCCGAACCCATTGGCATAACCAACTGTTTAAACTTTGGCAATCCTTACATTCCTGAAGTGTATTACCAGTTTGTAAAAGCCGTTGAAGGCATGGGCGAAGCCTGCCGCAAATTTAAAACACCGGTAACCGGCGGTAATGTTAGCTTTTATAATCAAAATCCTGAAGGGCCGGTTTACCCAACACCAACCATCGGTATGGTTGGTTTATTGAATGATGTGAATGATAAAATGACGCTTGATTTTAAACATGAAGATGATGTCATCGTTCTTATCGGCACACAAAAAAATGATATCGGATGCAGTGAATACCTGCATAAAATTAAAGGCATTGAATTATCACCCGCACCTGCTTTTGATCTGGATGAAGAATATGCAGTTCAGAAATTTATTTCATCTGTTATAAAAGAAAAAATAATTACAAGCGCACATGACATAAGCGAAGGCGGTTTGATTGTTGCGTTGTTTGAAAGCGCATTTCATAATAATCTTGGCTTTGATGTTTTTGATTCTTTCTTTTCATCAATTGAAGATGGCGCGGCGATGCGCACTGACGCATTTTGGTTTGGCGAAGCACAAGGCAGAATAATTATAAGTTGTGCCCATAATAAATTGCAGGAACTAAAACACAGAGCTGCATCATCAGGCATAGATATTACCATGCTTGGAAATGTTACCACATCAACCATAAAAATAAATGGAGAAAGCTGGGGCAACATAACCGAATGGAAAAATTTATACGATACATCAATTGAAAAAATTTTAGCTGAATAATGGAAAAACAATCATTGATACTTCTTACAGGTGCTGCTGGTTTTATAGGCAGTTGCGTGCTGCAATATTTTAATGAGAAAGGAATGGAAAACATCATTCTCGTTGATAAATTTACTGAAGCCGAAAAAGAAAAAAACTGGAAACATAAAAAATATAAATACCTCGTTGATCGCGAACTTTTATTGGAATGGCTTGATGAAAACAAACCAAAAATTGAATTTGTAATTCATCTCGGCGCAAGAACAGATACTACAGAATTTGATTATAATATTCATCGCGAACTGAATGTTGAATACTCTGAAGATGTATGGAATTATTGCACCGCAAATAACATTCCGCTTATTTATGCATCTTCTGCTGCAACCTATGGCAATGGCGAATTGGGTTATGATGATGATGATAAATTATTGTCAGATTTAAAACCGTTAAATCCTTATGGTGTAAGCAAAAATGAATTTGATAAATGGGCCGTGCAGCAATTAAATGCACCGCCGCTTTGGGCCGGTTTAAAATTTTTTAATGTGTATGGGCCAAACGAATATCATAAAGATCGCATGGCAAGCGTAATATTTCATGCATACAAACAAATAGAAACAAATGGCTGCGTTAAATTATTTAAAAGTTATAAAAATGAATTTAAAGATGGCGAGCAGTTACGTGATTTTATTTATGTAAAAGATATAGTAAAAGTTATTTACTGGATGTTTAATAAAATGAAGCATAACGAATGGGCAAACGAAAAAAATGGAATTTATAATGTGGGAACAGGCAACGCAAGAACGTTTATTGATTTGGTTAATGCAACATTTGCTGCACTTGATAAAGAACCGAAAATAAATTTTATAGAAATGCCTGGTGATATAAAAGATACTTATCAATATTTTACAGAAGCTCCTATGATAAAATTAAAACATGCAGGTTATGATGAACCATTTACATCATTAGAAGAAGGTATAGATGATTATGTAAAAAACTATCTTTCTAAAAAAGAATATTATTAATGGCAGAATCTTATTCATCCAAAACATTGATTGCAGTTTTACAACGATGATGCGCTTTAACAGCACTTATTTTACAGATGAAAAATTTATTTTCTTATCAATCTTTATACAACTTCACTTATAAAATTTTTAAGCAAATTGGTTGCAGTGATGATGATGCAACAACAGCAACCAAAGCTTTATTAAGTGCTGATGTTCGTGGCATTGATAGTCATGGTGTGGCAAGATTTCGGGTTACGTGCGTTTGTGGGAAGCAGGCAGAATTAATGTTCATCCAAACATCATTATTAAACACGAAACACCTTCAACTGCTGTTATTGATGGTGATGCAGGATTAGGTTTGGTAGTTGCGCCATACGCAATGCAAATTGCTATTGATAAAGCGGAAAAAGTTGGAACCGGATGGGTAAGTGTTTGCAACAGCAATCATTTTGGCATTGCAGGTTATCATGCAATGATGGCTTTAAAAAAAGATATGATTGGCATTGCAATGACGAATGCAAGCGCATTGGTTGCGCCTACTTTTAGTATTGAAAGAATGCTCGGCACAAACCCGATTGCTGTTGCCATTCCTGCAGGAAATCAACCGGCATTTGTTGCAGATTTTGCAACCACAACTGCAGCTAACGGCAAGCTTGAAATATTGCAAAGAAAAAATGAAGATGCGCCGTTGGGCTGGGTTCAAAATAAAAATGGCAACGCCTCAACCAACGCCAATGAATTAAAAATGGGCGGCGCATTATTGCCGCTTGGAAGCGATCGTGAGCATGGATCGCATAAAGGTTATGCATTAGGAAGTATTGTTGATATTTTTTCTGCGGTTTTAAGCGGCGCAAGTTACGGGCCGTGGGCGCCGCCATTTCCTGCGTATGTGCCCATGCCGGAAAATATGCCGGGCAAAGGGCTTGGTCATTTTTTTGGTGCCATGCGCATTGATGCATTCAGGCCGGCAGCAGAATTTAAACAACATATTGATAACTGGATTGAAAGATTTAGAAATGCTAAACCCGCACATGGTTATGATAAAGTTTTAATTCCGGGAGATCCTGAACGCGAAATGGAAATGATAAGAATGAAAGAAGGCATTCCGGTTGTTGAAAGCGTTGTTGAGGAATTAAAAAAACTTGGCGAAAAATTTAATGTTGAATTGCACTAATAAAAAGTGTTATTTTAAAGATTAAATTTTTTAACATGAACACCGCTAACATTGCTTCCAGTGAAACAATTATTATTAAAGACAATACAGGAAACCCTGCGCCTATTGGCCTGCTTGGTTTTGGCATGACGACTATTTTATTAAACATCCATAATGCAGGTATAATTGAACTTGACAGCATGATTATGAGCATGGGAATTTTTATGGGTGGAATTGCACAGATATTTGCCGGCCTGCAGGAGTGGAAAAAGAATAACACATTTGGCGCAACTGCATTTACTGCATATGGCTCGTTCTGGTTATCATTGGTTGCAATATGGCTAATACCGTCAACTTCTTTTGGCGCTGTTTATAAATCAAGTGAAACAGCTGTTGGATGTTATTTACTATTATGGGGAATATTTACTTTTTTTATGTTTATAGCCACGCTAAAACTTAATCACTTATTACAAATAGTTTTTGCCACATTAACTGTGCTTTTAATTTTATTGGCTCTAAGTGCTTTTACAGCTAATAAAAACCTGCATATAGTTGCAGGTTATGAAGGCATACTTTGTGGCGCTTCTGCTTTTTATGGTTGTGTTGCCCAGATTATAAATGAAGTATATGGCAGAAAAATTTTACCCTTATAGCATGATGCATTTGCTGCCTAAAGCGATGCAGTACAAGTGAGTGACACAACCGTGATGCCATGAAATACTGCTGCTGGCTATCTAAAAAAAATTCTTCCTAACATTGCACATGCTTCAAAAAACATATAGTATATATTCTGATGATTTGAATGATGTGCAGTTATTTATAGAAGCTGGCAAAAATCATATTGCATGCTGGTGTAAAAAAATAAATGCGGCTGCATTAAGCGCTTTTGAATTTTTTGTGTGTGATGATTATGATGATGAAAACATAGAAGAATTAATTGATAATGCAAGATTGCATTCGCGGCTGCTTACCATGCCTGTTGTTGCAACAAATTTTTTTTGGAATACAGTTGAAGTGCTTTGTTTTCCGAAAGAAAAAAATGATGCTGATTTTTTAAAAGCAAATTTTGAAATAATGTTTGGCAACACGTTTGATAAAAAAACATTTGCTGCATCAACGCCGGAATGTTTGGTTGCATGGAGCATTAAAAACCGCCAGCAGGAAACTATGCAGGAAAGTTTTCGCGGCGCTGCATTTAATCACCAGTTTATACCGTTGCTTTCTTCATTTCATGAAAAAAATAACACAGTGTATTTATTTTTTTACCCGCATTATTTTACGCTTGCTGCGTTTAAAGCAAGCAAATTGCAGGTAATACAAACGGTAAAATATAACTCGCCCGAAGATGTTTTATATTTTGTTTTGAACGTTTATCAGCAATATTCTGTTGAAAGAAATACTGAAATATTTTGCGGTGGGTTTATTGATGGAAAATCAAAGCTTTTTGAACTGCTGCATCAATATTTTGATGGTTTGCAATTAATGAAAACTGATGAAAATTTATTTGCCATCGAAGAATTTAAACAATACCCAACGCATTATTTTTTGCCTTATATAAATTATGCGGTATGAGAATTATTACCGGCAGCCTTGGAGGAAGAAAAATTCATCCGCCTTCAAAAATGCCGCATACACGCCCTACAACTGATATTGCAAAAGAAGGTTTGTTTAATATTTTACAAACAAGGTTTGATTTTGAAAACGCAAAAACGCTTGATCTTTTTGGCGGCACCGGAAATATAAGTTATGAACTTGCTTCAAGAGGTGCAACTGATTTAACCATTGTTGAAAAAGATGCGGCCATGCATGCATTCATCAAAAAAAATATGGAAGTATTTAATATTAAAAATGCTTATGTTTTAAAGATGGATGTTTTTAATTTTCTTGCTTCATGCAATGAAAAATATGATTTTATTTTTGCAGGGCCGCCTTATATGCTGCAAACAATTGACGAACTGCCAAAAATAATTATTGATAAAAAAATGATTGCAGGAAACGGATATTTTGTTTTAGAACACACGCCAAAAAATGATTACGAAAAGTTTAAAGGATTTGATTTTAAAAGAAATTATGGAACAACAGTGTTTTCTTTTTTTGCCGCTATTAATATAAACGTTACTAAAACTTAATGAAGGATTGAAATGACAGTTAATAACAATTCTGAAATTAACAGATACCTTTAGGGTTGGGGCATACAATTTTTGTAACAGGCATTGGAACTGATGTTGGCAAAACCGTTGCTGCAGCCATACTTACAGAAGCATTGCAGGCTGATTACTGGAAGCCAGTTCAGGCAGGTTTTGATGAAGGCACGGATTCTGAATTTGTACGCTCTGTTATCAGCAATACCAAAACAATTGTTCATGCTGAAACATATAAATTAAAACTGGCTGCATCGCCGCATATTGCTGCAAGAGAAGAAGGCATTGAAATTAATCTTGAGAAAATATTCAATAATTATCAATCAATAATCAATAATCGGTTTTCAACTGTCAACCGTCAACTGTCAACTGTCAACTTAATTATTGAAGGCGCCGGTGGTTTGCTGGTTCCTTTAAATGAAAATGAATTTGTAATTGATCTGATTAAAAAATTAAATGCCAAAGTTGTTTTGGTTAGCAGAAATTATTTAGGCAGCATTAATCATTCTTTTTTAACTGCACAGGTTTGCAGGCATCATAATTTAAATGTTTCTGGCTGGATTTTTAACGATCATTACATGAATTATGAAAACGAAATAGTGCAATGGAGCGGTTATCCAAAAATCGCTTCTCTTCCATTCACCCAAAATATTAATGCCGCATTTATACAACAACAATCATCTTTATTACAAGAAAAAATTCAACAGCTTTTATAAAACATAATTCACTAACTGCAACTTGTGTTTGCATTATCTTTGAATAACTGCATTGTGCATACAATATGAATTTTAATTCTTTTTTTCTTCGTTCATTCCGCGTTTTATTGCTTCCTTTTTCACTATTATTTGCACTGGTAATTATTGTTCATAATTTTTTATACAACAAAAAAATTATGCATGCAGCATCATTTAACCTGCCTGTAATTTGCGTTGGTAATTTAGCGTTGGGCGGCACGGGAAAATCGCCCATGGTTGAATATTTAATTGAACTGCTGCATCGTAAATTCAGCATTGCAACCATAAGCCGCGGATACAAGCGAAAAACAAAAGGTTATGCATTGGCTGATGATAATTCAACTGCTTTGGAAATTGGCGATGAACCGATGCAATTTCATACAAAATTTCCTGAAGTGCCGGTTGCCGTTGGCGAAGAGCGTGTTGTGGCCATTCCGCAATTGCTGCACGATAAACCTGAAACAGAAATTATAATTTTGGATGATGCATTTCAGCACCGGGCTATTAATGCAGGTTTAAATATTTTACTTACTGTTTACAATAATTTATTTGTTGATGATTTCTTTTTTCCAACCGGCGATTTGCGTGATCAAAAATCATCTGCAAAAAGAGCAGACATTATTATTGTTACAAAATGCCCGCAAAACTTTTCGCTTAAAGAAAAAGAAAACATCATTCAACAAATAAAACCTTCAAATTCTCAGCGCATTTTTTTTACAACCATACAATATCAAACGCCTTATCACATCATTACAAAAAATAAAAAACCTTTTTCTTTAAATGATGAAATTTTGCTGGTATATGGCATTGCCAATCCGCAATCTTTAAAAAATTACATTTCTGAAAATACTGCTGCTTATGATGAAATAAGTTATGGCGATCATCATATTTTTTCTATTGATGATCTTAAAGACATCAACAAAAAATTTGAAAAAATTCAGTCACCAAATAAATTAATTCTTACAACAGAAAAAGATGCAGTGCGTTTTCTGAAATTTAAAAAAGAATTGTTGCACATTCCTATGTACGTGTTGCCCGTAAAACCTTGTTTCTTATTTAATGAAGCAGCTATTTTCAATCAAACGGTTATTGATTTTATAACCAACTTTAAAAAAGATGTTATTGATGAAACATAAAAAATCTAAACATGATGCCTCGCAATCTTACTTGTTAAAAGGCGAATTAGATATTGCACGCAATGGGCTTGGCTATGTTATAATTACAGACGGAAGCGGCGATGTTCTTGTGCGGCCGGGCAATTTTAATAATGCATTGCATGGAGATATTGTTCGTGTAAAAGTTTTTAAAGAAAACATGGCAACAGGAAAAAAAGAAGGAAAAATTGCTGAAGTTATTTCAAGGCAACGTACAGAATTTGTTGGCACGCTTCAGCTTTCTACCAACTACGCATTTTTTGTTCCCGATACAGATAAGCCCATGCCTGATCTTTACATTCCTTTAGAAAAAATTAATGGCGCAAAAAATAAAGATCGTGTAGCTGTTCGTTTGTTGCACTGGAATAAAGAAGATAAAAAACCAATCGGGGAAGTAATAAGTGTTTTAAATAATGAAGATGAAAATGATATAACGATGAAGGAAATTATTGCAGAAAGCGGATTTCCTTTATCGTTTCCGGATGAAGTAATTGCGCAAAGTGAAAAACTTTCTGCATTGATAACGGAAAAAGAAATTAAAAAAAGAAAAGACTTCAGAAATACATTAACCTTTACAATAGATCCGGTTGATGCAAAAGATTTTGATGATGCGATATCAATAAAAAAAATAAAAAAAGATGTGTTTGAAATAGGCGTTCATATTGCTGATGTAAGCCATTTTGTTGAAACAGATACAGCTTTAGATGCTGAAGCTTATAAACGTGCAACGTCAGTGTATTTGCCCGATCGCGTAAACCCAATGCTGCCCGAAAATATTTCTAATGTTTTATGCTCGCTTGCGGCCTGATGAAGATAAATTTACTTTTTCTGCTGTGTTTGAAATAAATAAAAAAGGTGAAGTAAAAAATTCATGGATTGGCAAAACCATCATTCATTCTGATCAAAGATTTACTTATGAAGATGTGCAGCAAATAATAGAAAGCAACGAAGGAAAATTTGCAGAAGAAATTTTATTGCTGAATACCATTGCACAAATACTGCGCAAACAAAGATTTAAAAACGGCGCTATAAATTTTTCTTCGCAGGAAGTACGTTTTAAATTAGATGAAAAAGGCAAACCAATCGGTATCATAATAAAAGAAAGCAAAGAAGCGCATCAGTTAATTGAAGAATTTATGCTGCTTGCCAACAGAACCATTGCCGAGTATGTAAGCAAGATAAAACCAGATAAAAAAAATATTCCTTTTCCTTATCGCACACACGATCAGCCTGATAAAGACAAGCTGGTTCCCTTTGTTGAATTTTCAAGAAAATTTGGCCATAAGTTTAACATGAGTTCACCAGAAAAAATTGCAGTAAGCTTTAATGAATTATTAAAAGATGTTCAGGGAAAACCGGAACAGCATGTGTTGGAGCAATTAGGCATTCGCACAATGGCTAAAGCAGCTTACACCACTGAAAATATTGGTCATTATGGTTTAGGCTTTGAAAATTATTGCCATTTCACTTCACCCATACGCCGCTATCCTGATATTATGGTGCATCGCATTATTGAATCTTGCTTAAAAAACAAACCATTCATTGATAAAAAAATGGATGAAAAATGTGCGCATTGCAGCGAACGAGAACGTGCCGCTATGGATGCAGAACGTGCCGCTAATAAATACAAGCAGGTTGAATATATGAAAGATTATGTGGGCGAAGAATTTGATGCAGTGATAAGCGGCGTTGCCCGTTTTGGTTTTTGGGCTGAAACGGTTGCGCATAAATGCGAAGGTTTAATTAGCATTAATGATTTGAATAACTATGATGAGTTTCGGTTGATAGAAAATGATTACAGTTTGGTTGGCAAAAGAAGCGGCAGAAAATTTCGCATGGGCGATAAGGTAAGAATACGTGTTGTTTCAGCCAATCTTACTAAACGGCAACTGGATTATGAATGGGTGAAAGAAGGCGAAAAAAATATGCAAACTCAACCAAACACATCACGTAAAAAAAACAAAAAAGGAAAGGTTTAATATTAGATTGCTGCAACAATTCAATTTTCATTTTGAATTATTAATTTTTAATTCGCTTCATGCATTCATTTAAAGAACTTACAGCAAAATTTTTTTCGCATTTTAATACATCTCATTTTCCAAAAGAGCCGCAATCTTTATATGCCGCAGACAATTATTTTCTTCAGCTTGGCGGCAAGCGCATTCGCCCCGTAATGTGTTTAATGGGTAATGAATTATTTGGTGAAATTCACACAGATGCCTGGCATGTTGCAACGGCTATTGAACTCTTTCACAATTTTACTTTAATTCATGATGATATAATGGATGCTGCGCCGCTGCGCCGCGGATTGGAAACAGTGCATTTTAAATACGGTTCAAACACGGCTTTGCTTGCCGGCGATGTAATGCTTGTAGTTGCTTATGAATATTTAAATAAGATAAGCGCCGGCTATTTAAAACCCATTATAAATATATTCAGTAAAACAGCAAAAGAAGTTTGTGAAGGCCAGCAGTTAGATATGGATTTTGAAAAACTTGAACATATTTCTTTAAGCGATTATTTAAAAATGATTGAGCTGAAAACTTCGGTGTTGCTTGCGGCCAGTTTGCAGATCGGTGCAATGATCGGCGGTGCCGGAGAAGGCAATTGCAATCATTTATATGCATTTGGAAAAAACTTAGGAATTGCTTTTCAAATTCAGGATGATTATTTAGATGCATTTGGTGATCCTGAAAAATTTGGTAAAACCGCAGGCGGCGATATCAAACAAAATAAAAAAACTTTTCTGCTTATACATGCATTTGAAACTGCAAACGCAACTCAAAAAAAAGAGCTTCAAAATTTATTGAACAATAATGCGAATGATAAAGTGCAGCGTGTATTACAAATTTTTCGGGATTGCAATGTTGATGAATGGGCAAAACAATTAAAGCGGCAATATTTTAATAAAGCCTTGTTTCATCTTGAAGAAGTTGCTGTTTTATCTTCAAGAAAAAAACCTTTAATGGAAATTGCAGATTTCTTAATTCAGCGGGATTATTAATTGTCATCTGCTTTTTCTTCAGCATCATCGGCATGTTCAACAATATCGCCATCTTTAAAAAGAATGCCTTGCAAAATCTCACGCCATACAGGTTTTAGCCGCAATAAAAATTCAAGATCCATTCCAAAATGTTTAAATTCTTCTTTCTGCGCATCTTTCATAATGGCTTTTGCAGCTTTATTTTTTTCAACCGAAATTCTTTGTTCATACCAATTAATTGCTTCAGCTTCTTCGCCTAAAGCAGCAATCATGCGGGCAAAGGTTCTGGTTTCTTCTGATAGCTCATTTGCAGGTTCGTGATATTGATCAAATCCCATAAATATTTTTTTCAAATATAATAATGCAAACAAGAAAAAGAAATTTTATGTACCAGCTTTCATGCGTTGTGGCAATCGTTCTGCGCTTGTGCCGATACATTCGGCATCGCATACTTGTACAGTTTGATTGATTGCGGAGCATAACTCAAACAAACTATAAAACAAAAATTAATCTTCGTTCCATGCATCAGAACGTTCTGTTTTAGTTTTGAAAGAAAAACCTTTCTGTGTAAGATAGCTGAAGATCACTACAAAAACACTCGTAATAATTTTTGAAAAAGTTGGCCACCAGTGAAACTCTTCAATAAATATTTTAAGAAAAAAATAATTAAGCGCAATACATGCAACCACAACCAAAAAATAACGAAAAACCTGGATGCGTTTTTTTGTTTGTGTTTGCTGCCACACCACATAACGGCTTAAATAAAAGCCAATGGGAAACGAAACACAAAATGCAATTAAAAAAGCAAAGATGTAAGGACTGATTGCAAACCCATATAAATAAACAATTTCTTTATGCAGAAAATAATTGTATGAAAAAGAAAATACTGCAATATCAAAAAGCATATTGGCACCGCCGCAAGCCGCATAACGAAAGGTTTGCAGCGGCATAAATTTTTTAAACAAAGGATAAAACGCATCAACCACAGCTAAAATAATTTTGCGTAAAAATGCATGTAGTTTTTGCATGATGGCCGCTAAGATAACTGTAATTGCAAATTGCTGATTGTAGATTTAAGGAAGATTTTGCAGCCTTCGTTTATTATTTTTGCCGTTTACATTTATTATGAGCCTTGCAAACGATATTAAAATAACCGCACAAAAAGCAATTGAAAATTTATACCAAATAAAAATTGATGAATCAAACATCACTGTAAATTTAACCAAACCCGAGTTTGAAGGCGATTATACAATTGTATTATTTGCGTTGCTGAAATCTTTAAAAAAATCGCCTGATGTTTTAGGCAATGAACTTGGAAAATATTTAACTGAACAACACGCAGATGTTTTTCAATCGTTCAACATTATAAAAGGTTTTTTAAATCTTGTTGTTGCAGATAATTACTGGATAAATTTTCTTTCTAAAAATTATAACGATATAAACTTTGGCAAACAAAACATCAGCCATAAAAAAATTATGGTTGAGTATTCATCACCCAACACAAACAAGCCTTTGCATCTTGGGCATTTAAGAAATATTTTTTTAGGATGGAGCACTGCAGAAATTTCAAAAGCAACCGGCAACACTGTAATTAAAAGTTGCATTGTAAATGATCGCGGCATTCATATTTGCAAAAGCATGATTGCATGGCAGCTTTTTGCAAACGGCGCAACGCCGCAATCAACCAACACAAAAGGAGATCATTTTGTTGGTGATTATTATGTGAAATTTAATGATGCTTATAAAAAAGAAGTTGAAAAGTTGATTAGCGAAGGAGTTGATAAGGAGAAGGCAGAAAAGGAAGCGCCGATTATGAAAGCTGCACAACAAATGTTGGTAGATTGGGAGGCTGGAAAGCCCGAAGTGATTGAGCTCTGGAACACCATGAACAATTGGGTGTATAAAGGTTTTGATGAAACATATAAAAAAATAGGAGTTGATTTTGATAAAATTTATTATGAAAGTGAAACCTATATTCTTGGAAAAAATTTAGTGCAGGCCGGGTTAGAAAAAGGAATTTTTTATCAGAAAGATGATGGCAGCATTTGGATTGATTTAACGGCTGATGGTTTGGATAAAAAAATTGTGCGCCGCAAAGATGGAACTGCTGTTTATATAACGCAGGATATTGGCTTGGCGGTTGATAAATATGAAGAATATAAAATTGATGAAAACATTTATGTGGTGGGTGATGAACAGAATTATCATTTTAAAGTGCTGAAATTAATTTGTGAAAAAATGGGTTTACCTTCTGCAAAAGGCATGCATCATTTAAGTTATGGCATGGTTGAATTGCCTTCGGGAAAAATGAAAAGTCGCGAAGGAACTGTTGTTGATGCAGATGATATTGTGGATGAAATGATAAACATCGCGAAACAAAAAACAGAAGAGCTTGGTAAAGTAAAAGATTTTGACGAGAATGATTTAAATGAGTTATATGAAACCATTGGTTTAGGTGCTTTAAAATTTTTTCTGCTGCGTGTTGATCCAAAAAAGAAAATGGTTTTTAATCCCGGAAGAAAGTATAGATTTTCATGGTTTTACCGGGCCGTTTGTTCAATACACTTATGCAAGAATAAAAAGTGTGCTCCGGAAAACGTTAACCGTCAACAGTCAACCGTCCACCGATCAAAAGCTGTTATCGGTTAGCGGTCAACAGTCAACGGTTAACAAATTTCTTTTTCCGCTTGAAAAAGAAATCATTATTCAGTTGGAACAATTTCCATCAATTGTTGAAGAAGCCGCCGTGTTTTTTGATCCTTCAAAAATTGCAGTATTTGTTTTCAATCTTGCAAAAACATTCAATTCATTTTATACAGAACATTCCATTGCAAATGCAGAAAGTGAAGAAAAAAAACGTTTGCGAATATTGCTTTCGCAACTAACTGCGCAAACAATTTATACAGGCATGCAATTGCTTGGCATTAAAGTTCCGGAGAGAATGTGAACTAATCTTTCGGCCTGTCTGCCGGATCAAGATTGCAATATTTAAAAGGGCCAAAGCCATTGCCGTCAGCAGCTTTTTTACAGGGGTTTGGAAGTCGTTTATAGGCATCAGGTTCAGCAGTTACCGTATCTGCATCAAAGCCGGCATTTGCAATAGAGGTACGAATGTAATCAAGCGTTATTCTGTCTGCAAAAAACTGAATTTTTAAAATGCCGTTTCGCAAATCTGTTTTCCATTGAATGATGCCCGCATCTGTATTCGGGCCTTTTTCGCGAATTAAATAGGCATTCAATCTTTGTTCACATTCCCAGCATTTCAACTGCGGTATTTTTATGGTTGCCCATTGCGCTTTTGCCTGCATTACCTGTGCATGAATGCCTGCACTTAAAAATAAAAATGCAATAAGAGTAAATATTTTCATGTGTAAAATTTTATGTTACTAACTGCAGAACTTCGTGGCAGAGTTCCTTGCAGTCTGTCCTCAATTTGATTTGAGGATTGCAACACTTATACAATATATTTTATGGCAGCGCAGGATTATAATTATAAAACGTATAAGAACAAAAAACATTGCGCATCACTTTAATTAACCGCGTTGATGATGCAATTGAAGTGAATACGCAATCATGGTGCTTTAGGTTTTTACAACGGACGACCAATCAGCGGGATTCGTTCTCCAGTTCAGCAACGTTTGTTCTGATTCAGGAGAAACAATATTTTTTTCAATAGCTAATTCAATTAACGCAGCATAATTTGTTAAGGATTCAAGGTCAATATTTGCTTTTTTAAAAGCCTGCTTTGCTTCATCAAAACCATAATTAAAAATTGAAACCATGCCTATAACATCAACACCGGCATTGCGTAAAACGTCGGCAACCTGCAAACTGCTTTTGCCGGTAGAAATTAAATCTTCAATAACAACTGCTTTTTGTTTTGGTTCAAAAAAACCTTCAATCTGGTTTTGCAAACCATGCTCTTTTGGCTTTGGCCGCACATATAAAAACGGAAGTTTTAATTGGTCTGCCGCCATGGCGCCCCACGCAATTCCTGCGGTGGCAACACCGGCTAACAACTCCGCATCAGCAAATTGTTCAAAAATTATATTGCACATTTCACTCTTTATAAAATCACGCAAATAAGGAAACGAAAGCAGTTTACGGTTATCGCAATAAATCGGGCTTTTCCAGCCGCTTGCCCAGTTAAAAGGTTTATCAACACTTAATTTAACTGCACCTGCCTGCAATAATTTTTCCGCAACTATTTTTTCATTCTTCATGCTGCGAAGATATTATTGTGATAGCAGATTTTTAAAGTGCAGATTGTAGATTGCATTCTTAAAAAATTTTATGCAAAAAATAATTGCTGCTGGCGGATTAATTTTTAATGATAAAGACCAATTGCTGATGATATTTCGACGCGGAAAATGGGATTTACCAAAAGGAAAATTAGATGAAGGCGAAAGCATTGAAGCCTGTGCTTTGCGTGAGGTGAAAGAAGAAACCGGTTTGCAGCAAGTGAACATTGAAAATTTTTTAGGAGAAACTTTTCATGAATATTTTGATAGGCATTTAAATAAAGATGTAGTGAAAGAAACGCATTGGTTTAAAATGTTTGCAGAAGATAACCAGCCATTAATTCCGCAGCAGGAAGAAGATATTGAAATAATTGAATGGGTTGATGCAGAAAATGTACAACACAAACTGAACAGCAGTTATGCAAATATTATCGAGATAATTAAAAAGCTAAAACTCTGATTTATTTTTTAAAGATGCAATTACAACTTCTGGTAAAAATGGCGAAGCATCGCCGCCGTTGCGAATAATATCTCTTACAATAGTTGATGCAACAGAAGTATATTTTGGTTCGCCGGTTAAAAAAATAGTTTCTATGCTTGCATCTAAAGTGCGGTTGGCATCTGCAATTGTTTTTTCATATTCAAAATCGCTTACATAGCGTATGCCCCGTAAAATAAATTGTGCGCCTGTTGTTTTGCAAAAATTAATCGTTAAACCTTCATAAACTGAAGCGGTAATTCCAGGTTCATCTTTAAAAATATCTTCAAACCATTTTAGTCTTTGCTCGGCAGAAAACATGGGTGATTTGGATGAATTTTTTCCAACGCCAATAATGATATTATCAAACAAAGGCTTTGCCCGAATGATAATATCAACATGACCTAAAGTTACCGGATCGAATGTGCCTGGAAATAAACAAATTCTCATATGCGTTGTAAATTAAATTGCCGAATAAATAATCAACTGTACAAGGGAGTGACACAACCGTGATGCCATGAAATACTACAGCCGATAACAACATAATTTTTTATAGCATTCATTAAACCCATAAAAAAATTATGAACGAAATAAAAACTGCAGCCTTAAACATTTAAACAGTTTGCGGACTCAACAAATACAAAACCGCCATGCGCACTGCCACACCGTTTTCAACCTGGTTTAAAATTATTGAATAAGGCCCGTCTGCAACATCACTGTCTAATTCAACACCACGATTAATTGGCCCCGGATGCATGATAACAATTTCTTTATTCAAACTATCAAGCAAACTTCGTTTTATTCCATAAGCTAAATTGTATTCACGCAAAGAAGAAAACAGCGGTTGATTTTGCCGCTCTAACTGAATGCGCAAAACGTTGGCAACATCGCACCATTGCAAAGCTTCTTTTAAATTATAGGTTACATGTACGTTAAACGCCTCTTCTAAATATTTCGGAATAAGTGTTGGCGGCCCCGCAACGGTAACTTCTGCACCCATTTTTGTAAGCAGGTAAATATTGCTGAGCGCAACGCGGCTGTGCATAATATCGCCAATAATAGCAACTTTTAAACCTTGCAGCCTGCCGGTTTTTTCGCGCATTGAATAAGCATCCAATAAAGCCTGTGTTGGATGTTCGTTTATGCCATCGCCTGCATTAATTATGGCGGCCGGAATATGTTGTGCAAGAAAATGCGGTGCGCCGGACGCACTGTGGCGCATTACCACCATATCCACCTTCATGCTAAGAATATTATTTACGGTGTCGAGCAGGGTTTCGCCTTTTGACGCAGATGATGTTCCGGCGGCAAAATTTAATACATCTGCGCTTAATCTTCTTTCCGCCAGTTCAAATGAAAACCTTGTGCGTGTTGAGTTTTCGTAAAATAAATTCACGATGGTAATATCTCTTAAAGACGGAACTTTTTTTACCGGTCGCTGTAAAACCTCTTTAAATTGTTCTGCGGTGGAAAGAATTAAATTAATATCTTCTTTGGAGAGATCTTTTATACCAAGCAGGTTTTTAGAAGATAGCCTCATTAAATGGCGAAGATAGAAAAAGTTTTAATGTTTCAACGTTTCAAAAGTTTCAGGTGTTCATCTCTTATTTCTTACTTCTTATTTCGTTCTTTTTGTTTACTTCATTATTCCAACACCACTTCATCTGTTCCATGATTTTCTTTCCAGCGAACGAAAACTTTTTGCGAAGGAAAAGTATCAATTGCACGGCCAATATAATCTGCCTGAATAGGCAATTCACGGCTAAACCTGCGATCGATCAAAACACATAATTCTACTTTTGATGGGCGGCCAAAATCAATGAGTGCATCTAATGCCGAACGAATGGTTCTGCCCGTCCACAAAACATCATCAATAATAATTATATTTTTTCCGGCGGTGCTGAAAGGAATATGTGTTGCATTCGCAATTTTTAATTCATTGCGAACATCATCGCGGTAAAAAGTAATATCGAGCTTGCCGTACAAAATTTTTTCAGGTGATACCAATGATTGCAGTTCATTCACTAACCTGTCGCTCAAAAAAATTCCTCTTGGTTGTATGCCGATCAAAACAGTATTTTCAAGATGTAAATGATTTTCTAAAACCTGGTGCGCCAGCCGCTTTACTGTTAGCTGAATTTGTTTTTGTGTTAGTATTGATTTCAAAGTTTGGGCTTTTGTAATAATGAAGATAAACAAAAATACTTTGATGCTTTTTGCGCTTTTGCTATTTAATTACAGACCTGCATAATAATCGTACCCGCGTTCTGCCCAATAATCAGGCGGTTTTTGATTGCTGAAAAATATAGTGCCGATTTGTTTTAAATGTTTTATTCCATATTTAACCGGAATAATTAAACGCAGCGGGTAGCCCTGGTTCCATGGCAGCGGTTTATTGTTCATTTCATAACAAAGAATGGTTTGCGATTGAAGAGCGCTGGGCATATCAATACCAACGTAATAATTTTTATCGATGGTTTGCAGGCCAACATAACTCATTTTTTGCTGCGCATTTAAATGATAATAATCCATGAAAGCTTTAAGCGGAACGCCGGCCCAATGCGTAACCTGGCTCCAGCCTTCAATACATTTAAAATCGAAGATCACATGCACTTTGGGCAGCTTTTCAATATCAGCAAGTGAAAGCTTTAATGTATCGCCGGCACCGCGAATAACCTGTAAACGCCAGGTGCTGGTGTCAATAGTTTTTTCCATGCCTACCAGGCCATTTACACGCACTTTTTTCACCGCATCTTTTTCTGTGTATTGTGTTGAATGATGACTGGTATCAAACGCAACTTTTTTTAAAATTTTTTCGTTTGCTTCAAGCGTTTTGCGCAATGGTTTTAAAGCTTGTTGATCCTGCGGTTGATTGTTCAGCCATTTCCATGCAAAAATTCCGGCGGTTATAAGCACAGCAAAAATTACAAAAGACAAAATCATCTTTTTTATAAAAGTTGAATTGCTTATTTCTTTTGTTCTGCCTGAAAAAAAATCACGCCTTTTCATTTGTTGAAATTTGCTTTTGGGTTTTGATAACTTCAAGCCCGCTGATCATTGCCTGAAAATTATTCCATCCTGTTTTTATAACCTGCAAAATATGTATCAGAAAAAATAAAACGTAACCAATGGTAAGAATAAAATGTTCTAAACGTGCAGCTTCATATCCGCCGCATAAAAATGTTGCCCATGAAAATTGCACCGGTTTATAAATTGCAAAACCAGATAACACACTTCCTGCGCCCATAAAAATAATTGTGGTATAAGCAATACGTTGTGCAGCATTATATTTTTGTTGCGGCGGATGATATTTGCGAATGCGCAGATCATGCAGCAAAACCTGCCAGGCTTGTTTAAATGAATATTTATTCGGTAAAAGATAACGCCATTCGCCTGAAAAAATAGTATAAGCAATGTATAAAATTCCGTTGATGATAAACAACCATGCAAATGCAAAATGAAAACTCATGCCTTTAGCAAGATGAAAAGGAACATTCAGCGCTTTATAAAAACCTTTCGGAAAAAAATTTATAACAGTTGTATCGCCAACTTTAATTTTATACACGCTGTTGGCCCAGTAAATTAACAAGCCGCTCCATATCATAATAGAAAGCACCGGAAAATTTATCCAGTGAAACCATCTTATCGCAAGCGGATGTTTTTTGATGATTTTTTTCATGTGATGAAGTTAGTTTAAGTTTTAAGTTCTGGGTTTTAAGTAGATCAACTTCAAAACATTAACCAAAACTTAGAACTTAAAACTTCTATCCTTTTTTAAATTTAAGCGATGCTGAGTTCATGCAATAACGCAAACCGGTTGGCTTTGGGCCATCATTAAAAACATGTCCTAAATGTGCGCCGCAATTGGTGCAATAAACTTCGGTGCGTGTAACACCCAACGAATTATCTTCTCTTTCGCCAACATATTTTTTATTAAGCGGTGCATAAAAACTTGGCCATCCTGTGCCGCTTTCAAACTTTGTATTGCTGCTGAACAAAGGTGCGCCGCAGCAAACGCAATAATAAGTTCCCTTTTCATGGTTATTCCAGTATTCGCCGGTAAATGGCCGTTCGGTATCTGCCTTTCTTGCTACAGCAAATTGCTGTGGCGTTAAAATTTGTTTCCATTCTTCATCAGTTTTTGTAACAGCAAATTTTTGTTTTGATTGTTGTTGTGCGCATGAAGAAATTGTTATAGCAACAAGCAAACAAGAAAATAAAAATATTTTTTTCATGATTTATTTATTTTGATAAAACCAATAACGTAAAACCTGTATTGAAGGTTTGTTAATGTTGGTAACACAAAAATTTCTGCGTTTTAGATGCAGGAAATTTTACGATATAAATTTATAAATAATTTCAGCAGCATTGGCTGAAGCATTGCCTCCGGCAGATAAAATGTTCTTTAAATCACCATAATCTTTTTTTAATTGCTGCTGTTTTTGTTCATTAAACAGCAATAGCGATAATTCATCTTTTAAATTTTCAACGGTAAGATCATTCTGAATTAATTCTTTTACAACAGGCTTATCCATTATCAAATTCACCAATGAAATATATTTTATGTTGATGAGCCGCTTTGCAATTTGGTAACTGATATTGCTGCCTTTATAACAAACAACTTCAGGCACGCCAAACAAAGCTGTTTCTAATGTTGCTGTGCCGCTGGTAACCAACGCCGCTTTTGATTGCAGCAGCAGCTCATAAGTTTTATTACGCACCGCCGAAACATTTGTGTAATGCTGCATAAAACCCGCATAAAATTCATCTTCCAACGCAGGTGCTTTTGCCAGCACAAACTGGTATTGGGGAAATGCTTTGCTAACCTGCAACATAATGGGAAGCTTTTTTGAAATTTCCTGCATGCGGCTGCCGGGCAACAATGCGATGTAATTAGTTGACAGTTGACGGTTGACAGTTGACGGTTCAATTCTTTTAAATTCATCAATAACCTGTACTAATGGGTGGCCAACATACTCAACATCCCAATTCCATTTTCTTTTATAATAATCTTTTTCAAACGGAAGAATAACGATCATTTTATCGATCGTTTTTTTCATTTTTGGCACACGGCTTTCTTTCCATGCCCAAACCTGCGGAGAAATGTAAAAAACGGTTTTACAGTTGACAGTTGACCGTTGACCGTTAACTTTTTTTGCCCATTCTGCAATGCGAAGATTAAAACCAGGATAGTCAATCAGCACCAAAACATCTGGCTGAAACTTTAATATATCTTGTTTACAAAATTTTAAATTAGAAAGTATGGTTTTTAAATTCATTATCACTTCAGCAAAACCCATAAAAGCAAGCTCACGGTAATGTTTTACAAGCGTTGCGCCGGTTGATTGCATCAAATCTCCGCCCCAGCAACGAATGTTTGCATTGTTATCAAGCCGTTGTAATTCTTTAATAAGATTGCTGCCATGCAAATCGCCGCTTGCTTCACCGGCAATGATGTAGTATTTCATATCAACACTCTAAAAATAATTCCAAAGCATTAAAGGAAAGAAACTTTCAGCAAGTTTACGCGTTATAATCTTTTTCAACCAGTTCTTTATACTCGGGATGGCGTTTTAAATAAGAAGAAATATAAGGGCAAAATACCAGCACTTTTCTTTGATGCAGCTTCGCCTCATTAAAAGCAAATTTTGCAAGTTCAGATGCCACGCCTTTGCCTTCAAATTCTTTTGGCACTTCTGTATGCATTAAAGCAAGCTTTCCATTTTCCCAACGGTATGCAATAAATGCAAAATCATTACCAACAGGTGTTTGAAAGCGAAAATCTTTTATGTTATCAGTAATATTTAGCGGGCTGTTTTTCATGTGTATATTTTTTATTCTTTTGTTATCACATGGAATTCCGAATAAAAATTTTCATCGCAATTGGTATAAAGTTGCTCGAAAATTTTTTATGCTTCATTTCATAACAACGAAGATAAAGTATGATGAAATACAGAATAGTTAATGCAGTGATTTAACATTAACCTGCAAAATAAAAACCGTTACTTTTTGCAACGGCTTTTAAAAACGAGATTAAAATTATTAAGGAAAAATGCCAAGCTCAGCATAACTCGTTCCCACTTTATCAATAGCCACCACATAAGCTGCAGTGCGCATGTCCGGAATTTTATCATTGCTTTCCAGCAGCTCATAATTTCGCGTGTTGCTTCAATCATTGTTTGTTCAAGACCGCTGTACACAAGATCAACTTCATCAGGGCCATGTTCAATCAGCATTTTTTCGCGCATTATCAACGTTTTTACCTGTAAGTTCTTCCATCTGCCCAATAATATGTTTGTTGAGATTTTCGGTGAAACGTTTTTCCATCCTGCCATAACGCACGTGACTTAAATTTTTAAGCCATTCAAAATAAGAAACCGTTACACCGCCTGCATTTAAATACATATCGGGAATAACGAGCATTCCTTTTTTTGAAAGTATTTCATCTGCTTCAGGCGTTAACGGGCCGTTGGCTGCTTCGCCAATTATTTTTGCTTTTATTCTATCTGCATTTGTTGCATTAATAACGTTTTCCAATGCTGCCGGAATTAAAATATCGCATTCCATTTCAAGCGCATCACCGCTTGTATTTCAATTTGGTTGAGCCGGGAAAATTTAAAATAGATTTGTTGCTTTTTCTGTGTTGAAAAACTTCTTCTTCATTCAACCCATCTTCATTAAAAATGGCGCCTTCATATTCGGCGATGGCAATCACTTTGGCGCCATGTTCTCTAAAAAATTTTGCAGTATGATATCCAACATTTCCCAAACCCTGCACCACAATACGTTTGCCTTCAACTCCGGTTGATAAACCTAATTTATCCATAACTATCCGGCATGCTGCATACTTCTCTAACACCATAAAAAACGCCTAAACCTGTGGCTTCTTTTCTGCCTCTAACACCACCTTGCGTAACAGGTTTTCCGGTAACACAACCCATTGCATCTACTTCTCCGGGATGCATGGCAATATAGGTATCAAGAATCCATGCCATTTCTCTTTCGCCGGTTCCATAATCCGGTGCAGGAACATCGGTGCCGGGGCCAATAAAATTTTTCTTACCAGTTCTGACGTATATCGCCGGGTAATTTTTTGTAATTCAAAAACACTGTATTTACGTGGGTTAATTTTAATACCGCCTTTTGCGCCGCCAAAGGGCACATTTACAATGGCGCATTTATACGTCATCAATGCGGCCAGTGCCATTACTTCATCCTGGTTAACTTCTTCGCTAAAACGAATGCCGCCTTTACAAGGTGTTTTATGATGCGAATGTTGAGCACGATATGCTTCAATCACTTCAATAGAGCCATCATCCCTCTTAATAGGAAATTTCATTTTATACACTGCGTTGCAGGCTTTTATTTGTTCAAGAATTCCTGTTTCCCAGTTGTGTAAATTTTGCTGCTTTATCAAAGCTTTTGGTTACGCTTTCAAAAAAATTGTAGTGTTGATCTGCCATCGTTAGATATTTAAATTTAATAATTTACTAATGAACGTTTGTTGTTTTTACTTTTAAAAAAAATTTTTTTATTTTTGTTCTTTTTCTAAGTTTTGAATTTTTCTATCCAGATTTACAAGATAAATAAATAAACCTAAAACATTACAACAACTCAACAGCCATTACCACAAAAATTTTTCCGTTGCTGCGCATCATAAAATTGTTCTTCACTTGAATTACTGATTGCATTTTGTGCAAAGCTTGTCGGCGCAAAAAATAAAAGTAAACTTAAAAGCAATAGTACTTTTCTCTATTAAGCATTCAAATTCTTTCTTTATAAATTATAAATCTTATTCGTACGTTGTTATCCAAACGCCAAGTAACGTCCAGCCAATACGGCTGGCCAAAAATACGATGTCGCATTGAAGGCGTTAGATCGTCCGCATTTAAACCAGGATTTCCTTTACTGCCCTGGCCGCCAGGATGCAACGATTCTGTAAGCCGTGGAAAAATCCATATAGTTGGAAACAACATGGCAAAAGCAAATATATTATACACTGCACTTATTCTTGCCTTTTGTATTCATCAGTAACAGAACCTCGTAAAACAAAATAAGCGAAATAAATAAGCAATGGCAATGGCGGCGCCGTTTTGTTTTGGGTCACCGCTCCATGGCTGCGCCCCATTGGTAATTTGCCCAGATAGCGCCGGTAATTAAACCCAAGAATGCCAAACACAACACCCGTGCGTGCATATTCCGCAGAATAATCATCATAACGGTTTTGGTTGTCTAAAAACCGAATGGCATAAATTACAGAAACGTAATGAACAATCATCATTCCAAACCACATGGGCACATGAAAAAAAAGATTGCGGACTAGATTGCTGCAACCTGCCATCAAGCACAGGAATATTTACAAGAAAACCCATCGTGCAGGTGTACATCAGTAATACAAAACTTAATATTTTCCACCAGGATTTAAAAGCATTAATGCATGTTGATTTAAATGATGAACAGTACGCGGCGCAAAATTAGGGAAAGCAATGCAATGAAAATGAAAACTTTCGGCTTTCATAGTTTCAATAGTTTAAAGTTTAAACCTGCAACATATCAGTATTGAAACTGAATGAAACCATTGAAACTTGAAACTTTTAATCTTTCCATAAAAAAGGAAAAAGAATCAAGAGAAAACAATAATTAAAACATCAAGCACATACCAGTAATAATAATCATTTGCCACCAACCTGTTTGACAACGCTGTTAAAAGCTTTGGTGGAAATTTTTCCCAACAACAATAATTGCGGCACAATAACAGGAAAACCCATAATTGCCATCAGTGCTGATTGCTGTTGTGCTTTGGCTGCAATGGCCGCTAAGAAAAGTAAACACAAGACTTAAGCCAATGCTGCACCTAAAAAACTTATCAGTATAAATTGAAAAAAATGGATAAGCGGGTTGCCGAGCAGTAAACCAAAACAGCAAAGTAATAAAGTCATTACCAGCATCAGCAAATGGCATTAAACAAAATTTTGCAAGTATATAATTTGCCGGCGCCGCGAAATGGTATAATAATATAACATTCGGCCTTTGCTATCCTGCAAAAAACTTTTGGCAACAGCGTTAACGGCAACAAATAATTGCACAATCCAGAATAAAGCATTCCATGTTTCGCTTTCCGGCTCGCCGGCAGAAAGGTACACTATAAAAACGGTTGCAGCTACATACAGCAGCACACCATACAAATGTATATTGCTGGCGTGTTTCAAGCAAAACATCTTTTTTAAAAAGCGCCGTTATTTGCTTTAGCGAATACTATTCATTTCATTACAAATATATTCTGCAAAATCTTGTATTAAGCCGATGTATATGTAATTTCTGCACTAATTCTGCTTTGCACTTATATTTGCGGCTCAAATTTTAGCAGTGCCTGTAAAATTTACTAAAGAAACATATTTATATTGGTATGAATTGATGCAGTTATTCGGCAGTTTGAGCTTAAAGGCAGAAGAAATGTATAAAATGGCTGGCAAGATCCGCGGATTTTTTCACGCTTATGTTGGCCAGGAAGCAATTGCCGCCGGATGCATGACGGCAACCCGCCAGGAAGATATTTTTATCACCGCCTATCGCGATCATGGATTGGCTCTTGGCAAAAGGCGCCAGTGCAAATGCCTGTATGGCTGAATTGTACGGCAAGTCAACAGGGCTTGCAAAAGGTAAAGGCGGCAGCATGCACTTTTTTAGTAAGGAACATTTTTTTTATGGCGGTCATGGTATTGTTGGCGGACAAATTGGTGTGGGTGCAGGAATTGCTTTTGCAGAAGATTATAAAGGCACAGACAACGTAGTGCTTTGTTTTTTTGGTGATGGTGCTGCAAGGCAGGGTGTGCTGCATGAAACATTTAACCTGGCAATGTTTGGAAATTACCGGTAATTTTTATTTGTGAGAATAATAATTATGCAATGGGTACTTCGGTTGAACGCACATCAAACGTAATTGATATTTATAAGCTGGCTGATGCGTATGAAATGCCTGGTGATAAAGTTGATGGCATGAGTGCAGAAGCCGTGCATGATTCTATTACAAGAGCGGTTAAAAGGGCAAGAGAAAAAGGCGGCCCAACTTTACTTGAAATGAAAACCTATCGTTATAAAGGCCATTCAATTTCAGACCCTGGAAAATACAGAACTAAAGAAGAGTTGGAAGAATACAGGGGAAAAGACCCGATAACGCTTGTTTTAAAAACTATAAAGACAAATAAATTTGCAAGCGATGATGAAATAAAAACTATTGACGATCGCATTGCAAAAATTATTGAAGAAGCAGTTCAATTTGCAGAAGAAAGCCCGTGGCCTGATGACAGCGAAGTGATTAAAGATGTGTACACAGATAAAGATTATCCTTTTATAGTTGATTAACCATTTGAATTATTAATATTCAATTTTATTTATGGCTGAACGCATGTGCATGAAGTAAAAAGCGATGATGTTGTTTTAAAAGCAAAAAATTTTTGACTGAAAAATCAAAAACCATTACTTACAATTATAATAGTGGTTCTTGTAATAATTATAGGCGTGGGTTGGTTATAAGAATTATGTGGTGGCACCAAAGGAAGAAGAAGCGCAAAAAGCAATGTGGAAAGCTGAACAATATTTCAGGCAAGATTCTTTACAGCTTGCTTTAAACGGAGATAAATTTAACCGGGGTTTTATATATGTTATTAATAATTACGGCTCAACAAAAACCGGGAATCTTGCAAAATATTATGCCGGTCTTTGTTATTTAAGAACCAGCAATTTTAATAAGGCAGTGAATATTTGAAAGATTTCAGCACATCTTCAAAACAAATTCAAATGATGGATTATGGCGCTTTAGGCGATGCTTACAGCGAATTAAATAAAAATGATGATGCTGTAAATTATTATAAAAAAGCAGCCGAAGAATTTCCTGACGATGCCACCATGAGCAGCGAATATTTATTTCGTGCGGCATTAAAAGCTTGAAACACTTGGCAAAAACGGCGAAGCTCTGGAATTATATAAACAACTTAAAGAAAAATATCCCAATACCGAAAGAGGGTTTTGCGCAGATAAATATATTTATCGTTTAAGCATTATTCCAAATGATTTTAGTTCTAATAATAATGGCTACAAAAGGAAATAAAATTTTGCAAAAAGGCATCCCGCAATTAAAGGATGCCTTTGTTGTTATTGTAAAAACCGAATGGAATAATCACATAGTTGATAAGCTTGAAAAAGGTGCAATAAAAATTTTAAAACAACAAAATATTTCAAACAAAACATTAATTGTGCCCGGCGCAGTTGAAATACCTTTCGCCATAAAATCGTATGCAGAAAGTAATCAGAAAAAAGCAGATGCTTTTATTGCATTAGGATGTATAATAAAAGGTGATACGCCGCATTTTGATTATGTATGCAAAGCTGTTACAGATGGTATTCTTTCATTAAATATGTTGTTGGATGTGCCTTCAATATTTGGTGTGCTTACAGTAAATGATGAACAGCAGGCATTGGATACGTGTTGGAGGATGCGATGGCCATAAAGGCGAAGAAGCGGCTGTAACTGCAATTAAAATGATTGCGTTAAACAGGCAATTAAAGACCTCACCTAAATCCTCTCCAAAGGAGAGGACTTTAAATTCTAACGTTTTAAACCTGTAAATTTAATGGTGATATATTCTTGCCCTTCTCCTTTGGAGAAGGGTTGGGATGAGGTGAATAATATTAATTTAAGTAGCTTTAAAAACAGGCTTAAAGCTTTATAATTTATAATGAACGTACAGATTTTTATACCATGTTTTATTGACCAGTTGTATCCATCTGTTGGGTTTAACATGGTAAAGGTTTTAGAGAAAGCTGGCTGCTAAAGTTTCCTACAATACTAATCAAACCTGTTGCGGCCAACCTGCTTTTAATGCAGGTTTTTGGGGCGAATCAAAAGATGTTTGTAAAAAATTTTTAAAAGATTTTAGCGGCGATGATTTTATTGTTGCACCCAGCGCAAGTTGCGTTGGTTTTGTAAGAAATTATTATGAAAAGTTGTTTGAAAATTCAACGCATCAAACAGAAATAAAAAAATTAAGAACACGCATTTTTGAGTTAAGCGATTTTTTGGTAAACGTTTTACATTTTACTGATTTTAATGCAAGCTTAAACGCTGTTGCAACCTATCACGATAGTTGCGCTGCTTTGCGTGAATGTAATTTAAAACAGGAGCCACGCATTCTTTTAAACAATGTACAAGGTTTGCAGTTAATTGAAATGAACGATGTGGAAACCTGTTGCGGTTTTGGTGGCACATTTGCGGTAAAATTTGAGCCGATCAGCATTGCAATGGCTGATCAGAAAATTACAAATGCTGCCGAAACAAAAGCTGAATACATCATCAGTACAGATATGAGTTGTTTAATGCACATTGATGGTGTATATAAAAAATAAACAATCTTCTTTAAAGGTTTTGCATCTTGCAGATGTGCTGGCGAATTTTTAATTTTATCCTCAAAAATTTATCATGTCAACAATAGAAATTTTAAGAACCGAGGCCAAACAATATATTGATGAGGCAGATGAAAAAGCTATTAAAATGGTGATTGCCATGCTGGAAGTAAACGCTGAAAAAGATGAAGATGCAGATTGGTGGAAGAACATGCCAGACGATATAAAAGCTGAAGTGGAAGAAGCGATAAAAGAAGCTGATGAAGGTAAAACCATTCCGCATGAAGAAGTACGCAAAAGTTATTTGAAATGGCTTTCAAAATAGGTTGGTCAATCAGAGCAAGAAGAACTTTCAATGCAAATATTGATTATCTTGAAAGGCATTGGTCTGAAAAAGAAATAACAAACTTTGTTTCAGCTGTTGATAAAAAATTAATCAACATCTCCAATCATCCGCATATTGGTTTTTCGCGAAATGAAAAAAATCCAAACATCAGGATTACTTTAATTAATGAAAGAGTTGCATTGGTATATCAATTCAAGCCAAGGAAAAAAGAAATAGTGTTATTATTATTTCTGGAACACTTACTCAAAACTCTGTTAAATTAAATATTAGTGAAGTATCAACCCGGCGACGATATTATTATTCTGCATACAAAAGAAGAAGGAAAAGTTATAGAAATCCTCAACAATAAAATGTTATTGGTTGAAGTGCGTGGCGTACGCTTTCCTGTTTATGAAGACCAGGTTGATTTTCCCTATTTTCATCGCTTTACAAATAAAAGACAAATGCACTCTAAAAAAAACATCTAAAAAATATATTGATGATGTACAAAAAGAAAAAAAGTTAGTTCAATTGCAGCAAAAAGAACGGCGTTTGGCTTTCTTTAATTCCAAAATTTACATTGGATGATTTTGGTGATGAAGTAGTTGAATTGTTTAAGCTATATCTCATCAACAAAAATAATACTGGTTATAAGTTTAACTATAAACAGGGCGTTTTTTGGCGAAGATGATTTTGAATTAAAAGGTGAAATATTAATCGCATCACGATTTTTATTTGCATGATATTGCTTTCAGCGATTTTAATGATAATCCTTCTTTTGGTTTTGATTTCAATTTAATAACGCCAGATAAAACAAAAGCCGATCATTATGAAACATCCATCAAACTAAAACCAAAACAATTATTTCAGCGCATTGAAGAAATGAAACAAAAAAACGAGCCTTCAATGGTTTTTAAGTTGTTTGATGTTTATCCTGAAAAACTAATAGAAGAAGAAATGGAGCTTTCAGCAAATCTCATCAAAAAAAATAAATATATAAAGCTGAAAGAATTCGCGAACATTTAGAGCCTGCCCGCAGCGTTGTTGACCTGCACATTGAAAACTTACAAACGATTGGCAGCATTTAAGCAATTTGGAAATTCTTACAATTCAATTAAAAGAATTTGAGAAATGGTACGAGCTTGCGCTGGCGCATCATTTGCAAATTTTAATTGTTATTCATGGCGTAGGTTCGGGTAAACTGCGGGATGAAATTCATGATATATTAAAAACAAAAAAAGAGGTAAAAACTTTTGTTAACCAATATCATCCAAACTACGGTTATGGCGCAACAGAAATTTATTTTCAGTATAATTAGTTTTTCATTTAACGCATAAAAAAAATTCCGCGCTTTGGCGGAATTAATAAGGCTTAAAGGCGCAACAGAAATTTTATGCGTTATAAATTGATTCTGTTTCGTCTTGCGTATTAGTGTATTTGTTTTTTGCGCTGTTTACAAGATCACCTGCTTTATCTTTTACTTTGTTGTAAGTATCAGATACGTTATCTGCAAAGTCGTCATAAGTATCTTTTAAACCCTGAGCTCTTCTTGTAATTTTTTTACGGGTTTCTTCACCGCTGTCAGGCGCAAATAAAACACCAAGCAAAATGCCTACTAATACACCGTTTACAAAAGTTTTAAAATGCATATAATTGTTTTTTGATTAGCAGAAAAAATTAATATCCTGATTTATTTTCAAATGTGGGGCGCCTGCTTACAAAAAAGAATATTAAGGAACTTACACCTAAACAAGCAACACCAATTACTATCATCATACAAAAATTTTAATTGAATTCTTTACTGAAAATTCTATGCCGATGATTAATTTATGACTAATTGGCCTGATGAATTTTTTAAATTGTATTAATGGGCAAAGCCATCTACAATAAAATTTATTTGCTTAAATACATGCTTTTTTCGCGGTATAAATTGCCGGAAATAGGGGTCGCGTAAATCTTTAATAAAGCGGATGGCTTCACCGGTGCTTTTCATTTCAGGGCCTAATTCTTTATTCACATTCGGAAATTTATTAAAGCTAAAAACAGGTTCTTTAATGGCAAAACCTTCCAGCTTTTTTTCAATCGTAAAGTCTTTCAATTTTGCCGCGCCTAACATAACTTTGGTGGCAATATTTAAATAAGGAATTTGATATGCTTTTGCAATAAACGGCGTAGTGCGGCTTGCGCGTGGGATTGGCTTCAATCACAAAAACATTTCCGTCTTTAATAGCAAACTGGATATTGATAAGTCCACGGATATTCAAAGCTCTTGCAATTTTTTCAGCATAATATTCCATGGTTGTAATCACAAGCGGCGTTAAATTAAATGCAGGTAATACTGCATTGCTATCGCCGCTGTGAATGCCGGCCGGTTCAATATGTTCCATCACGCCCATCACATGAAAATCTTCGCCATCAAAAATGGCATCAATTTCTGCTTCCTGGCAACGGTCTAAAAAATGGTCAATTAGAATTTTATTATTGGGAATATGCTTTAATAAACTTACAACTGCTTTTTCCAGTTCATCATCATTAATCACAATGCTCATGCGTTGGCCGCCCAACACATAACTTGGGCGAACCAAAACCGGATAACCAACTTTATTTGCAACTTCAATTGCTTCATCAGCAGTGAAAGCGGTGCCATATTCAGGATAGGGAATTTCAAGGTCTTTCAGCAGATCACTAAAACGTGCCACGGTCTTCAGCAATATCCATATTATCAAAAGAAGTTCCGATAATTTTTATACCTTTTTCATTCAGGTTTTTTGCAAGCTTTAATGCGGTTTGTCCGCCCAACTGAACAATAACACCTTCAGGTTTTTCAAGCTCAATAATTTCCCATAAATGTTCCCAATAAACAGGCTCGAAATACAGCTTATCAGCCATATCAAAATCGGTAGAAACAGTTTCAGGGTTGCAGTTAATCATAATAGATTCATAGCCGCATTCTTTAATGGCAAGCAATCCATGCACGCAGCAATAATCAAATTCAATTCCTTGGCCGATGCGGTTTGGGCCGCTGCCTAAAACAATAATTTTTTTCTTTTTTGAGGAATGGATTCGTTGTGAGAAAGCGTTTGATTCATTACAGGTAAATTGCGCAAATGTAATATTCACTCATTAGCTTGCAAAACATAATATTTACACAACTTTTGCCACAAAGGCATGAAGGCGCAAAGAAGATTTAGGAAAATTCTTTGTTTTTAAGAATTGTTTTCAACATAAAAATTTAGTGTCTTTGTGTCTTCGTGGCAAATAAATGCAAAGCATGAAAAAAAGTGCGGGATTAATTTTGTACAGAAATAAAAATAATTTTTTAGAAGTGATGCTTGTGCATCCCGGCGGCCCTTTTTGGGCAAAAAAAGATGTTGGTGTTTGGAGCATTCCAAAAGGTGAATTTGATGACGATGAAGATGCATTAACAGCAGCAAAAAGAGAATTTGAAGAAGAACTTGGCAGCAAGGTTTTATCTGAAAAATTTATTGAATTAAATCCGGTAAAATCTAAAAGCAACAAAACAGTTTATTCATTTGCGGCAGAAGAAGATTTTGATATAACCAATATTACAAGCAATTTATGTTGGGTTGATTGGCCGCCGCGTTCGGGCAAACGAATTGAAATTCCTGAAGTGGATAAAGCAGAATGGTTTGATATTGAAACTGCAAAGAAAAAAATTATTGGTTACCAGTTGCCATTGATTGAAGAGTTATTGCGAAGGTTAAGTAAGGTAAATTTCCCTTTTTTGTCTCAATATTGTTTTACTCAAATTTGTAAGCAAACAGTAAAATGGAACAAGATATTCGTGAACAATTACATGAGTATATCAATAAAAGTGATGAAAAGCTTTTGAGGTTAATGTTTGCTTTGGCAAAAGAATACAACGGCTATGATTTCGATTATCAGTTTTTGAAGATGATATTAAGTTATTTGATGAAAGAAGAAATAAAAGATTAAGTGGCCAGAGTAAATTGTATAACTGGCAACAAGCTAAAGAAATTATTACTGGTAAAAAAACCTTAGAGTGAGTTACAATATCGTAATTCAAACGGAAGCGATAGTTGATTTACAGCAAGCTTTTATTTGGTATGAAGCGAAAAGAGAAGAATTAGGGTATATGTTATTAGAAGAAATTGAAATTTGCTATCAAAAGCTATCTGAACATCCTTATAATTATACGTATATTAATGAAAGATATCGCCGTATTAAAGTAAATCGTTTTCCTTATCTTATAATTTATGAGATTGAAGAAGAAAGTGTGATTATAAATAGCGTACATCATGTAAAACAAAAAACGAAATTTTAATTTGATCACTCATACAGCACCTGGCAATTATCACAAAAAAAAGTTCTGCGGTTTGTTTTACCAACATATTCTTTATGCGCCGGAATATTGCAACGCGGACAAATTGTTTTTGTATGAATACACCAATGTTTTTTTAACACAAATGCTTTCTTCCATTTTAAAAAATCAAAACTATAATTACGGGCTTCTTTAATTAACTCATTTAATTTTTTTGGCGGCAAATTGCCCACTTTAGTTTTTGGATGCACTTTTATTCGCCACAACACTTCATTCTTTATAATGTTTCCAACACCTGCAAAAATGTTTTGATTTAATAGAGCATCTGCAACAAGTGCATCAGGAATTTCTTTTAATTTCTTTTTTGCTTTAGATGCATCCCAGGCAGCATTCATTACATCTGCACTCCAGTCGTAAATTTCATTTGGATCTTCATGAAAAATTTTTAATGAACAGGCATAAAAATTTATTTCTCCATTTTTAAACTGAAGTGAAAGCCTTGCCGGCGTTTCTTTCTTTTCATTAATGCGATAAGAACCAAACAACATAAAATGCACACGAAGTGTAACGCCTTTACAACAGATAAGAAAATGTTTTCCCCAGCTTTTAAAATCTGTTATTGTTTTGTTTTTCAGTTGCTGATAATCAATTTTTGAATTACCGCTTACCTCTATAATTTTTTTTGATTTAAAAGATTGTACTTCTTCTTTTAAAATAACAATGGAAGGACCTTCAGGCATATTGCTGATTTTGCAAATGATGCGCCAGATAGTTTACACCTGCAGCTTAATTATATTGATGCAGTACAAGTGCTGCGACGCAACTGAAAGATGCCACAAAGAACGACAGCTTGTAACCAAAAAAAACTTAATTATTATTGCAACAGTTTTGCAATTTGCGGCAATTGCAATGTATTTGCCCAGGTTGTAATTTGCGTATCTGTTGTGCCTTTGGCAGTAAAAGTTAGCAAAGAACTGCCCAACGGAATTTGAATGGTATAATTGGTTTGCCCGTTGCCTTCATCTGTTTTTGTAAGCTGGCGCTTTGTAGCCCTGAACTTTAATAATTTTATTTTTGCCGTTGCTCATCATGCCACCAAGCAACGGTGTATTTAAAAAAGCATTTAATGTGGTAATAAGCGGCGAATTGCCAATAATGGATAAGATCAACATCATCGTTTTGCCCTAACTGCGATGAATGGTGCTGCCAATAAAACCGACATTGCTATTACATTATCATCTTTTGTATTGGCTGTAAACTGCTCCATTTGATTGGGTAAAAGTGTAATTACTTGTTTGCCGATAATAATATCAATTTCCTGCATGGCTTGCTGCAAAGCAAAATGTGCATCTTCTAATTTGCCGGATGCATAAGAAGTTTTTGCGGTAGCAATATCGGTTGTAAAATTTTGAGAGAAAGTTGCAGTTGTTATAAAGAAGCAGCTAAGTATAATTAAGTATTTCATGTAAATTGTTTTGATTGATTTATTGTTCTCCAAGCATTTTTTTAATACCATCAATGTCAAAAGCATTGGCGGCATTCATTACATCTGTTCGTCGGCAAAGTTTACGCATTCCCAAACAATAAGTGAAGACTTGGCCGAGGGAACAAGCAATGTATATCCTTTACTGTCATCATAAGTAATAACAGCTTTATAATTTTTTACCCTGGTTTGTTTTACATTTTGATTATTGCCATTACTGGTTGTTTGCGTTACATCGCATTATTGAAGTACATATTAACAAAGCCGGAATAAACTGAATTGTTGCCAATGGTAACCGTCATTTGCTGGTCTGCTTTTTTATACACGCTTTGAATGGTAAGATTGTTCCAGCCCCATTGCGTACTCATCACTTTGCTTTGCGTGGTATCTTTTGGCAGGCCGCTAACTGTTGCAGGCAAAGATTGTAATACTTTTTACCGATCTGCAATTCAATGCCCATAAGCGCCTGCTGAACGGAGTAGCGGGCATTGCTGTAATCTCCTGAAGCCTGGCTTTTTTCAGCATCAGCAATTTGCTGGTTTACATCGGGCGGTGTAGTGTTGGTTAAGCCGCCGCCTTTTTTGTTTGTTGGAGAACCGTTTGAAGTTGAATTGCTTTCGCTTTGAGTTGTTTGATTGGAATTGTTTGAATTATTGCCGTTTACGGCGTTGTTAACTTTGTCTTTTAATTTTTTCATAAACTGTGCATGGCTGCTAAAACCCAGGCACATAACACAAGCAAATGAAAACAGTGTAATTTTTTTTAAGAAGCACATAGTGTTAGTTTAAGTACGAATATAATAAAAATGTGTTCAGATTTAAATGCATTATTCTTTATGCGTGTAAAAAGAATTTGCCTGCGCAGTTGAGGTAATTATAAGATCATTAATGCAAACATGTTCAGGCAAAGTGGCGCAATAAAAAATGGTGCTGGCAACATCAGCCGCATGTAATGGTTCATATCCTTCGTACACGGCTTTTGCCTTTTTTTCATCGCCTTTAAAACGTACCAAAGAAAATTCTGTTTCGGCTGCACCGGGATTAATGCATGTAACTTTTATTTTATGCGGCAACAGGTCAATACGCTGGGCCTGGCTTATTGCATTTACAGCAAACTTGCTGGCGCAATACACGTTTCCATCTTTATACACTTCTTTACCTGCAGTAGAACCAACGTTTATAATATGACCTTTTTTATTTTTTATCATCAGCGGAATAACCGCTTTTGAAACATACAACAGGCCTTTTACATTTGTGTCAATCATTGCATCCCAGTCATCAAGCGATGCCTCATCAAACGCATCTCTGCCGGCGGCAAGCCCTGCATTATTAACCAGCACATTAATATTTTTCCATTCATCTTTTAAAGTATCAATGGCAGCAAAAACTTCTTTTCTTTTACTTACATCAAAAGAAAGCGGTAAAATTTTTATGTTTTTGTTTGATGATAAACTGTTTGTCAGTTCATCTAATTTTTCTTTTCTTCTGCCGGTAATAATGCAGTTCCAGCTTTCAGATGCAAACTTTTTTGCAACCGCTTTTCCAAAGCCTGAGGTTGCGCCGGTAACAAGTATGGTTTTATTCATTCTTCAAAAATAAAATAGAATAACATATTTATAACGCATGTAAAGCATACAAAAAAAGTTTATGAAAATGTAAAAACCATGCTTATTATATTTGCCCGCCGGCTTAAGATTATGAAAAAAATATTCCTGTTATTTCTTGTTTTTTTTGTTACCAAAACAATTACACATGCACAGCAAAAATTTGATATGGCGGTATCAAAAGCGGGTGATAACAAAATAAAAATTGAATGGCAAAACCCTTATGGCGATAGTGTGGTGCAACTTAACGTGCAACGCTCGTGGGACAGTGCAAAAAATTTCAGAACCATATTTGTACCGCTTTCGCCCGAGCTTCCGCAAAATGGTTATATTGATGAAACCGCAGGTTG
>CAVSVA010000025.1:0-37421 GCA_963731245.1 uncultured Bacteroidota bacterium
AACTCCTTTTTCGGTTCCTTCATAGATTATTATTACACATCTTGTAAGCAGAAGATCAAGCTTTGTCAACTCCGTGAATACAGTTCCGATTAGTGGATTCAATTCTTCAGAAGTTTGCATTGCCATTGCTCTTGCACGTACTCTTTCCAATCCTAACTCAATTTCTGCTTCTCTTGCCTGCGCTTCTGCTTTTTGAAGATCAAGAAAACGTATGTATGCCTGTTCAAAAACTCTTGCAAAACGTTTAATGATGTCTGTTTCATTTTCGGATAAATATTTTTCCTTCGAAATCATTAACTGGCAATCATTGAATTCTTAACCGTTGCTAATGAAATAGTATATGCAGGACTTTCAAGTATCAGTTTTTTTATATCATCCGGCAAATGCTCTAATGCAGAATGTTCAAATACATATTTATAAAATGAATTTTTTTCTTCTTTTGAATAATTGCCAACAAAAAAATCCAACTGCTTTTCACGGGCATTGTATAAATCATTCGATATTGTATGTTCGAAATAGGGAAGCCGGTAGTTATTAATAACTAAACCATTTTCATTTTCTCCGCATACATACGCGTTCAAATCTTTTGAGTCTTCGATATAAATATGGATGCCCGCCGCTGTTACAGGAATCTGCAATTCTTTTAATGTTCAAATAACACTGTAACTACATCATTCAGTTCGTCACTGTTATGCATGGCTAAAGAACGTGAACGTACTTTTTCTAATGCAGTTTCAATCTGCGCTTCTCTTGCCTGCGCAATTGCCTGCTCTATATCTAAATATCTTGTGTATGAAAGTTCAAACACTTTTAAAAAGCGTTTGAATAAATTAATATCATTTTCTGATAGTGGTTGATATGTTGAAATGCCCAACGCAACTGCACCTAAAGAATACCAATAATAGGTTAATGAAGATGCTGTGCTGATATATTCATCAATAAAAACGTTTGTCGTTTTTTGATAATTGATCCAATCGTTTAGTTCTTCTTTTGGAATGGTAGTTACAAAAAATTCGCTGGGTCCTTTAAGCATTTGTTCTGCAAATTCACGATGCATTTTATGATTGGTAAAACTTGTTTCAGTTATAATAGTTTTATCATGCTTTGCATAATATTCATAATTCATGTAAGTGCCTTTGTCTTCATGAAAAATAGCAGTTTGCACATTGCGGATTTCTTTTACATGCAACAGTTGTAATTGTTGTGAAATGGTGCGACATATTTCAAGCATGTCTGCAGGTTCTTTCATTCCTAAAGCAATTGCACGAACTCTTTCAAGCGCTGCTTCAATTTCGAGTTCACGGTTCTGGGCTTCTACATCTTTTCTTTTTTTCTCAAGTTCTTCAATGGTTTCTTCCAATAAAACAGCGGTAGTCTTTTTTACTTTTTCTGTGCGATCAAGTTTAAATTCAAGAATATTCCATTGCTTATCCGCAGTTGAAATTGATTTCAGCAGTTGTTGTTTTTGTTCTTCCGTTAATTCAGATTTCTGAATAAGCAGTTCTATGTTTGAGAGTTGTTGGTTCATTTAAAATTATTCTGTTATTGTTTGGCTAAAGCCAATTTTTATTTTATTTTTTTGCCCACAGGCTGAAGCCTGTGGCAATTCATTCATCTTTAAATTTTTTGAAGCCATATTTAATAATGAATTCATCATATTCCTGCAGAAATGTTTTTTTGCTGTGATGAGTTTCCTGGTTTTTATATATTCTCTTACTTTATTTAACATTGACTCTGAAACAGAAACTGCAAAATATTCATCCTGCCATTCTAATTTTTCTGGAATAAAGTTTTGCTGATTAAACCAATGTGCTGCTTCACCTTTTATTAATTGCATTACTTTACTGATTGTTTGTTCGGTACCTAAAGAAATCAAACAATGACAATGCTCTTGAAAACCATTTACAAAATCAATGAATATTCCTTTGGCTTTTCCATTTTCTTTTATGTGTTGCCACATTGCTGTTCTTATTGATTTTGTTTTTAGGTAAGGCACTCTGTTTTTTGTGCTCCATACAAAATGAATATAGACACTTATAAAAGGCATGTTTATTTAATGCTTTGGGCTAAAGCCCAATTTAATTGTTATTTTTATTCCACAGGCTAAAGCCTGTGGCAATTCATGAATTGCATCCAGCTTTTGAATTGCATCCAGTTTTGATGCATCAGCTTTTGAATTGCATCAGCTTTTGAATTGCATCAGCTTTTGAATTGCATCAGCTTTTAATGCATCCAGCTTTAGCTGGATGATGATGATAATGATTTAATAAATTCAAATTGGCTTTAGCCAAAAAATAATTTCATTTTTGTTTCAGTGCCACAACACAAGCAGTTAAATTATGCATTTCTAAATTTCCACCGTTAGCTCTTGCAAGTTCTGCATTGGAAAACATACCAACTGTTGGTGCATTCCATACTTTTCTGATGCCTTCAATTTCTTCGTTTATCAAAGGACCAAGCGTAATAAATCTTCCCGCACAACTAAAAATAATTATAGCATCAGCTTCGGGTATTTTTGTTGCTTTTAAATCTTCACAAGCATTGATTACAATATCTATTACATCAAAATCCGGCGGTAATGAAAATCTTATTTTGCTGCCCTGCGGCACTGCGCCGCTGCAATAAAAGGAATGGTCGCTCCAATCAATTAATAAACCAGGACGCATAACAGGGTCGCCTTTTTCTCTTTGCAACTGTAATGGCAATTGTGCTGCCACTTCAACAGAAAAATCTTTTCTTTCTTTCAATTCAATGCCGCCATATTTTGCAGTAAGGTCAAGTACCGGTACATCATCTACAGTATATACATGGTTACCCTCGCTTTTTGTAACCGTACGCACAGTACCTACTGCTTTCCATCCGCAAATTGCACGACCTTTAATCTGCATTTTATCTTCATCAAAAGCGAGCATTACAATACCTCTGCTGGTTTCTTCATTATTGATAAAAACAAATTGTTCACTGAAAGTAAAATCATCACCAGCCATGCAGCCATGTATGTTTACATTTTTACCAATTACATCTTCAAATCCAAACAGCAATTGCTCTGCGTCCGTTTCAACATGACTGCCGGCAATTAAAAAAGCAGGATGTTCGATTTTTTGCAATACTTTTTTCGCCATTGATGCAGCTACTTCAGGGTAATTTTTTTCAGGATATTCTTCTAAAAGAATAGTGAAGTATTCGGGATTAATTTCAAGTAACAAAATAGAAGAGCCTGCGAGTTCAATATGTTCATCAATAAAATCACCATTAGTAGTAACGCCAAAAATGGCAATGCCAGCATCACTGAAAACTTTTCGAATACTATTTCTGTCTTGTTTTATAAGAAATAAAAACAATGGCAAGTGTTGGTTTAAAATCATCATGCATACTTTCAGTTAATGCTAATTGAATTTCTTCTGATGATTTTCCTTTAATTGATTTTGCTTTCATAAAGATTGATTTTTTAGTCCACAGGCTAAAGCCTGTGGCAATTCAAGCTAAAAACCTGTGCAATTCAACCTAAAAGCCTGTGCAATTCATGAATTGCCTCCAGCTTTTAAATTGCCTCCAGCTTTAGCTGGAGGAACAATTATTGTGTCGCTGGTATTTGCCCAAGTTGTTGCATAAAACTCAGGTTATCAAAAAAATCCTGTTCTTCTGCAATCTTTCCGCCGCGCATTTTTACAAGCGTTACACCTTCTAAATCTACATTTTTTCCTGTTGCAGGTATCCCGAAAAAAGTGCCGGTGTGTTTGCCTTTAAACTCCCAATGTTTTACCAGTTTATCGCCTTGCCCAAATACATCAATTATTGTAAACTTAATATTTGAAAAACCGGTGAGATAATTAGCATAATAAGCTCTTGCGCTGTCAATGCCAATAACATCAGGATGTGCATGCATTACAACATCTGTTGTAAAATTTGAATCGTTGAACAAATCAAGCTTGCCATTATTAATAATTTCATCCCATGTATGTGTGTACATTTTTATGTTAGCTGCAAGAGAATCTGTTTGTGTAGTTTTAGATTTTTGATTTGATGTGCAAGATGTAAATAAGAATGATAATATGATAACTGATAATGCAAATAGTTTTGATAGTTGTTTCATGGTTTTGTTTTTGTGATCATTGATTTTTATAAATGCTCATTCATTTTTTAAATCATATTTTTTTGTAAATACTTCCATTGTTTTCAGTTTGCAGTTAATTCATTCAATACAACCTTATTTATTAAGCTCTTCGTTTATCATTTTTATCAGGTTTTCATTAGATGAATTAAACAGCCTGATACGACGCAAGTCACTCTGCGCCTGCACTACATACGCTTCGTAAAAAAACATAATTGAACGTCTTTCTTGCGGCAATAAGTTTGAAAAAGGCTCCATTGCCGGAGTGTGTGCCAAAATATTATAAGACCGGCTCGTATCAGAAGAAACCATATCATGAAAATCTTCGAGTTTGGCAATTTCAAAAGTATTATTTATTATGCCCCCGAGAACACGTGTATTATAATTTTTGAACGTTTCAATTTGCCCGCGATATGCAGCCATGCTATCGCGCAGTTGAATATTATGAATGTATCGCAAGGCGCCTGAACTCACCATTTGGTCATAAGACGGCATACTAACAGGCACTTCTATATTTTGAACACCAAACAACATCAATCGTGCTAATGTTGGCAATTGATTATTTTCTTCTCCGTTGAAAAAAATGTTTTTAATGCTGTCGCATACAATTACTTTTTTTTGATACAGGTTTTTATAAACTGCAAACACATTTTGCTGTTGCAGCAATTCATCCCGATAACTTTCGAGATATTCTTTTGCATTTGTTTTTTCAGTGTAATGTTCTCTTATATTTTCTGCAAAAAAACCCAGCGTTACGGCAAGAAATATCATTAAGAATTCTAAAAAATATTCTTTGAAATTTTTCTTTTCTACGTTTGGGTGATGATGTACTTCCATAGATTATTCTTTTTCCAGATGGTATTCTTTTTTTATATCGCTGATTAATTTTTCACTTGCCTCTTTGCAATAAAGCAACCAGAAATTATACACTTTTATTTTTATTTCAAATTCCGCCGCACCTGTATATAATCTTTCAAGGTCGGCAGGATCCGTTTTTAATAATTTCAAAGGAGGATCATGTTGTAACAGATTTTGATAATTATAATTTCCGTCGTATGTTTTCGAAGGCATGCTGTCATACGATTCCACATAATTATCTATATCTGTAAGACTGAAAAATTCGTTGCCGAGCTTTGTAGTTTCATCCGTTTCAGCTTTTGTAGGCATTTTTGAATCTACGGCAAGAAGTTTTCTTTGATAATAATCATATATCTCTGCGGTAAGATCTTTATTTTCAATCAATCTGAAAGAGCCTGAATTTTTTAGCTCAGTGATAGCAGAATTATTAAATGCTGCGTGGCTAAAGCTTCCAAGATATCTTAATGAATAATAGTAAAGCGCATTGGAGTTAATGTTGCCATTTATACCTTTTTTTATTTCCGCTCTTAAAGAATCCATTCCTTTTTCACGTACCACGTTTACTTTATAATTAATAGTGCAGCGAACAGAATCGTACTGCAGATTCTCTACCATTTCCTGCATGTAATCGTGAATACGATTTTTATCGACAATATGTTCCCGGTAACTCTCAGCAAAAAAGCCAACGTAACTGCAAGAAATATCATTAAGAACTCCAAAAAATATTCCTTGAAATTTTTCTTTTCTACATGCGGGTGATGATGTACTTCCATACAATTTTATTTACTGGTTTATTCAGTGATAATTTTATTTCTCTTCATGCAATCCATAATTTCAGTTGCTTTCAATTTCATCCGCATGAAAACATCAATATCATACTCCACATACGCCCTCATTTTTGTGATATGCCCTTTGAACTGGTTTAATTTATCAGGTAACACAGGAGCTATCCCTATTTTATAGGGGATAGTTAAAGGATAATATGGGCGAAATGTTTTATTAAATGTAACTGGGTCTGTTACAGCCGCCGCTATATCTGCCCATTCATCCTGGTCAATTTTTATTTCCAGTAAAGACTCGTTTGTAAAATCAGTTTTCAGAAAATCATATTGCGAAATAAAACCTGCCAGCGAATCTGTATTGTAATAATGAAAATACCCGGCTCTCTTTATTTCTTCTGCCGAGGCATTGTTGGGTGAAAACATTTTAGTATGTACTGCCCTTTGTATATCCCTGTAAAAATATTGTTGATTAACCTGATCGAAAGGCAGAAAGGTCATACCGAATAAACTATCCAATGCAGAAAGTTTACTGCGGTTAAAAGCTATAAGAAAATTTAACTGCGAGGTATCTTTTTTTAAATCATTTTCAAGGGATATTGCAAGATTGTAAGCTTTATCGTTTTCACTTAAATGCTCCCTGATATTTTCAGCGAAGAACCCCAGTGTTACGGCAAGAAATATCATTAAGAATTCCAGAAAATATTCTTTAAATTTTTCTTTTCTACGTGTGGGTGATGATGTACTTCCATTGTTTGTTGTTGGTTGGTTATATTCGGTCGATTGGTTTATTCTTTCTCCTTCATCCGTTATTCTAATTCTTTTTGTACCATTTCCTGTAAATTTTTGCCTGCACGCTTTATTTTTTTAAGAAATTTTGAGTCATTTTTATATTGAATATAATAATGCCTGTAATATGTAATCATAAGCCTTCTTTTCTTTAAGTCAATTCCGGATAAGAAATGATTTGGGGTATCGTATTTGAACTTGCAACGGAAGAATCATGGTCATCTTCGATAGATGCTACAGTTGGTAATAAAAGACTTCTTTGTTGAAAAAGCAGGTCATTGTATTTTATATAACCCTGTATCAAACCCTGGTATTTTGCCATTGAGTCTTTTCAATGTTTTGCCAGGTATATATTTTAATCCTCCCGAATTAACGATTTGAGTGTAAGCGGATGTTTGCAAGGGAACGTTAATAACCCTTTATTACCCGTTTCAAGCCTCGATATTTTTTTAAATCATCATTTTCCTTTTTTTCAAAAAAGATATTTATTAAACTGTCCTGCATCGGCAAAATCAATGTGTATATGCTGTCATATATTTGAATGCTGGCTTCATTTTGTTTTAATTCATTTTCAAAAGCTTCAAGATATTCTTTTGCATTTTTTTTTCTCTCAAAATGTTCTCTTAAATTTTCAGCAAAAAAGCCAAGTGTTACAGCAAGAAATATCATTAAGAATTCTAAAAAATATTCTTTGAAATTTTTCTTTTCTACATGCGGATGATGATGTACTTCCATGTGCTATGTTTTTATAAACTGTACTGGTTGTTTATCAATTGAATTAATGCTTCGGCATCTTGTTTCTGTTTATACAAAATCAATATTTCCGCGGCAAAGGTTGATCTTCGCTGGTGCAGGTAATAAACAAAATCATTAATTTTTTCTTTGTCAGTTGAGAGCAGTTTAGGATTACCGGTTGGTTCTTTAAAAACGTTTCGAAAGCCCCCTAACAAAGTGTTGCTGCTACTTACCATAGAATCTCCTATTGGCTTGCTCATATCATTAAAAACAAAAGCATCAAAAAGCTTAGATTGGGGTTCATATAAAGCACGCGCTTCATAAGAATCGTATTCGTTTATTCTTTTGTAATCATCAATATCATTTTGGTATGCAATAATTTTTTCTGCGGCCGCTTTATTACGTATAAGCCTGAAGTTTCCTGAAATATTTAATTGGATCATTGTGTTGTTATTGTCTTCAAATACAGTTCCCCGTGTTGTGATTCTTGCCATGTAATACAGCTTTGCTCCATCTGTTATATTACCAGGCTGTCGCAGCATATTGATAACTGTATCATATTCATTAATGCGGGAATTAAAAGCTTGCATCCACACGCTTAGATTTACAGTATCAGTTGACAAATCTTTTTTTAATGTACTTACATACTCATGTTCTTTGGAATTATCACTCACATGTTCTCTTAAACTTTCGGCAAAAAACCCAAGCGTTACAGCAAGAAATATCATTAAGAACTCCAAAAAATATTCTTTGAAATGTTTTCTTTTATGATGCAGATCAGGATGATGATGTACTTCCATTGTTTCTAATTTTTGGACATTATATTCTTTTAGTGATAACATTCCTTATGCACACTTTCTGCTGTATATTATTAATCAGATCATAATCCTTTTTCTGTTGCCATAGTCGATTATAGCCTGGTGCAAATAATAGATAATTACCGGTTGTATATAATTTCTTATCGCGTTATATCGATAGTATGGTAATCCTGAAATTTATTTTGAATATGGTTCATTGCTGTCAACGCATATATTTGAAAAACATTCGCATCAAAAATGGAAGCAATGAAAGGTTATATAATGGGTTGACGTTCCTGAATTATCAGTAGGACTGATTATCTTTATATGCACCAACGGTATTTTTTCTGTACTCTGATAATATTGTCTGCAAGTGCATATATTTTTAATGAGCCTGAAATTGCCCGTGATTTTTAATTGCTGTAAAGGTTTTATCATTGATCGGCATAATAGAGATGTAGTCTTGTAGCAAATCTTGCAGAGAATAAGCCTATAAATTTCGTTACTGTCTTGAAAGCTGATTGATAATCTAAAATAGTAAGTCAATGTTATCTATATCTGAATCTGCTGAGTGAATGCAGAGATAGCTTATCCTGATAAAATTGTTGGTCAACTGTATAGTCTTCGTACCAAAGATTCTATGTATTGCTTTTCTTTGCTGTTCATCACGTAAATATTCCCGAATGTTCTCCGCAAAAAAACCCAAGCGTTACTGCAAGAAAAATCATTAAGAATTCTAAAAAATATTCTTTGAAGTTTTTCTTTTCTACTTGTGGATGATGATGTACTTCCATTTTATTTCTAATTATGTTTCAGATGGTTTTGTTTGCAAAAAAATAAAGATGTTATGCTTTTTTTAATACATCAATTAAGCGCTGTGCATGTTAAAAGCATAAACGCTACCTAATTATTTATTAAGAGCTGCAGAGATGAGTAACCATATGCAATAATAACTTTATTAAAGCATGTAAAATCATTAGATAAAGCGGAGGATTCATTTTCGGGTTGTAAAATATTAACGTCCAAAGCTTGAACTTATCATTATTCATTTGAATTACATTATGCAAGACATGTGCTGAAAAGTATATTCAGCATCAAATTATTCATGTTTACAGAATGACATCAAGTATATTCGCCTGTCCCAAATCGCTATGACTATTAAAAAATTAAGCGATTCATAATAATCCATAATACTATCCGACGTTCTCTGTCGACTCAATCAAGCTGAAGATGTGCCGGAAGTTATTAATTGGTCGAATGGTTCCTCGTTCCAGGACCATAGACACTAATGTTGGCTGTAACATAACGGTTGTTCAAGATATAAAGATGTATTTCATCATCAATTGTAAGCGATGATTTATTCAGCAATGATGATAACGTATCGATTCCGGAAACTCTTTGAATTAGTTTAATCAACTACTTCTTTAAACATTGCCATGTCATTTTTTAAATCTGCAACCATTGATTTTATATATTGTTTTTTCTTTGTGTTATCACTAAATGCTCACTGAAGCTTTCTGCAAAAAAGCCCATTGTTACAGCAAGAAATATCATTAAGAATTCAAAAAAATATTCTTTGAAATTTTTCTTTTCTACTGTGGGATGATGATGTACTTCCATTGTTATTTGAAATTTATTTCTCTTCTAATCTTTCAATCGTCTTCTTTGCCGCTGCCAATCGTATCGCCTTATTTTTCTTTACCAATTTTTCTTTAATGATGTGTTCCATTTTATGATGCAATGGAATAAGTAAAGCCGCAATTATTACCAATGTAAGCAACATCAGTACAGGCGAATCATTCGTAAATTCAGCTAACCAGGGGTGAATGAGTAAGTTGATGAATTCAAATACGATTAATAAACCAAGTACAGCAAAGAATGTAATTAGTCTTTTCATCAACAACAACAGTTTGGCTCAACAATAAAAAAATAGTAACAAGAATGATGATACCCAAAGCAAGCGCAGCATATTGAATATTGTGTTGCCTTTCATCCGCCAATTTTTGTTTCTCTGCCGCTATTTCCTGCTGCCGCATATCCTCACGAAAACTGAGTGCCTGAATGCTTTTTACTTTCTCAATGTTAAAGAGCGAATCTTTAGTGAGCATAGCCAACCGGAAATATTTATTGAGACTGTCCTGCTGATTGGTTTGCTCAAAACATTTATAGAGGTATTCATAAGCACGCATGCGCTGATTCTGCACTTCATTGGTGCCTGAGACAATAAGTGCCTGCTTTGCATAATACATGGCACTGTCATATATTTTTGTGGCAAAAAAAACTTCAGCAAAATCATTTTTAAGGTAAGCATTAAGATAAGCAGATGGTGCGCCGTTTTCTTTATAATAGCTCGCGGTTCTTCTTAAAAAGGGCAATGCAATATCATATTCTCCCGCTGCAATATAATTTTCACCAAGTGTGCTTGTTGATAAAGCCAACTGGTAAAAATTCTTCGATTCCATATCCATTTTAACCGCCTTTTCAGCATATAGCATTCCTGAATCTGCCATCTTTCCTTCGCCGTAAGTACAGGCGATGTCGTTATAAACCCTTGCCAGCAAATTCTTATCGCTACCCGCAAAAGCAATTACTTTTTTAGAATATTCAGCGGACTGATCGTAATCTTTCGCATCCATATACGTGTCTCCGATAATCGCATAAGTGTTTTGCATACCAAAACTGTCGTTGCGGTTTTCAAACTGCGGTAATGTTGAGAATAATAAATCAAGCGCAGCGGGATAGTCGCCACTATTTATCAGAATACGTGCAAGATTAAGATTGGTGTAGTCTTTACCTGCATCATCATGTTGTTTTTCAAACCATGTTTTTAGTGAAAGAATATGCGCTTTTGTTGCAGTATCAGATAAAGATTGCTTCTTAAAGTAGTTGAGTAAACAACTTCCTTTTTCCCTGTCTGATTTTGCGGTTTGATATTGTGCAAGAACACTATCAGGCAAAGGTTGACTGTGTGCTGAAAAAGCAGTGGAAAAAATCGTTACACAAAGGAGTAGTTTTTTCATAACTGATAAATTTTGTTATTATTACCTCGTCATTTCTGTTATGTTATTCTTTATTCATTTATAAAAATATTCTTTGAAATTTTTCTTTTCTACGTGTGGGTGATGATGGACTTCCATTTTTTAGTTGTTGATTTTCGCTTTGATATTTATTTAAGATGATATTCTTTTTTTATTAAACCAATAAGCCGTAAAGCAAGCTGTTTTTGGTGTTCAGCAGCACGGCAATCAAACTTTTCAACAGCGGAGAGATAATAATAATTTAATGCCACTTCATTTATATCTTTTTTATCTGTTGAAAGCAATGCTGGATTACCTGTCAATGGTTCAACAATAGTTCGCGCATTGTTTATACTGTTATATCCAACTTTCATTTGTGAGAAAACATAACTGTCAAATAACAAATAGTTGCTTTTGTGTACTGCATCATCTTTCAATCTTGCAAAATCATCCTGCTGGGATAATACATTAAAAGTTACATAATACAAACCCAAACTATCAAGCAAATTTCTTGGCTGGATTAATTTCAGCACGCCTGAGGCTTTCATCTGTTCAAAGGTTTTTGAATTGGTGTAGAAGTAACCAACATTAGCCGTTGCGGTTCTGGCATACAAATAAATTTGTTGCGTGTTGGAACTGTTGTTGTGTAACAAACCTATTAATGAATCTGCCGCATTGTAGCCATATATATTCATATCAAGTATGTTATTGAAATGGGCAACATCAGATTCCAGGTCTGCTAAAACTGATTGTATATTCTCATGAATTTCATTTTTATCTTTAATATGTTCACGAATATTCTCCGCAAAAAAGCCAAGTGTTACAGCAAAAAATATCATTAAGAATTCCAAAAAATATTCTTTGAAATTTTTCTTTTCTACATGTGGGTGATGATGTACTTCCATTATTTTGGTTTTTCAATTTTATTAAAGACCATATTTTTTTTGTACCATTTTAATAAGATGTATTGTTGATTCTTCTTTTGCTTTTGCCCTGCTTGAATTAATAATAATAATAGCACAGTAATAATGAAGCACGCCAACAAATTCATTAATGATTGCCTTATCTTTTGTAAGTAATGGTGCATTAAAGTTTGGAGGAATTACTTTGTATGGATAACGTTGCAGCATTTGCTGAAAAACTGCACCATCAAAAATCTTAACAACAAAATCAGAATATGCATTCATTTTCTGAAGCTGCAATTGTTCCTGTTCTTTAAAAAGAATTTGTCCTGCATAATATTGTGAAATGGAATCAGACAGTGCATCATCATTTACAAGCCGCAGAGAACCGGAGCTTTTCATTTCTTCATACGTTCTGTCGGTTAATAAAAACCTTCCTAAGCCGGTAGTTATAACTCTTGCTAAATAATACATATTTTGTCCGTACTTATTGCAGTCTGGTCTTCGTATTAAACTCATTAATGAATCTATTTCCTTAATCGCAATATCTGCATGCGCATAAAAAGTATGTATGTTCGCCGTATCTGTTTTTAAATCTTCAACCATTGATTTCATAAATTGTTTTTCACGATTATGGTCGGCAGAATTTTCTCTTACGTTTTCTGCTATAAAGCCTAAAAACACAGCAAGGAACAGCATTAGAAATTCAAGTATATACTCTGATATTTTTTTCTTGTGCATTATGTGATGCGGATGATGTACTTCCATATTAGTTATTGGTTCATTGTTAATAGTTAATGGTTGCGTTTTAATTTCTTCATCCGCGTTTGATGATTCATCATTAGCAGACTTTTCTTCAGTTAACTTTTGACTATCGTCTGTTGACTGATCTATTCTTCTTCACTCATTTTTTAAATGATAGTCTTTTCTTAAAACGTTCAAAATTTTTTCATTGGCTTTTATATAATCATTCATTTGCAAAGTTCTGCTGGATACGACCATCGTTTTATAAAACATTATCAAGTTCATTGCTTCACTTCTATTAAAAGAAGGCAGGTTTAAAATATCTGCTTTAATCAGTGTATCGCTTTTAAGGTAAAGACTGAGAAGATCGATATAATATGCGTTTTCACTCATTTTGCGCAAATCATCTCACCCATTTAAAATCGTAATGTTCTAATAAGAATGGTTTGATTGGATTGGCAAAGAATTGGTATTCCTGCTCATTGCGATAACGCATATTATTTATGGCAACACTTATATCACCAAATAACTTTTGCAGTTCCGCGTCTTTAAAATATCTTAAAGAACCACTGCTTTTTAATTGATTAAGCACGCCATCTTTAGGCTCAAACGTGTAGCTGTTTATTAAATAAAAAACTTTTGTATAAGCAGGATAAAACTCTTTTGGAAGATTGCTAAGCGAACTATCTTTTATATAGCTGTATAAATAATCGCAACTTTTTTCTTTATCAAAACGAGCTGTTAGTTTTTGCTGAAATGAAATGGAGTCGGCAAAAAATTCATTGTACAATTCCTGCGCATATTGCTTCTCTCTTTCCTTGTCAACATTAGTCTCTCTGATATTTTCTGCAATAAAGCCAAGAAATACAGCAAGAAAAAGCATGAAAAATTCTAACACATATTCTCCCCATTTCTTTTTATGTGTTACATGGTGCGGATGATGCAGTTCCATTTTAGTTGGTTCATTTTTAATAGTTAATAGGTCGCCTTTCGGGTTTGATATTTCACTTCTCACGTTTTGCGATGCAGCGCCGTCAATGCTTTCAGCGTTTTTATTTTCTTTGAAACTTTCGGTCTTATCGTCATCCTGACTTGATTCTATCTTTTCTTCGTCATTCATTATTATTTACTTTTCATTTGATGCCAGATAAATGCAACAACAAAACCAATGATAACATAGATAACGAGCCGGATTATTCGTTCTTTGGTTTTAGCAGTCATAGTTTATCGTTTATTTCTTTTCCAGTTTCTCAATTGTTTTCTTTGCTGCGGCTAATCGTATGGCTTTATTCTTCTCACTAATGCTTTTACAAAATCCCGAAGGGATTAAATTTGAATAACCCTGCATAAAATGCAAGGACAATGAATGTGCATCAACTTAACCACGAAGTGGTTGAACATAATTACAACAAATATTTTTCATCGAATTCAATTTTATGTTCTGCTAATAATTCTTTGTATTCTTCCATAAAAGTTTTCTTTTTATGATGTTCTTCCTAATTCTTTACATAATTTATAAGATTATCCTTTGCATCAATCGAATAAGTAAAAGCATCATTCAGCCGGGCGTTTATCGAATCATCCAAACAAATAATAAAACCGCAAAGCCCAAGTGGTGGCGAAATGTAAGGCTCTGTAAACCCTTCTTCAACATCAAAAACACCATAAAAGCAATATCAGGCGCAGGAAAATAAGCAGGCATTATAAATTGAATGTAAGAACATATTCTGATAAGATGCTAAGATTGATGCATGTTCATGATAACAGCGTGTTTTCTTTTCTTAATAAATTCATTAATCATGCTATAAAGCAGCAACTGTTTGATCAAAAAAAGCAAGAAAACTTTAGCCGGGCAATATCTAACATATAGTAGTATAAAATTCGGTTAACATAGAGTGTTAAAAAACAAAAACCGCGTAAAATTTATGTTTTACGCGGTTTTCGAAACAAGTTGAAAGAAGAATGTGATCCCGCTGGGACTCGAACCCAGGGCCCCAACATTAAAAGTGTTGTGCTCTACCAGCTGAGCTACGAGATCATCCCCATTATTTTTTGGGAGTGCAAAAATAACCGAAAATGATATTGCAGCAAACTTTAAATATCATCTTATTCTTATAAAACAATATTTACGTTGCATGGGCATGTACAAGTAATTAAATTTGCACAAAGAAAATTCATGTCTTTTTTTTCTAACAAAATAATATTGGTAACGGGCGGCACAGATGGCATAGGCAAATCGCTGGTTAATTTATTAATGGAACAAGGTGCCAAAGTGGTTACCTGTGGCCGAAACTATGATAAGTTATATCAACTACAAACTATTTATGCAGGCAAAACTTTACTTGCAATTTCTGCCGATGTAAGCAAAGAAGCTGACTGCAAAAAAATGGTTGACCAGGCAGTTAACGTTTTTGGAACCATTGATATTTTAATTAATAATGCCGGCATTTCTATGCGTGCATTATTTAGCGAAACCGATCTTGAAACCATCCGCCGCGTTATGGATATAAATTTTTGGGGCGCTGTGTATTGTTCAAAATATGCTTTGCCTTATATCACAAAAAATAAAGGTACGATTGCAGCCGTTTCTTCTATCGCCGGTTATCGCGGGTTGCCAGGCCGCAGCGGCTACTCGGCTTCAAAATTTGCATTGCAGGGCTGGATGGAAGCGCTGCGTACAGAGCTGCTTGAAAGCGGCGTAAACGTTATGTGGGTTTGCCCGGGTTATACAAGATCAAACATTCGCAATGCTGCATTAAATAAAAATTCTGAACCGCAGGGAGAAACGCCGCTGGATGAAAATAGTTTAATGAACCCTGATGAATGTGCAACACATATTTTAAAAGCAATTGAAAAAAGAAAACGCACACTTGTATTAACCGCACAGGGAAAAGAAACAATTTTATTAAACCGGATTATGCCCGATTTTGCAGATAAAATGATTTATAAATTCTTTTTTAAGAAAGGAGTTTTGGTTAAATAAAACGAATGCCTGTTGTAACGTTATCAACTGATATTGGTCAAAGCGACTATGTTGTAGGCGCCATTAAAGGCCAGCTTGTAAAAGCGCTGCCATCCGTTTCCATTATTGATATTACACACCAGCTTATTTCAAATAATTATTTACATGCAGCTTATGTTTGCACCAACGCATTTACATTTTACCCTGCAGATACTTTTCATTTTGTATTAATAAATTTGTTTGAAAAAAATCCAAAACATTTATTGCTCACACGATTTAAAGACCAGTTTATTATTTGCCCTGACAACGGTATTTTAACCATGATAACCGGCGAAAAACCTGATAATATTATTTCAATTGAAATAAATAAAAATGAAATTGGCGGCGTACTTAACTGCACTCAAACTTTTGCAGACGCGTTACAAAAGATTAATAATGGAACGGATATAAAAAAAATTGGTGAACCAATAACCGATATTGAAGAAAAATATTCATTTCGTTCAACCGTTGGGCCCGATTGGATTGACAGCCAGATTATTTTTATTGATCAGTTTGAAAATGTTGTTATCAATCTTACAAAAACAGAATTTGAAGAACACCGCAAAAACAGAAATTTCAGAATTGTTTTACCTGCCAGAAATGATGGCGGCATAACACAGATAAGTGAAAATTATGCATCGGTTGAACAAGGTGAAAGGCTTGCCTGGTTTAACTCTGCAGGCTATCTTGAACTGGCAATTAATAAAGGAAATCTTGCAGGATTATTTGGATTGAAACGCTATTCAGGCGGCACAACTTTAAACGCTTTGCCCAGCAATAAATTAATGTATGAGCGTGTAAAAATTTTCTTTGAATAGTTATGCGCTTTCAATCGTATTTCAACACAGCAATAAAAATTATTCAGTTATATGATGGAAAAATTCCGCTGCAATATTTTCTGAAACAATATTTTTCTCAACATAAAAAACATGGCAGTAACGATAGAAAATTCATCACACATATTTGTTATAATTTTTACAGGCTTGGAAAATGTTTAATGAATGAAAGCATAGAAGAAAGGTTAAAGATTGCCATTTTTATCTGCAACCATAAAACTGGTGAATGGAATTTTTTATATGATGATGAATGGTTAAGCAACTGGAATAATTCTTTGCAGCATCGCATTAATTTTATTCAAGCAAAATTTGTTTCATTTTCATTAAAAAATGTTTTTCCTTTTGATGAAACAAGTTTTGGATTAAATGCAGCAGCATTTACGCAATCATTTTTTATACAGCCAGATGTTTTTATAAGAATAAGGCCAGGATGCAGTGAAACGGTTATCAATAAATTAAAACAGCATAAAATAGGTTTTAATTATGTTGATGAAAATTGTATTGCGCTGCCTGCTGCTACAAACATTAATTCAATAATTAAAATTGATGAAGAAGCAGTGATACAGGATTATGCTTCACAACAAATAAAAGAATTTTTAGAAATTATTAAATCTCAAATCGTACATCATACATCAAATATCATACATCATACATCTGTTTGGGATTGTTGTGCAGGCAGCGGCGGAAAGTCAATACTGGCTTATGATGTGCTTGAAAATATACGTCTTACTGTTTCAGATGTGCGCCCTTCTATCATACAAAATTTAAAACAGCGTTTTGCAAAAGCAGGAATAAAAAATTACAATGCATATGTTGCAGATATTTCAAATTCATCATTCATCACTCACTATTCACCGTTTGATTTCATCATTTGTGATGCACCCTGCACCGGCAGCGGCACGTGGAGCAGAACACCTGAACAATTGTATCTTTTTCAGCCAGAAAAAATAAATGAATATGCTTTGCTTCAAAAACAAATTATCAGTAATGCAATAACATCACTAAAAAATAATGGGTTTTTTTTGTACATAACCTGTTCTGTTTTTAAAAAAGAAAATGAAGCAAATGCTGAATTTATACAAAACCAATTTGATCTTGAATTGATAAAAATGGAATTGATAAAAGGCTATGATAAAAAAGCTGATTCGATGTTTGCAGCATTATTTAAAAGATAATTATTTTTTTACCCGAATAAGGTTTAAAATTATGCCGTAGCTATCATCTTCAAAACTTGCCGGCGGCGGTGTTGGCTGCCACGTCCAATGCAAAAAATTTTTATAAATAAGTCCGGTATTATAAGCATATACTTCAACAGAATAATTACGTTGCTGGTAATTGTTCGGGTCAAAATCGCCAGGCGGTGAAGTTTCATCCTGCTGATGAACAATTACGCTGCTATCAAAAATACCAGCCAATGTTGTGTAAGGTAAATTCACAGAATCGTATGTATAATTCCAACCATCAAGATATTGATAAGATGAATTTGCAGAACGGGTATCGATGTAACTGTTGCCCAACCAGCTTGAACCTTCGGTAACCGGGCTTACCAATTTTATAAACCGCAAATTATTATCATCAACAACTTCAACATTATTTTCAGTGGGCGTTACGTAATAAGTTGAAATATTTTGCCATGGGTTTTCTTCAAGCGTATCTGTTATAAAACGAAAAACGGGCCACGACTGGCGGCCTGCATTATCTAAAAAAGATGTTCCTGCACTATCTTTTAAATGATAACTCTGCGTAATAAGTGATGTACCAAAAGCAGCAAGCGTTATTGAATCTAAACGGTAAAACCAAACCATACCATCGTGCACAGGATAATAAGAAGAAGCTCTTATATAACCTGGCGTTTCATTTTTTTTGCATGAAAAAAAGATTACAATAAAAGCTATTAAAACAACATTTAATTTTTTTAATATCATAAATGATATCTTATTTCATTTGCAAATGAAAACGTTTTAGCAGAGCTTTTCTTATTTAAATAATGATGTTTATATTTGCAGCCTGAAAAATTGGCCGCAGCTTTAACTGAATAAATATTTATTTACGGATGATGAGGGGTTAAAGTTGTTTTTTATAGAATTTAATGGCTCCGTAGCTCAATTGAATAGAGCACTTGACTACGGATCAAGAGGTTGGAAAGTTCTTTTTGATGTTGATTTTTCTTAATTGGCCCCGTAGCTTAACTGAATAGAGTACGTGACTACGGATCAAGAGGTTCCAGGTTTGAATCCTGACGGGGTCACTGATTTTCAATTCTCTGCAAAGAGATTGATTTAAAAAATAAGTCAATCTCTTTTATTTTTTATGCTCTTATAATAGATAACGTTTTAAGAAGAATTGACCTTATTAATTCAATCAAAGAATTCCTGTTTTTCAAATTTGCAAACAATTTGCAAACAAAACGTTTTTAAAACAGAACCCATCCAAACGGGATAAAAATCATCCATTTATTGCACCATACAATAGTACCGGATCAAATTTCATATCGCCGATGTTTTATCTTCTCACATTATGTCCTTTTGAATTTGCCTGCTGTTCGTAAGCATCCGCAAGCTTGCCATTAAAGCTGAATTTATCAGGATGTGCAAGCAGTATATAAATGTTCATCTTAATATTATTCATAAACTCATTAATGTAAAAATTTATAAAAAATATATGGCGCTATCAGCACCCAAACAGGAATCAATATCCATATTCTGCCTTTTAATACATTATAATCAGCTAACAAAGCAAACCATGAGTTGCCTCTTGCTCTGCCAAAACCAAATTCAAAACATAATGTAAGCACAACCCACATTAAGCCAATTAAGATTGATTGCGTTGATGAAGCAGGCGGAAAACGATAAATGGTAGAACCAATATAAAAAGCAAAAAGAATTATTAATACAACAGTTGAAAGCTGATGCGCTGCTAAATCACTAACGTACTTTTTAAAAACAAATTCTCTTAATGTGCCATTAAGAATGGCAAGCAATAACATAGGAAACCATGCAAGAAAATATTTGAACATATAATTTGCTTTTCTTTAAAAATAAAATAACGAAGATTTTAAAACCTGAGAATCATCAGGAACATGCAAATGCTTTTATGATTTTTATCATGTGTTTTTTTTAGGCATATAATAGCTTTGCAAAAATTTTTTAATGAGCCATCCCGTTAATTATGCAAGCGTAAAACATGCTTTATCTTATATTCAATCGCATCAGCGTGTGTTTATACATGGCAGCGCACATACGCCAACGTATCTTTTAAAATATCTTGCTGATGAAGCATACAGGTTGCACGATGTTGAGATTATTTCCATCAGTGTGTATGGTGATTTAATTATTGATAAGCCAGAATATAAAGACAGCTTTCATTTTAATTCGATGTTTGTGTCAGCTTCTTTGCGTAAAGCTGTAAATGATGGCTATGCTGATTATGTGCCTGTGTTTTTAAGTGAGATCCCTATTTTATTCCAGCAAAATATTTTACCTATTGATGTTGCCATTGTGCATGTATCGCCGCCTGATGCGCATGGCTATTGCTCGCTTGGTGTTTCGGTTGATATTGCAAGAAGCGCCGTAAACAATGCCACGCATGTTATTGCACAGGTAAATCCAAATGCGCCAAGAACACATGGCGACGGCATGATACATTGCAGCCGTTTTGCTGCAATGGTTTATTGTGAAGATGAATTGCATACAGCCAACTTTACTGAAAAATGCGGACCTGAAACGCAGAAGATTGGCGGCCTTGTTGCCGGTATGATTGAAGATAAAAGCACCTTGCAAATGGGCATTGGTGCAATACCTGATGCAGTATTAAGTTCCTTGCATAATCATAAAGATTTAGGTGTGCATACAGAAATGTGTTCGGATGGAATTATTGAACTGGTTGCAAAAGATGTCATCAATAATAAATATAAAAAAATACATCCTAACAAAACTGTTTCATCGTTTGCGCTTGGCTCAAAAAAATTATACGATTATATTAATGATAATCCTGCTTTTGCGTTTTTAGTTATTAATTATGTAAATGATCCGCATATTATACGTCGTAATAAAAAAATGATTGCCATTAACAGCGCTATTGAAATTGATATTACCGGCCAGGTGTGCAGCGATTCTATCGGCACTTATCAATACTCCGGTGTTGGCGGACAAATGGATTTTATGCGTGGCGCCGCTTTAAGCGAAGGCGGCAAGCCCATCATCGCTATTCCATCACGCACAGCAAAAGGTGTTGCACGCATTGTGCCCATGCTTAAACCCGGCGCTGGTGTTGTTACCACAAGAGCGCATGTACATTATGTGGTAACCGAATATGGTATTGCGTATCTCTATGGAAAAAATTTAAAGCAGCGTGCACAAGCGTTAATTAATATTGCGCATCCTGATGACAGGGAGGCTTTGGAAAAAGCTTGCTATGAAAGATTTAAGATGTTTTAATTGTATATAGGCATATCTTCTTTGCAGTTCATATCTGTTTAGCGTTTTTTGTTAACGCGTTAAAAGCTGGTAACTGTTAGCCATGCATTTAATGTTCATCATGTTTTTAAAGCGATATGCTAATTAAAGGCAAATCTTATAAAATTTATAAAGTTGTTACGTAAAAAAAATTATTGGAATATTTCTGGATACATAATACAGACGAATTATATAACCAATTAAACACTTCTGTTAACGGCTTAAAACAAAATAATTATGGAGCTGGAAAAACATTATATAAACAGAAGCGGATGGTTAAGGGCAGCGGTGTTAGGTGCAAATGACGGCATACTTTCAACAACAAGTTTAGCGATTGGCGTTGCTGCAGCAAGCACCACAAGAAACCCAATTATACTGGCAGCACTTGCTGGCTTGGTTGCAGGGGCATTATCAATGGCTGCAGGCGAATATGTATCTGTAAGCTCACAATCTGATGTGGAAGCAGGCGATTTGGAAAGAGAAAAAAAAGAGTTGGAAACAATGCCTGAAGTTGAGCTGCAAGAATTAATAAAGCTTTACGAAAAACGCGGCCTTACACATCAGCTTGCAACAGAAGTAGCTGTTCAATTAACTAATCATGATGCACTGGCAGCGCATGCAAGAGATGAATTAGGCATTAACGAAATTACACAGGCAAAACCGTTTCAGGCAGCGTTGGCATCAGCCTGTTCATTTCTTGTGGGTGGTTTATTGCCATTGCTTGTTTCTTTTTTTGCACCACTCAATAAAATGATATTTTTTCAATATGGTTGTTCCATAATATTTCTTGCATTTTCCGGCGCGGTTGCTGCAAAAGCCGGCGGTTCTGTAGTCAGCAAATCAATCGTAAGAATTTGTTTTTGGGGAACCTTTGCAATGCTTATGTCAGCATTGGTTGGCTATTTATTTGGCGTGAAAGTAAGTTAAAACAAATTCTACAGAAATTCTTACAACGTTCAAATACGTTATGTAGGCCATTGGCAAGCTGTCAATAAATTGTCTTCCTATGTCTGTTATAAACAAAAAAATAATTTCCAAAAGAATAGGCAAAATTCCAACCAATAAAAATTTTTCAAAGAAAAACCGTATCATATACAACAAACAAATCCGCTGCATATAAATAAACTGTTGTGTATATATAAACCAACTGTGGCACGGTTTTTTTAATTGAAAAAAATAACCCTTTATCTATTAACGCCGAATTGCTTTTACAAAGGCAGGCTGATACAACAACAAGAACTATTAAGAAAATAAACTTAGAAAAATTTATGATGGAGATTAAAACGTTTCAATTTAATCCGGCACTTTCTGTAAACACGCCATGTGGTTATGGAACTGCATTATCTCTTATTACTTATTCCATAGATGAATGCAGTTTGGCAGTGGCTTTTCAGGATGGCACTATACAATACTTTAATGCAAGTGATGTTTCTTTAACCGGTAATGAGGAGTGGTTTGAAAGTTTTTAAACCTATTAATAAATACAATTATTACATTAATCTTAAATAAAACCCAGAAATATGAAACCCTTAAAACCTGCGATCATTATCGCAGCAATTACTTTGTTTATGGCATGCAGCGGCAGCCATAATTCAACAAAAAGCGGTAACGCTTCATCAATGCAAAGCTCCGGCTCAACAAATTCAACCAATAGCAGTACTTCAGGTTTCTCAGGCACAGGAAATTCCTCTCAAAACAATTCATCATCAAATTCATCTTCCAGCGCTGGATCCGGAACAAGAGATTCATCTCAACGCAGATAAAATAAGTATTTGCCGTAATTTCTTATAGTGTTCTTTATAACAAAGAGCGATAAAGTATTGCACGAATACAATTGAATAAAATGTTTTGTTGAACACTGTAAAATCAATACAGTAACAGCAGAATAAATATGCTACGCAATGCAGGCGGCTGCAATTTTTCAATCATAAAATTTATGCCTTCTTTTATGATGCGACAGCATATGTATGTGTGCTGAATTATTTGTAAGTGTTAACGCAAAAGTTTGCTTTTCAAATTTAAGAACAATGTTTGCTTAAAATTAAGTTATGAGTTTTAATATAGCGGAGCTTGAATTGTGGGGAGGAATAGAATGTACCATTAACTGCGTACAGGATAAATATTTCAGCCAGCTTGAATATGCAGGTTATTATAAAAGAAACGATGACATTGATAAAATTGCATCACTCGGAATTAAAGCTTTGCGCTATCCATTGTTATGGGAAATGCATCAGCCCGAAAAAAATAAGTACAATTCTTTTTGCCGTGCAGAAGACGATTTAAAAAAATTAACGGCTTATCATATAACGCCGATAACCGGATTTGTACATCATGGCTGCGGACCTGCATTTGTAAATTTTTTTGATGGAAGTTTTGAGGAAGGGCTGGCACAATATGCCGTTAAGATCATAAAAAAATTTCCGCACTTACAATATTTTACACCAGTAAATGAGCCATTAACAACCGCAAGATTTTGCGGGTTATACGGGCACTGGTATCCGCATAAAAAAGACGATTACAGCTTTTTTAAAATTTTATTAAGTGAATGTAAAGCCACCGTGCTGGCAATGCAGGCTATCCGCAAAATAAACGCCTGCGCAAAACTGGTACAAACAGAAGATTTAGGAAAAACACATAGTACACCGTTGTTACAATACCAGGCAAATTGGGAAAATATACGCCGTTGGCTATCTATAGATTTATTATGTGGCAGCGTTACACCGGAACATGCTGCATGGAACTATATAATTAACTCAGGTATTGATGAAAGTGAACTGTATTTTTTTATATCTAATAAATGTGCGCCGGATATTTTAGGCTTGAATTATTATATTACTTCTGAAAGATTTTTAGATGAACGCCTGCAATATTACCCGCCTGATACGCATGGCAAAAATGATAGGCATGAGTATGCCGATGTTGAGGCCATAAGGTTAGGCATACCGGCTTATGAAGGGGCATATACTTTAATAAAAAATGCATGGAAGAAGTATAAAATTCAAATTGCAATAACAGAAGTGCATCTTAACTGCCATCGTGATGAACAGCTGAGATGGTTTAATCATATCTGGAAAACAGCAAAAAAATTAAAAGAAGATAACATAGATATAAAGGCTGTTACTGCCTGGGGGCTGTTGGGCTCGTTTGGCTGGAATAAGTTGCTTACAAAAGGCAAAGGCGATTATGAACCCGGCGCGTTTGATGTGCGTTCAGGTATATTAAGACCGCTGGCTTTAGCTTCCCTTTTAAAAAATATAGCAGGTAAAAAAAATCATACCCATCCAGTGCTGCAAGGCAAAGGCTGGTGGGAAAGAAATATCCGCGTGCTTTATCATCATCATAAAACAGAACAAAATATAGAAACTAACGATTGCAGAATACAGCCATTACTCATTTTTGGTAAAACAGGAACGCTTGGTAAGGCGTTTGCAAAAACCTGCGAAGCAAGAAATATAGCTTACAGGTTGTTAAGCCGCAGCGATGCAGATATCTGTAACCCTGCTATGATAAAACAGGTAATTGAAAAGTATAAGCCCTGGGCTGTTATAAATGCTACCGGTTATGTGCGGGTTGATGATGCGGAAAATGATACTATAAATTGTTTTGCAGCCAATATTACCGGTGCTGTTAACCTTGCTATATGTTGTGAGCAATATAAACTGCAATTGCTTGGCTTTTCATCAGACCTTGTGTTTGATGGAAAGAAAATTAAGCCATATACTGAAACTGATAAAGCAAGCCCGCTTAATATTTACGGGCACAGCAAGCTTATTGCAGAGCAAAATATATTAAGGTTTTTTCATGATGCACTAATTATACGCACCAGCGCTTTTTTTGGTCCATGGGATAAATATAATTTTATCTATTCAGTAATAAACAACCTTAAAAACAATACACCCATTACTGCAGCCGATGATGTTTTTATTTCGCCCACCTATATACCAGATCTCGCAAATGAAAGTCTTGACCTGTTGATTGACGGAGAAAAAGGTATTTGGCATATTGCAAATGATGCAGCAATAACATGGGCAGCGCTTGCAGATAATATTGCAGGCGTAATGAACTTAAACACATCGCTTATAAATAAAAAACCAGCGCACAAAATGCCGTTTATAGCAAAGCGACCGGCATACAGCGTTTTACAAAGCGAAAAAGGAATTAAGCTTCCAACACTTACCAATGCGTTAAACAGGTATGTTAAAGAAATTAATGCAACGCATCATGCTTTCAATTTCAATTTACAATACACAGAAAAATAATTCTTACAACTTTAAATAAACCCTTTTATGAAGAATGAAACCGAAAGCTTACATCAGAAGATTCAGCAAAAAAACACAGGAGATGGTATGGACTCACAACAAAAAAACCCGGAACCTGCATCGCCGGTTTATACAGTAGTGCGCAGCCAGATAGAGCATTTAGACTTAATGCTTTCGCAGCGCATAACTTATTTTATTATTGCACAGTCGTTTTTCTTTAGCGCTTTTGCCATTGCAATTACCGGGAAAGCATCAGACCCCTCGAATAATGATTTGTATAAGATGCTGCTTTTAATATTACCTATCACTTCTTTGTTTACTATAATTTTCACTTCTGTTGATGCAGTTGCTTCTATATTTTATATGAAAGGATTGCGGCGCCATTATGAAAAAACAACAAAAAACATACAGTATGAAAAAGCATATCCTCCTATACATGGCACAGTTAAACAGCGTGTATATGAACATTTTTCACCTATTATTTTGCCGTTACTTTTTGTTGTTATCTGGACTATTTTACTGGTTAAAGTAATTGAGGCAAAAAACCACCCGGCACCGCCACAACAATCGCAGCAAACACAACAGCCATCCTGATAACATAAATAAAGAAGAAGGAATAGGCAATCATACAACCATGTAAAACCAGGTTATGAATTGTTGGTGATGGCGCTTTTCAGCCCGTCCCATCAATTTCAATGTCATACTTGTCTAAAAGACCTACAACGCCTGGCAAAGAAAACTTTGCTTTTTTAATTCGATTAATCTCAGGGTCAATTGAATAATTGAACGAAGTTCGAAAGTCTGCTTTTTCAATAATTGTATTTTCAAATGTCGCTCTTGTTAAATCGCAATTGTCAAAAATGCAACCGGTTAAATCGCATTCTGCAAAATCTACTTCATGTAACTGTGCTTTTTTGAAGATTGTTTTTTTAAGTTTTGCCTGAAAAAATGATGAGTGTGTCAGGTTGCAGTTGTCAATGCTGAATGAAAGTCCAAATTGACTGCAATTTGCAAAGTGAAGTCCAAGCATTTTGCAATCTTTAAATTTAATGTCTCTTAACACTGTTTTCGTCAGGTTAATCAAACTCAAATTACAACCTAAAAATTCACAGTCCACAAATATAATCTCTGTAAAATCAGCGTTTGAAAAGTCACAATCACTAAAAGTGCAATTTTCGTATTCGCCTTTTGCTAATGAACTTCGGGTAAAGTCGCTTTTATCAAATTTTTTGTCTTCTATAAAAACGGTATCCATCTATCTGTTCAAATTTATACTTAGCATTTATGCTTGCAAACGTTCGGTGTATTGTGTTAGGAGAAATATTTAAATTAGTCACGCCAACTCGTAAATTGATTTTGTTTTGTTTGTTGATAACCGAACTTGATTTTTATTTTGAAGTTCAATTTACAATCTTTTGCCAAATATCATTCCGCCAAGCTGGAACCGCTGCTGATACTTACACATAGCTCATGTTGCAATGTGCTGCCAATAACGCGAAACCCCTTATCTCGATAGTTGTTCTTTGTCTTAATATAATAATCAGTCAGGAAGCATACTGTCATTCCAATCTCGTATAACAAACGATTTTAAAAGACCTTCAAGAATAAATGGATCTTCAGTCACAAATTGCTCGGCTGCTGCACGGGTTTTAAATATTGCCATGTTTCCTTTGTCAGCGAAAGGTCCTATACCAATAACATCTCCTCTTTCCACATATTTGTCAACGATAATTTTATGCCTTGGATAAACGCTCTTAATTTTTTCCATTGATACATCTGATGATTCTCCGATTATTACTGCTTTCATAATTTGTATGTTTTAAATATTTTTTTATTGATTTTCTTCATTAAGACATTTTCTTCACCGTCAAAAAAAATGTTGTTGCAGTAGTCTATTTACTGATAGTTGTCTAATAATTTGTGAGCGGTCAAATCTAAGTTTGTAAATTCCTTCTGTAATGAAAAAGTTGGCTTAAATTCTTTTTACAGCAGATTTAAAATCAAAAGCTTTTAAAGGTTATTTAAATCTTCACCTTTTACTGCTTTACAACATTTTTACTTCTGTTATTAGTTGTTGCAAAATAATTTTTGCATCGCCAAAAAGCATAGAAGTTTTCGGCTGAAAGAACAATTCATTTTCTATCCCGGCATAACCTGGTTTCATGCTGCGCTTGTTTACAATCACCATTTTTGCTTCTTCCACTTCAAGAATGGGCATTCCATAAATTGGTGATGAAGCATCTGTTTTTGCTGCCGGATTCACCACATCATTCGCACCAAGAATTAATACAACATCTGTTGTTTTAAATTCATCGTTTGCTTGTTCCATCTCTAACAAATTTTCATAATTCACATCTGCTTCGGCAAGCAAAACATTCATGTGCCCGGGCATTCTTCCGGCAACAGGATGAATGGCATATTTAACTTCAACACCTTTTTCTTCTAATAATTTTTCCAGTTCATGGCAAGCATGTTGAGCCTGCGCAACCGCCAAACCATAACCGGGAACTATCATTACTTTTTTTGCATAAGCCATTGCAACAGCAGCATCGCTTACGCTTATTTCTTTATAACTGCCGCCGGTTTTATTTTGGTTTGATGAAGTTGTGTGGCCTGCGCCAAAATTTCCAATCAATACATTCATCAAACTGCGGTTCATTGCTTTGCACATAAGAATGGTAAGCAGCGTGCCTGCAGCGCCAACGAGAATTCCGCCGGTGAGCATTACTTTATTATCATACAAAAATCCGCCGCAGGCAGCAGCAACACCGGTAAAAGAATTTAATATAGAAATTACAACCGGCATATCAGCACCGCCAATCGGAAGCACAAACAGCACTCCGTATACAAGCGATAAAATAGGAATGAGATAAAATAATTTATAGTTAGATGGATTTAAACCAAACAATAAATAAATTATTAGCACCAGAATAGCAGTTAGCAAAACAAGATTAAAAATATGCTGGCCTTTAAATGAAAAATCTTTGATGTTGCCATTTAATTTTCCCCATGCAATTACGCTGCCCGCAAAAGAAATACTGCCAATTAATGCGCCTGCATATATTGTAAGTAAATGACCAATAATGCCGCCTGAAATTTTCCACGGAACTTCACTCCAACCCGGCTTATAAAATATTTCGCTGAAATGATTGAACTCAACAATTGAAATTAATGCTGCACAAGCGCCGCCCATGCCATTAAACATGCTCACCATTTCGGGCATGGCCGTCATTTTTACTTTTTTTGCAGCAAGCGTTCCTATAATGCCGCCGATGATGATGCCGCCGAAGATCCAACCATAATTATGCAGCGCATTTCCGTTTTCGTCTTTGTATAAAAAAATAGTTCCGAGAATGGCAAGCGTCATTCCTGCGGCAGCAATTAAATTTCCATTGCGTGCTTTTGCAGGATTGGATAAGCATTTTTCAACCCGACAATAAATGTTACTGAGGAAATAATATAGATTAATGTAAGTATGTTTTCCTTCAACATTAAATTCATTTATTTGCATTTGATTTTTGTTTTTTGTTTTTCGACAAAACATTTCCAACATCCGATTTGTTACAACAAAACCACCAACAACATTTAATGTTCCTAAAATCACTGCAAGAAAACCAAGTATTAATGCTACATAATTATTGCTTTCTGCTTTGCCCATTACAATGATGGCCCCAATAATTACAACACCGTGAATTGCATTGGCGCCACTCATTAATGGTGTATGCAAAACACTTGGTACGCGACCAATTACTTCAATGCCTAAAAAAATCATCAGTATTACAATGTAGATGTACTGCTGATTTTCACTTATCCAGTTTAGCATAATTAGGAATTTGGAATTAGTAATTTGTATTTAGTTCTTTAATATCGGTCTGACGCTTTGAAAGCGTCTGAGCGCATTATCATTTTCAAATTCTCAAATCATCAAATTTTCAAATTAAATTCTTCACTTTTTCATTCACCACTTTTCCGTTATGCGTTATGCAACAACCTGCAACAATATCATCATCAAAATTTAAATTAATATTTCCATCTTTTGTAATGATGAGCTGCAAAAAGTTCAACACATTTTTACCATACAATTTACTTGCATCTGCTGGCAGCGTTGATGCCAAATTGCTGTTGCCAACAATGGTTATATTTTTATATTGAATGGTTTCATTATTTTTTGTTTGCAAAGTGTTGCCGCCGGTTGCCGCAGCCAGGTCAATAATAACAGAACCGGGTTTCATTTGCATTCAACATTTCATCTGTAATTAATATCGGCGCTTTCTTGCCGGGAATTTGTGCAGTGGTAATAACAACGTCTGCTTTTGCAATAGAATCTGCAATTCTTTGTTCTTGCTTTTGTTTATATTCTTCCGTTTGTTCAACTGCATAACCACCTGCTTTAGATGCATCGGCAGCGCCTTCTACTTCAATAAATTTGGCACCCAAACTCATCACTTCTTCTTTTACCGCAGGCCTTGTATCAAACACTTCAACAACAGCACCCAAACGCTTTGCGGTTGCAATTGCCTGCAAGCCGGCAACGCCTGCACCCAAAATTAAAACCTTTGCTGGCTTTATACTTCCGGCTGCTGTTATAAACATAGGAAAATACCGCGGATAAATATTTGCTGCTTCAAGCACCGCTTTATAACCCGCAATATTTGCCTGGCTGCTTAACACATCCATACCTTGTGCACGTGTTGACCGCGGTATCATATCCAAACTAAAGGTGGTAATATTTTTTTCAGCCCATTGCTTCATCAAATTATAATTAAACAAAGGCTGATAAACGCCGATTAAAATTGTATTTGGTTTTAATTGCGCAACATCTTCATCACTCAAAATATTTATTGATAAAATAATTGCCGACGATGAAAGGATGTTAGCGCGTTCATCAACATGTATATTTTTTGTTTGATATGCTTCGTCAAAAGCATAAGCATTTGCACCTGCATTTTTTTCAAGCTGAACAGTTATGTTTTGCTTTATAAGTAACGCCGTTGCTTCGGCAAGCAGTGAAACTCTTGTTTCGGGAGAAGGTTCTTTAAGAATGCCTATCGTCATGAGCAATGAGTTCAGCCTGAAAATTATTGGCTTTTATCTGAACAAAAAAATTTGATGTAAAACTTATCAGAATTGAATAGTGAAATGTTGTTTTCTTTCTTTCTTCTTCTAAAAAAAACAATGCCGATAAAAAACAAATCGATGGTTACTGTTACAGATGAATGTTGTTTGATTTCATTCCAGGCTTCCTCCATTTCTTCACTCCAGTGAATATCATCAAAAACAAAAACAGAATGCTCATTTGCTTTGTGAACAATTGATGAAAATAATTGAGCGTTGGTTCTTTGCGATGATTGCCATCAACAAAAGCAAAATCTAACAGATGACAAATTGTGAGATGACGGAAGGAAGTGTAACATCAAAATTTCCTTCAATCAATTGAATGTTTTGAAACCTGTAATTGGTTAAAATTTTGCTTTGCGATATATGCAATTGCATGTGCACCTTCCATCGTAATAACTTTTGCATAGGATTTGGCACAACGACAGATAAGAAGATGTAATGCCGAGTGAAGTGCCTAATTCAAAAATAGTTTTAGGCTGATAATAATTTACAATTCTAAACAAAGCTGGCTAAACTTTTTTGTTTTCAACGATGAAGCTGCAATAGATGAAACGCTTGCGTTGTTATTGAATTTTGTAAACTTCGAGCCGGCACCAAAATCATCAACAGTAAGTTCAGTTTGGTTTTGCCTTAATTCTTCACGCAAGACTTCAATCGTATCAAAGCAATAAAAGCTGCGGTTATCATTCAACACATCCTTTGTAAAATCGAAACACAAACGGAGAATGAATACCATGCCCTTTGCCATTGGATGCTGTTAACCAATATTGTAAATATTTAAATGCAAGTTGCAGCTTACCATACATAAGCGCAATGTTAGTAAATGAATAAGTTGAAAATATTAGAAATGAGTGAGTGAAGTGAGTAATGATAGATAAATTTGACATCAAAAACAATATCGGTCAATTATTTTCTCCCATACTTCGAAGCTGTAAGCGAACTTATGTTTCTCGTCAGTTGAGAAATCCTCTTACTTTTGCGCCCCATTTTGTTTCATCTATTGAAGGAAAAAATGCATCGGCATCTGTAAAGCTATGATGCACGCGTGTAAGATAAATTCTATCAGCTTTTGGCATCATCAGATTATAAATTTCTCCGCCACCTATTACCATTAATTCTTTGTAATCTGCTTCTTTCACAAAGAAAACAGCATCATCCAAATTGTTTACAACAACAGTTCCATCAGGATGAAAATTTTTTTACTTGTGTAAGATGATATTGGCTCTCCCGGCAATGGCTTTACCTCCACCGAACGAATCAAATGTTTTTCTTCCCATCAATACAGGCAAGCCCCAGGTAATGTTTTTAAAATATTTCAAATCGTTAGGCAAATGCCATAGCATTTGATTTTCCTTACCGATGGCATTGTTTTCGGCAGCAGCAACAACAAGAGAAATCTTCATATTTATGATGTGAGATGTACGATGTTGGATGTAAATACAGCGACATTAAATGATGACAACATCGTAGATCACACATCTAACATCAAAATAAATTATACTGCTACCGGCGCTTTAATATGCGGATGAAACTGATAGTTTTCCAATGTAAAATCTTCAAACTGAAAAGAGAAAATATCATTCACATCCGGATTGATTTTCATCGTAGGCAATGGATAAGGTTCACGCGTCAATTGCAATTTCGCTTGTTCAATGTGATTATTGTATAAATGCACATCACCAAACGTGTGAACAAAATCGCCCAATTCCAAATCGCAAACCTGCGCCATCATCATCGTAAGCAAAGCATACGAAGCAATATTGAACGGCACACCCAAAAACACATCGGCGCTGCGTTGGTACAACTGGCAACTTTAACTTTTCCGTTCGGCCAGCGAGTAGTAAATTGAAACAACGCATGACAAGGCATTAACGCCATTTCCGCAGGTCAGCAACATTCCACGCGCTTACCAAAATACGGCGGCTGTCGGGCGAGTGTTTGATTAATTTTATTATCGCTTCGCTAATCTGGTCAATCGCTGTTCCGTCAGCACCTTCCCAGCTTCGCCATTGTTTGCCATACACAGGTCCTAAATCGCCGTTTTCGTCAGCCCATTCATTCCATATATTTACATTGTGGTCGGTTAAATATTTAATGTTTGTATCGCCCTGCAAAAACCAAAGCAACTCATAAATAATGCTTTTTATATGCAGCTTTTTTGTGGTTACCAACGGAAAGCCTTTGCTTAAATCAAAGCGCATCTGATAGCCAAAACAAGAGATGGTGCCTGTTCCGGTGCGGTCGGTTTTTGTTGCACCGTTGTCTAAAATATATTGAAGTAATTGATGGTATTGTTGCATGTGTGCAAGATAATTACTTAGTAAATGGTGAATAGTGAATAGTGAATGAATGTGCGGAAGCTGTGAATTTATAGCAAGGAGCTAATTACGAGACGTTTGCGCTTCTTCTTTTAGAGAAAGGTTGATGAGGCTTTAAATCGTAAATTTAATTCCTTGCGCCAAGGGTAAATTGTTGCTGTAATTAATGGTATTGGTTTGCCGGCGCATATATGCTTTCCATGCATCGCTGCCGCTTTCTCTGCCGCCGCCGGTTTCTTTTTCTCCGCCAAAAGCGCCGCCGATTTCTGCGCCGCTGGTGCCGATATTTACGTTCGCAATGCCGCAATCACTGCCTTCGGCAGATAAAAATAATTCTGTTTCCTGCATGTTGTTGGTAAAGATGGATGAACAAACCTTGCGGTACGCCATTTTGTTTTGCTATAGCTTCATCGATGGTTTTATATTGCATCACATATAATATAGGTGCGAATGTTTCTGTTTGCACAATATCCAAATTATTGTCGGCTTCAATAATACAAGGTTTTACATAGCAACCGCTTTCATAATTTTTCCCTTCAAGCTTGCCTCCTTCCACAATAATTTTTCCGCCTTGCTTTTTTGCTGTTTCTATTGCTTTTCAAATAATGTTCAACCGCATTTGTGTCAATTAACGGACCAACATGATTGTCCGGTTCTAATGGGTCACCAATCTTAATTGACTGTAAGCTGATCTTAGAGTTTGAATTGTTTTATCGTAAATGCTTTCATGAATAATTAATCGCCGGGTAGAAGTGCATCGCTGGCCCGCCGTACCCACTGCGCCAAACACAGCGCCAGTTAACACCATTTGCATGTCTGCATTTTCGGTAACAATAATGGCATTATTGCCGCCCAGTTCAAGAATGGTTTTACCCAAACGTTCCGCAACGGTTGCCTACTATTTTTCCCACATTTGTTGAACCTGTAACAGAAACTAGCGGAACACGTGTTATCTTTACCCAACGTTTCAGCTTACAGCATCTCCGTTTACAAACAGCTTACGCCTTCCGGTACTTTATTCTTTGCAAATACTTCTGCCGCAATCTGCTGACAGGCAACGGCGCATAAAGGCGTTTTTTCCGAAGGCTTCCAAACACAAACATTACCACAAACCCATGCAATGGCTGCATTCCAGCTCCATACTGCAACAGGAAAATTAAAAGCAGAAATAATTCCTACAATTCCCAGCGGGTGCCATTGCTCGTACATGCGGTGGCCCGGCCTTTCGCTGTGCATAGTTAATCCATAAACTGGCGCTTAAGCCAAGGGCAAAATCGCAGATATCAATCATTTCCTGTACTTCGCCCAAGCCTTCCTGTAGACTTTTGCCCATTTCATAACTTACTAATTTCCCCAGCGGTTCTTTGTTTTGCGCAAAGCTTCGCCAACCTGGCGCACAATTTCTCCGCGTTTAGGTGCAGGCAATTTCCGCCATTCCAAGAAAGCTTCCTGTGCTGTTTCACATTTTCTCATAAGCTTCTATTGAAGTTACCAAACACTGCCAATTAATTTACCATCAACCGGTGAAAAGGATTCTATTTTTTCTGCTGATTTATCATAAGTTTTTAAGCCGGTTGAAGTGCCAACGTTCTGTGATTGAATATTAAGTTGTTGTAAAAATTCCATTTTCAATTTTTATGATAAGCTAAAGAATCAAAGCTTTTAATAAAATAAATATGTATCCGCAAAATTAAGCATCAGATGAAATTTTAAAGAGAAGATTTAAGCAATTAAACTATTCATTATTGCTAATATTTTATTTTTATTTCTTTTTATGTAAATTTTTATTCCTAAAGTACTGATAATTAAATAGATAAAATAAATAATTTGTTAACCACGCTTTAAAAGAAAATTAATTATATTATAAGCAAATTATACAAATTACTTTTATCTTTTATCTTTATAAATTAATAATTGATAGATGGAAATAATATTTTAATAATCAGTTATTTAAATTAATATAATATTGACTAAAGATAATGGCCTAACTATTTTTGATTAGAAGTAACAATAACTAAATAAAATAGCATTAAATTTTTTGATAAAAATTGCTTTAAAAATTTTATCGCAATAAAATTTAAAAAAAAGACTGACCTCGCTCCAATGCTTACCTTAAAATATAATGCTTTAAAAGGAAGATTTTTTACAGGCAGCTTGTGAGGTACTTAATCTGCAATTTTTCACCATGAAGGAATTGCGTAAATGATTATTTAAGTTCAATCAAATATTATCACTGCTCGAAGAAGATGAATTCACTTTTCCTAAATGCGGTTAAAAAATTTAGTTTCAAAATAAGGAGCTGGATGAATTAGGGCTGCAAGCATTAACGGATAAAAATTTAAATTAAAACGTTCTTAATGTTAGTGTGGTTTCAAAGTTGCCTACAATAAATGATCGCTTGGAGCTAAAACGGGTTTTATAAAAGTTGAAACGGCAGTTATATTATAATCAGCTGAAAAAAATATACCGAATTTTTTCTTAAGCCTTAACGATTCCTGCGCCTGCTTTATCTGCATCCGTATATCGCTTAAATTAATACACGTATCATGCGCTTTCAGCGTTACTTCATAATCGCTTTGCAGGTATTGAATTTGTTTTTCCAGTTGTTCGATAGCCTGGTTAATATCATTCGTTTTCATAAAGCCGATTTTTAATTTAATAACTGCTAAACAAGCTTTATTGGTCTGAAAAATTTTTAAGGATTTTGATTAAAGAATTTTACAAAGCATTGCAAAAAATTATTCAACATAAAAATTCATTATAATTATTTATTTGTTAAATAAAGTCATATTTTGCTTAATCAATCTTTTTTCACTAAAACAAATCAAATGAAAAAAATCTCGCCTCACTATTTCAGTCTCTTACTTTTATTACTACATATGCACTTATTATTTCAGGCTGTACCAAATCTGAAGTGAATAGTCCTTCCCTTCAGGCAGAATCTTTTGATGGTACAAAGCTACAAGCCATCATGTGTATGGTGTTTTGCCGCCAGATCCTGCACGTTATTCAGAGTGGCAGTCTATAATGCCAGCCAGATAAACAGCTTGCTAAAAGGAAATTTAAAAGCGCAGGCTTTAGCTCCTGAACCTGCGTATTCACGCTTCAATCTCCGGCAGTAAGAGACCAGGAACAAATTGGTTCCTGCACTGCTTTTACAGGTTCTGCAGACAATGAAATACTACGGTATTATCAAACAGGAAGATGGCCGAGCTGTATTAAGCCCATTGTATCTTTATTACATTGAACGTGTAAAAATTGAAGGGTATTCAATTACTTCCGATCCTGGCGCTCAAATGGTAGATATACCGGAAGCTTTACAAAGATAGGGACAATGCATTGAAGCTGATTATGCATATCCTACTAACAAAATCAAACAGCAGGACCATCTTCAACAGCTTACAAAACGGCACCTAATGCTACTGCTGTTAGCAATGCGTTGAACTATGAAATAGGGCCGGTATCTAAGTATGGAATGGTTGAACAGGGAGATACAGCTACAGTTAAAGCACTTCTTCTGAACAACATTCCTGTAATGATGGGCTTCAATGTTTACGACAATTCAAGCTATTCAATATTCGAGGGTTTAAACACTACCAATTATACTTATAGCCCTTTAACTTCTAATGGTAAATTAAAAAGCGGCTTAACTTTGTTAGGTGGTCATGCCAATGTTATCATTGGATACGACAACAGCAGAAAAGCTTTCTTAATGGAAAATTCATGGAGCACCAATTGGGGCAATGCAGGTTATTGGTACTTGCCATATTCTGTATTCCAAAGTAGCAAAATTGTGCCTACTGGTAATGTATATTGGCAAACACTTTAAACGCAACTTTTTTTAGTTGGGTTGATGTTTCACTTCTTATAAAACATTTTCAATGTCTTCTGCAGGCGATAAAGTTTGCAGAAGACATTGCAGTTTAAAGGCAATGATAATTGTATTTAATTTGAATGAAAAAATGAAACATTGCAAAACTATAATTACTATAATTTAAATTGAATTTGCATCTTGAATATGAAAAAAAAGATTTTTTATTGTATTACTGACACTTTTATTTTTTAAAGGTTATTCGCAGCAACTAAGCCAGGTAAGTTTTTCGCAGGGTGCTGCGTTTTTATGGTTTTCAATAACAACCAATGAAAATGTTTTGGTAAGAATTTCTGATGATGGTAAGATGTGGATAGGATTATAAGAAGTGCAGTCTTTATACAATTCAAATTATTACGCCCAAAAATTGCAGCCTTATCTTGGAAGAATAGATTATTTCAGTAAAGAATCAGATTCAGCTTTCAGGGGCAAAATAAAAACTATCGGCTCTTGTTATTTCACCTATTATCCTTCAAATGATTACCCGGAAAAAGTTGGCAAAATAAGGTCTGCAGGCAACTTGTTATTTGATTATTACAGAAGTTTCGGAAGATGCTTTAATCGCCAGGAAAAATTAAAACCATTGGCACAAGCAACATTGCTTATTTTACTTCATTTGACAATGAAGCTTATAAAGGCAAATTGAAAATGGCAGGCAACACATCAATCACATATTATTCTTCTTTTGATAATGTTGCCATAAAAGGCAAGGTTAAAAGCATCGGTTCTTTTAATTATATCTGGTATTCATCGTTTGATAGATTTAGTGGTTTAAAGTCCGGCGCTTTGCGCCAGTTAGTAAACGGTGTTTTGTATATACTTCAATAAAAGG
>CAVSVA010000026.1:0-89221 GCA_963731245.1 uncultured Bacteroidota bacterium
AACAGGCAGGTTGAGAATTGCAAGTTTAGAAGGCAGCATCCGATTGCAGGTTACATCCCTGATTTTGTTTGTTTAGAAAAAAAATTAATTATCGAAATAGATGGTGAATATCATAATGAAGAAGAGCAAAGAGAAATTTGATGATGCAAGAACAGAATGGTTAGCTGAACATCAATATAAACTTTTAAGATTTACGAATAATAAAGTATTAAATGAATTGCCAACAGTTTTACAAGAGATCAGCGATAGTTTAATTTCTGGTGAAAATAAAGCTGCTGACGGTTCTCCCTCTCCTTTGGAGAGGGAGTTAGAGGGTGAGGTCTTCTTACGTGAAACCAACACCATGCCCGGCTATGCAGGTTCATCATGGTATTTTTTGCGTTATATGGATCCGCATGATGATAAAACATTTTGTGATAAAAAAGCAAGCGATTACTGGAACCAGGTTGATGTATATGTTGGCGGAACAGAACATGCAGTTGGTCATTTATTGTACAGCCGCATGTGGACGAAATTTTTGTATGATTTAAATTTAATAAGTTTTAATGAACCTTATAAAAAGTTGTTGAACCAGGGAATGATCCAGGGAAGTTCGAGGTTTGTGTATAGATTAATGAAATCAGGAAATTACGTCTCCAAAAATATCTTAGATAAAATTTTAGATTTTAATAATGTAGATGAAGAAATTGTCGATTTAAGAAATGCAAACATTATTAAAAAAGAAGACAATTCAGTTTGGGTTGAAGGTCAAATTGCAATTCAGCCATTACGTTCAATGTAAACATTGTTGATGGTGTTGAACTTGATATGGATGCATTCCGAAACTCAAAACCCGAATATAAAAACGCTGTTTTTATTTGTGAAGATGGTCGAATTAATGCTCCCTTCTCCACTCGTGGAGAAGGGTTGGGGATGAGGTATATCTGCGGCGTTGAAACAGAGAAAATGTCTAAATCAAAATTCAACACAGTTGATCCATCCTGATTTAGTAAATAAATATGGCGCCGATACTTTCCGCATGTATGAAATGTTTTTGGGCCCGGTTGAACAAAGCAAACCATGGGATACAAAAGGTATTGAAGGCGTGCATCGCTTCTTAAGAAAATTCTGGCGTTTGTTTTATAAGGAATGAACGCTCCTCTATTTGGAGAGGGCGGGGTAGGATGAAGAAGATGCAACAGATGCAGAATTAAAAATTTTGCATAAAACCATTAAAAAAATTGAAGAAGATACAGAACGCTTTTCTTATAACACCGCCGTTTCAGCATTTATGGTTTGTACAAATGAGTTAGCCGATTTAAAATGCAATAAAAAAGAAATTCTGGAACCGCTTGTTATTATGCTTTCATCTTATGCGCCTCATATTGCTGAAGAATTGTATCATGCATTAGGTAATGAAGGTTCTGTGCTCGATGCAACTTATCCGGCATTTGATAATAAATATCTCGTTGAATCATCAAAACAATACCCGATAAGCTGTAAATGGAAAACTGCGCACTACATTAAATATTTCACTTGATGCATCAGAAACAGAAGTAAAAGGAAATGGTGTTGCAAAACGATGTAATTAAAAAAGTGGCTTGATGGTAAAGAACCAAAAAAAATCATCTTTATAAAAAATAAAATGGTGAATGTGGTTATTTAATATTCACCGAATAATTGTTATGCGAAAAATTTTTCTTTCTTTTTTCTTGTTTGTATTTGCATGTTCTATTAATGCATGTAAACATGCTGTGAAGAATAATGAAATAAAAAATGGAATTAAAATTTATGAAAATGGTTTGCATGTTAAGCATGCTTTTCTTACAAATGGCGATTCATCAATAATTGGAGATGATAATAAAGTGCAGGTTGGTGAACGTGTTTGTTTGCGCATGATCGTTGATGGATGGAAGGATGAAAACGGAAAAGTTTTTATGGATGCTTCTCAAAATGTTATCACAAGTTCCGGTGATACATTAACCAGCAACCCTTCCATTTTTGGTATAAAGCTTATGTATGGTACAGTGGCCGAAGGTGCAGATCATATATTATTATCTCAAACCATTGGCAAGCTTAACAAACCGGTTGATTACATTTTGATTTCTTTTAAAGTTTGGGATAAAATAACCAACAAATCTGTTTCGGGTTCTTATAAGTTGTATTTATAAATATTTTAAACCTTGAAGGTTTTAGAAACCTTCAAGTTTTTTTGCTGCGAAACTCATTGAAATAACCAAGGTAGTGACACAAAATCTTATTCATTAGAATTTTAAAAAGCCGGTTAAATAAATATACGAACGCTGGCATTAATTCATTAATTCGTCATTGTTTAAATGCAAACGTTTTTACATCAGGAAAAAAAGAATTATAACAAGCTTGCAGTTCGGTAAAATTTTTCTGAAAAAAATCAAACCCAATTTTATTATTCGATAAATATTTTGCCCGGCGCGTTAAGCCGGTAAAACTATTTTCTATGCCTTTTAAAGTGTGATAATTATACAGCCAGTTATCCCGCTTCATATAAGGAAACATTCGTGCAAATTTTTCGGGTAATAGGTTTGAATATTTATCAATTACCGCATAAGTATGTAACGAAAACTGCAGTAAAGTTTCATTTGAAAATTCATTTTTATCGCAGGCAAGAAAATAGTCATACGCCACATCAACAAAAGCACCCGCATATAAACCAACCGCAGGTTTAAAAAATTGTTTTGCTTGTTCGGTTGCAATGTGTGCATCAGTAAAAGCATCAATATTTCGATGTAGCATAATGCCTTTTTGAATATTATTATTAAAATCAAATCGCTTTTTGCCTTTCACAAAATCACTGATCATATTGCCCACTAAAATTTCAGGCTGATTAAATGAAAGCCATGCGTGGGCAAGATAATTCATCACTTTACATTTTTGTTCAGCCAGTTTGTTATGGTTTGTAATACAACAGGAGCAATGGTTTCCTGCAATTGCCCGTATTCAGCAACAGAACATTTTGTACATGTTTGAAACAGATGATTTAAGCCGGGTATTTCTTTTACTTCAAAATTTTTTGTTCCGCCTTCTTCTAAATCATTTTTTAAGGCCGGTAAATTTTGCTGTGCAATAACCTGAATATCTCTGCTTCCGTTTAATGCAAGCACTTTTACTTTTTTTAATTTGGTGAGATATGGCTGCGGATCAAATTGTATAAAATATTTAAACCACGGATTTGAAAATAGTTTGATGATTTCCTGCGCATAAAGCTCTCTGTCTGTTGCAGATTCAAAACCCAAGGCGTTTAAAGAATTTGAGTCTTTCTTCACCGACCAGTCGTTTAATATTTGTAAAGCTTTTTGTTTTGCAAGCATAGTATCAGGCGTATTCAGTACAGTTTCTAAAATTTCTTTGTAAACAGGTTTAAAATCATCTGCTGCTACAGCATTTATACCGGTAGATTTTTCAACAGCGGCATCTTGTTCAGCCATTAAATCAATAATTTTTACGCTGGGTGCTGCAAGCAGAATAATAAAATTTATATCTTTTCTTTGCGAGGCAACAATAGGTGCAATCATTGCGCCTTCGCTGTGGCCGAGCAAACCAATTTTTTTAACATCCACTTCTGGTCTTGTTTTTAAATATTCAATCGAAGCATTTACATCGTTCACAAAATCTGCAGTAGTTGATGTTGCGAAATTTCCGGTGCTTTTGCCAATGCCTCTGTCATCAACTCTTAAAACAACAAAGCCATCTTTTGTAAGCGCATCTGCAAGCACTGCAAAAGGCTTATGATTAAATATTGTTTCATCTCTATCCTGCTGGCCGGAGCCGGTAATTAAAAGTATTGCAGGAAATTTGCCGCTGCCCTGCGGAGCCGTTATTGTGCTGCCATATTGCAATCCATTGTTGTTATAAATAACTTCTTCGCTTTTGTATGGAAAGGGCGGCTTTGGCGTTTGCGGCCGCAAAATTTGCGTTGCTGTAAAAGGCGAATTTGTTCTATGAAAATCTAAAGGCAAATTAACGCCTTGTGTAAACGTTCCTGATAAGGTTGAATCGTTTAAAAGCTTGCCGGTGTAACTAACTTTTATTTTGTTGATGGTGAAGCTAAGTGTGCTGCCGGTTGCATTTGTGTTAACTTCAACTTTATCGCAAGGTATGCCGCTAACATTTTGATCGGGGCTGTCAAGCGTTCCTGAATATGATCCGTCATTCAATTGCGTAACATGCAACACAAGCCGAAGCTGGCCGGCTACATTTAATGTTGCATTCCATATTCCCGAAAAATTGGTTTGTGCATGTAAAAAATTTGCTGCAGATAAACCTATAATGATCCAAAAAGCTTTTATTTTCATACACCTACTTTGTTTAAACAATTTATTTAAACAAATATCTACATCTTATTTCAGAAAAAATACCTGGTGCAGTTTGTGTGCCGTTAAATTAATTCCCTGATATCAATTTGCAGCACTTCGGCAATTTCATATAATCTGTCCATACTAAAATGAGTAACTCCTGATTCTATTTTGCTGTAAGCGTTTTGTGAAATTTTATGCTGCGTCGCAACATAAGCCTGCGTATAATTAAGTCTTCACGCCTTTTTTTTATGCGGGATATTATTAAAAAAAGTTTAGAGGTTGAATGCATATTCAACAATAAAAACTGTAAGCCTTAAAAATTTACATTAAAAATTTAAGCACATCTGTTTCTAACGCAGAAGCTATTTCGTACATGCGTTCTACTTTTATGCTGGAATGCCCTGTTTCAATTTTACTGTAGGCATTTTGCGAAATTTTTAAACAACCGGCAACATATTTTTGCGTGTAATTTAAAAACTCTCTTCGTTCGCGGATTTTTTCTGCCACGATGAGGATCTTGGAATTTAGGTTCGACATCTGAGACAATTATTTTCAGAATCTACCTACGCATAAATGCGGTTACCGGATTTTAGATGGCAAATTTTTTTTCTTGAAAATTATTTATTCATATTCGGGATAAACAACATTAAGCTGGCTGCGAACTTCATCCATAATTTTTACAACACTGAGGCTTGCGTTGTGCGAAACAATTTCACTTTCAATTTTCTTTTCATCCAAACATTTTATCACTTCTTCTGTTTCATATTGAAAGCCGCGGCCAGGCCATGAAGGAATATGTTTGAATGAAGATTCGTTGTTGATGATCACTTCAATTTTTTCAGGATGTTCCGTCCATGGTTTTTTTATCCGGATAGTGCCTTCGCTACCGTAAATCCAGGCACTGCCTTCTGTTTGTGTAATAATGGACGATTCAAGCATAGCATATTTACCGTTATTAAACTTTAAGGTAATGCCGCAGGTTTCATCAATATGCGCTTCATTTACTTTGCCGCAGGCAAATATTTTATCCGGATTTCCCAATAAAAAATAGCTTAAATAAATAGGATAAATGCCAACATCAAGCAACGAACCTCCGCCGAGTTCCGGATTAAAAAAACGGTTGTTCTTATTTTTTTCAGCAATAAAACTCATGTCTGCATGCAGGTGCAAAATTTCTCCAATGGTGCCCGCTTCAATAATGCTGATTAAAAACTGAAAGCTGGGTAAAAATCTTGTCCACATGCCTTCCATTAAAAAGGCATTATTTTTTTTTGATGCATTAATTAAATCACTTACCTGTTTTTCATTTATGGCAAGCGGCTTTTCGCATAAAACCGGAATTTTATTTTCAAGACAGGTTAATGTATGATCAAAGTGCAAAGGATGCGGCGTGGCCACATAAACTGCATCTGGTTTATTTTTTATAAACGCATCAATATCACTTGCTTCAACTCCGCCGAATTTCTTAATAAATTCTTCAGTGTGTTCTGGCTTATTGCCTAACACCGGGCCAACTTCGCATTTTTTATTTTGCACATATTGCAGGTCGTCCGCAAACTCTTTGGCAATATTTCCGGGCCCGATAATTCCCCAGCGCATGGTTTTAATTTTAAGGTTAGGTTATTTTATTTTATCTAAAGCTTCTTCTTTTATCCAAATGCTTATGCTGCGTGATTTTACAGGAAAGATGGCAACACCATCATCGTTTGTAGTTATTGCATCGGCAAAGCTTTCAGTAACATCAACAAATTTTCTGTTACCGTTTAAGCCGCCTAAATTTATTTCTTTAAATCCATCATCACTGTTTGATAAAACCACAACAAAGCCTGCATTTTTATTATCTTCCGTTCCCGAAACAAACCAGCCAACAACATTTGGATGATCAAAATAATCACATTGCTGCCCATCAAATAAAAACTTTCTTATCATCATCATTTTATACAAATGCGGCACCGGCGCAAGTTCTATTGTATTCTCACCAACCGTATAAGAAGTGCCATAATAATCTGTATAAAAAACCGATGGAATGCCTTCCTGCCTTAAAAGAATTAAAGCATTTGCATGTGGCTTAAACCAATATTCAACAAACGATTCAAGTGCCTGCGTAGGTTGTGTATCGTGATTATCAACAAAAGTTACGGCGCTTTGCGGACGGGTTTTTACAAGTGTATTATTAAAAATATCAGGCAAGCTAAAATCTTTTCCCTGCTTTGATGCTTCATAAAAATTATGATGCAGCGGCACATCAAACAATTGTACCCGATCTTCCATTACATCAAGATATTCATGTAAAAAATTAAGATCCTGGCTCCAGTATTCAGCTACTGCAAAAAATTTTTTTCTAAATGTTTGATTCATAAAATCAAGCCATTCTTTATAAAACTCGGGAGAAATATGTTTTACTGCATCTAAGCGCAAACTGTCAAAACCTGTAGTTTCTATAAACCATTTACCCCAGTATTTTAATTCTGCTGTTACATTTGGGTTTCTAAATTCAATATCTGCGCCTAGCAAATAATCAAAATTTCCAAACTCATTTCCTACAACATTATCCCATAAATCTCCATGCTCATTTAATATTTTGAAGATGCATTTTTCATTATTATTTGTGCATTCATCAACGCCTGTAAATGCATGCCAGTCCCAAACAAACTCAGAATATTTTTTGTTGCGGCCGGGAAAATAATATTTGGTGTTTATTTCTTTTTCAAGAGGTTCTGAAATTATTTTATTGCGATCATTATAATCAACTTTTATTACCGGCGCTTTTTCTTTTTCGTCTGCACCGTTTTTATGATTTAAAACTATATCAGCCATTACACTTAAATTATTTTTATGCAACAGTTTTATAGTATGAATCAACTGATTTTTTGTGCCGTATTTTGTTTTAACTGAACCTTTTTGATCAAACTCGCCTAAGTCAAATAAATCATACACATCATAACCAACACCGTTTGCACCTGAAGATGATTTATACGCCGGCGGCAACCAAACATCTGAAACACCGATCCATTGTAAATGCGTTGCCTGCTCTGCCACTTCTTTCCATAACCTGCCTTTTGGATAATACCAGTGAAAAAACTGGAAAATTGTTTTGCGCATATTATTGATTAAATTTTGAAATTTTGGTTTTTAAGAGGCAATGCAAACTGGTTCACAAATAGAAAAAATCATACCATTACGGGGCATATTTTTTGTGGTATAAATTAAACAAAAACGATTGTCATGATGTTTGTTACTATCTCTCCCGGGCAGGCCACACAATATTCTTACATGTGTTCAAGGCTTAAAGAAGTGGTTAATAAAATGTACGCTGCACGTACCACACTTGAGGCTATTGCTAACAAAAGCTTTGATAAATCATTTGCGAAATGTGTGTATCTGCTTACATCAGAATCGTTGCAGTGTGAGAATGAAATCCGCGCCCACATTGATTCTTTGAACTGCGATAGTTACGAAGACTGTCATATTGAAAACAAAAAACCTCCGCTTACCATTTCACTTATCGGGCTTGAATCTATTTGTAATTTTTTTGAAGAAATGTATTTGAATTCATATAAAAAATTGTTGAGTGATAAACATTTTGCAGGCTCTTTAAAAAGTTTAATACAAAACCATCTTCAGCTATTTATTTCAAGCCTTACTCAGTTGAGATTATTTAACGAACTAAAAATTTCGTCAAACTAAATTTTAGGGAACTGTTTCTACACTTAAAAAGGTTTTTAAATTAAAGGCACAATATTTTCGTGCATTAAATAAACAATTTTTATGCGATCTCTCTGGACGGGTTCTATAAGCTTTGGTCTTGTAAACATTCCTATTAAATTATACAGCGCAGTACAATCGAGCAGTCTTGATTTGGATATGCTTGATAAAAAAGATCATGCAAATATTCAGTTTAAAAGAGTGAATGAAAAAACAGGTAAAGAAGTTGCCTGGGAAAATATTGTAAAAGGATATAAAGTAGATAATGAATATGTAATTTTAACTGACGAAGATTTTAAAAAAGCAAGCCCTGAAAAAACAAAAACCATTGATATAACAGAATTTGTTGAACTGGAAGAAGTGCAACCTATTTATTATGATGCTTCCTATTATGTTGAACCTGAAAAAAATGGCGGCAAAGCTTATGTGTTGCTGCGTGATGCATTAACCAAATCTAAAAAAGCAGCATTAGGCACTTTTGTGCTTCGCAATAAAGAAAATTTATGTTTGATAAATTCTTCTGATGATATTCTTGTATTGCACAAAATTCGTTATGCGCAAGAGGTGAGGAGTACAGAAGATGTGAAAGTTCCTGAAGCTAAAGTAAGCACTGCTGAAATACAAATGGCAATGAAACTTATTGACCAGCTTACAGGTAAATTTGATATTGAAAAATATAAAGATACTTATACAGAAACCTTAATGAAATTTATTGAGGCTAAAGCAAAAGGCAAAAAGTTTGAAGCGCCTAAACTTCATGTTGCACATTCGCGTTCAAAAGACCTGATGGAAGAATTAAAGGCCAGTTTATCGCAGGTTAAACGCAAGGCATCTTAATACAACATTCTAACTTTAATGGTTTCTTTTACATCTTTCAGCAGTTCTAAAGCTTGCTTTGAAAGCTGCTTATCTACATCAAGCACAACATAACCAATATCATCATTTGTTTTTAAATATTGCCCAACAATATTAATGTTATGGTTTGAAAGCTGCGTATTAATTGCACTTAAAACGCCCGGTACATTATTATGAATATGTAAAATTCTGTGTGCTTTTTCAACAGGCGGCAAACTTAAAGCAGGCACGGTATGCGAGCCGGTTGTAATGCCTCTTTCTAAATAATTAAATAATTTAAGGCTAACATCTTCACCAATATTTTGCTGCGCTTCTTCAGTTGAGCCGCCAATATGCGGCGTAAGAATTACGTTGGATAAACCCTGCAACGGTGTATTAAATTTATCACCGTTTTTTTCAGGTTCAAGCGGGTACACATCAATAGCTGCACCGCTTAATAATCCATCTTCCAATGGCCTTGGCTAATGCAGGCAGATCAACCACTTCGCCTCTTGCATAATTAATAAGAATGGCTCCTTTTTTAAACTGCTTAATATTAGTTTTATTGATGAGATTTTTTGTTTGAGAAGTTTCAGGAACATGTAAAGAAACAACATCAGCCTGTGCAAGCAGATCTTTCAAGATTTTTTGCAGGCTGAGATTTCCCAGCGGCAGCTTTGTTTCAATGTCATAAAAAATAACTTTCATTCCCAATGCTTCGGCTAAAATACTTAGCTGCGAACCAATGTTGCCGTAACCAATTATACCCAAAGTTTTTCCGCGGAGTTCATAACTGCCTTTTGATTCTTTCATCCAAACACCTTCATGCGCTGCTTTATTTTTATCAGGTATTTTGCGAATAAGCATAATGCTTAAACCAATTATTAATTCTGCAACACTGCGTGTATTGCTGTAAGGCGCATTAAAAACCGCAACGCCGCGGTGTGTTGCAGCTTTAAGATTAACCTGGTTTACGCCAATGCAAAAACAACCAATTGCCTGTAATTTTTTTGCAGCGTTTAATACCTTTTCTGTTATTTGAGTTTTAGAGCGAATGCCAAGCAAATGCACATCTTTTATTTGTTTTATCAGTTCATCTTCAGATAATGCGCCACTGATTTTTTTTACATTAACATAGCCATTGCTTTTAAATTTTTCAATGGCTTTATCACTTATATTTTCAAGAAAAAGAATATTGATTTTTTCTTTTGGATAAGAAGTAGTCTGGTTCATAATGCTTGCTCTGCGCAAAGAAAATAATTCTTTGTATAATGATGAAGTTTAAAAGATATTATTACTAACAAAAATCCCCCCGAAGCCGGAGGGATTGATAATATTGAAACTTTATTTTTTCTTTTCGTAGCGTTTGCGAAATTTATCAATTCGCCCGGCGGTATCAACCAAAACATTTTTACCTGTATAAAAAGGGTGCGATGTATTTGAAATTTCAAGTTTAATCAGCGGATATTCATTTCCATCTTCCCATTTCACCATTTCTTTTGATGATGCGGTGGAACGGCTTAAAAAAGAATAGCCGTTACTCATATCTCTGAATACAACCATCTTGTAACTTTTTGGATGAAGCTCTTTTTGCATAATAATAATTATTTATACGGCTGACCTGATTTATCGGGAAATTTGCCGTATGTTTTAAGGAGCGCAAAGATACAGGGCGCAAGCATTATAACCAAATAGATTTACTGATTATTGCAAGTGCATTTTATTGATAGTTGTATGATGTTCTGCATCAATAATTGCAGATTTTGTTCCGCTAATGGCAACAGGATGTTGCTGTTTATTTAAAAAATATTTCATAAAGGGGCCAGCAATAAGAATGGTAATTATCGTCATAATAACCAGGCCAACAAAAATTGGTTCATCAATAATCTTTGCCTGTAAAGCAAGCGTTCCTAATACAATCTCCTGCGAACCTCTCGAATTCATTCCAAACGCAACAGCATACGATTCGTTTTTATTTAGTCCGCTTAAACGGCCACCAACACCTGCACCAATTAACTTTGCAAAACAAGCTATCAATAAAATAATTAACACAATCTCAATATTAAAATTGGAAATAAAATTTACACGCAAGCCAATAGATGCAAAGAATAGCGGAGCAAGAATATTTATTACAAACTGATGCAGATTATTTTGTAAACGTTCAGGAAAAAATTTAGAACTGCCAATAGCAATGCCCATTAAAAAAGCACCGAATATACCCCGCACGCCAAGATATTCTGTATAAACTGCGCTTAATAAGCACAAACAAACAGCAACCGTAATAAGGCCGCCGGGCGATAAAAATTTATCTGCAACCAATAAAATTTTGTTCACAATCCATCTGCCTGCGGTTAAAATAAAAGCGGTGTACATCAGCACCATGCTTACCGACCAAATGGCACTTGTGGCGCCGGGTTTCATTAACTGAATAATGATTGAAAATAAAATCCATCCTAAAAAGTCATCAATCATGGCAGCAGTAAGAATAAGATTGCCGATTTTAGAAGGAAGGATATTCAGGTCAAGCAAAATTTTTGCAATTACTGATAAAGCGGTGATGGAAAGCGCGGTTCCAAAAAACATCGCCGGAATTACAGGATTAATGTTTGCTGGTGTAGAAAAAATACTGTTATAAAAAAACCAAACGGTGCCAAAGCCTAAAGCAAACGGAAAAATTAAACCCAACAAACTTATAGATGCAGCCTGCCTGCCTTGTTTACGAATCATTTTTAAATCAACTTCAAAACCTGCAATAAACATAAGCAGGATAACACCAATGTTGGCAAGACCATCGAAGGCTTTGTAAGGCACGCCCTTTTGCGCCGTAAAAATGCTTTCAAAAAGATGCGGAAATAAATTGCCCAATAAAGATGGACCTAAAATAATACCTGCGAGTATTTCGCCTATTACAGCCGGCTGTTTAAACCTGCGGAACAACTCTCCTAAAATACGCGCTGTTATAAGAATTACGCTTACAATAATAAGAAAGCTGAATACTTCGTCGGAACTAAGTTTTGAAACCATAATGCGGTTTTTGGTGGTAATTACTTAGAAACAAAAATCAAAATAAAGTATTAAAATCTATATTTCCCATAAATTTAGTAGGAATTATGAAATCGTAATGATATTAAGAAGGCATGAGTGCTGATTGAGTGGTTTGTTTTAACTAATAACTCAAGATTTACAATTTCTAATAACCGCGTACATCCTTTCCTTCCATATAATTAAGAAAGGCTTTATTAACAACGCGATTGCCGCCGGGTGTTGGATAATTGCCCGTAAAATACCAATCGCCGGTGTTGGTAGGGCAGCATTCGTGCAGGTCTTCAATGGTTTGATAAATTACGTGCACCGGAACAGTTATATCTTTTGGTGTAATTAACCGCGCAATTTTATCTGAAATTTCCTGCGTGGTAAAAGGTTTATAAATATTACGTACTACATTTTCTGTATGCAGTTCGTTAATGCGTTCAAGCTCTTTTATTTTTTCATGAACATCATTAATAATACATTCTTTTTTTCTTTCTTTCAGTAATTCTATTGCAGCCCTAAAAGCAATAAAATCAACCAGCTTGCTCATATCAATTCCATAACAATCCGGATAGCGTATTTGCGGTGCAGATGAAACCACAATTATTTTTTTAGGCTGCAATCTTGCCAGCATGCGCACAATACTTTCTTTAAGCGTAGTGCCCCGAACAATAGAATCATCTATTACCACCAGCGTATCCTCATTTTTGCGAACGGTGCCATACGTAATATCATATACATGCTGCACCATTTCGTTGCGGCCGCTGTCTTCAGTAATAAATGTGCGGAGCTTTACATCTTTAATTGCAATTTTTTCCTGGCGAATTTTGCGGTTAATCATTGCATGTAACTTTTCTTCAGTTACATCATTTCCCCAGCTTAAAATTCTTTCTACTTTGGTTTGATTTAAATAATCTTCCATGCCTTTGCATAAACCAAAATAAGCAACTTCTGCAGTGTTGGGTATGTATGAAAAAATGGTGTTCTTTAAATCGTAACCAACTGCATCTAAAACAGCTTTACTTAAATGATAGCCCAGTGCAATTCTTTCCCGATAAATTTTTTCATCGCTGCCTCTACTAAAATAAATTCTTTCAAAACTGCAAGCTTTTCTTTCTTTTGGTTCAAGTATTTGATCAATAGAATAAGTTCCATCCGGATCAATAATCAAAGCTTTGCCGGGCATTAATTCATGCACTTCATTTTCCCCAACATTAAACGACGTGCGTATGGCGGCACGCTCACTTGCAGCAACAATTACTTCATCATTAATATAATAATAGGCAGGTCTTATGCCATGTGCATCTCTTAAAACAAAAGCACTGCCATTGCCCGTTAAACCGCCCACCGTAAAACCGCCGTCAAATAATACGGCTGCTTTTTTTAATGCGCTGGCGATATTTGGATTGTTAGGATTTTTTTCATCTTCTGTTGAAAGAAAATGATAGATCACTTCCATCATGGCAGCCAAATCGCTTTGCTTTTGAAATTTACCGGGATTGATGTTTATAAGATCAAATAATTCATCTTTATTTACCAGGTTAAAATTGCCGGCAAGCGCAAGGTTTTTACCCGGTATCAAATCTTTTTTTATAAACGGATGGCAAAATTCAACATCATTTTTGCCCTGCGTGCCATACCGCAAATGGCCCAATAATAATTCACCAATAAAAGGCACATGGCCTTTCATTAAACCAGGATGTTTTTTTATATCAGGCTGATATTTTTCAAGTTCATTAATTTCAGTTCCTATTTTAAAAAACAAATCAGCAATTGGCTGCTGCGCATTGCTGCGTATGCGATGCAAGAAAGGGCTGCCTGGTTCTGTGTTTAATTTTACGGCTGCAATGCCGGCTCCATCCTGGCCACGGTTATGTTGTTTTTCCATAAGCAGGTACAGCTTATTTAATCCATACATAACCGTTCCATGCTGTTGCAGGTAATGAGAAAAATTTTTTCTTAACCGAATGAGAGCAAGCCCGCATTCATGTTGTATAGCATCGCTCATTGTAGAAGTGAAGGCGCAAATTTACAATTATTAATTAATAGCTAAGAGATTAAGGAGTGAAAGAGAGTAATTATCAATGCTGATTTCTCATTTCTCTTTAACCTCTTAGCTTAAGATGCGCTGTTTCTGAGGCAATACGTTCTGCCAGCCATAAAAATTCATGAATAAATACATCAATATTTTTTTGAAATGATATATCAGTTAAATTACCATCTTCATCAAACTTTTTCTCAACCATTGGTGTAATAAGCATGTGCGGCGAACCAATGCCAAACAACGCATAAATAAGCGTTTGTAATTGTAATGCAGCACGCATGCCGCCCAAAGCGCCGGGCGATGCCGTAACAATGCCAAATGTTTTGCGTGATTGTTTTGGCAAATGATCGAACAGCGTTTTTAATGCAGGTGTATAACTGCCATTAAATTCGGGCGTTACCAGTATAAATGCATCTGCGTTAAACATGCGTTTTATAAGCGGTTGTAAGTGCAAAGGCGCATTTTCAGCGCTTTTGAAAACTTCCTGCTGCAAAACATTAATCTTCCAATCTCTAACATCAATAACATTAATATTATGTTCAGTGTGTTCGTTTAAATATTTTTTAAGATATAAAACCACCCGATGTGTAACACTATTGTTGCGTGGGCTGCCTGAAATAATTTCAATATTCATAAATTCTTTCCTTCATTTCTTTTTGGCCAATGCAGACGCAAAGTTTTTAAACAGTTTCTGCCTGCTTAACCATTTCAATATTTAAAAACAAACGTACATCATCACTCACTACAGCGCCGCCTGCTTCTGTAAGTGCATTCCATTTTAAACCAAAATCGCTTCGTTTAATTTTTCCTTCAATTTCAAAACCCAATTTATTTTGTCCCCACGGATCAACAACTGCACCACCGTATTCAACATCTAAAGTAACAGGTTTTGTTATTCCGAATATTGTAAGATCACCTTTCAAAATATAATCATTATCATCTTGCTTTTGAAATGATGTTGATTGAAAAGTAATTTTTGGAAATTTTTCTGAATGAAAAAAATCGGCGCTTTTTAAATGCGTATCTCTTTGTTCATTGTTTGTTGAAATACTGTTTACATCAGCTTCAAATGAAATAGATGCATCAGATAAATCTTCATTGTTGGTTTGCATGGTTGCATCAAATTTTGAAAAGCTGCCGCTAACGGTGCTTATAACAAGATGTTTTACTTTAAAAGTAATTTCGCTGTGTGCCTGATCAATTTTGTACGTTGCCATAAATGTTTATTTTTAATTTTTAAGAATTATTTTTTATGATTGATGTATGTACATCTATTAAACAAAATTTTTTTTAATCGCAAGTTTTTCTTACTTGCTCCAGTATATTATTTAATTCCTTAGCCTTTGCTTCATTGATAAGCATTACCGTATCCATGATCTTATTAATTCTTTCGGTGCTATGCTGAAGAATATTAATTCCGGCGGCTGTTAAAATAATTACCGTTTCTCTTTTGTCTGAAGCTGAAGCAGTGCGTTTAACCAGCTTTTTTGTTTCAAGCCTGTCTATAATTCTTGGTACGTTTGAGTTTTTCTCAATCATTCTGCAGGCAATTTCTTTAACACAAATCTGTTCAGGATGTTTGCCTTTTAATATGCGCAATACGTTGTATTGTTCATGGGTTAATCCGTATTCCTTTAATTCTTTGCTCATTAAAGTTTTCAGCCACCATGCCGTATATAAAATATTTAGGCCTGCTTTATGCACTTCATTTCTGAATTTATTGCTTTTTATTGCCTGCTCCAATTTCATTTAAAAATTAAATTCTATACAAATATATGTACATACATCTAATTAATAAAAATAAAATCCCGAATGCATTCGGGATTTTATTTTTATTGATTATTTAGCTACGGTGCCTTCTGATGTGTACCAATAACTTAAGCTTTTGCAAGTGCGGTATTGAGGATCTATTTCAATATAAAAATCAGGAATGTGTTGTTTAAACCAGTTATCAAGCACCTGCTGTTTTTTCTCACCAAGTGCCTGCTGTGCCACACGATCATAATCATCTTTTAGATTTTCTCTGTGCGGCTGTGTTTGATGAACAAGGTAAACAATGCGCACTGCAGTTTTTCCGCGATCATCTGTATAAGTAAGCGGTTGCGTAATATCACCCACTTTCATATTTTTTAAATTAACCACGAGGTCTTTATCCAATTGATCGATCGTTACAGAAGTAGAACCGGTTGTTGGCGATGTAAACCTGCCCGCATTGTATTTGGTATTGTCATCTTCACTATACTTATTTACCGCTTCGTTAAAACTAATGTTGCCTGCAATAATTTTAGAACGAATACTGTCAATTTCATGTTTGGCTTCGTTTATTTCTGTGTTGGTTACCGATGGAATAATAAGAATATGCCTTACCACCGCATCATCGCCGGCACGGCTAACCATTTGAATAATGTGCAAACCAAACTTGGTTTTTATAACCGGAGAAACTTGCCCTTCTTTTAATTTAAATGCTGCGGCAAGAAAAGTGGGATCCCAGGTTTTTTCATTCCTGTTTATGCTGTATTGGCCGCCATTATCTTTGCTTCCAGGATCCTGCGAATATACTTTGGCCAAATCAGCAAATTTTTTCTGGCCGCTTTCAACCTGCCTTTTTAAATCGAGCAACTGGTTGGTGATGTAGTCTTCTATATCTTTATTTGATTTGGGATAAATAACAATTTGTGCAACTTCTAATTCGCTTTCAAAAAAAGGCAAACTGTCTTTCGGAATTTTATCATAAAAAGTTTTTACTTCAGTTGGCGTGATCTTTACATTTTGCAATAACTGGTTACGCATTTTATCGGCAAGTTGCCTTTCAACAAAAGGCTGTCTTAAATCTTCTTTTAATTGGTAAACTGTTTTGCCGGCAATTTGTTCGAGCACATCCTGCGAGCCATATTGATTTATAAAATAGCGAATTTGGTTGTCTAACAGTGCGTCAATTTCATCATCACTTACAGTAATTGAATCTTTTTGCGCCTGCAGCACTAAAACTTTTTGCACCAACTGGCCTTCTAAAAAGGCGCATTGCGGATCTGGCGGCAACTGCACATCAGTTCCCTGTCTTTTATAATCAGAAATTGCATTATCAATATCAGATTTAAGAATGATTTTATCGCCCACTTTTGCAATAATGCGGTCTGCAACAACCCGTTGGCCTTGCGCATAATTTTTACCTGCCGCACATACAAGCAATAATAAAATATACAACTGCAATTTTTTCATATCATCAAAAATAAAATTTTGAAAAGGCAGAGATTAAAAAACAAATGTTTTTAACAAAGAATTGGTGCCGGTGTTTTTAAAAGATAGTGATTACAGCGTTCGTTTCACTTCTTCTTTTTCGTAAGCAACAATTGTATCGGACGGATTGATATCTGCAAAGTTTTTAAGGGTTAAACCGCATTCGTAACCCGCTGAAACATCTTTCACATCATCTTTAAATCTTTTTAAGCTGGCAAGTTCAGCAAATGCACCTTCCTGGCGCGGATAGGTAAGAATTCCATCGCGGAATAAACGCACCTTACTGTCTCTTTTAATTTTGCCTTCTGTAACATAACAGCCTGCAACGGTAGCTTTATCAAATTTAAATACTTCACGAATTTCAACAGTGGCAACTTCACGTTCTTCAACTTTAGGTTCAAGCATGCCTTCCATGGCACTTTTAATTTCTTCGATGGCGTTATAAATAATGGAATAAGTTTTTATTTGAACACCTTCATTTTGAGCAAGTTTATTTGCCTGTGAAGATGGGCGCACATTAAAACCTAATAATAATGGCATCTGAAGCTGTGGCAAGCAATACATCGCTTTCAGTAATTTGCCCCACCCCTTTATGCACAACGCTTACCACAATTTCTTCCGTACAAAGTTTTTGCAAAGAATCACTTAAGGCTTCAACAGAACCATCCACATCACCTTTAATAATTATGTTTAATTCTTTAAAATTACCCAGTGCAAGCCGGCGGCCGATTTCATCAAGCGTTATGTGTTTGCGGGTGCGTAAACCTTGTTCACGCAATATTTGCGCACGTTTTGTTGGCAATTTCTTTTGCTTCGGCTTCATCGTCAAAAACTTTGAAATTTTCACCAGCCTGCGGCGCGCCATTTAAACCTAAAATTTGAACCGGTGTTGATGGAGGCGCTTCGGTAACACGCTGGTTGCGTTCGTTGATAATGCTTTTAATCTTCCGAAATATTGGCCTGAAACCATCAGGTCGCCTTGATTTAATGTTCCGTTTTGAACTAAAATGGTGGCCACATAACCGCGTCCTTTATCAAGCGAAGCTTCAATAATAGTTCCGGCTGCTTCCCTGTCCGGATTTGCTTTTAAGATCCAATAAATCTGCTTCAAGCAAAATCTTTTCCAGCAAGCGCATCAACGTTTGATCCTTTTTTGGACTATATTTCCTGGCTTTGAAATTTGCCTCCCCATTCTTCCACCAAAATATTCATTTGCGATAATTGCTCATAAATTTTTTAAGGATTTGCGCCTTCTTTATCAATTTTATTAATGGCAAATATCATCGGCACGTTTGCAGCCTGCGCATGGCTGATGGCTTCTTTTGTTTGAGGCATTACAGCATCATCTGCAGCAATTACAATAACGGCAATATCGGTGACTTTTGCACCGCGGGCACGCATGGCAGTAAAAGCTTCGTGGCCCGGTGTATCAAGAAAAGTAATTTTTTTATCGTTCTGAATGGTAACCTGGTATGCACCAATGTGCTGGGTAATTCCGCCTGCTTCGCCGGCAACCACGTTTGCGCTGCGGATATAATCCAGCAAAGATGTTTTACCATGATCCACATGGCCCATAATGGTTACAATAGGTGCACGTGGCTGCAGTTCTTCCGGCGCATCTTCCACTTCCTCTTCTTCTTCTTCCTGCATCTTTCAAACCAATAAATTCACTTCATAACCAAACTCACTTGCAACCAGTTCTATTACTTCAGCATCGAGACGCTGGTTAATGGAAACCATGATGCCAAGACTCATACATTTACTGATAACATCCGCAAAACTTACATCCATCAGATTTGCAAAGTCACTAACTGAAATAAATTCTGTTACCTGTAAAATATTTGATTCATTTGCTTCTCAGTGCTTTCAGCAGCTTCTTCCTTTTGCGTTCACGGCGGTATTTTGCTTTTAAGCTTTTTCCGCTGCCTGTTGCACCTGCAAGTTTAGCCTGCGTTTCACGGATTTTTTCCTGGATTTCTTTTTGATCGATTTCACGATCCGGAACAGGCCTTCTGTCTCTGTTAGGAGCGCCGCCGCCGCGATGCGGATGCGGGCCTCTGCCGCCACCACCGGGTGCACTGCGAAAACGATTATCGCCGCCGCCCTGCTGTTTTTGCAGCGGAGGGCCAGCTTGCCTTCTTTAGGCGGAGCAGCATTGCCGGTGCCTTTTTTATCAATCGGAATGCGCTTGCGTTTACGCTTTTCTTCACGCGGAGCGGTGGAAGGCTTGGGTCTTGTATCGTTTTCAACAGGCAATTCAATTTTACCTAAATTTTGGGCCTTCAAATTTTTCTGCTTTGATATTTTCAATTACTGCAGGTTCTTCGGTTTCAACCGGAGGTTCTGCGGGTGCCTGCTGAATCAATTTCTTCAGGCTTTTCTTCAACAGATATTAATCTGTTGGTTCTTCTTCAGCTACCGGCTCGGTTTCTTTTCTGTTTTTTTAGGCCTGGTAGAAGTGTCGATGTGCTAAAGATCTATTTTATCAATAATTTTCGGACCTTCAATTTCAGGCGCTTCTATTTTTATTATTTCGGGTTCAGTAACTTCTTCTTTCGTTTTCTTCAATATTTTCAGTAATTTTTTCTTCAGCTTTCGGCAATTCTGTTTTTACTTCACCATTAATTTTTTCAGGCGACAGGTTTAGCTGGTGCAGGTTCGGTGTTTGCGGGTTTAGGTTCTTCTTTTCTAAATGAATTTCCTCTTCTTCTTTTCTGCGTTTTTCTGCCGGTGCGCTTTTTGGAATTTCAATTTGATCTGCTTTTTGTTTTAGCCACTTTATCGCCCTGAAATTTGCCTGCAAAGCTCGATACATTCTTCGGTAAGCTTTGCGGTTGGCTTTAACTCTTCCCGATCGAAACCTTTGCCTACCAAAAACTCGATAAGTGTATCCTGCCCAATATTAAATTCTTTGGCAGCGCCTAATAACCTTGGTAATTTAACTTCTGCCATTAAAATTTTTTGTTTTATACAGGCAGCATTGTTAGTGCATTATTCTAATTCATACAATATATTTTTGTTTTTGCATAATAAATTAATTAATTGCCTGCAATATTATTCTTTTTCGAACTCTGATTTTAAAACTCTTTTTACTTCTTCAATTGTTTCTTTTTCCAAATCTGTTCTTCGTTCTAATTCTTCAACAGACAAATCCAATACGCTTCTGGCAGTATCGCAACCTACGCGTTTTAATTCATCAATAACCCAGGTTTCAATTTCATCTGAAAATTCATCCAGGTCAATATCATATTCTTCCACTTCTCCTTCATTATCCCGAAATACATCAATATCATAACCTGTAAGTTCGCAGGCCAGTTTAATATTAACGCCTCTTCTGCCAATGGCCAGAGAAACCTGGTCGGCTTTAAATAAACATCTGCATGTTTATTTTCGATATCCAGATCCATACTACTTATTTTGGCAGGAGTTAACGAGCGTTGAATCAATAACTGGATATTATTCGTCCAGTTTATTACATCAATATTTTCATTTTTAAGCTCGCGCACAATGCCATGAATGCGGCTGCCTTTCATACCCACACAGGCACCCACCGGATCAATCCTGTCATCAAAGCTTTCAACAGCAACTTTTGCACTTTCGCCCGGTTCTCTAACAATTTTTCTTATGATGATGAGGCCATCAAAAATTTCAGGCACTTCAATTTCCAATAATTTTGCAAGAAATTCGGGGCTGGTGCGGCTGAGAATAATTACCGGCGTATTATTTTTCATATCTACACTTCTTACAACAGCACGGATGCTTTCGCCTTTTTTAAAATAATCCTGCGGTATTTGTTCGCTTTTAGGCAAGTATCAATTCATTGCCTTCTTCATCCATTAATAAAATTTCTTTTTTCCAAACCTGGTACACTTCGCCATTAATTATTTCACCAATTCTATCTTCATATTTTTTTATCAGAACATTTTTCTTCAGATCACTGATGCGGCTTGCGAGTGTTTGTTTTCCGGCAAGAATGGCTCGACGCCCAAAATCATAGCATATCCACTTCCTCATACAGTTCTTCACCCACTTCAAAATCGGGTTCAATTTTTACGGCCTCGCTATAATCAATTTCGGCCAAAGGATCATGCACTTCACCATCTTCCACAATCATGCGGCGGCGAAAAATTTCAAGGTCGCCTTTTTCGGCATTTACAATAACATCAAAATTTTCATCGCTGCCATATTTTTTACGCAGCAATGTTTTAAAAACGTCTTCCACCACTTTCATCATGGTAGGCCTGTCGATATTTTCAGCTTCTTTAAATTCCTGGAAAGCTTCAATTAAATTAATACTTGCCATACAATTTACGGTTTACGAAGTAAGATGCACGATGTATGATGTATGAATCGCACAATTAAAACTCAGTTTGAACGGTTGTTGTTTTTATGTTTGAAAATGGAATAACCAATTGCGTTGTTTCTGTTTTTTTGCCTTTGCCGGTAGTTTCTTCAATAATAATATCATCGTTTGATGCCTGCAATAATTTGCCTGTTTTTACGGCGCCATCATTAAACAAAACTTCTACTTTTCTGCCTACATTTTTTTGATACTGGCGTTGCAGTTTTAAAGGTTTATCAATGCCGGGAGATGAAACTTCGAGCGAAAAATCTCCTGGCGGAAAAAAATTATTGCTTTCAATTAATTTATACAACTGCCTGTTAAACTGAACGCATTTTTCTATTGAAATACCTTTATCGCCATCAATAAAAACCTTTATATTATTGGTTGGTTTTATTTTTATTTCAACCAAAAAATAACCTGGCTCGTTTGCAAGAAATGTATTTATTATTTGTTCTATGTTGTTTAAAACTGAATCTGCCGGCATAGATGGTAAAAAGAGAAGGGAACGATTTCGTTCCCTTCCAATTAATAATTTCCAGGTGCAAATGTACAGTGCTATTTATAAATTTCCAAATCTTCTGCTGGTTAAGCTGTTGTGAAATTGCAATTCTGTTAGAGTTAATATTTAAAACCACATTAACTTTACACCATGATTGAATGGCTGTTTACATTTTTACTGTTATATTTTTTATACAAGCTGATATTTGATTTTATTATTCCCGTGTCAAAGGCATCTGCGCAAGTGCGCAGCAAGGTTAACCAAATGAATCAGCAACAACAACAGCAGCAATACACGCGCCAGCAATCAACCGACAAAACACACACAAGGCCGCCTTCAGATGATTACATTGATTTTGAAGAAATAAAATAAGCCTCTTATTTAAACTCTCTTTTTTATTAAGAAGAAAATTACAGATCAAGCTCAAGAATGGTTTTTGGCGAAGGCAGATGAATCGTTTGCAAACCTGCTGATTTAGCAGCATTGATATTGGTTTCAGAATCATCTATAAACAGCGTTTCGGCTGCATTTAAATTTTCATTTTTAAGCACTGTTTCAAAAATTTCTTTTGATGGTTTGCGCAAGCCAAGCTGGTGGGAATAATATGCTTTGATGAAAAGATCATTAAAATTTTCATCGTCAAATTCTTTTTTAAAAGTTTGTATAAAAGAATTGTAATGAATTTCGTTTGTGTTTGAAAGAAGATAAATTTTATATTTTTTGCTTATTATTTTAAGCCATTCTATGCGTTCGGGCGGAAAATTTAGCAGCAACGCATTCCATGCATTCATAATTTCATCGTTGCTTAATTTTATTTTGGTGAGCTTGCGGAATTCTTCATAAAAATCTTCAGGAGAAATTTTTCCTGTTTCAAGATTATCGAATAAAGGCAAAGCACTTTGCAGCGTATAATATTGATTGAAATTACCGATCCCTAATTTTGCAAAAGCCAGTTCTGTTTGTTTAAAATCTATGTTTAAAATAACGCCGCCTAAATCAAAAATTATATTTTTTATTTTTTGCATCGCAGCAAATTTATAGTTCTAAAAATCAAATTTGTAAATAAGATGATTTGATTATTTTTGCGCTCCTTTTTTGGCAGTAATGCCGGGCCTATAGCTCAGCTGGTTAGAGCACCTGACTCATAATCAGGGGGTCCCTGGTTCAAGCCCAGGTGGGCCCACTTAAATCTCAAGCAGTTATGAATAAATATTTATAGCTGCTTTTTTATTTAAAAAAATTGCTTCGCTCAATGGGTTTAAAAACTAAAAAATTTATATTTATTGAATACTTGCTTCTGCTGCAGAAGTAATGGTGCTGTTATTTATATTTTGTGTAAAAGCAATAACATGGCAATCGTTCGCAGATAAATTCTCCGGCATTTTTAATACAATATTTCCTGTTGCCGATGCTGAAGCGGTTTTTAGATCTCTTACAATATTTACATGATGTAAAGTTGCGCCGCTGTTTTCGCCACGCCGGATTTTATTTTCAGCATGCAACTGTATCAAGGCAATTTTTATTTCAGAATTAACAGCATTCGTTGAATAATTTACAGTTACTTCTTTATCATCCTGCGCCTTTGCTGTAATATTTAATTTTATGTTTGATGGTTGCTGAAGATTTTTATTAACAGCAGCGTTTAATTTGTTTTCATCAGAACCAACAAATTGCTCAGTTCCGTTTACAACAACCTGCGGCGTATAAATTGAAGCAAGCTTGAAAACTTTTGCATACGTATTTTGAATTTGTGTAAATGCCGCATTGCTAAATGCATCTTTCCATCCTAAATTATCCCAGTAATCAACATGATAACCTAAAACATAAACATTATTATATTTTTTAAGCAATGCAGCAACAGCGTCATCTGCGGGCGGGCAACTTGAACAACCTTCTGAAGTAAATAATTCAACAACAACAAATCCTTTATTTGCATGTGTTGCAACAGAATTTTTTGCAGAAGTATTAGCGCAATTAAATGAGCTTAAAACCAAACTTATAATTATTAAAAAAGAAAATATTTTCATTTGGATAATTTATGTTATCAACGCAACCAGCGCTATTTGAGTGCACGCAATTTTGTTAATGATATTTCTGTATAATCTTTAATAATAAGATCAGCTTCTTTTACTTCTTCAGCCGTGTGTGTTGTAGTTAAGCCAATAACTTTCATGCCGGCAGCTTTGGCAGAATGAATGCCCGCAACAGAATCTTCAAACGCCACGCAATTGGAAGGAATTGCATTTACAGAAAGAGCAGCTTTTAAAAATATTTCAGGATGTGGTTTGCCCTTTGTTATTTGCGAAGCATCAATCACACTAAAAAAATAATTTTTTATCGGCACGTTTTCAAACATAAAATTAATGTTGGGTATTAAGCCTGAGGTTGCAATGGCCTTCGGAATTTTTGCTTTTTCAAGTTCTTCTAAAAAATTAATCAAGCCTTTTATCGGTTGAATATGCGGCTTGTATAAATCGCGATACATGGCTTCTTTTTCATGCGAATATTCTTCAATTAATTCCGGTGTTAGCGTTGTATTAAAAACATAATTAAAAATATCGCGGTTAATTCTGCCATTAATATTTTTTGTGTATTCTTCTTTTGTAAAAGGCTTGCCTATCTTATCGTAAAAAACTTTCCATGCTTCAATGTGATAAGCATTATTATCAATCAGCGTTCCATCTAAATCAAAAATTACTGCTTCCGGAAACATAGATTTTTGTTTGTGGCTTATGTTTGATTTTATGATCGATGATATAAATGAGACATCTCAACATCAAACATCATCAAATCAGAAATTATTTGTGGTTCATCGCTTTATTAAACTCACTGCTTTTATTTTTTGGAATGCTTAAGCTTTGCCAGTTTTCATCTTTTATCATCTTGCCGATGTACACAATTTGCCCAACATGCATGCCGTAATGATCGATGTTTCGAACAATGGCATCCACCACGGTTAATGGCTCATTTCGAATTGAAACTGTTTTCATCAGGTCGTCTTCTTTCAAGCTTTCAAGTGATGCTAAAACGCAGGCCCAGCCTTTATTCCAGGCATTCAGCAATTCTTCTTTTGTTGATGGGATATCGTCAAATTCTCTATCTCTTTGCCGCCAGGGTTTCTCGCCATCTTCTGTTAAGAAATTCGTCCAGCGACTAAGCATATTGCCGCTCATGTGCTGCACAATAACCGAAATTGAATTGCTTTCTTTTGATGGTTTAAAAAAGAAATCTTTTTCTTCTAATTGCGCAAAAGTTTTTTCGGCCAATGATTTTTGTATTCTGAATTTTTTTATGGCTGATTGTAATAACGCTTGTTCTGTATTCATTTTAAATAATTAAAGAATGAATAGTTAAAAAGTAAAATTAAAACATCGCTGTGCTTCTTAAAGATTTTTATTTTGATTGATATTCATATTGTATAACTTGTATTTTCGGGAAAAAATAAAATGAAAAAAATATTCTTTGTATCAGCAATAATTTTTTTAGCAATTAACTGCCATGCCCAGCTTAATAATACTAAATGGAAAACAACATTGCAATTAGATGAAGCTGTGGATGTGGTTTTTAACTTTAAAAATGATACGCTTGCAGTAACCAGCCTGGAAGATAATTCAAACCTGGAAACAATGAAATACACGTTGCACGATACCACATTAACCATACAAAAACTTTATGGGCAAAGTCAGTGTGATACTGCAACAGGAACTTATGCCTGTAAAATAAATGCGAATGAAATGCATCTTATGCTTATTGCTGATAATTGCAACGATCGTGCGGCCATTATAAAAGATATCAAATTAAACAAACAGGAGTGAAGTGAATTAATAACCGCTCACGCTATCTTCACCACGAATATCTGCAGCGGCTTCACGGGTGCCATCAGGTAAAATTTTTATCAGCTCTGTTCGGCCAATGCCGCCAATAATTTCTGTTTTATAACCCATTGCATTTAATTGTGCCGCCGTTGTTTCTGAAAATCCTTTTTCAAGCAGCACCGTATCGGGCAGCCATTGATGATGAAACTTAGGTTTATACACTGCATCTTCTGCACTCATCTTAAAATCAATAATGTCAATAATGGTTTGAAAAACAGAAGTGGTAATGGTTGTTCCGCCGGGCGTGCCCACAACTAAAAACGGTTTTCCATTTTGGAGAACAATAGTCGGTGTCATTGAACTTAACATTCTTTTTCCCGGGGCAATTGCATTGGCCTCACCGCCAACGGCACCAAACAAATTCGGCACTCCAGGTTTGATACTAAAATCATCCATTTCATCATTTAAAAAAAATCCTGCATCGCCCACAACTGTTTTACTTCCAAAACCATTATTTAACGTCGTGGTCACTGCCACCGTATTGCCCTCATCATCAATAATCCAAATGTGTGTTGTTTGATTTCTTTCATTGCACATTACCTGCCTTTAATTTGCACTTTACCTGCTTTTGTGAATGATAATCGTTCATCCGTTTTTTTAAATAAGCATCGCTCAATAAAATATTTTGCGGCACTTTACAAAAATCAGGATCACCCAAATATTCTGCACGGTCTGCATAAGCCCTGCGTTCCACTTCAACCATTAAGTTGCACGCTTGCTTTGATAAAAACCCATATCACGCACAGGATATAGCTTCCATCATTTTCAACATTTGATTGAAAATCATTCCGCCACTGCTCGATCGGCATGCTTACAACATGATAACCTTTATAATCGAATTCAACCGGCTTACGGCATTTGCCTATATAATTTTTCAGATCATCATAAAGCATCAGACCATTGCCCCGCTTCATTTCTTCAACAATTAATTTTGCTGTTTTTCCTTCATAAAAACCTTTCACTCCATAATCACGAATGCGTTTTAATGTTGCGCCAAATCTGTTTGAAATAAAGTATCGCCTTGTTTCCATGCAATATTTTTTACAAAAGCAGTTGGCATTGTATTGTATTTAATAAAATCATCTTTGGTTGAATTGAAACTTTGCTTCAGCTTTTGTTAGCACAAAACCAAATTCCGCCAGATCAATCGCAGGCTGAATTAATTCTTTAAATGGAAGTTTTGCATATTTATATTCGGCAAATAAACCGGCAACTGTGCCTGGCACACCAGCGGATAAATGCCCGTTTTGCGACCAATCGGTTCTTGCATTTCCGGCAGAATCAATATACATATTTTTGCTGCCTTTTAAAGGCGCAGTTTCGCGATAGTCCAATGCAATCAACGAATCTTTTTTTGTTCTTGCAACCATAAATCCGCCGCCGCCAATATTACCTGCTGCCGGATAAACAACGGCCAGCGCAAGCTGTGTGGCAATCATTGCATCAAAAGCATTTCCGCCTTTTTTTAACATGGCAAAACCCACTTCACTTGCAATGGGATGTGCGCTTACAACACATCCATGTTTTATAGTTAAATTTTTTGTTGATGTGAAATGATAAGGATCAATTTCTTTGTGTGCGCCAACAATTGATTTATACGTTTGTGCGTTAGCACTGAAAAGAATTTGTATTGAAAGAATTATAAGCAAGAGCGTCTTCATACATTCAAACCTAAGAAAAAAATTTCGGTAAAAAGTTGATGATAAAGCCTGCGGATAATTTTTTACAACTGTTTTAAGTAATATAGATTTGCCGATGCTTAAAATAGAATTTTCTAATCTTCAATTTCATGGCTTTCATGGCGTGTATGAAGAAGAAAGCAAAACAGGTGGCAGTTTTGAAGTAAATATGATTGTGTATTTTAAGCCTGAAAGTAATTATGTAAAGCACTTAAACGAAACAATTGATTACTCTCAATTATACGACATAATTAAATTGCGTATGCAGCAGCCAACAAAGCTTTTAGAAACACTGGCCATGGAAATTGCTGAAATAATTATGCATAAATTTTTAAGGGTTGAAGAAGTTATCATCAACATAAAAAAATTAAAACCGCCCATTCCTTTTTTTAACGGAAATGTTTCGGTTGAATACAATCTTAAAAGAAACAATTAAATAAATCAGCGTAATGCGTTACAGGTTTTTCAAATCAATTGTAATTATTTTTATTCTGTTTGCTTCAGTGCAACTGTTTGCGCAAAACAATGCAACGCTTCTTAGAAATGCACAAAATCTTGAATTAAAGTTTGATGAAGCCGGCGCTTTAAATTTATACAAACAAATTGTTGCAAACGATGCTTCAAACATCCTGGCATTAATTAAATGTGCGGAATTAAATTGCAGCATCGGCTCACGCGAAAAAGATAAAAAAGTAAAAGCGGAATACTTTCAGGCCGCACAAAATTTTGCACAGCAGGCATATACAAAAGATTCATTAAATGCAGACGCATGTTATGCTGTGGCGCTTGTATCAACCAAAATGTTAACGATTGATGATGACAATAAAAAGCTTGTTGAAGATATTAAGCAGATAAAAATTTTTTCAGATAAAGCGCTTGCAATAAATGCCAATCATGCAAAAGTAAATTATATTTTAGGAAAATGGCATTTTGAACTCATTCATTCTTCATGGTTAAAAAAATCTGCGGTTAAAAATTTTTACGGCGGCATCTTTGATACGCAGGTTGATTCTGCAATTTATTATATGGAAAAAGCACGCAGCATAGAACCATATTTTGCGTTGGATTATCTTGATCTTGCCAAAGTGTATGCATACGATCATCAGCCAGCAAAAGCAATTGATGTTTTAAATAAATTGATAAAATTGCCTAACCGCAGTTTTGATGATGCGTCTATAAAAGAAGAAGGAAAACAGATGCTTGCAACCATGCAATAAAGTTTCAAAGTTTCAGTGTTTAAATGTTCAATGTTATAACTGGTATGAATTCTGAAACAAGGAAACTCTGAAACTTGGAACATTGAAACAAAAGAATTATGATAAAAAAAGTTTCTGTAATTGGCGCCGGAACAATGGGCAACGGAATAGCGCATGTTTTTGCACAAAATAATTTTGAAGTAAATCTTGTTGACGTTAATGCTTTGCAGCTTGAAAAAGCATTACAAACTATTTCAAAAAATTTTGACAGGCAAATTGCGAAAGGCAACCTTACAGAAGAAATAAAAAAAAATGCGCTTGCAAATATTTCCACCTTTACACAAATACAACAAGGCGTTCAGGATGCAGATATTGTTGTAGAAGCTGCAACCGAAAACACTGAACTGAAACTAAAAATTTTTAAAGAAATAGACGAAGCTGCACCTGTTTCTGCCATACTTGCTTCAAACACATCATCTATATCAATAACAAAAATTGCAGCGGTAACAAAACGTGCAGAAAAAGTTATCGGCATGCATTTTATGAACCCTGTTCCGGTAATGAAACTTGTTGAAATTATAAACGGTTTTTCAACAGATGCAAGCACCACGCAAACAATTGTTGACCTAACAAAACAACTTGATAAAACTGCCTGCGTTGTTAACGATTATCCTGGTTTTATTGCCAACAGAATTTTAATGCCGATGATAAATGAAGCTATTTACAGTTTGTATGAAGGTGTGGCCGGCGTTGAGGAAATTGATACGGTTATGAAATTAGGAATGGCACATCCCATGGGGCCTTTGCAGCTTGCAGATTTTATTGGTCTTGATGTTTGCCTTTCTATTTTAAATGTTTTGTATGATGGATTTAAAAATCCTAAATATGCACCCTGCCCTTTATTGGTTAAAATAGTAACTGCCGGGCAACTTGGTGTAAAAACCGGCGAAGGTTTTTATACGTATTCACCCGGCAGTAAAAATTTAACTGTTAATAAACGCTTTTTGCATTAAGCATTTTCATGCGCTAATTTTTCCTGGTCGCGCAACGCTTTAACTTCATTGTGTGCACCTTTCAATTCATCTTTTTGGCGGCTGATTAATGCAAAAAGATAAGCCGGTAAATTTTCTGTTTCTAATGCTGACTTGTAAGCTTTTTGAGCAGCATCTTCCCCAAATTCACAATTGTTCAAAACTGTTTGGCGATCATGCCCGCTAAATAATTCTTTTATATCCATCCATGCACGATAAATTTTTCCGCTTGATGTTGTGCCCTTATCCATGTCTGCATGCAACGTTTGCACTTCAGTTCCTAAAGCATTTCTTAAATTACGGCTTTGATCGATAAAACTTGTAAATAAAGACCGCAGGTCATCATCTTCTCCTTTTAATTCTTTTAAGGCTTTTTCATAACCTGTTATACGATCGTTATTAATTTGTATAAGATCATTTAATACTTCAATAGTTTTTTGATTGTTTTCCATAATTTTTGTTTTTATAGATGGATAAAATTTCGTGCCATAAACTATAAACAAATAACCAAAAATTAAGAACGAATTTTGTTTATCATGTTGTTATGATTATGACAAACGAAATAGCCGCTTTGTTTATTCTTTCCATTCCGGTTGCCTGTATTTCCTGGACAGTAACGCATGAAGAAATATTTTCAGACCTTAAAAATTATTGTGTTAAATGCAGCGAGCAAAGCAGAAATGTTATTAAACGAAAATTTTTTTACCTGTTTACATGCGAATATTGTTTTAGCCATTATGTAACCGCTTTAATAATTTTAATTACCAAATATCAATTATTGTATAACGATTGGAAGGGATATGTAATTGCCGGTTTTTCGCTGGTTTGGATTGCCAATATTTATATGAGTTTATATGCACGCATTCGCGTTAATTTAAAAAAAGAAAAAATTGAAGCAGATTTAATTGAAGAAGAAAAAAAGAATAATACTTAATGTTTATTTTTATAAATGCCATTAAAAAATTTTAAGCGCCGGGAATTTATAACACTCAGCGGCGGCGCATTATTTGCCAGCGTTATTCCGGTTTCATTGATGTATAAAAAATATAAACCATTACTTTCATTTTCAACATTAGGTTGCCCTGATTGGAGTTTTGAAAAGATTGTACAGTTTGCATCAGAAAATGATTATGATGGAATTGAATTCAGAGGCATTGAAAGAGAATTAGATTTAACCAAATGCACTGCTTTCAACAAACAAAATATTTCTGCTTCCATACAACTTCTTCAAAACAAAAATTTAAAGGTTGCTGATTTAGGCGCTTCAGCCATGTTACATTTGCCCAAAGGCGAAGAGCGTCAAAAAAATTTGGATGAAGCAAAGCGTTTTATTGATCTGGCACAAAAATTAAATTGCCCGTACATAAGAGTTTTTCCAAATGATTTTCCGGGCGATCAAACGCATGAAGAAACAATTAAATTAATTGTTGATGGTTTGAAATATTTAGGCGATTATGCGGCTGATAAAATTTCTGCAGTGCTGCTTGAAACACATGGCAAAGTTGTTTATACAGCAGATATTTTAAACATCATGCAGCAGGCGCAACATCCGCATGTTGGTTTGGTTTGGGATGCATATAATATGTGGTCTGTAACAAAAGAATCTCCGGCTTTTGTGTATGCATCTTTAAAAAAATACATAAAACATGCGCACATAAAAGATGCAAAAATAATTAATGGAAAAGAACAATTTGTTTTGATGGGAACAGGCACTTCGCCAATTTTTGAAGCGGTAGATTTGCTTGCAAAAAATAATTATACAGGTTTTTATAGTTTTGAATGGGAAAAATTATGGCATCCTGAAATTGGTGATTCTGAAACTGCCATTGCAGATTATACCAAAACCATGAAACGGCATTTTAATGATTTACGTATAAATTAAATAAGTGAGAAAATTAATGAAGTCAATTAACGTTATACAGTATTTGAATGACTATTAAACAATTTAAAAAACTACTGCTTCTTTTTTTTATGTGCTGTAATTGCATGCTGGCAAATGCTCAATTAAACTGGATGTTGGGCACATGGAACAGCAATAATAATATCACTATAAATAAATCACGCTTACTCAAAACAATTGTTATTGATTCTGTTTCAGGAGAAAATTTTGCAGGCACAAAAACAAGTGAGCTTGACGACCGCAGCCATGCCCGCATTGTTGCTTCTATTTCCGGTTCTTTAAACAAAGAACAGCTATTTATGCAAACAGGCGCTGTGTTGTATAAAAAAGAACCATCAAACGGGCAGTGGTGGGATTGTTCATCGTGCACGCCGGAAAATAAAATAGCAATAAAAGATAATAAACTTGTTTTAAGTGTGCGCATTACGGGTTGCCAGCAAAATTGCGATGGGGTTTCGGTTTATTACAGAGATTTGTGCGATTATGATTCTGCCACTCAACATTATTTGGTAAATCTTTTTGGCACATCTTCAGATATTGCTTCGTTTAAACCCTGTGTAAAAAAACCGCCTGAAATTATTGTGTCAACATCCGATCCAGATCAAATTAAACCGGATAAAAATGCTGAAAAAAATATATCTAAAATTGAAAGAAAACGCCAGCAGCAAATTAATGATTCATTACAAAATATTGCAGCAGCTTTAAGAAAGCGACAGCAGGCAATTGGCGATTCTTTAAAAACAGTTGCCGATAATGCGGGAAAATTGCGTCAGCAACAAATTGATGATTCAACAAAAAATGCAATAGCACTTGCCAAAAAAAGACAGCAACAAATAGATGACTCGATAAGCATCGCAAAAAAACGGAAACAGCAAACAGATGATTCACTTCAAATGGTTGCAGCTATTGCAAAAAAGCGGCAGCAACAAATTAAAGATTCGCTTCAAAATGTTGCAGCTATTGCAAAGCAAAAAGAACAACAGCACATACAGGATTCTTTAAATAATGTTGCCATTGCTGCAAAAAAGCGTCAGCAGGAAGTTGACGATTCAACAAAAAATGCAATAGCACTTGCTAAAATACATCAGCAGCATATTGATGATTCGATAAGCACTGCTAAAAAACGGCAACAGCAAATTGACGACTCATTGGAGGTTGTTGCAGCCATTGCAAAAAAGCGCCAGCAGGCAATTGAAGACTCACTAAAAACAGTTGCTGATATTGAAAAGAAAAAGCGGCAGCAACAAATTGACGATTCGCTGCAAATGGTTGCAACCATTGCAAAAAAACGACAACAGCAAATTGATGATTCAACAAAAAATGCAATTGCACTTGAAAAGAAACGTCAGCAGCAAATAAACGATTCGATAATTATTGCAAAAAAGCGAAAGCAACAAATGGATGATTCATTACAAAATGTTGTGGCTATTGCAAAACAAAAACAACAACAACGCATTCAGGATTCTGTAAATAATGCTGCCATTGTTGCTAAGCGAAGACAGAAGCAAATTGACGACTCAACATCGAATGCGCTTGCTATTGCAAAATTGCGCCAGCAGCAAATTGATGATTCAATAAGTGTTGCAAAAAAGCGGCAGCAGCAAATTAATGATTCAACAACTCTTGCAAAGCAAAAAGAGCAAATGCGCATACAGGATTCTATAACTAACAGCCTGGCTAAAGCAAATAGAAAAACTAATGGCAAAGACACTATAAAAAGTTCTACCGTAAAAGCTTTTGAAACAAGAAAAGATGTGCTGCTTCAAACTTATCATATAACAACGCCGGATATTTTAGTAGAGATATTTGATAATGCTGAAATAGATGGAGATCGTGTAAGCGTGTACCACAACAATACACTCATTGTAAATAATCAAATGCTAACGCATGATGCGATAACTTTTAAAATTCATGCAGATGCCACAAGCCGCGTACATGAATTTGTTATGATTGCAGAAAATTTAGGAACCATCCCGCCAAACACAGCGCTGATGCGCATTACCGTTGGAACGCAGGTGTATAAATTAGGCGTAAAAACAGACCTTCAAACCAATGCAAAAATTGTTTTTTATTATGATGGCAATTAGTCTTATAAAAAATTTTGCAAGGGTATTTTAAATGAATAAATATTCAATTAAGATGTGTACGCTTCAACTAATTCAATTGTTTCAACGGCTTCTTTAACATCATGAACACGTAAAATATTTGCACCGTTTAATAAAGCGATAGTATTTAAAACAGTTGTTCCGTTCAAAGCTTTTTCTGAAGTGGTGTGCAGCGTTTTATAAATAGTTGATTTGCGTGAAAGCCCTGCCAGTATTGGCTTTTCGAGCATTTTAAAAACAGAAAGATCTTTCAGCAACTGAAAATTATGCTTAAACGTTTTGCCAAAACCAAAGCCAACATCAATAATAACATCATTAATATTTTGCAGCCTGCATTGTTCTGTTTGCTTAATAAAAAAGTCAAGCACTTCACGGGTTACATTTTCATAAACCAGGTTTTGCTGCATCGTTTCAGGCTTGCCTTTTATATGCATGCAAACATAGGGCACATGCAATTTGCCAACTGTTTCGAGCATCGTTTCATCCATCGTTCCTCCGCTTATATCATTTATTATGGATGCACCTGCAGCAACAGATTGTTGCGCAACTGATGCATGATATGTATCAACTGAAATATATGTTTCCGGAAAATTTTTGTGAATCAATTCAACTACAGGCAATACTCTTTCTGCTTCTTCATCAGCAAATAATCTTGTGCTTGATGGCCTTGTGCTTTGTCCGCCAATATCTAAAATGGCTGCACCTTCTTTCAGCATTTTTTCAGCAAGCTGCAATGCATCATCTTTTGTTTGCAGGCGGCTTGTTTTGTAAAACGAATCTGGCGTAATATTTAAAATGCCCATTACAACAGGTTTGTTAATAACAAGCAATCTTCCGTTGCAGTTAAGCGTAAACATTGGTTTGTTTAATTATTTTTGATGCGTTGCAAAAGTAATGAATGATGAATGGCGAGAATGAACATGAATTTCAATTTCAGTAAAACAAAAATGACCACAACAGAAAACCAGTTTGATAAAGCAATTGAAAGCTGCAAAAATATTTTTTTAAAAAAAACGGTTGATTATGGAACTGCCTGGCGTGTGCTGCGTACAATTTCTGTAATTGACCAGATATTTATTAAAGCGCTGCGTATAAGAAATATTCAAAGCTTAACAGAAAAAAAAGTTGAAGACGATGTTGCAAGTGAATTTATTGGCATTGTTAATTATGCAGTGATTGGCTTAATTCAATTGCATCTTCAAAATGCTGTGGTTGAAGAACTTTCGGTGCAGCAGGCAAGTGATTTTTACGATAAAGCCATACTTGAAGCAAAGCATGTTTTACTAAACAAAAATCATGATTATGGCGAAGCATGGCGGCAAATGAGCCAGGAAAGTTTTGTTGATTTAATATTGATGAAACTGTTGCGTGTGCGCCAGATTTTATACAACGATGGAAGAACATTAATAAGCGAAGGCATTGATGCAAATTATGTTGATATGATTAATTATGCTGCTTTTGCGCTGATATTGATTGACGAAGGAAAACATAAAGGATAAAGTTTAAAGTTTAATGTATAATGAAAGCTTATAAAAAAAATTTGCTGATAATTATTCGCTGGATTGTTGGCTTGCTTTTTATTTTCAGCGGGTTGGTTAAAGCAAACGATCCGCTTGGATTAAGCTATAAAATGCAGGAATTTTTTGAAGCTTGGAACTGGTATTTTTTTTACGATTACACCTTGCCGTTTTCACTTATTATGAATGTGTTTGAAGTGCTTGCCGGCGTTGCAGTAATTATTGGCTGGCGCATGAAATTGTTCAGTTGGCTTCTTTTATTGTTAATTATATTTTTTGCATTTCTAACAGGTTATGCATTGTTTTCAGGAAAAATAAAAACCTGCGGTTGCTTTGGCGATTGCCTGCCGTTAACACCTGCACAATCGTTTACAAAAGATCTAATATTATTTGTATTGATACTGGTTTTATTTATAAGCAAAAACAAAATATTTTCTTCAATAAAACCTTTTGCAGCAGTGTTATTATTATTTGTTTGTATAATAGCAGTAAGTTGTTTTCAGGCGTATGTTTTAAAATATTTGCCCGTTGTTGATTGTTTGCCATACAAAAAAGGAAATAATATTTTAAAAGAAATGCAACCGCCGCAAAACGCAGTGCAGGATAGTGTTGTAATGGTTTTTAAGTATAAAAAAAATGGAAAGATCACAGAATATACAATGCAGGATTTGCCTGCAGATTTAGATTCAACTTATGAGTTTATCAGCCGTACAGATAAAATTGTACGCAAGGGAAATGCAACGCCGCCCATTGCTGATTTTGCTTTATTTACTTTAAATGAAACAGATACAACGCAGGCATTGCTTGGTTCAAACAACAGTTATGTGTTATTGTTTGCAAAAGATTTCAGCACGTTTAATACATGGATGAATGATGATTTCAAAAAATTTTTAACGCACCTTCAGCAAAAAAATATTCGTTTTTATATTGTTACTGCAGATAAACAAAATGCAGAAAAAATTGTGGGCAGCCTGCCTGCAGAATTTTTATTGTGCGATGCAACGGTTATTAAAACCGCAGCCCGTGTAAATCCAACTTATTTTTTTATGCATGGCGCCAGCATAATTGATAAATTCAGTTATGCTGATTTAAGCAAGCACATGCAAACAATACAACAATAACTTACATATTCTGCAATTATCTTCGCGGCATGGCTTTGTATGCGCATGACAACATAGTTCCTGATAAAACAAGTGAGGTTTCAAAAAAGAAACAGGTTGCAGAAATGTTTAATTCAATTGCGCTGCGCTACGATTTTCTGAACCGCTTTTTAAGTATTGGCATTGATAAAATTTGGCGAAAAAAAGCAATCAGCGAATTAAAAGATATTCACCCAAAATTAATATTGGATATTGCCACCGGTACCGGCGATGTAGCCATTGCTGCTGATAAAATTTTACATCCTGATAAAATTGTTGGTATTGATATTTCAGAAGGTATGCTTGAAATTGGCAAAAAAAAAATACAAAAGTTAAAACTTGAAAATAAAATTGAATTACAGCGTGGAGACAGCGAAACAATAAACTATAATGCCTCATCGTTTGATGCAATAACTGTTGCATTTGGTGTAAGAAATTTTCAGGATTTGGAAAAGGGATTGCAGGAGATGTTCAGGGTGCTTAAACCCGGCGGAAAAGTTTCAATACTTGAATTTTCGAAACCGAAAGCTTTTATGTTTAAACAACTTTATACACTTTACATGCGCATTGTTGCACCGGGTTTTGGAAAGCTGATAGCCAAAAATAAACAGGCTTACGATTACCTGAATAACTCTGTGCAGGCTTTTCCTGAAAGGGAAAATTTTGTTGCAATTCTTAATAAAGCCGGCTTCAAAAAAACATATTATAAATCGCTTAGTTTGGGCATATGCTGTATTTATTGCGGAAGCAAGTAATTCTTTTTTATTTCTTATTAACAACATTATCATTAAAGGCTCAAAAAGAAGTTAACCGCCCCGATCATGATGATTTGCCTTATTATTTCGGGCTCACGTTTGGTTATGCCAACATGGATCTTCACACAGAAAAAGATCCGCGATTTTTACAATACGACAGCATACTTTCTGTTGAACCAGGCTCAAGCGGCGGCTTTTCTGCCGGTTTGCTTTCTACCTTAAAATTAAATAATCGTTTTGAACTAAGGCTTGCCCCGCAATTACTTATTGGCGGCGCAAAAACGTTTACTTATACACTAAAATATCCAAACGCTTTAGAAACTTCTGTTGAGAAAAAAACACTTACTTCTACTATTTTTTCATTGCCGGTACAGTTTAAATTTAATTCAGACCGCATTGATAATTTTCGCGTGTATATGTTAGGCGGATTAACATACGATATTGATTTGGCAAGTAATTCCAACGAACGCAATGCGGAAGACCTCATCAAACTTAAAAAATTTGATTATGCCGTTGAAGGCGGCGTTGGTTTTAATTTCTTTTTAAAATTTGTAACGCTTTCACCAGAATTAAAATTTCATGATGGACTTGCTAACATTCATGACAGAGATAAAAATTTAAAATATTCAAACATATTGGGCAACCTTCAATCCCGCATGATAATTTTTTCTATTAATGTAGAGCCTTAATTAAATGCATTTATTTTTTTAAAGATGTTGCAGGCGCAGGCTTCTTTTTTATTTTTTTAACTCCAAGAAAGGGCTGCATATACACCGGAACTATTTGCCGCTTTTTTGCCTGTCTTTCCAAAACCGGCCGCTGGTATTCCACATAGTATATCTTGAATAAAATAAAAAAATAAGAAATTAAAAGAGGGCCAAAGATCAATCCTAAAAATCCAAAATATTGTAATCCTAAAATAACACCCAACACGGTGATTATGGGATGAACATCAGCCATTTTTTTTGCAAGCATAAACCGAACAACATTATCAAGTGTGCCCATAACCAGCATTCCATATAATATTGTAAAAATGCCCTGCCATGTATGATCGGTTATAAACATATACAACGCAACAGGCGCCAAAACAAGCCCGGTGCCTACAACGGGTAAAAATGAAGTAAAACCGGTAATAACGCCCCAAAAACCCGGCTCTTTTAAACCAATTATCCAATAGCATAAAAACCCGGCAAGGCCTTCTACAATAGCAATAGACGGTATGCCAACCGAATTGCTAAAAGTTTGATGCACTAATTCATCACCAAACAATTTTATTTTATCTTTTTTAAAAGGCAGGTATAAAATAATGGCAGCCTCGAGGCGGTTCATATTTGTCATCATAAAATAGAGAAAAAAATACATCATTATTATGGTTGAAACAAACCCAAGGCTTTTACTTAATATTACAGACAACAGGCCGGAGGTATTAGATTTAATTGAATTTATTGTACCGTTAGAAATTACATTAAAATGAAATCTTTTTTGAACAATGGCATTGGCCTGTTTTATAGAATTTGTAATAACGTCAGGGTTTGATAACACGGCACTAATCTTGTTATACAGCAAACTGACAAGCGCGGCAACAGGTAATAATATTAGAAAGAAGGAGATGATGATAACCAGAATTGCAGTCATGCCTTTACTCCAGCCTTTCTTTTTTATAAGCCAGCACGCAAAAGATTTACTTAAAATATAAAACATTAAAGCACCGAGAAATGCAGGAAAAAATTGCCATAAACTTGCAAAAAGAAAAAAAGCAAAAATTAAAATTATGGCAAGAAATATATAGCGGTTAATTTGTTTGCCAACAGCATTTTCCATAAAGCTAAATTAATCAATGAACACCTTATTAATCAAATATTCATCCAATTAAATCTACAATTATGAATACAGCACAAAAATTTTTAGGCGGTATTTTATTAGGCGTTGCAGCAGGCGTTGCCATTGCTTTATTTGCAAACAGCGATAAAGGCAAAGAAATAATTTCTGATGTTACTGATGCAGCCAGCGATGCAAAAGATAATTTAAAAAGCAAATACAGTGATGCGAAGGATAATTTAAAGGGCAAATATTCTGACCTCGAAAGCCAGATGAAAGATTTACTGAAAAAAGGAAAAGCTTTTATTGATGATATTGAAGATAAAGTAAAAGATTTTGCAGGCTAAATTATTATCTGCTTAATAAACATAGTGCAATGAAAGAAGAAACAAATCCAAATTATTTTCAGGATACTAAAAGCAAAGTAAAGCAATACATACAACAGCGTTTATTGCTTTTTCGCCTGCAGGCAACTGAAAAAGTTTCAAAAATAGCTGCAGCTATCATTACTACGATATTGATGGCAGTAATCGGCATATTTTTTTTAATCTTTATAAGTATTGCTGCCGGTTTATGGTTAGGCGAAATTTTAAACAGCTATGCCGCAGGTTTTGGAATTGTTACAGCAGTGTATTTATTGCTGCTTTTATTCGTAATATTTGGGTTGAAAAAAATGCTTCAAAACACTTTTATAAATAAGCTGATTCAATTATTTCATAAAAAAGATTAGTATGGCAACCAGAATTGTAAGCGCAAATGGAGTGTATGATCTTTCTAATGTTACCACTTTAAAAGATCTTCGTGAAGAAATTGATTTTCTTAAAGCATCATTAAGAAAAGAAGAGCAGGAAATTGAAGGCCATTTTCGTAAGCTGCCTCAGCATATTGTGAAATCAACTGCAGACAATCTGCTGCCATCTTTTCTTAATAAATTAATAGCAAACGGAACGTGGAAATTATTATTAAGCAGCGCCGCAATGTTTGCAAACCCTTTTTCAAAAGGTTTTAGTTTTAAAAAAAATATAGTGGGTTCTGCTAAAAAGTTAGGTTTAATTACGCTGGTAAAAACGGCTTATAATTTATGGAGCAGCAAGCGTGAAAAAAATAAACCTGTTATTTTAAATAAGCCTGCAATAACTTCTCTTAAAACAAAAAGTATTAAGAAAAGTTAGCATCATCTATATCTAATCTTTGCACTTCGTGAATACCGTTTAACTGTTTTAATCTTATAACAAGTTCATCCAGTTCTTCTTTATCGTGCACAAACACTTTTATCATTCCTTCAAACATGCCTTCACCTGATTCTATGGTGAGTGCTGCAATGTTTATGCGCAGTTCTCCGCTTATAATATTGGTAATTTTATTTATTACACCAACATCATCAATACCAATAATTTTTACACCGGTTAAAAATGAAATTTCTTTATTCTTTGCCCATTTTGTTTTTACAATTCTCGGCGCATAATTGGCCATTAATTGTGCAGCATTCGGGCAGTTTGTTCTGTGAATAATTAATCCTTTGCCGGTGCTTACAAAACCAAACACATCATCTCCCGGAATTGGGCTGCAGCATTTAGCAAGCGAATATTTTATTTTATCGCTGCTTTCACCAAAAATTATTAGTTCTGAATCTTTTTTAGAAGATGGTTTATATTCGGTTTCAGGTTTTATCTCAACAATTGTTTTTACAGGTTTAACAACAATTAATTTATCTCCATTAACCTGAAATTCTTTTAATTCTTTAAGATCAGTTTGCTTTACTGCAATGTTATAAAATAAATCAAGCTGCGATGGAAGTTTATAAAAGTTTACAAGTTCATCAATATTTTGCTGGCTAAAAGCTGCACCTTTATTTTCAAGCTTACGCTGCAAAATTTGTTTGCCATCTTCTGCTGTTTTTCTTTTATCTTCTTTAAGCGAATCTTTTATTTTGGTTCTGGCTTTGGCCGTTACAACAAATTTTAGCCAGTTATCAGATGGCTTTTGCTTGGTGCTGGTTATAATTTCAACCTGGTCTCCGCTGCGCAGTTTATGACTGATGGGCACAAGTTTATGATTTATTTTTGCGCCAATGCAATGGCTGCCAACCGCAGAGTGAATGGCAAAAGCAAAGTCGAGCGCTGTGCTGTTTACGGGCAACATCTTTACATCGCCTTTTGGCGTAAACACATAAATTTCTTCTGCAAGAAAACTGGTTTTAAAATCCTGCAAAAAATCAACACTGTCTGTATCCTGGCTGCTGATCACTTCACGAATTTGTGCAAACCATTTATCAAACCTGTCTTCATCGGCACTGCCTTCTTTATATTTATAATGTGCGGCCAAACCTTTTTCGGCAATCTCGTTCATGCGGTTGGTGCGTATCTGCACTTCAACCCATTTGCCCTGCGGGCCCATAACGGTTGTGTGCAATGCTTCGTAACCATTACTTTTCGGATTGCTTATCCAATCGCGTAAGCGTTCAGGCGATGGTAAATATTCATCAGTTATAAGCGAATACACTTTCCAGCATTCTTCTTTTTCTTTTTCAGGCGATGAATAAACGATGATGCGGATGGCAAATAAATCATACACTTCATCAAAATCAACACCTTTCTTTTTCATTTTATTCCAGATGGAATGAATGCTTTTTGGCCTGCCATAAATATCAAATTCAAAACCTGCTTTTTTAAGTTTTTCTTTTAATGGTTTGATGAATTCATTAATGTAGCGGCTGCGTTCTCTTTTTGTTTCAGAAAGTTTTTGCGCAATTTCACGATAGCCATCGGGCTCAAGATATTTCATGGAAAGATCTTCCATTTCCGTTTTAATATTATATAAACCCATGCGGTGTGCAAGCGGCGCATATACCCAAATTGTTTCGCTTGAGATTTTTAATTGCTTTTCACGCTTCATGTAATCGAGCGTGCGCATGTTGTGCAGGCGGTCTGCAAGTTTTATTAAGATAACACGCGGATCATCAGTAAGCGTAAGTAATATTTTTTTAAAGTTTTCAGCCTGCTGGCTGGTGCTGGTGTCTATAACATTTGAAATTTTTGTAAGCCCATCAACAATGCGTGCTATTTCAGAACCAAATTCGCGTTCAACATCTTCAATAGTAACATCAGTATCTTCAACCGTATCATGCAGCAAAGAACAAATGGATGACCGTACGCCTAAACCAATTTCTTCAACACAAATTATGGCAACTGCAATGGGATGAAGAATATAAGGTTCGCCACTTTTGCGGCGCATGGTTTTATGCGCATCTGCGGCAATTTCAAAAGCACGCCGTAAGCGTTCTTCATCGCCTTTTTTAAGTTTAGGGCGCAATACTTTTAGTAAAGCCCTGTATTGCCTTAAAATTAATTTTTTTTCCTGCTCCTGGGTAAGATTATATTTTGGTAATACAACCTGCTGCCCGGCTACCTGCGCTTCATCCATAACACAACGAATTTACAAAATTGCAGCGAATGAAAGATTTAATGATGCGTTAACAACGCAAACATTTTAAGTATAGTGTTGCCTGTTTTTTATTTTGAAAAAAGCTACTGTTTAAAAGCGATTTTGTTTTGGTTATGATTATTGATGCAATGGTGTTTATTTTTTTCTTGTATAAAAAATCTGCATTAAAAAATATGAAACACAAGAAGGCTTATTAAATAGGCTAAACCGGTCATATATATAAATTGAATTATGGGCCATTTCCAGGTTCGGGTTTCTCTTTTTACAACAGCAAGTGTGCTCATACATTGCATGGCAAAAACATAAAATACCATTAACGATAAGGCTGCGGGTAACGTATAAACTTTACTGCCATCTTCGTGTTCTGCGCTTTGCATTTTTTGCAGCAGCGTGCTGTTATCTTTATCTTCAACGCTGTATAACGTAGCCATAGTTCCTACAAAAACTTCACGGGCAGCAAACGAAGTAATTAATGCAATGCCAATCTTCCAATCATAGCCTAAAGGTTTTATAACCGGTTCAATGGTTTTGCCTAAAATGCCTGCAAAAGAATTTTGAAGCTTCTCTGATTTATATTGTTTATTTAATTCAGCCTGCATTTTTTGTTGTGATGATGATGGCGCTTGCAAAGCCATCTTTTGTTGTAGCCCAGCATATTTTTCGTTTACCTGGTGCATGCGGTTTGATGGCCCGTAATTACTGAGAAACCATAATAACAGGCTGATGAAAATAATTACCCTGCCTGCATCGGTAACAAAAATTTTTGCTTTTTCAATCATGGTTATTCCAATATTTTTCCAGCGCGGCGAACGATAAACCGGCAGCTCTAAAATGAAATAACTTTTTTCTTTTAAGTTAATGATGAATTTAAAAATATAACTTACAATAAGCGCCATCACCGTTCCTAAAAGATATAATGCCATCATTACCAAACCCTGCAAACTCAAAAAACCTAAATAATATTTATTGGGAATTACCAGCGCAATTAAAATGGTGTACACGGGCAATCTTGCGCTGCAACTCATTAAAGGCGTTACAAGAATTGTGAGCAATCTTTCTTTTTTATTTTCAATATTTCTTGTGGTCATAATGGCCGGCACCGCACATGCAAAACCGCTTATCATCGGCATTACGCTTTTGCCATTTAAGCCAACTTTACGCATAAGTTTATCACTTAAAAAACTAATGCGTGCCATGTAACCTGTGTCTTCCAGCAACGTTATCAATCCAAACAAAATCATTATCTGCGGCACAAAAACAAGAATGCCGTTTAAACCTGCGATCAAACCGTTTACAAGAAGATCGCTCCACCAGGCAGAAGGAAATATATGGTTGAGCCAGCCGCTTAATTGCGAGAAGCTCCAGTCAATTGCATTCATGGGATATTGCGCCAGCCAGAATATGCTTTGAAACAAAAAAAATAAAACAATCAGCAGGATGGCATAACCCCAAACACGATGCAATAAAATATTATCCAGTTGTTCTGTAAATAATTTTCGCTGCAGCGGATCTGGCTCTACAACATTTTGCTGCATTACCTGTTTAATGCGTGCATACCGCAGCACAATTTCTTCGGCCTGTGTTTTTGTGGGATTAAAATTGTTATCAATTTCAGCCTGCTCAATAACATCGTTTACGGTATCGGGCAAATTAAAATTTTCGTGATTGATGAGATAATGAATGCCTTCATAATTGCTTATGCCGGGAATGATATTTTTTATTTTATTAACCGCATCAGCAGCTAAATCATAAGTATTTATGAAATCTCTTTCCTGAAATACCTGCGATTGTTTTGCAGTTAATGCCAATAATTTTTTTAATTGATCGATGCCTTTATTTTTTCTTGGGTTAACTGTTACCACCGGCACACCCAGCTCTGCTGAAAGACCTGCAACATCTATTTCAATTCCTTTTTTACGGGCAATATCCATCATGGTAAGCGCAATTACAACCGGACGTTTAAGATCAATTACCTGGCTGCAAAAAAGAAGATTGCGTTTAAGGTTGCTGGCATCGGCAATCAATAAAATAATGTCAGCGCTTACATGCTTATCTGCCTGCATTAAAACTTTATAAGCAACCCATTCATCCTCCCGCCGCGGATATAAGCTATATGTTCCCGGCAAATCAATAATGGTTGAACTGATGTTTTCGTCTAAAACACAGGTACCTGTTTTTTTATCAACCGTAACACCCGGAAAATTTCCCACCTTTTGGTTAAGCCCTGTTAAAGCATTAAACAAAGAAGATTTACCGCTGTTGGGGTTGCCCACCAATGCAATATTTACAGTTTTACGAATCAGCTTTTAAAATTTAGCGCGTAAAATTAATAGCCGCTACTTTATTTTAGTTACGATATAAGAAGTTTTGAAAAGCGTGTTAAGATTTAACAATAAAGTATTTTATCATTTTCAACTTAAATTATTTATTAAAAAGTTTACTCTCTTACATTTGTGCAATAAGAAATACTATGAAGAAACTGTGTGTTATTCTGTTGCTTTTATCTGTGGTTTGTAATGCGCACACTCAGTCAAGAAAATCCAAAGCAAAAGCAGATAAAATTACAACCGCTAACCTGCAAACGCATATTCAATATCTCGCCAGCGATAAGCTGGAAGGAAGAAGAGCAGGCACGCCGGGCGAAGCGCTTGCCATGCAATACATCAGCAACATGTTTGAAAAATATAAGCTGATGCCAAAAGGTGATGATGGATTTATTCAGCAATTTGAAATAAGCGAAGGCAAAGGTTTTTCTTCTGCGGATAATTTTTTTACTGTAAATGGTGATAAGCTGGAGCCGAAAACCGATTATTATCCATTAGCATTTTCAGCAAATCTTGAAGCCAAAGGAAGCGTGTCGCCCATGTTACGCGAAGCAAACCAGATATGGTTTTGGAATGTTGCAGATGTGCTGGATGATAATAAAAAAAATCCGCATTTTGATATGTTGAGCGCCGTTAAACATGAAGCGGAAAAAGATGCAAAAAAAGGAGCGAAGGCACTGGTGGTTTACAACAGTTCTTCTTTTGCAGATAATATTTTGTTTGATAAAAAAGATTCAAGCGATGCAGTTGCCATTCCCGTAATTTATTTAACGCAGGATGGCTTGCAGAAATATTTTTCAGACCCGACAAATATTTATGATATTGATTTAAATGTTCACCTGGCCACTGATAACCGCACTGCACATAACGTAATTGGTTATTTAAATTTTAATGCGCCAACAACCGTAATTATTGGTGCACATTACGATCATTTAGGTTATGGTGAAGATGGAAACAGTTTGGATGGCCAAGGCCAAATTCATAACGGCGCAGATGATAATGCAAGCGGAACCGCAGCTTTAATTGAGCTTGCCCGTTTGTTATACAATACCAAAGCACGCAGCAATAATTATTTGTTCATTGCTTTTTCCGGTGAAGAATTAGGATTGCTTGGTTCTACATACTGGCTGCAGCATCAAACTGCTAACATAAACATCAATTACATGATTAATATGGATATGATTGGCAGGTACGATTCATCGCGCAAACTTACCATTGGCGGTTATGGAACTTCGCCAACATGGGGAGATGTTTTTCAAACAACAAACGATGCAAAACTTGTAGTTAAGTTTGATAGCAGCGGAAGCGGGCCAAGTGATCATTCGGCTTTTTATCACGATAGTATTCCTGTGCTTTTCTTTTTTACAAACACAGAACCTGATTATCACAAAGCAACAGATGATGCAGATAAAATAAATTATAAAGATGAAACAGAGATTGTTGATTACATCGTGAACGTTATAAACGCTGCAAATAATAAGGGTAAACTCGCATTTCTTGAAACTCGCGACCAGGATATGCGCCCGATGAAACTGCCGGTTACTTTAGGTGTTATGCCTGATTATGGTTATACCGGAAACGGTTTGCGTATTGATGGCGTAAGCAAAGGAAAAACTGCGGAAAAAATTGGATTGAAGGCTGGCGATGTTTTGCAGCAATTAGGCGATTATAAATTTATAGATATTGAAACGTATATGCAGGCATTGCAACACTTTAAAAAGGGTGATGCAACAACATTGCATATTTTAAGAGATGGAAAAGAAATGAGCTTTGATGTGCAGTTTTAAATTTAAAAATGCATTTTAAATATTGTTTCAGATATTGTTTTCGCTGCTTTAAATAATGCGACAAATTATTACTTCACAAATAATATAAGCAATCAGTTTAGCAAAAGTCTTTCTGTTTCTACAGTAAGACTTTCTAAACTTACTGATGCTTCTTATTCCATCGCCCATTCAATTGTTTCTTCTTTTTCATGGCTTTTTTTCTTTTTATTTTTAAACAACACAAGGCCGGGTACAAGCAATAAAAAGAAATATCCTAAATAAATAAAAAGGTCTTTATACGTAAGAAAACTTGCCTGCCCGCTTACCTCTCTTGAAAGTATGCCTTCGGCAGATTTTAATGCAGAAGCCTGATCAAAACCTTTGCTTATAAAACCGTTTGTAAGCATGGTTAATCTTTGCTGTGTTTGCGGATCAGTCAACGTTAAATTTTGTGAAAGATCAGTATAATGCATGTAGGTTTGCCTGCTTATAAATGTGGTAATTAATGCAATGCCAATTGAGCCGCCCAGTTGCCTTACCATATTGCTTAAAGCTGTGCCTTGCGGAATTTCTTTTCCTTCAAGATTTATTAATGAAATTGTTGTAAGCGGAATAAAAATTAAACCCATTGCAAAGCCGCGAATGATTAATGGCCAGAAAAAATCGTGGCTTCCGGCCTGCGTATTTATTTGGCCTAACATATATGAAAAAAGAAAAAATAAAACGAGCCCCACACCCGCATAAGCAGCAGGGTTTATATAATTGCGTTTAAGTAATGAACCAACAACAGGCATCATAAAAGCGGTTGCCAAACTTCCTGGAAGCATTAATAAGCCCGTTTGCATTGCGGTAAAACCCAATAATCCCTGGCACATGATCGGGATAACAAGTGTGGTTCCGTATAAGCCAAATCCTAACACAAAATTAAACATGGTGCCTGTAGTAAATGACCGGTTGCCAAACAGCCGCAGGTTTACTATTGGGTCTTTTACAACTATTTCACGCCATACAAAAACAATTGCTGTGATGGATGCAATTACCGTACACCAGGTAATATAGTTTGTTTCAAACCAATCTTCGCTTTGGCCTTTTTCAAGCACAATCTGCAATGTGCTTATTGCAATAACAAGCATAGCAAACGCAAGCCAATCCATTTTGGCCGCATGCATTTTTTCTTTTGGTTCTTTTACATATAAAAATGTGAGAATGGTTGCCAGAATACCAAAGGGAACATTAATGTAAAATATCCATTGCCATGATGCATTGTCAACTATATAACCACCAAGCGTTGGGCCAATGGCCGGCCCGATAATTACACCCATTCCATAAATGGCATTAGCAAGCCCCAACTCTTCTTTAGGAAATGTTTCAATTAAAATTGCCTGCGCTGTTGATAAAAGTCCGCCGCCGCCGATGCCTTGTAAAATACGAAAAACAACAAGCTCCCAAATGTTTGTTGACATGCCGCAGAACACCGAAAAAACAGTGAACACAACCACAGATGCGGCAAAATAATATTTGCGTCCAAAGCGTGCACTCATCCAGCCTGAAAGCGTTATCATAATTACATTTGAAATGGCATAACCCGTAATTATCCAGCCGGCATCATCAAAAGAAGCGCCCAGGTTGCCCATAATATTGTTCAGCGCTACGTTTACAATAGACGTATCTATTAATTGCAGTAAAGCCGCAGATACAACTGTAAAAATTACAATGATCTTATCTGCTGTCCATTTCATAATAAGTTGTTTTTAAATGAATAATTATTCATTTAAGTATAAAAAAATTATGATTTTAATCCATCCCAGCACATTTGAAACATCTGTTCAATAACGTTTCCGGTTAATTTACGATTTGAATAATGTGCATGTTTAACAGTTTCATTAATTGAACCTGCCATAAAAGTTAGCAATAACCACGTGTCTTCATTTTTTATTAATCCTTGTTTTTTTCCGGTTTCTATTAAGCTGTATAAAGGCTGAAATAATTTTTTGGTTATTTCTTTTGTTGTTTCTGTAATAAAGGGTGAATGAAAGCATTGATCAACAAATATTGCTTCTTCAAATTTCTTAATACGATAATTTAAAAGATTGAACCAGATGGTTTTAAGCCCGGTTTTAAAAGGCATTGAGGCTGCATAATTTTTAAAATAAACCGCCGCAGATGCGTTTCTGCAAGCGGTAAATAATGAATTAATGAGTTCGCTTTTATTTTTAAAATAAATATACAAAGTGCCTGTTGCAATGTTGGCTTCTTTAGCTATTTCGCCCATGGTAATACCGGCCAAACCATTTTTTTTAACCAGCCTGAGCGTTGCCTTATACACTTGTTCAATCTTGTTATCATCACGCGGTTTCACGCAGCAAAATTAATGAATAATTATTCATTTAAGATGGTGGGTTCAAATGTTTATCTTTACATTGATTCAAGTTAAATTGTGGCTTTTATGGAAGAAAACATCATCTCAAATAATTTTACATTACAGGTTGATAACAGCAACAGCCCTTATTTAATGGAAGCATCTAAATGGGGTAAATTTCTTTCTGTTTTAGGATTTATTCTTATTGTTATTTTAGTGATTTGCGGTTTTGCAGCCGCTTTATCAGGATATAATTTTTCTTCGTCTGATTTAAATAACGAGTTTCAAAATCTTAATGTATCTGCAAAAGCCGGCGGCTTAATACTTGCAATTTATTTTTGGGTCGTTTCAATTCTTTATTTTTTTCCTTGTTTATTTCTATATAAATTTTCGGCTAAAATGCAGTTTGCTTTAAGAAATAATGACCAGGTAAGTTTAAACAGTTCATTTCATAATTTAAAATCATTGTTTAAATTTTTTGGCATCCTTACCATTATTTTTTTGTGCATGTGGATACTAATAATAATTTTTGGTGTTGTGTTGGCAACCGCTTTCTCTCATTAATATCAAATAAATTTTTAATTAAGTTTTAAGCGAAAAACGGCAGCTTTATTTTTGTAACAATGCAACTGGTTTCTAAAACACAACTGCCACGCATAAAGCACCGCACTGCAACACTGGTGTATTTTTTTCTGTCGGGTTTTGGTTATTCAACCTGGGCCTCACGCATACCTGCCATTCAGCAGCAACTGCATATTAATGAAGCACAGTTGGGTACGGCGTTACTGGCAGCGCCGGTTGGTGTGTTGGTTACGCTGCCTTTTACAAGCAACCTGCTTAATAAATACAGCAGTAAAAGCATCATGATTTTTGGCGCTGTTTTTTATAATGTGATGCTGGCGTTGCTGGCTTTTATTGCGCAACCATGGCAACTATGGCTTGTGTTATTTGGCTTTGGTTCATCACGCAATTTGCTTAATCTTTCAATGAACGCGCAAGGCGTGGAAGTGCAGCGTTTATACGAAAATTCAATCATCACCAGCTTTCATGCGGTGTGGAGCATGGCCGGTTTTGCAGGTGCCGCGGTTGGTTATTTATTTGTGTTATCAGCATTGCCGCTGGCTGCACATTTTATATCAGTGAGCATTGCGTTGCTTATACTTTCTTTTGCATTTTATCCAAACACATATTACACTAAGCAGCATGTGCCGCAACGAAAAAAACTTTTTGTATGGCCTGATAAATATTTGCTGGTGTTTGCATTAATTGCTTTTGCATCTATGGCCTGTGAAAATGTTATGTACGATTGGAGTGCGATTTATTTTCGTAAAGCGGTAGTAACACCTAAAGAAACCGCAACCGCCGCTTTTGTTTTATACATGATCTGCATGACAACAGGCCGCTTTTTTGGAGATAAGATTGTACCGAAATTTGGCATTGTAACTATCTTAAGGTACAGCGGAATTCTTATTTGTTTGGGTTTATTACTGGCAAGTTTGTTTCCTTATATTATACCGGCTGCAATAGGTTTTATGCTTACAGGTTTTGGTGTATCGTGCATTATACCATTGGTGTTTAGCCTTGCCGGAAAATCAACCACCATGAGCAGTGGCACTGCCATTGCATCTGTATCAACCATAAGTTATTTTGGGTTTTTAGCAATACCGCCAAGTGTTGGTTTTATTGCGCAGTCAATTGGTTTGCGCTGGTCTTTTTGCATCATGGCCGGGTTTGGCGCCGCCATTATTTTTTTGGTAAATAAAATTAAGGAATGATGTGCTTTCATCATTCTATAATTATTTAAACGATCTTCCAATTTTTGAAAGTATCAAATCAAAATCCGTTTTATTATTGTTGGGATAGGAAACAAGCAGCGTATGTGCCATGCCATTGCTTATAAAACTTTTATGATAATTCACCGTTCTGTTATCTGAATAAGTTACAGTGTACACCGTATCTTTTACCAGCTTGTTTGTAACGCCTTTGTTGGCAATTTCAGAAATATATTTATTGTTGAAGGATGTTTTATCTAAAGGCTGGCTTTCAACACGCAATGTAATGGCTTTATTATTTGTATTGGTAAAAACGTCAACAGAAGAATCTTTAGAAGCAACAGGTAAAAAATAATCCGGCAATTCTATACTGTAACCATGCTGGTGATAAGAAACATAATTTTTTTGTGCGTTTAAAGTTGCGCAAAAGAGTATCTGCATTATAATGAAGATATATTTCATACAAAACAAATTTTTTAAGATGAATTATATCAAATCATAACGCAAAAACATGCCGGAAATTTTTATTGCTTTTCTTAAAGTTTAAACGCGTACATAAATTTTATTTCTGTCGAGAATATAACCAACAAGCCAGCAATACAACATATAACAAATGGCAAATAATAATGCACCAATGTAAGCGCCGCTGTATGAAAATATGTTTTGATAAATCCATTTGTAAGCAGGCACGCCATTTATATGCGTGATATATAAAATAATAACTGTAAGTTCAGAAACGAGGTAAATAAATAAAGGATTTTTTCCAAACACTTCAAAAAAAGCAACACCCGTTCTTCGGTGTAAAAAATCAACATAATACATAACGCAGGCAAGTATCATACAATCAAGGCCAATTGTGTGTACAACAAAACTGCTTGTCCATATTTTTTTGTTGATGGGAAAGCCGTAGTTCCACCAGAATGCTATTACAAACAAAATAAATCCGGCCATAAAAAGTTTGGCAAGACCTTCAAATGTTTTTCCGTTTTGCTGCACATATTTTCCAACAATATAACCGGCAACAACATTGCCGATTGATGGAAATGTGCTCAGCAAACCTTCGGGATCAAACGGAAATCCTTCGCCTCTGTATAAATGATTTGTGCCAACAAGCCAGGTATCTAAACGCAGCACAGCATTAGTGTGCACATCCAGCGGGTCTGGCCCGGTGCCATAATACACCATCACCGGCCAGTATAAAATAAGTATAATAATGCTGATGATAACTGTTGCTCTTATTCCTAAAAAATATATCATCAGCGAAGCCAAACAATAAGCTATTGCAATGCGTTGCAACACGCCAAAAATGCGTGTTTCTGCAATAGGTGCAAAAACATTATGATGCAGGGTATTATCATATTTAAAAAATGGAAACCAATATAAAAGATAACCGCATAAAAATATAATGATGGTGCGCTTAAAAATTTTACCAAGCACTGCACCGGTGCTCATTTCGTTCCAGCGGCGCATAACAAAACTCATGGCATTGCCCACCACAAACATAAATGAAGGAAACACTAAATCGGTTGGTGTAAAACCATTCCAGTGTGCATGTTTTAGCGGCGCAAAAGTGGTATCGCCGTTGCCGGAGGTGTTCACAATTATCATCAGGCAAATGGTCATTCCTCTAAATACATCAAGCGCAAGGAAGCGTTCTTTAGCAATCGGTTGCATTGGTAAATTGATTAAGTTAAAAGTAAAAATTCAAAAATTAAAAAGCGGCAGCATGTAATTTTTAAAGATAAGAGTTTGAAGGCACAACAAATATTTTTAAAAGAATTTTTTAAAGATGTTGATGAGCACTGTAAGTATAATGCTGATAATGATCATGGTTGTAACAGGAAAATAAAACCGGAAGTTTTGTTTTTCAACCCGGATATCGCCTGGCAATTTGCCAAGCCAGTTTAATTTATCATGAAAAAAATAAATTAAAATGCCTGCAGCTACCAGCACAATTCCTGCAATAATTATCCATTTACCTGTTTGCGAATTCATAAATACAAAGTTCCAAATAATGATTTATAAATTTACTTTGCAAACACTTGCTATGTTCAAAAAAAAATGGGTCAGCATTTTAGTGATAATATTTATTGTTCTTGTAATTATTTATTTGCTTGGCCCGCATCCTAAAAAACCGGTGTATTCAACAGTATTGCCTGCTGTTCCTTCCAATGCCATTGCGCTTGAACATTATATTGACAGCAACGAATTACTGCATAAACTTAAACCAAATAACCAGGCAAGAATTATTTGGTTCGATTCATCCAAAACAAAAACAAAATATGCCATTGTTTACCTGCATGGTTTTTCTGCAAGCGAAGAAGAAGGCAAACCCATTAACACAAATATTGCAAAAGAGTTTGGCTGCAATTTATATTTAAGCCGTTTGGCGGAGCATGGCATTGATACCATAAACCCAATGATAAATCTTACCGCTGATAAACTTTGGGAAAGCGCCAAACAGGCTTTGCAAATAGGAAAACAGTTGGGCGAAAAAGTAATCCTCATGTCAACTTCCACCGGCGGCACCTTATCATTAAAATTAGCGGCAACTTATCCCAATAATGTGTATGCTTTAATAATGATGTCGCCAAATATTGCCATTCATGATCCCCGTTCTTTTTTATTAAACAATCATTGGGGTTTGCAAATTGCACGCACTGTTACCGGCAGCCATTATATTACTGCGACAGATACAAGTGCTGCGTATAAACAATATTGGTACTGGCGTTATCCGCTGGAAGCAACCACGCAACTGCAGGAATTAATTGAAACCAGCATGACCAAACAAACATTTGAACATGTAACGCAGCCTGTGCTTGTTTTATATTATTATAAAGATGAAGTGCACCAGGATAGTGTGGTAAGCGTGCCCGCTATGCTGCAGATGTTTAATGAATTGGGCACGCCGAAAAAATTAAGAATGGCAAGGGCAATGCCGGATGTGGGCAATCATGTAATGGGCAGTTACATAAAATCAAAAGATTTGCTTGAAGTGCAGCAGGCAATAGAAAATTTTATGGAGCGTAAACTAAACATGCAGCCGGTGCAATAATAATTGCAGTATTATAGTTTGAATATTCAAAGCATCTTTTAAATCTTTTGGTTTTATACAGATTTTTGCGAGTGTATATTTATAGGATCATTAAGATTGAAAACAAAAGAAAGAAGTTATGTTTGATTTTTTAAAGACCATCATTTGAAAAAATATTCTTTTTATTGTTGCATAGCTTTTTTTCTTTTTAAAATTTTGCTTTTATCATCCTGCGCCAACATTCTTCCTCCAAGCGGCGGCCCAAGAGATTCATTACCGCCGGTGCTTATAAAAGCAATTCCTGTTGATTCTTCGCTTCACTTCAATGCAAAAAAAATAACGCTTTTTTTTAATGAATATGTTCAGTTAGATCCTTCAATTCAAACCAGTCTTATTGTTTCTCCCAATCCAAATCAAATGCCTTATGTAACAAGTCACCTGCAATCGGTTACCATCACTTTAAAAGATTCATTAAAACCCAATACAACCTACGCAATTGATTTTGGAAATACGCTGAAAGATGTAAATGAAGGCAATCCTTATAAAAATTTTACGTACGTTTTTTCTACCGGCAGCAATATTGCAAGCGGCACTTTAAACGGAACGGTACAACTGGCGCAAACCGGCCAAACAGACTCAACTTTAATTGTTATTCTGCATAAAAATTTAAACGATTCAGCCATAAAAAAAACCAAACCTGATTATTATACCCGCCTTGACAGTGGTGGCCGTTTTCATTTCAGGTACCTGCCTTCAGGCACTTACGCCGTTTACGTTTTGCCAAACGATTACACTAAAAGATATGACGACAGCACTAAATTATTTGCCTTTTTAAACGCACCTGTAACTGTTGACAGCACGGCATCCGCGCCGTTAATGCTGTACGCTTATAATGAATATCCGCCCGGAAAGGAAACAAATAATCAATCATCTGCTGCGCCGGCTTCTTCAAACAAAAAAAAGAATGCAGATACAACGAAAACCATAAAATTTGTTACCAATCTCGACAGAAATCAGCAGGATTTGCTCAGTAATCTTATTATAAGTTTTCAAAAACCAATTGCCCGTTTTGATTCAGGCAAAATAAGTTTTACAGATACCAATTACCGGCCGGTAACAAACTATACCATTGCGGCCGATACTTCAAATAAGAATTTTATTTTGAAATATCCGTGGAAAGAAGACCAGTATTTTAAGCTGATTGTGCAGAAAGATGCTTTTATTGACAGTGCCGGTAAAATGCTTGCAAAAAATGATACGCTAAGTTTTAAAACCAATAAGGAAAGTGCCTATGGCAGCATCCGTTTGCGTTTTGGAAATCTTGATCTTGCCCGCAACCCGGTTTTGCAGTTTTTGCAGAATGATAAAGTTATTGATTCTATTCCTTTAACTCAATCAGAAGTATATCGCCAGCTATATAAACCCGGCGATTATGAGCTGCGTATTTTGTATGATGCTGATAAAAACCTAACGTGGACGCCCGGAAGCTTTGCGCTGAAACGGCAACCCGAAATTGTGCAGCGCATTCCCCGCAAGTTAACTGTAAAAGAAAACTGGGATAATGAAGTGAATATTAATTTGTAAAAGCCAGTTTAATTTGTGAGAAAGAAATTGAGCGGTTTTATACAATAATCCCGATTTTTTATACAGGAAACTGCATATTTTATACAGGAAATCGATTTTTTTATACAGGAAACTGAATTTTTTATACAGGAAACTGAATTTTTTATACAGGAAACTGAATTTTTTATACAGGAAACTCAATCTTTTATACAATAAACCCAATTTTTTATACAATAAACCAGGTATTTTATACAGGAAACTGAGTTTTTTATACAATTTAATGTTTAGTTAATGCAGTTATTTTAGCTTCATCCACCGTTGAAGGGTTAGCAATGGTAATTATGCTGTATCCTTTTAAAATGCCGTATTGTTCGGCCGGTTTTAATACGGTAAAATCGCCCATTGCAGTTCTGCCGCGGAATAAATGGATTTCAATTGAACCCGTATTGGTAAGTGTGCCGCCAATTACAAGTCCGCTAATACTAACCGTTTCGCCGGGCTTAATTTTACTGGTGCGTAAATGAGGTTGCTGCGGGCTATGATCTACCTGAAAGCCCCATGCGCTCAAAGCTTTAGGATTGTTTGCATACAGCTTCATTAAAAAATTACCAATATCGCGAATATGTGCCAGCACCGGCGCCCAAATTTTATTACGCAGTTCAGTTTCATTTTCGCTTTGCTGAGCTGCGGCTGTAAAACTTGCATCATTTTGCACCGCCTGCTTCACCTCGGCAGCATCAGTTTCCAGATCAATATTATGCTGCGTTAAAAAGGGCTGCAAAAGGCTTGTGCCTGGCGCAAAGCTGTTGTTCTTTTCCACAAATTCATTAAAAATCACAACTTTATCCGCAAAGTTTGCCGGGTAATCAATACGGCCGCCATCAGTAACGGTAATCCCCCAGTTACCCAGCTCTTTGGTATTGTCTTTATAAAACGATTTCAGAAATTGAACGCTGCCGGTAAGGTGGCTCCAGGATTGTTTAAAACCGTTATTGCGCAACTGGCAAAAATTTTCGCTCTGCCTGCTCAGGCTTGTGCGGTTTGTTTCATGAGTTTGCGCTGCGTTGGCGGCAATAACATCATCATCCAGCACAATATTGTGTTGGGTAAGAAATGCAGTAAGGGGATTATCAGCAGCCAGAGAATTATTTTCGGCAACAATGTTTGCAAGCAGGCTAAGCTGGCCCGGAAAATCGTCAGGAATAATTAAGCGAGACATAAACAGGTGGTTTTTTTTGATATTAGAAATTGGAATTTCAACAAGCCGTTAATTATGGTTAAACGAAGAAGCATTAAAACAAAACAAATTTAAAAGGAAACGTTTAACATAAAGGCAAAAGTTAATAAGTGTGTATGTTTTGGCAATAACTGTGTAGTTTAGGCAATAACTGTGTAATGATTTTTGCAGAAAAGGCGTAAAGCTGCTATTAAATTGCGAAAAATAATTGCGGAAATGCTATTCTGCGTTTGCCATGCCGGCAGGTATAATTTCTTAGAGATGGTTTTTTTATTGGTTATTAAGTATCTCTTAAATTTGCGCATTTAACGGTGGTATTTTGTTTTTTACAACATCCCAAACAATAGAATAATTTATTCCAATATAATCATGAATCAGGCAATCTCTCATTCCTGCCATGTTCTTCCATTGAATTGAACTCCATTTCTCTTTAAAGTCAGCAGGAATTTTCTTGGTTGCTTCACCAAATATTTCTATGCTTCTAACAATTGCACGTTTTAATGTTTCATCGTCTAAAAGTTCATCTTTCGATAAGTTACTGCTTACTGAAATTATATAAGTGCATTCATCAGCGATATGTTTTAAGTAATCAATTGGTTCTTTAAACATACAGTATGTCTTTTAAAATTTTTGGACCAATGTATTTGCTTAAACCATTCTTTGTTACAAGTTCAACTTTTTGATTTTTAAAAATGTTTTCAAAGATGTCATACACCGCCATGTAATTATCAAAATTTTCTTTGCCTGGCTCAAAGTCTATCAATAAATCAATATCACTCTTGTTAGATTGTTCATTTCGTAAATAAGAACCAAACAATCCAACATTTGTAACACCAAATTTTAATAAATCGGCCTTATGAGATTTTAAAATAGCAATTATATTTTCTTTAGTTGTCATTATAAAATTTACTCAAAGTTAACACACTCTAAAAATTGAACACTGTCATCAAATTATCGCTGTAAATAATATTAACGCAGCACCATTTGCCGGTCTGCATCTAACCGTATTAAAATAAACAGAAGTATGGTGAAGGTGAGGAGAGAAGAGCCGCCATAACTTACCAGCGGCAACGGAATGCCAATAACCGGAAATAAACCGATCGTCATGCAAACATTTACTGACGATATGAAAAAATAAAATGCTGGCAACACTGTATGCATATACACGGCTGAATGAACTTCGCTGCCTTTCGGCTATCTGCACAATGCGAAACAACAACACAAAATAAATACCCAGAAACAAAAAACAGCCAATAAAACCAAACGCTTCACCAATTGAAGTAAAAATAAAATCGGTATGCTGTTCGGGCACATATTTGCCGCGGGTTTGAGTGCCTTTTAAAAAACCTTTTCCAAGCAAGCCGCCAGATCCAATGGCAATTTTGCTTTGCCGCACATTGTAATCATCTGGTTTTACAGCCGTTCTGCCTGCCGCTTCAGATTTTAAAGCATGTTTGTTTTGGCTGCAATCATAATCTTTACCAACGGCGCTGTAAATACGCTGGCTTTGGTAGCATTCAAACACATTATTAAAAATATAAGGAACGGCAAACCGCTGGATGCCAACGCAAACAAACCAGATAGAAGCAATAAGTACTAAAACGTTCCATCGCTTTCTAATAAAAATTTGCCTGCGAAAAACAAAAACCAGAAACCGGCAATCAGCGTTAAAATAATGGCAAGAATATTTTTTTCAACCAGCAATGTTGCAACAACCAACGCACCAAATGAAAAACCAATAATCAAAATAATTCCAGGCAGGCCTTCGCGGTACATCACAACAAAAAAACTCATATACACCATGGCAAGACCTGTTTCGTTTTGCGTATGGAAATAAGCGCGGGCAGCAGCGAAAGCACACCGGCAATAACCTGCGATTGACAGTTTGGAAAAATCCATGTTTAATTGCGATAAAAATTTCGCCAATGCCAGCGCCGTAAATGTTTTGCAAAGTTCTGCAGGTTGCAGGTTAAAGCCGCCGCCCAGAGGAATCCAGCTTTTTGAACCATTAATATCTTTGCCAATAACAAAAACCGAAAGCATTAGTATGATGCCGAAAACATACAACAAGTTGGCAAAAGCAGGATAAAGCTTGCTATCGCTTAAAACAATAAAAGTGGCAATTACAAGACAAATGCCTGCAAATAAAATTTGTTTACTGTAATTTGTTTTGCCTTCAAAAAAAGAAGCAGGCGTAAAAGTTTCGCCGGATCGTATTCAACCATAAATATGCAAATATACCAATCAAAAACCAGCAGCAGGTACAATGACACCATTAGCCAATCAACACCTTTTGAAACCGATCTTGAATAAACTTCTGCTCATGGTTTTTTAGGTTTGATGTTTTTTTTTTCATCTGGCTTTTGAATGTCGCTGTTTATTTTTTAGGGATGAATATCGTTATTGTCTTTACGGTTTGGTTCTGCTTCCGGATCAAATGAACAGGTTTGCTTGTTTCCAGGTTATTTTGAAATACCGGCGGCGCATCAGGATTTATTTTCTGGCTTTCTTTACCGGTTTTAAAGAATCTCTGCTTAAAATACCAGTGTTTTATGGCAGGCGGAATAAGATCGGCACTGGCAATTTGGTCATGCTTTGGCTGCGCTTGCTGTGCTTATCGTATCATTAAAATATTTTTCCATTATTAAAGATGCAATAGGCGCTGCCCATGTTGCACCAAAACCTGCATTTTCAACTACAACGCAAATAGCAATTTTGGGGTTTTGCATAGGTGCGAAGCCACGAACAATGAGTGATCTTTTCCATGCGGATTTTGCGCCGTACCTGTTTTGGCGCAAATATCAATACCCAATTTTTACTGCTTTTGCTGTACCAAATACAGCCACATCGTGCATGCCTAACTGAACAGTATTAAACGATGAATCTGAAATATGTTCAAGCGGCACGTGTTTTATTCTGTATTTACCAAGAAATTGAGTATCTGCAATGGTTTCGTTTTCAATACTGTCAACAAAATGAGGCGTATAATAATAACCTTTATTGGCAATGATGCACATTGCGTTGGCTATTTGTAATGGTGTGGCAAGCATTCTATCCTGGCCAATACCTAATGTAACAATGTTGCAACTGTTCCATCGGTTACCGCCAAAATCTTTATTATAACCTGACGTGTCGGGAATATTGCCATCATCTTCATTGGGTAAATCTGCATTTAAATTTGTTCCGTAACCAAAAGCGTTCATGTAATGCTTCCATTCCATGTAACCCAGTCTTGTATTCTTGTATTTTGGATTATCAACGATCATTCTAAAAACGTTACTGAAATAAGAATTGCACGAATAGGCAATGGCAGTACGCAGGTCTTTTGAATGGCCAATCCAATGTTCTGTGCATTTAACCGGGCGGCCACATGCATAATAAGCTCCTGCGCAGGGATAGCCATAAGACGGGGTGATGATACCTTCATCCAAAGCAATAAGCGCACTTAATGGTTTATAGGTTGAGCCTGGCGGATACTGGCCTTTAATAGCACGGTTTAATAAAGGCCGTGCTGTATCTAAAATAAGTTTTCCGAAATTTTTGCGGCGCTGGGCGCCGGTTAACATGGTAGGATCGTATGATGGCGCCGTTGCCATAGCCAGTATGCCGCCGGTTTTAGGATTGATGGCAACCACGCTGCCAATTTTATGCTGTAATAATTTTTCTGCAAGCAGCTGCAGATTAACATCCATGCTTGAATACAGGTTTCTGCCTGCAATGGCCGCTGTATCGTACATGCCATTATTATATGAACCTTGTATCCGGTTTTTATTATCGCGTATATATCTTTTTACGCCACGCTGGCCCATCAATATTTTTTCGTAACTGCGTTCAAGGCCGGTCATGCCGGCATAATCGCCCTGTTCATAACCTTCACCTGCATGGCGTTTTAAAAAGTTACTGTCAACTTCACCCAAATAACCCAGCACATGAGCAGCCACATGAAACGGGTAAGCACGAACCGGTCTTTCAATAATATTAAATCCCGGAAATTTATACATGTTCTCATTTAACCTGGCAAAGGCCTCATCGCTAATCAGCGGTTCAAATATGCTTGGTTTATAACGGGAATTTTTAATGATGGCTGTAAGAATTCTTTTATGAAAGCCTGCCGTATCAATACCTAAAATATTGCAAAGTGCAGTTGTATCGGCGCCTTTAATTTCAGACGGTGTAACCATCAAATCCCACATGATGGTGTTTTCAAGAATGGCTTTGCCATGCCGGTCGTAAATAATTCCCCGATCAGGATAAATGGTTTTGCGGTAAACAGCATTGTTTTCTGCCTGTAATTTATATTCGGTAGAAAATATCTGTAAGTTTAATAACTGTAATACGATGAGCAGAAAAACAAGAATAAATATTACCTGGATGATCCTGCTGCGGGATTGATTATAAACCGGCATGTATATGTTGAAAAGAATTTAATGTTCTCTATGCAAAATTGATGATTACAATATGATAACCACAAATAACTGCGTATATTTTTTATAAAATTTTTGTTGAAAAAAAATTGCGCCTTATAAACAAAGTTTTTGTAAGAAGATCGTTTAATTATTTTCTCACTTACTTAAATACAAAATATAAATAATAAAATTCAGGTGAATGATGAATTAGATTCCGCTATCCATTTCACTGTTATGTTTCTTATCAACATTTTTATATGCCCATGCAAAGATCATGGGAAAAACCAGCAAAGAAAACATCATGGCAAATAAAATACCTCCAATAACAACGCGTGCCAAAGGCCTTGAACTTTCTGAGCCAATGCCATGAGATATTGCGGCCGGCAACAAACCTACGGCAGCCATTAAAGCCGTCATCATTACCGGGCGAATTTTTACAGCAACACCCAATTTTAAAGATTTATATAAACCATTTTTTTCGTGTTTAAACTTATCGAGATTTAATTTAAATTCTGTAATTAAAAGCACACCAAATAAAATACAAATACCAAAAAGCGCAATAAAGCCAATGCCTGCAGAAATACTGAAGTTTGTTCCGGTAATAAACAGCGCTGCAATGCCGCCCACAATTGCAAACGGCACATTTAAAAACACAAGGCCGGCATCTTTAAAATTTCCAAACATTACAAAAAGCAACAACAAAATCAATAATAAACTTATGGGCACAACCTGCTCTAACCGCAAACTTGCCCGTTGCTGATTTTCAAAATCTCCCTGCCAAACCATGGTGTAACCGCGTTTTACTTTAACCTGTGCATTTACTTTTTGCTGCGCTTCTTTAATGGTGCTGCCCATATCTCTGCCGCGAACAGAAAATTTTAAAGCAGAATATCGTTCATTATCATCGCGAAAAATAAGGCAGGGCCCTGTTTTTAAGCCAATGGTGGCAATTTCTTTTATCGGAACTTTTGAACCGCTTTGTGTGGGCACCATTAAGTTACCAATGTCATCCATCTTTTTACGAAATTGTTCAGGAAAGCGAATGCGCATATCAAACTGTTTAATGCCTTCGTACAATGTGGTAGCGGCCTTTCCGCCAATTGCCATTTCAATTACAGCATTGGCATCTGCAGTGGCCACACCATACAATGCCATTTTTTGCTGATTTAGATCTATATCCAATTCAGGCTGGCCAATGTTTTTAATCACACCTAAATCGCTGATGCCTCTCACTCCTTTTAAAATTTCATAAACCTGCTGCACTTTATCCTCCATGTAATTGAGAGAATCTCCATAAACCTTAACGCAAATAGAGCCTTTTACACCTGAAACAGCTTCTTCAATATTATCTGAAATGGGTTGCGAAAAATTTAAATCGGCACCCGGAATAACAGAAAGTTTTTTATTCATACTATCCACCAGTTCATCTTTGGTTATATGCGGTTTCCAGTCTTCTTCCGGATAGAGCATAACATCAAATTCATTGTTGTAAAAGCCGGCCACATCGGTGCCATCATCCGGCCGCCCGGTTTGCGATACCACATTTTTTACCTGAGGAAACTTCATTAATTTTTGCCTTACCATATTTGCAATTTCTACCGATTTATCCAGCGAAATGCTGTAAGGCATTTGCACGCGAAGCCAGATAGAGCCTTCATCTAATTCAGGCAAAAATTCAGTTCCTAAAAATTTAAAAGAATAAAAACCTATCACTACAATTAATATAGAAGAGATGATGGCCTTGCGTTTATTTTTTACCGTAAAAATGATAAGCCATCATCATATACTTAATCAAAAATTCTACAACGGGATTATGTTTTTCTTTTACATTTTTTCGCAACAGCATATTAATAAAAACCGGCACTAGAGTAAGCGTTGTAATTAATGCGCCTAACAAAGCAAAACCGAGTGTGTATGCAAGCGGCGAAAACATTTTTCCCTCAACTTTTTGAAAAGAAAATATGGGAAGTAAGGCTGTAATGATAATAAGCTTTGCAAAGAAAATTGCTTTGGCTAATTCGCGCGCCTTTGCGTTTTATCAGGCCCATTTTTGCAAGCTTGTTAAAACGTTCCATGCCTATTTCTTTTGCCTTTTCATCCATCACCACAAACATGCCTTCTACCATCACCACGGCGCCGTCTATGATAATTCCAAAATCAACTGCGCCTAATGAAAGAAGATTGGCAGACATGCCCATTAAATGCAGGCAAATAAATGCAAACAATAAAGCCAACGGCATAATGATGGAAACAATAAGCGTTGTGCGCCAGTTGAACATAAAAAGCGATACCAACAATGTAACCAGCAAAATGCCTTCTATAAGGTTGTGCATTACGGTATGGGTTGCAAAATGTATAAGATCGTTGCGGTTGTAATAAGGAACAATTTTAGTGTCGGCGGGCAATACATCTCTGTTTATTTTTTTTATTTTTTGTTCTACCGCCTTTATTACGTTTGATAGGATTTGCTCCTTTGCGCATTACAACAATTGCTTCTACCGCATCTGAATCATCAACAATTTTTTTGCTGCCCGATGCATCAAAAATGGCATCTGCCCGGCCCACATGGCCTAACCGGGGCAGGTTTGAAATTTCAACATCAGCCACATCTTTCACCAATACAGGAATGCTGTTGTACGTTTTCAACAATGATATTTTTTATTTCGTTAATGTCATTAAGCAAACCAATGCCTCTTACTACATAAGCCTGGTTGTTTTGATCGATAACATCGCCGCCAATATTGATATTGTTTTTATTTACTGCAGAATAAACATCAAGCGGAGTTATGCCAAGATTGGCCAGTTTACCCGGATCAACCCTGTATTTCATACGCTTTTGTTTTACCGCCAAAGGCAGTAATATCAGCAACGCCAGGCACAGAACGCAGTTGCCGGTCAACAACCCAATCCTGGATGGTTTTTAATTCTCTTACATCTCTGAAATTGCTTTTTAAAGTATAGCGAAAAATTTCGCCGGTAGGGCCGGTTGGCGGCTGCACATAACGGGTAAAATACCTTCGGGCAAGTGTGGCATTTGCCAATAAGGTTGTTCACCTGCATTGCTTGCATCTTTATCAGCAATGCCATCATCAAAAATTAATTTTACATACGATAAACCAAAGATGCTGGTAGAGCGCAAGCTGGTTTTTTCCTGCACAGAATTCATGGCAATTTCAACAGGAATGGTTACAAACTTTTCTACCTCTTCTGCACTGCGGCCGGGCCATTGTGTTATGATGGTTATTTCAGTGTTTGTAACATCCGGAAAAGCCTCGATAGGCATATTAATAAATGTGATAATGCCGCTTACCAGCAATATTAATGTTGCAAAAAATATAAAATATTTATTCTTTAAAGAAAATGCTATTACGCCTCTTAAAAACTTATTCATTTAAATGAAATTAAATTTAGCTTAAGCATTTAGTGCCTGATAAATTAATAAGGCCTGGGAGCCAATAATAATATCACCATCTTCAATGCCTGCAGAAATAAATGTTTTATCACCAAGTGTATTAATTATGCGCACGGGTTTTATTTCTATATCTGATTTGCTTTTATACACCAGCACATAATACTGGCTGTTATCAAACACCAATGCTCTTGAAGGAATGCACATGGCCTGTTTGTTTTCTTTTGTATCAAGCGTTACGCTTGCAAACATTTGCGGCTTCAGTAAATAACCCGGGTTTGAAAGCACCACACGCACCTTCATAACTTTATTATTTGGGTCGAGCACATTAAATATCTTATCAATCTTTCCTTTAAAAATTTTGTCAGGATAAGAGAGCGTTGTAACATTTACGCTATCGCCTAACTGCACATTGGCAATGTTTGATTCATACACATTTGCCATTATCCAAATGTTGCTTAAATCTGAAATAGTAAAACAATCGTTTCCATTATCTGAACGGAGAGCCATATCATTGGTAACATTTTTTTCTACAACAAAACCGTTTATCGGCGCTTTCATTATATAATCGCCCTGCGTGCTTCCGCCATTAATTTTTAAAACGCTGTTTGCTTTTGATAATTCAGATTTTGCCTGCTCATAAGCTGCCTGCGCTGCCAAAACATCTTTTTGAGAAGCAAGACCGCTGTTCAGCATGTCCTGCTCTGCATCCAGGTTTTTTTTGGCTACCTGCAAATTGGTTTGCGCACTCACCAAATCATTACTGTAACCTGCCATTTCTGCGCTGTGAATAGTAGCCAGCGGCTGGCCCTGCGTTACATAATCGCCCAGCATTACATTAACACCGGTTACTGTTCCGCTTACTAAAGGATATAACCTTACAACCTTATCTTCATTAAAAGTTACCTGCCCGGTTAATGTAAGGCTGTTTTCTAACGGACATTCAGAAACGGTATCAATTTTTAATGTTCTGAATAACGAATCTGGCATTACATATTTTTGAGCAACCTCATCACTATCCGGATCATTGTTTTTGCATGATTGCATAATGATAGCCGGTAATAATAAAATGCCTATAAAAGTTTTAATTGCTTGCATAGTTTAAACGTTATTGTTCATTAAAAAAATTAGTTCCGGTATAATAATTTAAATCTTCAAAAGCCTGCACCCGGTTGTATTGTATATTGTTTTGCTGCAGTATGTTTTGTTTATACGATTCATAGAAATCAAGAAAATCTAACAGGCTTATGTTGCGCTTTTCATAATTTACCAAAACACCCTGCATTAAATTTTGAAAATCATGTATAAAACCTGAATCGATATTTCTATATAATTTTTCCTGCGCAAAAGCTTTTTCTAAAGACCGTGTTACGTTTTCTTTTACAGTATCTTCTGCTGCAGTCTGCATTATTTTGGCAATGTCAATTGAAGTTTTTGCGGCTTTTATATTTCCCTGGTTACGATTAAAAAAGGGCAGGTCGATGGCTGCGCCGATGCTGTAAAAATTTGTAAGAAAACTGCCTTGTTCATCATACGCTAAATTCAAAGACAAATCTGGTGTTGCCAGCGATTTTTGATACGTATAATTTAGTTGATTGATGTTTGTATTTGCTTTTGCAATTAACAGGTCAGTTCTGTTTTCATAAGCAGAATCAAGCAGCATTTTAAGCGAATACATTTCGGGCGAAAGCGTTGCAATTTTGTTTGAATCAACTAAAGGCTTTATATAAACATATTGCTTTGTTTGAAGCAACAGCCGCATCTCGCTTTCATTATCATTTATTTCGTTCACCAAATCGTTATACTCGCTTTGAAGTGAATACAATTGTGCTTTTATGCGCACCACTTCTTTTTCAGAAATATAACCTTTGCCTTCCTGCTCATTAAACGCAGTAACTACTTGTTGTAATGATGATATTTCGAGGTTATATGCCCTGGCCGATTGCTGTAAAAAATAAATAGTAAAGAAGTTGCTTCGAAGCATATATTTCATCGTGCGCAGCAGATCAAAAAACTGGTATTCTGCAAGTTTTACACCCGCTTGTGCAACTTTTATTTGTTTGTTTCTTTTGCCTGCCAGTAAAATAAGCTGCGATAAATTGGCTGTTGTTTCATCGTTAATACCCAGCGGAAAAAATTGTTTTAACTGGCCGGAATATAAAGTATGACCAACAGAAAAATTTGGATTGGGCCACAACTTTGCCTGTATGGCATAAGCTTTTTGCACATCTATGTTATAACGCTGGCTTAGCAATACAAAATTGCTGTCAAGAAATATTTGTTCGGCCTGCGATAAGGTTAATGATATTGTATCAGCGGCCGGATTATCTCTGTTTTTTGGTTCATTAAAAGCAAAACCAGCGCTTGCAGTAAAACATAAAAAACAAAATATAAAAAAAGTGATGATGCACTTAAGCCTGCTTATGGTAAGCATATTTAAAAAAAATATCACGTTTATAAGTTTCGTGTAAAGTCGAATAGATAATAAGTTTTAAAAAACTTATCATATAGCGCAAGTAACCGGAAGAAGAATGTTTAAGCTTTAGGCGGAGGTGGATTTATTTCCTTTAAAAAAAGAAAATAATAATCTTCTGTAACGGGAACGATATAATTTATAACGGCTTTATTTGTGCACGATTGCACTTTTAAATACTGAAAAGAAAATGTTGTAAGCGCAGTATGTTTTAATTGTAAGTTTTTCTGACCATCGTTGGGATATTCTGGAAATTGATTTTGATGTTTTAAAACAATTTCACCAACGTATTCCATTATAGAATTTATTTCATTGGTTTCGTATAAAACGTTACTACTTTTAATAGGGTTATAGTCTTGCGCATAAATACTAAGATTTAATATTTGCAGCGCAACTACAAAAACAATTGCCTTAAAAAAAATAGTTTTAAAACACATGAAGATGCGAAACTACATTAATTGAAAAATATGTTACTGTTAATGTGTTATAAAATGTTTAAGATTTAATATTAACTAAAATCAATTAGCCTTTCTGCTGCCTGTTTTAATGTTTCTTCTTTTTTAGCAAAGCAAAACCGCAACACCTTATCATCTTTTTTAGATTGATAAAAGCTGCTTAACGGTATGGTGGTTACGCCACATTCTTTTGTTAGCTTTATTGCAAGCTGCATATCATTTTCATCACTGATATCTTTATAACTGTAACATTGAAAATAACTGCCGTGTGAGGTGATGGGTTTAAACTTTGTTGCCAGCATCATCTTTTCAAAATAATCTCTTTTATGCTGAATAAATTTTGAAAGTGATAAATAAGCATCTTCATTATCTAAAAATGCTGCCAGCGCATATTGCACAAAACTGTTGCAGCTAAAGCAATTAAACTGGTGCACTTTTCTAAACTCTTTCATTAATGCCGGCGCAGCAATGCAGTAACCAATCTTCCAGCCGGTGCAGTTATAGGTTTTGCCAAAAGAAAAACACACAAAACTTTTTTCAAGCAGTTCAGCATAGCGCAACATGCTTTCGTGCACAATATCATCAAATATTAAATGCTCATACACTTCATCACTAACAATAAAAATATTTTTGTTATGAACAATTTGCTTTAATTCTTCAATATCATTTTTACCTATCACCATGCCTGTTGGGTTATGCGGCGAATTAATAATGATAGCTTTTGTTTTAGGCGTAATTTTTTCTTTTACTTCCTGCCACGGAATATTGTAAAGCGGGTATTGCAACTGAATTAAAACAGGTTTTGCGCCATTGATAATTATGTTGGGAATATAACTATCGTATGCAGGTTCAAAAACAATTACTTCATCATCTTTTTGAAGTATGCTTGTAAGTGCGGTGTAAATGGCATACGTGCCACCAGGCGTTATGGTTATTTGTGTTTCTGCGTTTATAGAATTGTGATACAACTTTTCGGTTTTTACAGCTAATTTTTCACGCAGTAAAGGCAGTCCGTTCATGTGTGCATATTGATTATGCCCTTGCAACATGGCATGATTAACCAGGGCAATTAATTCTTTACTCATCATAAAATCAGGAAAACCCTGGCCAAGATTTATAGCATTGTATTCAAGCGCCAACTGGCTCATTATTGTAAATATCGTAGTGCCTGTATCAGCAAGTTTTGAATGGTTCATAGTTTATTGTTTGTGACTTTAACCGGATGTTTTTTTGAAAAAAAACAAGATTCCTCAGCAATATTATTATAACTGCCGCAATGAAGATATTTTAACCTTTAATTTATTAAAAAAAGCGAAGCTATTGCAAGCAATAAAGCAGGCAACATTACAACAAAACCGATCTTTAAAAAATCGCCATGCGTTAATGTGCTGCCCTTCGCGGCGCAACACAACAAGCCATAAAATGGTGGCGAGTGAACCTGTAACAGAAAGATTTGGTCCAACATCAACCCCAATTAAAATTGCCCTCTTAATAAGTTCAGGAACATTTGCAGCTTGCACTGCGTTTCCTGCAATTAATCCGGCCGGAAGATTATTTATAACATTGCTTATAAATGCAATGCCTGCACCGCTTATCCATGTTGTTTTAACAAGAGACCTTTTGGTGCTTTCTTCTAAAAATGTTTTTGTAAAGATGTAAAATTCCTGTGTTATTAAGCGCTTCCACCATTACAAAAAGACCTGCAACCAATGGCAATACCGACCATGAAATTTTACGCGAAACTGTAAACAGATTTTTATGGTTTTTAATTACTGCAATCAAAAAAATTATAACGCCGGTTATAGCAGTGGGCAAACCCAATGAAATATTTAATGCAGATGAAACTAATAATACAACTGCTGAAATAATAATGCCGGCGGCTGCAATTTTGCCGCCTGCAGGCAAAACAGGTTTGGATGTTTTTAATGCAATGGGTTCAGCAAAATTTTTGCGTTGTGTAAAATATAAAGCAACATAAGTTATTACAATTGATAATATAGATGGAATGATGAATTGCTTCATCCAGTGCGCAAGTGAAGGCATGTGAGCGCCATAAATAACAAGATTTGCAGGGTTTGAAATGGGAAGCACAAACGAAGCTGCATTGGCAATAAATGCACAAGTTAAAAGGTAAGGAAGCGGGTTTTTTACTTTGGCAGATTTTACTGCCGCAGCAACGGCGGGGGTAAGCACAACAGCAGTTGCATCGTTTGATAAAAAAACAGTTATAATTATTCCAACACAATAAATTAAGAGAAAAAGTTTTTTGGCCGATCCTTTTGAATAAAACGTTGCATAAGCAGCCATCCAGTTAAATAAATTTTCTTCTCTTGCAGCTTCGGCAAGCAACATCATCCCTGCAAGAAATAAATAAACATCAAGCCCTTTTAATATGCCGTTATAAGCCTGTAACGGCGAAATAAAACCAAATAATAAAAGCGCAAATGCGCCGCAAACAGCCCAAAATGCTTCGGCAATTTTAAAAGGCCGCAGTATTATTAAAAAGATGGATAATAAAGCGATGATCCAGATAAAATAATTTTGCTGCATTTAAAACTTGCTTCACGCAAATGTATCATTGCATTTTTGTTAGTTAAAAATTCAATGCGTTTCAAATTAACAAAACATCTTTCAGCAATAACAATTGCAAATCAGTATAAAGCATAAATTAATTTATATCAGTTGCGCATTTTGCAATTATTTTTATACATGCAAAAGCCGTTAACCTATATTTTGGTGGACGATGAAGAGCTTGCGCTATTGCAGATTGAAGCAATGGCTTCTGAATTTTCTTTTTTAAAAAAAGAGGCAGCATGTAATAATGCAGTGGAAGGTTTTGAAATAATTTCTCAACTAAAGCCAGATATAGTTTTTGCTGATATTGAAATGCCCGGCATCAGCGGCATACAAATGATAAAAAATCTTGCCGGTTTAGTGCCGGCGCCTGTTTTTATTACATCGCATCCTGAATTTGCTTTGGATGGTTTTGAGCTGCAGGTATTTGATTATTTATTAAAACCAGTAAGCAGTGAGCGCTTTGAAAAATGTGCGTTGCGTTTAAAAGATTTTTTTCAATTGCGCAACAATGCGTATGCTTTTGCGCAGGAACAGGAATACGATTTTGTTGTTATAAAACAAGGTTATGATAAGTACAAATTATCGCTGCATGAAATTATTTATCTTGAAGCCATGAAAGATTATACCAAAATAATAACCGCATTAAAAAATTATCTTGTGCTGGAAACTTTCAGCAACATGCAGCATAAATTACCAGCGCAAAAATTTGTGCGCATTCACCGCAGTTATATTGTAAATACAGATAAAATTTCACTCATAAAAAATAATAAAGTTTATATTGAAAGTTATGAATTACCTGTCGGTAAAATGTATAAGAATGTTTTAAGTGATTTATTATAAAATGAAACTAACGCTGATAATATTTTTTACGCTTTCATTTTTGTTTGCGGGCAACATTTCCAATGCACAGCGCTTAAATAATGATGAAAAGATAAACAGTTTGCTTGCGCACTGCGATTCTGAAAAAAATAATATTATGCTGGCTGCAATGGATAATGGCGCCACTTTGCGTAAATTAAGTTTTGAAGGATTGCAATTTGCACCTGCCGATGATGCGAAGCACCGTTCGCAATTTTATTATTATTTAGCTAACGGTTTTCTTTTTCAAAACCCAACAAATGTTGACAGCGTTTCATTTTATTTTTTAAAAAGTTTTGAAGAAGCAAAAAAAGCAAAGTCATCTGCACTTATTGCAAATGCTGCAATATCTATGATGCACATTGGCTTCGAAATGCAAAACAATGCTCAAACAGAAACTTATAAAAACATCATTCAATCCATTGCTGATACTGCAAAAGATAAAGTTGTGCTGCAAAATGTATATGCAGCTTTGGGCACTTATTATCAGCAAAAATCTTATTACAATTCTGCGCAGGATTATTTTTTAAAAAGTATAACATTACAGCAGCAAACAACAGAACATTGGAGCACAAAGGACACAACCGATTTTGCCAACCGCTGCCATACTTTGGCGCAATTGTATGTAAAAACAAGCAAGTTTGATAAAGCGCTTTCTGCATTAAACATGGGCAGGCCATACAGCACTTCATCTTATCTTATTGATATGCGATATAAGTTTTTGCTGATTGATATTTTTAGTAAAACCGGTAATATTGATTCTGCGTTGTATTATCTTAATACGTATGTAAATCCTGTTACAGAAAAGTTTAAAAACCGGTCTGCAATTCCTGATTTTATTATCTTCAGCAATCTTTCTGTAAGCCGTTATTATCTTGATAAAAATGAATACAAACAAGCCTGGCCATATCTTCAAAAACTAAATGCTTATCCTGCCGAAAAAATTCAGTTTTTTGAATCTTATCAATTGCAAAAAACAACCGCACGTTATTATGAGCAAACCGGTAATTTTTCAAAAGCTGTATCATTATTAACGCAGGCTTTGCCTTTAGCTCAGCAGTTTAGTAAAGAAGATTATACTGATATTTTAAAATATCTCGCCGTTGCTTACCAGGGTTTAGGAAATCTGCAGCAGGCTTTGCAGTTTTATAAAGAGTACAACGAAAGTCTTGATTCACTTACAAAAGAAAAATTATCAAGCAATTTTGCAGACCAGGAAACGCGTTATGAAACCAGTCAAAAAGAACACCGCATTACTTCATTAAATAAAGAAAATAAATTAAATGCATTGCAATTACAAAATGCTGCCCGCACCAAATGGCTGCTGATATTGGGTTTGGTGGCTTTGGGCATAATTGCTTTGCTGTTTTATTTTATTTATCGCAACCGCGAAAAACTGAATAAGCAACTTAATATTCAAAAGGCGGCGTTGCAAACTTTAAACACGCAACTTTCAACAGCAAACGATACCAAGGCAAAACTGTTTGGAATAATTAGTCATGATCTGCGTTCGCCGGTTAGCAGGCTTGCGCAATTAATGCAGTTGCAAAAAGAACATCCTGAAATATTGAATGAAGAAACAAAACAAAAGCATGAAGACAGCATAAAAAAAGCAACAGAAAATGTGTTGGAAACAATGGAAGATCTTTTAATGTGGAGTAAAAGCCAGATGCAACAATTTACGCCCGAAAACAAACGGGTGAATATTAATAATGTTGTTGCAAAAGAAGCTGATTTGCTGCACACAGGTATGGAAGAAAAAAACATTGTTCTTTATAACCAGCTTCCGGAAAATTATATACAAACAACCGACGAAAATTTTATTGCCGTTATTATTCGCAACCTGCTGCAGAATGCCATAAAATACAGCGATATAAAAACCAAAATATATATTACTGCAAATAATAACGAGCTTTCTATCATTAATACTTCAATGCATGCAAATGCTGATGTGCTGAATGCGCACTTAAACAATATGCAGGTTAACAGTAAAGCTTCCGGGCTTGGCCTTCAAATTGTAAGCGATCTTGCTGCCCAGCTTAAATTAAAAATATTTTTTGAAAAGCAGGATGATCAAAACCTCACCGCGATCATTCAATTTAAAAGCTAACCTTTTTTCATTCGACGATTTTACAAGCCTGTTTGTCGGTTATTAAAAGATAACCGTTTCTGAAACCATCAATTTTACGATACACCTGATGATAAAATGTTCTAAACATTCATTCACATTTATAGCTGAATTATTATTCATTTAAAAATAAAGTTCAAATAAGCATCAGCCAAATTATATGCTTTCTATAATAATAAAATGCAGCAAACATGCATCTAAAAATAATTTTATGAAAACAAAATCACGGGGCGCAAAGCCATTAGCAGTTGCTATTATTTTCTTTACATCGCTTTGTTATACAAGTTCTGTTCACGCACAATTTTTAAAAAAAATAATTAATGATGTAAAGCAAACAACGCAAAACCGCGCCGATCAAAAAGCAGACCAGGCTACCGATAAAACAATTGATGGCATTACGCAATCAAAATCAAAAAATAATAATTCATCCAATACAGATACAGCAGCACTGGGCGGCGTTTTAGGCGCATTTGCAAAAGCTGCGAATGACAATCCTAACGATACTTCGATGAGTGATTTATTAAGTAAAGGCTTAGGCAACCTTGTTGGTGGCGGAGGCGTTTCTGCAGCAGATTCTGCCACTGCTATTAAAACATATATGACTGCAAATGGTGGTAGCGGAACCTATTATGAATATACGATTCAATCAACAACAAAAAAATCAGGTACCATCACAAGCATCAGCAAAATGTATCTTGATAACAATGGAGAAGGCCGCTCTGAAATGAACATAGCTGCAATGATGGGCGCAAAAAATGGAAGCGCATTAATCGTTATTGGCAGGATGAATGAACCACGTTACAGTGTGATACTGGATGATGAAAACAAAGATTACTCTTTGAATGTTATAGACACATCTTTTATAAACGGCGTACACCAAAAATACGAGGTTACAAAACTTGGAAACGAAACTGTTAATGGCTACAACTGCATTCATGCAAAGCTTACTTCAACTACAGGTTCGGGAATGTTTAAATCAACCTCAACAGAAGATATATGGACGAGCACCGATGTGCCTGGTTATGCAATTATGAAGAAGGCTATGATGCAAAATGTAACTCCGCAAATGGTGCAGGCACTTAATAATGCAGGTTGCGGTGGTTTTTTTGTAAAAATGGCAAGCAGCGATAAAGGCTATTCAATGACGATGCAATTAACAAAAGCTGAAAAGCAATCTTTTTCATCATCATTATTTAAAATTCCTTCGGGATATACCGAATCAAAAAGCAATTTAATGTTTGGTAATATGATGAGTGCGATGCCAAATAAATAATTAACTGATTTTTTAAAAACTATTCTTGCAACACTTAAAATTATTTACAGCAGCTTTTTTTTAACCTGTTTAGTACTTGCGTGTTCGAATAATAAAGGTTCGAATGCAGTTAATAGTAATCAAATAAAATCTTCATCCGCTTCTAACACTACATCCTCATCGGGCGATGCAAGTTTTTCATGCACGATTGATGGTAAAGACTTCTCGGGAAGCAGCACAGATCAGCTTGCAAACGCGGCTTTTGAAACAACACCGGGCATTGTAAATTTTGTTTTGGCTCACGTTGTTTCCGGCCAGAAAGGTGTTCCTGCTCAGCTTAGTTTTTTTGTTGCCGATAAAGGAGTAACTAATATTCACGGTACAGATGATCCCAATCATTCCGCTATGTATAGTGAAGCCAATGCAATAGATAACGATTATCAATGTAAAGAAATGACTGTAACAATAACTTCCTCAGGTGCATCAAGAGTAACAGGTACATTTTCAGGAACGCTTACCGAGCCTAAAACTGACAGAGATGTTCCGGTTAAAGATGGCAGGTTTGATATTCCTTATTCGTCTTATTCGAAAAAATAATTATTCATCATTCTTTAAATAAAATAATTTATGCAGCATTTGAAATTTTTATTCTCAACTTTTTTGTCAACATGTTTATTAGTTGCATGTTCAAATAACAATGCAGCAAATAACAACAAAGACAGTGTTGGAGCTACATCTTCAAATAGCGCTATTTCTTCTAATGGCAACAGCAGTTTCTCTTACACTATAAACGGCAACAAGGTGGATGTAAAAAGCCTTTATGTAAACGAGGTTAAAAATAATACTGCCGACGGGCGTTTAAAGTTTCAAGTCACCAATACGCCAACATCAGAAGTGTTTTCTTTTTCAGTTGCCAACAGCGGCACTACTAACGTGCTTCATTACACCCCTTCTCTTACAGAAACAAAAAACCAGGCAACTTACATGTCTCATAAATATAAAAATTATTATGGCGATTCTGTTACCGTAACAATCACCGGTATTGATGCATCACACGTAACGGGCACATTTTCAGGAAAATATTTATCAGATGATGATACGCCTGAGCCATTGGTAATAGCTGATGGCAGCTTTGATATTCCTATTACTGCAAACAAGTGAATAATTTAAAAAATTTTGATCAACAATAAATTTTTTATAAATCTTAAAATTAAAAACTATGAATTTTCAACAAATGCACAAACAGCGCAAAGCGGTTATTGCAGGTGCGGCAATAGGTTTAATTGCCTGTTTTCTGCCGTGGTTCAGCTATGGCTTTGGATCAGTAAATGGCATGAACGGTATTGGTGTGCTGGTATTTATACTTTTTATTTTGGCAGGCCTTCTTGCTTTGGCTGGCAACCAGAAAGATTACATTTCGGCAAAAACGTGGTTACCCGTGTTTGGCGCAGGTGTAGTAAATATTTGCATTACCGCTTATCTTATAATCCGGTGGGAATCTGCAATGAGTGGCGTTAGCAATGAAAACGGAGTCTATGGCAGTGTAGGCCTTAGCCTTGGAATATGGGCTGCCATTGCAGGCGCCATCGTTGTCGCCTTCAGCGCTTACCGTTTCCGTTCAACAGACAGCAATATTAAAGATTCATTCCGGTCATTAAAAAATGATGTGGACAAGGCGATATCAGACAAAGGAAAAGATAGCAATACTATACCTCCGTCATTATAAGCTGTGTAACGTAACCTGATGCAGCAGCGCAAAAACAATAAATCATTTTTATGAAGTTTAAAACCAAATATTTTATTGCTTTAATGATCACGCTTTTTTTAATAAGCGTAAATAACTTGCATGCGCAGTTTATTAAAAATGTTTTGAACTCTGTTAAACAAACATCTGAAAATAAAACTGACGAAAATGTAAATAACGCCACAAATAAAGCACTTGATAAAATTGATGATTTGGGCAAAAGCAAATCGAAAAAAAACACTGCTGGTAATAACAGCAATACAACTTCAGCAGTTGCATCAGATACATCAACGCCTGTTAAAAATAATACGCAACAACAAAGCGCAGCATCAACTTCATCCAATAACAGTAACAATTCATCATCACAAAACAATCAATATAATTCTGATGGAAGCTTTATCAATTTAAACCTTTCTTCAGACAGAATAATTGCAGGCGGCGCCGTGCAAATAACAGGTTCAAGTATTAAATACCAAAATTTTAAGTCGGTTACAGTAACCATAGCGGCAGAAGACGGCAGCCGCAAAGAAAGCAGGACACTTCCTCTTGATACAAGCGGTGCCTACTCTACTATATGGCAATTAAACACAGACGATAGTTACATGGTTACTGCAAAAAGCAGCGATGGCAAAAGCTCAATCAGTAAAGAATTAGGTGTATATAAGCCCGATGATATTGACTCAGTGATTAAGCCTTTAAAAGACCGGCATAACCAAAGCTTCTGATAAACTAAAAGCAGATATTGATGAGGTGAAAACAACACTTACGGGGCAGGACGCAGATGCTTTGCAAAAAAAGATGGATGATTTTTCTGATAAAAAAGATAAGGTGTTAAAACAATTAGATGATGTGGCTGCTGCAGGCAAAGGACTGGGTGATGTAGAAAAAAAATATGGCGGACTGCCTTCTTCAGTATTAAAAAATATTTCGGATATGACGAATGTAATATCCGAACAAACCAACGCCGTAAACCAGGCAATTGAAGCCACAGATCACAAAGCTTACGACAACAGTGTTTGCGAATATTTGGTGATGGTGAGTGAAGCCTGCGCAGCCTTTTCAACCTTCTTAAATTTTGAAGGAAAGTTTACAAAAGTTCTTACCAATCTCGCAGGTGATAAAGCGGGTCGTGCCGTGGCAGGTTATGATGCAAAAAGCATGACCGGTGGCAGCGATGCAGCGTCGCAGGCAGCGGGCGAGTGTGCATCATTATTCATTGACGCATCAACTGAAAGTAAAGCATTGGAAGCGAACTTTAACCCGCTTTCTTTTGGCGGTGATATCGTGCACATGTGTTCTGATTTGTTGTTGAAAAGATATTGCGCTGTAATGAGCGGCGATCTCAATCACAAATATGAATGCACGTTTCGCAACAAATCAAATGAAGTGTGGTGGGATTATACTTATACAACGGAAGCGGTTATCAGCCTGCGCTATCCTAAAAATAACAAGGGCGGCAACATTATAAAAATGAAAGGCAACATAGAAGGCAATGCAACCAAGTTTACCATTTTTCAGGATGCGCAAAAAATAGACGAATATAAAGATGCAATGAAAGGCAGGGAAGGCTTAACGCAGTTTTATGCCATTTGTCTTCACCATCCAATTGCCATTCCTTTTTCGGCAGCATCGGCTGATAAAGACATTGGTTTTGGCGCGGTGGCAAGAGCCATTGCAACGCCGGCTTCTTTTAATATTCCGATTGATGCAGATTATGATGTGGCGCAAAAAAAGATTACCATATATGTAAACGATGCGCTGGTTGATTTTACGCCTGCTGTTTGTTACATCTATGGCTACATCTCAATAGCGGCGGGCATTCCACTGGTTACACGAGTAAATTATCCCATCAATTCTGTAAAGCTTACACTTGGTAAAGTGATAGAGAAGAACAGCCATTTTACGTGTGCAAACAGAGGGCGATAATAATTTGAAAATTAACGGAACAGGAGAAACAAAAATTGGCGATCAATCGTCAACCATTGAGCACAATATCAGTTTTTCCTTTAACCTGAAAAGCGAAGAATAATATAGGTAGGCATGAAAAAAATAACATCATTTATAAAAATAATTCTTCCGTTTGTCATGCTTGTTCAAGCCTGTAACAAGCCATCTTCAAATCTTATTATAAACGGAAGTGCAGAAGTACCAAAGTATGATACAGTGTCCGCAAGGCTGGCAAAATATAGATGGAAACTGGACTTCTGCAAAACTTGATAGTGCAAAAGATATTGTTACACATGCGCAAAGCGGCAGTTATTTCTTTTTTGCACACATAGGTGTTGCTTTGCATTTTACAACAGGATGTTGATGTTTCAAAATATGCAAAAACAATTGATGATAAGAAGCAAAAATTTATTCTAAGTGGCTTTGAACAAACGTTAGACCAGGGGCCACTTTCAGACCAGGGTATGTTGAAAGTGCAATGTTTGGATGCATCAAAAAATAAAACATTGTATAGTGATTCTACTGATACTTTAATGTCCGTAAGTAAATGGCAGGCAATAGCAGATACATTTTTAGCGCCATCATCAACAGATTTATAAGAGTTCAGTTGATTGCTTTCAGGCACGTAGGTAATGATAATGATGCATATTTTGATAACATCAGTTTAGTGGCATTGCCATCTCAAAATTATATTTTAATCATTATCATAATTGCTGCAATAATAATATGTTGCTGGTCTAGTTTTTTATTTCCGCAAAAAAAACCGGCAGATCAAATCAACATAAAAAATCAATAACCCGTTATCATAAAATATAAAAAATGAAACACTTACTTTTTGTAACAGCAATATTTATCATCGCATCGTGTACATCCTGCAACAACAGCAGCGCAAGTAAAGCAACCAATAAAGAAGAGGCGCCACAAATGAACGCAACTTCATCTTCTTCGGCAGGCGATGCTGTTTTTTCTTACAACTTAGATGGCACAAAGGTTTCCGGTGGCGAAGTGGATGCGACTGATGAACGAACAACGATAGCTTATGTAACCAAAATCTTCTGATAATGGCAATAAGCTGTCGTTTTTCCTTGGCGATGCATATCAGGAAAATACAGAAACGTTTGCCCATTCATTGCGGTTTGCAATACCGGATAAAACAGGCACTGTAACGCTAACTCCTGATGAAGAGAACTGGAATGTACAGCTTTTTTTGGGCAACGATAAAGATGACAAATATGTTGTGTATGCTAACGAGGCTTTTAATGTTACCGTTACAAACATTTCTTCAACACGTGTTTCAGGCACCTTTTCAGGAAAAGTAAAATTGGTAGAGAGTACAGGTGCGGGTAAAGCTGAGTTAACAGTAACTGATGGTAAGTTCGACATTCCGGTTCGCAATACTAAGGGCTGATACAAACAATAAAACCGAAAAGAAATTTTATTGTCTTTAAAGCAGAAGTAAAAAATTATGCAACAGGTAAACTCATTTTTTTCTATAATTCTTTTAACCTGTTTGCTATTTGCATCATGCAAGGATAAAGCTTCAAGTGCAGATAAAGTCAATGCGGATAATGCTTTTGGCGACAGTATTCCTATAAGCAATGGCCTGGTGGGAAAGATATTTTTGCTTTCCCCAAACACCGTTGCTCTGCCCGATTTTGATACTATGAAATCTTTAAATAAAAATATTTATGTAGATAAAATTGACATACCGGAACAAAGCTGGTCATTAGGTTTTCCAGGATTACAAAACCGCTTTGAATGGTTTGGAATTGAATATACCTGTTCTTTTAAAACGTATGACACGGGCAATTACACTTTCAGGATAGTAAGTGATGATGGCTCGAAATTGTTCATTGATAATAAACTGATCATAAACAATGATGGCTTGCACAGTGATGTTTCAAAAAGCGGAGATGTATTTTTAAATGATTCAATGCACGAGGCAAAAATCATGTATTTCCAGGGGCCGCGCTACCAGCTTGCCTTACAGCTTTTTTGGAGTAAGAACAATGCAAAAGAGCAAATTTTTCCAGGCAAAAATTTTATATTATATACGCCAAAACCTGCAACTCATTTTAAATGGTGGTGGTTGTTGTTAGCTGTCATCATCTTAATAACAGCAGGTTTTATACTATCACGAAAAACGAAATCGAAAACAATTTCTGATGAAAGCTCTTACAAAAAATAAGCAAGCCGCAAAAACTAAAAATAATATTCTTTAAACAGCAATAAAAAATCAAATCATGAAAAAAATATTCATCATTATAATAATAATTTTTTCTGTTGTGATGTACTCATGCAGCAGTCATACCAGCGCAACAAACAGTACATCAAAAACAGATACCACATTGTTAAACAATGCATCAACAACATCAGCAAACTCCAATTCATCTTCTAATGCAACTGATGCATCTGCAAGCGCGTTGATGGATACAAATAAATTAAAAGGCGATTTAAACGATCTGGTTAATGAAATGGCAAGTGGTAAGCCTGATACAACCAAAATGAAAAATGCAGGTGCAGATATTTTATCAACCGATGCTGCTGTATTATCAGATTCAGGTATTGATAAAATGTATGGCAATTCAAACGATCCGTCTGTAACGGCAGCTAAAAACATGCTTAAAAATATGAGAGACAAAATTGGCATAACGCCTGATAAACTTGATAGTATAAAAAAAGCAGCGGCCGAATTAAAACAAAGCTCATCACATTAAAATCAAAATAAATTATGCAACGCTTTAAAATATTTTCTGCAATTATTTTTTCCGCATGTTTATTTTTTGCATGCACGGGCAGCACTTCAAACAATACGGATACAAGCAATAATTCTGCCGCTGCTGCCACCAGTGGTTCAGGTGATGATTATTATTATGAAATAACCACAGCAACATCTGGAAAAAGCATGAATATAAATGGCATTATTAAAATGTATGTTTCATCAAAAGGCGCAATACGTTCAGAAATGAATATTACAAACTCCGCTTCTGATAAAAGTGCACCAATAGTTTTAATTGGATCTGCAGATAAACCCAATGAAAGTATTTTGCTGGATGACTCAGCTAAAACCTTTACGGTAAATCATATTGATTCAGGCGATTTTAATAATATAAATAAAGTGCAAAGCACCGTAACAAAAATTGGTGAAGAAAAAGTTCTTGGTTTTAATTGTGTGCATGCAAGAATTATTTCAAACAAAACAATGGGCAGTTTCTTTTCTTCAACAGATACCATTGATTTATGGAAAAGCAACGACGTGCCCATGCAGCCTTCTGTAAAAAATTTAATGAGCCAGTTTGAATCAAGAACAGGAAATACAATGTATTCGCCCGAAGCAGAAACGCAATTAACGCAAATGGGCTGCACCGGTTTTTTAGTGAAGTTAGCAATGAAAAGCAAGGATGTTGCAATGACAATGCAGCTTACCAAAGCACAACGCAAAGATCTTGATGCCGCTTTATTTAAAATACCTGCAGGATATACTGAAGATAAAAGCGGGCTTTAAAGCAATGCATAAACAGTTATTCTCATGTACAACAGCATTGTAATGCGCAACAAAAATGCAGGGTTTATAAAGTGGATGTTTCTTATTCTTTCAATACTATTTTTTTTACTCGCACTGTTTTTTTTGCTGAAGTGAATGCAGTTTTTTATGAAAGCGAACCAAACGGCAATTTTTAGAGGGTTGATGCACTTGCTGCAAAACCGTATAAAGCGCCATATTTAAGTAATAAACACAGACAGCAGTTTTGAAACGAATGCTTTTACTTTTTTGCATTTTTTTTATGGATAGAAATTGTTGCACAGCAACAGAAACTTTTTTTAAAACTGCACCTGGCTAACATCTCATTATTATATTTGATTTATAGTATGGAATCATTCTTAGAAAAGTTTCAGTCTTATCATAAAGATCTGTCGCCGTCGAAAGTTGCAAGAAAATATGAATATCTTACTGAAGATTCCTTTCGTTTCTTCAGAGGTACCACTCAATTGTTTTATGAAGATCTGCAAAAAAATTCCCTTGCTGCATCTCCGGTTTGCTGGATATCAGGCGATCTGCATTTAGAAAATTTTGGCAGCTATAAGGGCGATAACAGGTTAGTGTATTTTGATATAAATGATTTTGATGAAAGTACGCTGGCGCCGGTGAGCTGGGATGTGCTGCGAATGATTACCAGCATTCTTGTTGGCTTTAATGACTTGCATATTACCGATAAGGAAGCAGAATATTCCTGCAGGCTGTTTATAAAAAAATATACAGAAACATTAACCTCCGGAAACCCACGTTATATAGAATGCAGAACTGCAAGAGGCATTATTAAAAAGTTCCTTAATAAGGTAGAAGACAGAACATTAGAAGAAGCGCTTTCAAAACGAACAAAAATAAAGAACGGCAAATTGCGCCTCTGCAGCCATCATAAAAAACAACTTAAAATAGACAAAAATTTAAAGCACGAATTAATTCCGGTATTTGAAGAATGGATGACATCAAACAACGCACCGCCTAATGATTATAAAGTTTTAGATGCAAGGTTCAGGTTTGCGGGCACAGGCAGTATAGGTGTGCAGCGATATATTTTTTTAATTGAAAAAAACAAAGATGCAGGCAAGCACATGCTTATAGATATGAAGCAGGCAACTGCTTCTTGCCTGAAATCTTATATTTCACATGCCTTGCCCAAATGGAAAACTGAAGCAGAGCGCATTATTTACCTGCAAAAAATGATGCAGAATGTTACGCCTGCACAGCTAAGCGCTTTACGCTTTAAAAACAATGATTTTATATTGCAGGAATTGCAGCCAACAAAAGACAGAATTAACTTTAAAATTATTCAGGATAATTTTAAAACTGTTTGCAATGTTATTGAAGATATGGCTATGCTTACCGCATCTGCACATCTTAGAGGCGTAAGCCGCAAAGGTGCAGCCGGCGCCGATGATCTTATTGCTTTTGGAGCAGATAAATCGTGGATTAATGAACTGTTTAAATATGCAGTTCATTATAAAAACAAAGTATGTTCTGATTATACAAAATTTTGCGCCGAAATGAAAGAAAGAAGATCTTAACAGCAAGCGTTTTTTATCAGCATTTAACCAAACAGTTTCCTGAAAGAATATGCCCGAATAAAAGGAACGCAAAACTATTTATTTTTACTTCTGTTAATAGCATTTTATTGAACCTGTAACTTTACAACTGCTTTTATAGTGAAAAGAAAATCCTGTTTTTAAAGGCAAACTTTACAACTAATTCAGGCAATGCTTTAAACATTAATTATGGAAGAAATAGAAGACTATTCAGAAAAAATTCAGGAGCAGGGAAACGAAAAAGCGCATGAAGTTCTTGCCGAGGGTAAAGAAAAATGGGTGTTGTATGTGGCACTTACAACAGCCATCTTTGCGGTGCTGGCTGCCGTTAGTGGTTTGCTTGCGGGCGACCATGCTGATGAAGCAATGCTGGCGCAAATAAAAGCTTCCGATCAATGGGCATTATACCAGGCAAAAGGAATTAAAAGCGATGTGCTCAATTCATCCAACACCATTCTTGTAGCTTTGGGAAAACAACCTGTTGCAGAAGACTTCAACAAAATAAAAGAAGAAAAAAACGAACAGGAAGAAATTAAAAAAGACGCTCAAAACGAGCAAGCCCAATCTGACGAACACATTGCGCGGCATCATGTATTAGCAAGAGCCGTTACACTGTTTCAAATAGCCATTGCTGTGGGTGCCATTTCTATCATCACAAAACGCAAAATACTTTGGCTGGCAAGTTCCGGCTTTGCATTGGTGGCTGTTTTCTTTTTATTGCAGGGCACTTTATTTTAGTAAACGTTTTCTTTATCAGCAGTTACGCAACAATTGGTCTGCAATTTTTTGTATGCCGGAAAGTGTATTTGGTTTTGTAATAAATTCTATTCCCATGCCGGTAAACATCGCTTTATCGGCCGGGTGTGCGCTTGATGTAAAAATAACAACGGGTACTTTTTGCAAAACAGGATCAGCCTGCAGTTTATAAAAAGTTTGTTTGCCATCCATGTAAGGCATATTAATATCAAGTATAATCAGGCAGGGCAGCTTGTTATCTTTTTCTCTGATTTCATCCAAATAATCCAGCGCTTTAAGTCCGTTTTCAGCAACTGCAATCTTTATATGCGGGTCAATTTGCTGCAGTGCTTCTGAAAGAAATGCCACATCATCTTCATCATCATCCACACATAAAATACTTTTATCAAAGCGCATTTCCAATGCTTTTTTTTAAGCGGCAAAAATATTATTATTAATGATAATGAAAAGCAGTTATTTCAATTGTATGTCATCCAACGGTAAAAAAATTGTAACCGTTGTTCCGCCGGCTTCGCTGCTGTTTATTGTAATATTTCCGTTATGGTTTTCAATTATTTTTTTACATAAAGCAAGGCCAACGCCGCTGCCGCTCTCATTTTGATGCAGCCGCCTGAACAAATCAAATACCTGATCTTTATATGCCGGTTTAAAACCAATGCCATCATCTGCAATTTCTATTTTTATAAAAGTTGTGTAGTCATATTTATCCTGCACATTTCGAAATTTATTCATCAGCAAATTGCTTGCAGTTATGCCAACATGCGCATCTGCACCAGGTTTACGAAATTTTACTGCATTAGATAAAAGGTGATAAAAAAGCAATTGCAATTGTTTTACATCAGCAGGTACAGAAGGCAATTTTTCTTTTTGAATGATAAGATTGATGTTGGGAAATTCATTGTTTACCTGCTGTTGAGCATCAGATAAAACAGTGTTTAGATCTGCCTGCATTACAGAAGTTAAATTATTGGTTAACCATACATATTGCTGAAGCCCGCTTGTAACAGACTGCATTTGCTGCAACACCCGAACAAGGTTCGCTGTTATTTTTTCCTGATCATATTTTTCTTTGGTATTCAGCATTCTGTCTGTAAAAAGAAATAATTTTCGTAAAGGTTCCTGCAGGTCGTGTGTTACTACGTGATTAAACTGGCGCAATTCTTCATTCTGTTTATTTACAAGATGTATCTGCTTATCCAGTTGCTCTGTGTGTTGCTGCAATTGCTGCTTTGCCTGCATAAGTGCAAGGTTTTCGTTTAATGCGGTTTCTGCGGCTTTTTTTGCAGCTATCAGTTCATCTTCAAATTTTTTGCGGTGATTTACAGTAATGCCTACATAAACAGTTATAGTTTGTGTACCGGAATTTTTTGTTTCAGCGCTTAATAACACCGGTATCTGTTCTTTGTTTTTTGTTTGAAGTGTAACAAAAATTTCTTCTGCATAACCTTGCATTTTAAGCAAGGGTAGAAGATGTGTTTGATAAAAAATGCGGGTTGCAATTGTAAACAAACTATCAGGTTTTTTGCGGGATAATTCCTGGCGTGAAAAACCAAGTTTTGTACACAAGGTATCGTTTACAAAAAGCAGCGTTCCATCTTCAGCAGTGCAAAAACAAAAACATGGAGCAGCATTAAGAAACGATTCATCAAATTGCATTTGCAAGATATTCCTTAATGAGTGAAATGGTTTCTGCAGGTTCGCTCATGTGCGGGCAGTGACCGGTAGCTTTCATAATACGCAGTGTGCTGTTTTTAAGATGTTGCGCAAGATAATTACCAACTTCTACCGGAGCAATGATATCTTCTGAACATTGCAGAATAAGCGAAGGAATTTTTATTTTTTCAAGGTCTTCGCGGTTGTCTGAAAAAAAAGTAGCTTCTGCAAATTGCCTTGCAATAAGCGGGTCTGTTGAGCAAAAGCTTTCGGTTAATTCTTCCCCTAATTCAGGCCGATCTTTGTTGGCCATAATATTGGGCGCAAGAAAATTTGCCCACCCGATATAATTTTTTTCCATTGTTTCAAGCAATCCTGCAATGTCTGCTTTTTCAAAACCGCCTACATAATTTTCATCATTTATATAACACGGCGATGGCCCAATCATTATCAATTTTTGAAAATATTGCGGTTGTTCGGCAGCAGCTAAAAGACCGGTCATGGAACTAACGGAATGACCAACAAAAATCACGTTGCTTAATTGAAGTTCTTTACAGATGTCGAGTATGTCATTAGCATAACCCTGCAATGACGCATACCGTTCAGGATTGTATGCTTGTATGTCAGATTTACCGGCGCCAACATAATCAAACAGAATAATTTTATAATCATTTTCAAAAGCAGGCGTAATAAATCGCCACATATTTTGATCGCATCCAAAGCCATGCGCAAACAACATGGGTTGCGTGCCCTTGCCAAAAATTTTTACATTGTTTCTTGCAGAAATTGTTTTAGTCATATTGTGCGACTAAATTAAAGCAAAACTTATTACTAAATGCATTCAATCAAACCATGCAAAAGAACTTTTATTAACAACGCTGTTGTAAAGCATAGTACACAGATATTTTATTAATTTTACGTATGCAATTTCCCAGAGTAAAAGCAGTTACAGCTCTTGAAAAATATTTAGTGCATGTTGTATTTACAGATGGAACAGAAGGGAATTATAATTTAAGTCATTTGGCAGGAAAGGGCGTTTTTAAAAACTGGGATTTAAACAATAACTTTTATAATGTTTTTGTTAACGAAGAATCAGGCGCTATTTCATGGCCTGAAGAATTAGACATTGATACGATTAATATGTATTGCAGTATTAAAGGTATTAATGTTGATTCTTATTTAACCAAAGAACAGCATGCCACGTATTAGCAGTTTCTACGGCATTATTATTTGGATGTATTGGAATGAGCATAACCCACCGCATTTTCAGGCTACATATGGAGATTTTGAAATTCTTATTCGTATCAACGATCTTTCAATTTATTCCGGTTATTTGCCATCACGAGCATTTGGCCTTGTGAGTGGGTATTGCTTCATCAAAACGAATTATCAGAAAACTGGAAGCTGATGACAGAAGATAAACCTTTAAAAAAAATAGATCCTTTAAAATAATTATTTTTTTAAAAATTCTATTTCCATCAATTAAACAGTATCAAAAATTATTATCAGCCGTTTCCTTTCTAACTCATGATATTTTTACCATAGCAAAACCTCATTCAATTATTTTTGTTAGATATGAATCGCATTGATCGGTTATCTGCCATATTAATACAATTGCAATCAAAAAGGTTGGTGAAAGCGCAGCATATTGCTGATAAATTTTTAATAAGCTTACGTACCGTATATCGTGATGTGCATGCCTTGCAACAAGCCGGCGTGCCCATAATTGGCGAAGCAGGCACAGGTTATAGTTTGATGGAAGGTTATAAACTGCCGCCGGTAATGTTTAATGCCGATGAAGCATCTGCTTTATTAACGGCAGCAAAACTGATGGCTTCAAAAACAGACGCCGGTTCATTAAAACATTATACTTCTGCGTTAGATAAAATAAAAGCTGTTTTAAGACTTTCCGAAAAAGATCATATAGAAGAAATTGATGAACACATTGCCGTGGTGCAACATCCTGCCTTTCGTTTTGAAGCACCTCCCGAACTGCATCTTCAACCCATACTAAAAGCAATTGCACATGCAAGCGTTGTTGAAATAACGTATGCTTCTTTAGAAAAAGAAGAAATAACGAGTCGAAAAATTGAACCGGTTGGTGTATATAATTTTGGTAATCACTGGCATTTGATTGCTTTTTGCAGGCTAAGAAATGATTACAGAAATTTTCGTACAGACAGAATTGAAAAATTGATTATCACTGAAGAAAACATTTTAAACACACATCCGCCATTACAAAATTTTATTGATAAAATGTCTGCAAATCGCGAAGTAAAAAAAATAGTGATTGAAGTGGAACGTGATGTTATAAAATATTTTGGCGATCAAAAATATTATCATGGTTATGTTAAAGAAGAAAATGAGGCGTGAATATGTGCGCATCATTTTTTTAAGCGGATCGCTAACAGGTTTTGCAAGATGGTTTATGTTGTTTGGAGATCACGCAAAAATTATAGAACCGCCTGAACTTAATGATATGGTTATATCCATCGCAGAAAATATTTTAAAAAAAGTTGAAGAAAATCAAATGCTGCTGACATAGGGTTGACACAACTGCATTGTTACTTTGAATTATTAAAACAAACCACTATGACATTTATTGAATTTTTTAAACATCAATTTATTGAAGAAGGCGCTACCACACGTAAAATGCTTTCAAGAGTTCCGGATGATAAATTTGATTATGCACCGCATGTAAAAAGCATGAACATGAAAAGGCTTACCACGCATGTTGCAGATTTGCCGGGCTGGATTTATATGACTTTTAATACTGATGGAATTGATTTTGCACAACCTTATGAAATACCGGATATAAACAGCAATAAAGATTTGATGGAATTTTTTGAGAAGAGATATGCTGAAGGTTTATCTGCCTTAATTCCTGAAAATGAAAAATTATTGGATAAACCATGGACGTTAAGAAGCGGTGAAACAATTTACAGCACCAGCCCAAAAATTGATATTGTAAGAATATCGTTAAGTCAGCAAATACATCATCGTGCACAATTGGGCGTTTTTTTAAGATTGCTTGATATACCCATTCCCGGAAGTTACGGCCCAAGTGCAGATGAAAACAACTTTGCATAATCATTAATAACAAAAAATGAACAGTTGTATCTGTTCATTTTTTTGCGCCTTTTGAAAAATTTATTTATGCTGCCAATAAGCCTATAATTTTTATTTGTTTTATAGTTCAGGAAACAAGCGATGTTATGTTTGCCGAAGATATTCTTTACATTAAAGTTATATCTTACGCTTAAATTATAAACCAAATCATCAGTATGAAAAAAATTTTTATTTTGGTTATTGCAGCCGCATCATTTGCTGCATGCAATAACAGCACTTCAACCACCACCAATACAGATACAACAGTTACAGATACTGCGGCTGCAGTTCCTGCAATAACTGATTCCGTAACAACTGCTCCTGTAACAACGGATACCGTTACGTATGCACCGGCTGAAGGAGATATAATATACAGAGATAGCAAGGTATATGTTATGAAAAACGGCAAATGGGTAGAAACAGATAAAGATGTAACACTTAACAATGGCGTGGTGGTATATAAAACCGGTAAGGTTAAAAAAGATAATAAAGAAATAGAACTGAAAGAAGGTGAAGTGGTAAATAAATCAGGTAATTTTTTCGACAGGTCGGGGCATGCCATTGCAAATGCATGGGATGATACTAAAGATGCTGTTACAGATGCAGGTAAAGCAGTGGGCAAAACCGCCAAAAAGGTTGGAAAAAAGATTGACAGTGTGGTTACCGGCAAGAGCAGATGAGTTTTTCAAACTTAGTTCATCTTCAAACTTATTAATGAATTTTAAATTTGGCTTTAGCCAAACATTATTTCAATCAATCTCACATCAAGTGTAAAAAAATTGCAAAGCCCGCAAAAGAAATTTTGCAGGCTTTAAGTAAAAGTGAATTAAAAATGTCGGGTGGACTGAA